>DATEFX010000045.1:0-44877 GCA_035280405.1 Candidatus Acidiferrales bacterium | reverse complement strand
GGAGGCGTACGTGCTGACGAAGGAAGAGGGGGGAAGGCACACGCCGTTCTTCACGGGGTACCGGCCGCAGTTTTATTTTCGGACGACGGACGTGACGGGAGACGTGGCGCTGCCGGCGGGAGTGGAGATGGTGATGCCGGGGGACAACGTGAGCGTGGAAGTGGCGCTGATCACGCCGGTGGCGCTGGAGAAGGGATTGCGGTTCGCGATCCGCGAAGGCGGCCACACGGTGGGCGCCGGCGCCGTGACGGCGATAACCGAGTAGACCATGCCCACTGGAGAAAAAATTCGGATTCGTTTGAAGGCTTACGACCACCGCATTCTGGATCAGTCCACGCGGGAGATTGTCGAAACAGCGCGACGCACCGGCGCGGACGTCGCGGGACCGATTCCGCTGCCGACGGTTGTGAACCGCTGGACCGTGCTGCGGTCGCCGCACGTGGACAAGAAATCGCGCGAGCAATTCGAAATGCGGACGCACAAGCGGCTGATTGACATCCTCGGGCCGACGCCGGACACAGTGGACGCGTTGATGAAGCTGGACCTGCCGCCGGGCGTGGACGTGGAAATCAAGGCGTTCGGGCGCGAGCACGCGGCAAAGTAAGGGGAGAGAGCGAGAGCAATGGGAGTCAACGGCATTCTCGGGATCAAACTGGGGATGACTCAGGTGTTCGCGGACGACGGCACATCGGTGCCGTGCACGGTGCTGCAGGCGGGACCGTGCGTGGTCGTCGAGCGGCGGACGAGGGACAAGCACGGCTACGACGCGGTGCAACTGGGACTGGTCGAGTTCATCAAACCGCAGCGCGTGAACAAGGCGATGACGGGGCATTTCAAGAAAGCCGGCGTCGCGCCGATGCGTCTCCTGGGCGAGTTCAGGATTGAAGAGTCGAAGGACGAGACGAAGGCCGGGGACCGCGTGCTGGTGGACCGGTTCACGGTCGGTGAGCTCGTGGACGTCGCGGGGATTTCGAAAGGCCGTGGGTTCGCCGGCGGCGTGAAGCGCTGGCACTATCGCGGGGGCGACAACACGCATGGCTCGATGTTCCATCGCGCACCGGGCGGAATCGGAGCGAGTTCGTTCCCTTCGCGTGTGTGGAAGAACCAGCACTTTCCCGGGCACATGGGGAATGTGAGGAAGACTTCGAAGAATTTGAAAGTCGTGAAGATCGACGCGGACGAGAATCTGCTCCTCGTGCGCGGCGCCGTGCCCGGGCCGGCCGGGGCTTACATTTACATTCAGAAGGCGAAAAAAGAGAAATAGCGAGACGCATATGCCCGTCGTGGACGTGAAGAATCTGGAAGGCAAGAAGGTCGGCAGGCTGGAATTGGCCGACGACGTGTTTGCCGCGCGGGTGAACCCGCACGTTCTGCACGAGACCGTGCGGCACTACATGGCCGCGCAGCGCGCAGGCACGCACAAGACGAAGCAGAAGAGCGAAGTGAGCGGCGCGGGAAGAAAGCTCTGGAGGCAGAAGGGCACCGGCCGCGCGCGCATCGGCTCGATTCGCTCGCCACTGTGGCGTCATGGCGGCACCGTTCACGGGCCAGTGCCGCGCAGCTACGACTACCGGCTGCCGCGGAAAGTCTTTGTCGGCGCGCTACGTTCGGCGCTGTCGTCGAAGCTCGCGGACGAGAAATTGACCGTTGTGGAGAACTGGCAGCTCGAATCGCACAAGACGAAGCCGTTCCGTCAGACGTTGACGAAGCTCGATGAAGCGAGCCGGACGATTTTGCTTGTGGCGGCGGCCGATAACGTGAATCTCGAACGCGCAAGCCGGAACCTGGAAGGCGTGAAGCTGGTGCGGGCGACGGCGATTGAGCCGTACGACCTGATGCGGCACGAGGCGCTGGTGCTCTCGCGCGACGCTGCGGAGAAGCTGAGCCGAGGCTTGAGCGAAACTGCCGTCGGCGGCGCAGAGAAGCCGGTGCAGATCAAGCCAGCGGCGACCGCAGAGAAAAAGGAAAAGGCGGAGAAGTCGGCGCAAAAGACGGAAGCGAAGCATGCGGCAGCGCACGTCGTAAAGAAACCGGCGAAGAAGCCCGCGGAAAAGAAATCGAAGGCCAAGCCCAAAGGGAAGAAGGACTAGGCGATGTCCAAGCACGCATTTCAAATCATCCGGCGGCCCATCATCACGGAGAAGGGCCTGGGCGTGAAAGAGAACCAGCACACGGCCGTGTTCGAAGTGTCGTCATACGCGACGAAGACGCAGATCAAGGAAGCGGTGCAGAAGGCGTTCAAGGTGAAAGTGCAGGAAGTCCGCACCGCCAACTTTCACGGCAAGATGCGGCGGCGCGGTCGCGCCGAAGGTTTTCGCCGGGACTGGAAGAAAGCGTACGTGAAGCTGGCCCCGGGCGAAAAGATGATCGAGTACGCGGAGAACGTGTAGCAGAGCTGGAAAGCAAGAGGCAATTAAAATGGCACTGAAGACATTCAAACCCTACACGCCGGCGCGGCGATTCCTGACCGTGCTCGACAAGAGCGAGATCACGAAAGAGCAGCCCGAGAAATCGCTGGTCGAGTCAAAGAAGCGCACGGGCGGGCGCAACGCGCACGGGGAAGTGACCATTTGGCACCGCGGCGGCGGACACCAGCGGAAATATCGCGTGGTGGATTTTCGCCGGGACAAAACGGGCGTCCCCGCCAAGGTTGCCGCGATCGAGTATGACCCGAACCGCTCGGCGCGGATCGCGCTGCTGCATTACGCGGACGGCGAGAAGCGGTACATCTTGCATCCGGTTGGCCTCGAAGTGGGCATGACAGTGCAGAACGGCGAAGGCGCAGACATCCTGCCCGGCAACGCGCTGCCGATTCGTCATATTCCGCCCGGCACCATGGTACACAACCTGGAGCTCGCGCCCGGGAAGGGCGGACAAGTGGTTCGTTCGGCGGGAGGCGCGGCGCAGCTCCTGAGCAAGGAAGGCGACATCGCTCTGGTGAAATTACCGTCGGGCGAGACGCGGAAATTTTCTCTCGATTGCATGGCGACCGTGGGCCAGCTGGGCAATTTGGACCACGAGAACGTGAGTTATGGAAAGGCAGGGCGCACACGATGGCACGGGCGGAGGCCGACGGTCCGCGGCGTGGCGATGAACCCGGTGGATCACCCGCACGGCGGCGGAGAAGGCCGCGTGAAGGGGAACCACCCGCAAACGCCCTGGGGTTTTCCGACTTTGGGGGCGAAAACGCGCAAGCGCAAGCCCTCGGATCGTTTGATTGTGCAGCGGCGAAAGCCGTAGTCAGTTTTTAGAAAGAGAAGGAGACACAGAAACCATGTTCCCGGCGCGGCGGGAAAATGAGAGACAAACCATGAGCGCTACAAGAACAACTCGAAGAGCAACAGGACGCGCCGCGCGCGCCCACAAACACGTCCGGCCGACCGCAAGTGCGGTCCACAAAGTCCGCGTGATTGCGCCGCCGGAGCAGGTGCTGTACCGGCTGTGCAAGGCAGGCTGGGCCGTGATCGTGGAAAAGATCCCGAACGCACAGGGCACGCGGTTCGTTTGCCCCTTCTGTCCGCTTTCGCATCGCGTGCCGGGTCCCGTGCGGGGCTTCCGCCGGATGCGCCGGGCGCAGTGGGTGAAGCTGCGCCGGGTGAAGGAATAGAGGAACCATGCCACGTTCCGTAAAGAAGGGCCCGTTCATCGACGAACCGCTCCGCGAGAAGATCGAGGAGATGAACGCGCGCAACGAGAAAAAAGTGGTGAAGACGTGGTCGCGGCGCTCGACGATACTGCCGGACATGGTGGGTCACACGATCGCGGTGCACAACGGGAAGAAATTCATTCCCGTGTACATCACGGAGCAGATGGTCGGCCACAAGCTGGGCGAATTTTCGCCTACGCGGCAATTCAAAGGCCATGCGGTGAAGGCGGCGCTCGAAAAGGCGGCCGCCGCTGCGGGCGCGGTTCCCGGAGCGGCGGCTCCCGCGGGAAGCGCAGCACCGGCTGGCGGCGGTGGCGGAGCGGCTCCGGCAGCGCCGTCGAAAGGCTAAGGCAAAGGACAGCGGAAGATGCCCGAAGGACTTGCGCAAAGCTCGATTGAAGGCGTCGCGACAGCGAAGTACATCCACGTCTCGCCGCAAAAGGCGCGGCTGGTCATCGACCAGATTCGCGGGCATCGCGCCGCGGACGCCCTGCAGTTGCTGCAATTCACGAAAAAGCGCGTGGCGCGCGAGATTTCGAAGGTGCTCCACAGCGCGATAGCGAATGCGGAGCACAAGGCGGACGAAGCGGGCGAATCGCTCGACGTGGACACGCTATGGGTGACGCGGTGCTTTGTCAACGACGGCCCGCGGGCAAAGCGGCTGCGCACGGCGCCAATGGGCCGTGCGTTTCGTTACCAGAAGCGAATGAGCCACATCGTTGTCGGCGTATCCGAACATGAACGCGCCGCTGAGGACCGCGCAAAGGCAGCAGCGGCGGACCGCGAAGCTTCGAAGGGCGTGAAGGGCGCGGTCCGCAAGGCGCGCAAGGCGCTCGAACAGCGCGCGCGGCAGCGTCCCGTGAAGAAATCGAAGAAGGGCAAGTAGCAGGAGGGCAGATTGGGCCAGAAAACGCATCCGTACGGGTTCCGGCTGGGCTACAACAAGCCGTGGAAGTCGCGGTGGTTCGCGACGAAGGAATACGCGGACTTGCTACATGAAGACGTCGTCCTGCGGCGCGAGCTGAAAGACAAACTGAAGTCCGCCGGTGTCAGTTCGGTGGACATCGAGCGGGCGGCGAACAAGCTCGTCGTGCGGATCTTCACTGCGCGGCCGGGAATCATCATTGGCCGGAAGGGCGCGGAAATCGACAAGCTAAAGGGCGAAGTGCAGAAGCGGACAAAGCGCGAAGTGCACATTGACATTCAGGAAGTACACAGGCCAGAGCTGGATGCGCAACTTGTCGCGGAGTCGATTGCGCTGCAGCTCGAAAAACGCGTGGCGTTCCGCCGCGCGATGCGCAAGGCGGTGGATTCGGCGCTGCGGTTCGGCTGCAAGGGGATCAAAGTGCGCGTCGCAGGACGACTGAACGGCGCAGAAATCGCGCGCAAGGAGTGGTACCTGCAGGGGCGATTGCCGTTGCAGACGCTGCGCGCGGACATCGATTTTGGGTTTTCCCAGGCGAATACTACGTACGGCGTCATCGGAGTGAAATGCTGGGTGTATCAGGGCGACAACGCTCCAGAGCGCAAGCGCGCCGAAGAACGCGCAGCAGCGGCAGCAGCAGCGGCAAATGCGTAGCCGGCGGATTTGAGACAGCAAGCGGCCAAGGACACTGAATCATGTTGATGCCGAAAAAAGTGAAGTACCGGAAACAGCAGCGAGGGCGACGCAGCGGCAAGGCGTGGCGCGGCTCCGCGCTGGCGTTCGGAGAATACGGTTTGAAGGCGCTCGAGCCGGCGTGGATTACGGACCGGCAGATCGAGGCGGCGCGCGTGGCGATCACGCGTTTCATCAAGCGCGGCGGAAAGCTGTGGATTCGGGTGTTTCCGGACAAACCGTTCACCAAGAAGCCGGCCGAAACACGCATGGGCAAGGGCAAAGGGCCGCCAGAGCGCTGGGTGGCTGTCGTCAAGCCGGGACTCATCATGTTTGAGATGTCGGGGATCGACCTGGCATCGGCGACTGAGGCGATGGACCTGGCGGCGCAGAAGCTGCCGATCCATACGAAGTTCGTGACGCGCACGGGAGAGCTGTGATGACCCATCGAATCGACAAAATCCGCGAGATGGACCGGAACGAGCTGGAAATCCAGGAGCGCGAGCTCGGCGACCAGATATTCCGGCTGCGGTTTCAGTTGACGACCGGGCAGACCGAGAGCGTCAAGAAGATGCGCGAGGCGAAGAAAGACCTCGCGCGTGTGAAAACCATCATGCGCCAAATGGAATTGAAGCAGAGCGCGAACGGTGGCGCGGAAAAGACCGCGAGCGCGAAGACGAGGACGGCAGATGCCAAGTGAAGCGCCAGCAAGCGCGCCGCAGGACACGCGGGGCGCGCGGCAGGAACTGATCGGCGTGGTTTCCAGCGCCGCGATGCAGAAGACGATCGTGGTGAAAGTGACGCGCACGGTGCAACACCGCACGTATCAGCGTGTGATTCGAAGCAGCAAGAAGTATTACGCGCACGACGAAGAGAACGAGGCGCGCGCAGGCGACACGGTGCGCATCGTCGCCAGCCGGCCGCTTTCGAAGCTGAAGCGGTGGCGCCTGGCGGAAGTGATCACGCGCGCGGCGCGCGTGGCATAGAGTTCACAGGAGCGAGGGAGCTCGACAATGGTGCAGATGCGGACATGGCTGACTGTCGCCGACAATTCCGGCGCGCGACAGCTCACAGCCATCCATCCCGTAGGAGGCGATGCGGGACTGAAGGCGGGCCTTGGCGACGTGGTCACGGCTGCCGTGAAAGAAGCGGCGCCAGACAGCACGATTAAGAAGGGAACCGTGGTGAAGGCAGTGGTGGTTAGGACGAGAAAAGAAGAGCGGCGGAAGGACGGAACGTACATCCGCTTCGATGACAACGCCGCCGTGCTGATCAACGACGCGGGCGAGCCGGTGGGCACGCGCGTCTTCGGGCCCGTGGCGCGCGAGCTGCGGGAGAAGAAGTTCACGAAGATCATTTCGCTCGCGCCGGAGGTCTGGTAGCCATGCGCCGCGAGGCAGAAGCCAAGGCAGCGTCGATCAGCATCCGCCACGGCGACACAGTGAAAATCATGACCGGCCGCGACAAGGGCAAGACGGGCAAAGTGCTGTCGGTGAATACGGCGAAGCAGTCGGTGACCGTCGAGCACGCGAACATGATCAAGCGGCACACGCGGCCGAATCCTTCGAAGAACGTGCGCGGCGGAATTCTGGAGAAGGAAGGGCCGATTCACATCTCGAATGTGCTGGTGATTTGCCCCGGGTGCGGGAAGCACACGCGCGTCGCGCACAAGACACTTTCGGACGGCACGCGCTCGCGTGCCTGCCGCCGATGCGGCCAAGCATTGGAAGGATAGGAACAGAAATGATCAGCCGTCTGCACGAACGATACCGCAAAGAAGCTATGCCGGCGCTGTCAAAGCGCTTCGGTTACAAGAACACGATGGCAGTGCCGCGCCTGCAGAAAATCACGGTCAACATCGGCATGGGCGAGGCGAGCCAAAACATCAAGCTACTCGACGTGGCTGTGCAGGAGCTGGGCCAGATCACGGGGCAGAAGCCCGTAATCACGCGCGCGAAGAAGTCGATCGCGAATTTCAAGATTCGGAAAGGCATGCCCATCGGTTGCATGGTGACGCTACGCGGCGAGCGGATGTACGAATTCCTCGACCGCCTCGCGAACATCGTGTTGCCGCGCGTCCGCGACTTCAAAGGCCTGCCAGGGAATTCGTTCGACGGCCGCGGGAATTACACGCTGGGGCTGAAGGATCAACTCGTGTTTCCCGAAATCGATTACACGCGAGTGGACAAGATCAAGGGCATGAACATCACGCTCACGACCTCAGCGCAAACGGACGAGGAAGGGCGCGAACTGTTGAAACTGCTCGGCGTTCCGCTGCGCGGATAACCCGGGCGAACGATCCGTTTTACGGGAATCAGAGGAGAACGAATGGCGACGACCGCACGATGCGCGAAGATGAAGAAGAAACTGAAGTACAAGATTCGCGTCCGCAACCGATGCCGGATCTGCGGGCGCTCGCGCGGGTTTTTGCGGAAATTCGAGATGTGCCGCATCTGCTTCCGGGGACTGGCGCTGAAGGGCGAAATCCCCGGCGTAGTGAAGGCCAGCTGGTAAGGATGAATCGATGATCACCGATCCCATAGCCGACATGCTCACGCGCATCCGCAACGCGGTTCGCGCGCGGCACCCGCGCGTGGATTTGCCGGCGTCGAAATTGAAAGTGGAAATCGCGCGGATTCTGAAGGAAGAGGGCTACCTCTCGACGTACAAAGTGGTGGACGAGAACAAGCGAAAAGTCCTCCGCGTGTTTTTCCGTTATACGTCGGACAAGCGCAGCGTCCTCACGGGCCTGAAGCGCGTTTCGCGTCCAGGCTGCCGCCGCTACGTGGGTAAGCATGAAATTCGAGCCGTCGTCGGCGGGATGGGCGTTTCGATTCTTTCCACGCCGCGGGGAATCATGACGGGCCACGCCGCGCGCAAGGAAGGCGTTGGCGGCGAATTGCTTTGCGAGGTCTGGTAGAGCCATGTCACGAATTGGACGAAAGCCGATCACGGTTCCCTCCGGCGTGAAGGTGCAGATTGCAGCGGACGCGATTGACGTGCAAGGACTGAAGGGCAAGATGCGCGTATCGGTTCCTGGCAAAATCAAGTTCGAACAGAAGGACGGGACGCTGGTGGCGACTCGGCAGAGTGAGTCGCAGCGCGCGCTGCATGGGCTGGCGCGAGCACTTGTGGCGAATGCCGTAAGGGGCGTCACCGAAGGGTTCAAGAAGGATCTCGAAATTGTCGGTGTCGGTTACCGCGCCGAGGTGAGAGGCAAGAACGTCATTTTCACTCTCGGCTATTCGCATCCGATCGAATTTCCGATTCCGGAAGGGATTCAAATCGCCGTCGAGAAGCAGACGCGCGTGACGGTTTCGGGAGCGGACAAAGGGCTGGTCGGACAGGTCACAGCGAATATTCGCGGGCTGCGTCCGCCCGACCCGTACAAGCAAAAGGGCATTCGCATCACCGGAGAGCGGCTCAAGAAGAAGGCCGGCAAGGCTGGCGCGGCGAAGACGGCTGCTTAGCCGGCTCAGAGGAGAATGTATATGGCTGTCGTGCGAGTACAAAAACTGTCGCGGGACGCGCACCGCCAACGCATTCATCAGCGCACGCGCAAGGCGATTGCCGGGACGGACGAGCGCCCGCGGCTGTGCGTCTATCGTTCGTTGAAGCACATTCGCGCGCAGGTGATCGACGACCACAAGGGCCACACGCTGGCCGCGGCCAGCTCGCTCGACAAAGACGTGAAGAAGGAAATCAAAGGCGGAGGGAATATCGCGGCGGCAAAAGTTGTGGGCAAGGTCATCGCCGCGCGCGCGAAAGCTGCCGGAGTCAGCAAGGTCGTCTTCGACCGCGGCGGCTACCAATATCATGGCCGCATTCAGGCGCTCGCCGAAGCGGCCCGAGAGGCGGGATTGCAGTTCTGACGCTTATGCCGAAACAAGAGCTCAAAGACACGCTTGCAGTTCGCCGGCCCATCGAGGCCAATCAGGCGAACATCAAGGACCAGGTGGTGGCGATCAATCGCGTGACGAAGGTCGTGAAGGGCGGCAAGAACCTCAGTTTCTCGGCGCTAGTGGTTGTGGGCGATCAGAACGGCCATGCCGGATTCGGCATGGGCAAGGCCCGTGAAGTCCCCATGGCGATACGCAAGGCCATTGAGCAGGCGAAGAAGAACATGGTGAAGCTGAATTTGAAGGGCAGTTCGATCCCGCATCAAGTCGTCGGGCGCTATGGCTCGGGACATGTGCTGCTGAAGCCCGCAGCGGAAGGCACGGGCGTGATTGCCGGCGGTCCAGTGCGCGCGGTGATGGAGGTCGCGGGAATCCAAAACGTGCTGACGAAGTCCATCGGGACGTCGAATCCGCATAACGTGATCAAGGCGACGTTTGACGCGTTGCTGCACCTGAAGGATTCGGCACGCGTGATGGAAGGGCGCGGCAAGGGAACCGAAGATACGCAGGCGAAGGGCGTCGCTGCTTCGGTGCAGGAATAAGACATGACGACGAAGAAAAAATCCGGCACGCTGAAAATCCGCTGGGTACGGAGTTTCATCGGGTGCCCGCGCGACATGCGCCAGACGATTCGCGGCCTCGGCTTCCGTCGGATGAATCAGGTGGTCGAGCGGGCCGACACGCCTTCGATCCGCGGAATGATCGCGCGCGTGCATCATCTGGTGGAAATTGAGGACTGACGGGGCGAAACGATGAGCGTCAACCTTTCCAATTTGAAACCGCCGCGCGGCTCGCGCCACCGCAAAGTGCGCGTTGGCCGCGGGATGGGCTCGAAAATGGGCAAGACAGCAGGCGCGGGAAACAAGGGCCAGCAATCGAGACGCGGTTATTCGCGCCGACCCGGATTCGAAGGCGGCCAGATGCCGCTACACCGGCGTTTGCCGAAACGCGGATTTTCGAATCCGTCGCCGACGCGCTACGCGATTGTGAACGTCGAGATGCTCAATGTATTTTCCGCGGGCGAGACCGTCACGCCCGACGCTCTCGAAGGCCGGGGAATCATTCACGTCCGCCGAGACGGCGTGAAGATTCTGGGCGACGGCAATTTGAAGGTGGCGCTCACGGTGCAGGCGCACCGCTTTAGCAAGTCCGCTGGGCAGAAAATCACGGCGGCTGGGGGCAAGGTCGAAATTTTGAAATGAGAAAGCTGCTCGAAGCTTTTCGGAATATCATCAGCACGCCGGACCTGCGCACGCGGTGTCTCTTCACGCTGATGATTCTGGCGGTGTACCGCCTGGGCGCGTTTATCGCCACGCCGGGAATCAATACCGACCTGCTGCAGTCGCTGATGCAGCAGGCGCAGGGCACTGCGCTCGGCATTTTTGACCTCTTCAGCGGCGGCAACTTGCGGCGGCTTTCGATTTTCGCACTCGGCATCATGCCGTACATTACCGCGTCCATCATCCTGGAATTGATGGTGGTGGTTTCGCCGTATCTGGACAAGCTGAAAAAGGAAGGCGAGCTCGGCCGCAAGAAAATCACGCAGTACACGCGCTACCTGACGATTCTGCTGAGCATTTTCCAGTCGCTGGCGATCGCTCTGGCGCTGCAGCGCGAGACGTTCTCGAATCAACAACTCGTCTATCATCCGGGCATTCGATTCATATTGATGACCGTGCTGACGCTGACCACCGGCTCGGCATTCATCATGTGGCTCGGCGAGCAGATCAGCGACCGCGGAATCGGCAATGGCATGTCGTTGATAATTTTCGCCGGCATCGTGGTCGGGCTGCCGAATGGCGTCCACGACTTGTGGGACAAGGCGATCAATCAGCAGTGGGGCCCGTTCACCCCGATGGCGCTGATTCTTCTTCTGGCGCTGATGATCCTTGTCGTCGGGTTCATCGTCTTTGTAGAGCGCGGGCAGCGGCGCATTCCCGTGCAGTACGCGAAGCGCGTGATGGGACGCAAAGTGATGGGCGGGCAGATGACGTATCTGCCGTTGCGCGTGAATTCCGGAGGCGTGATTCCGCCGATTTTCGCGAGTTCGCTGCTCACGTTTCCGGGCACGCTCGCTCTGGTGCTGGGCAGCCGCTCGCCGTTTTTCGCCAAATTTGCAAAGACGCTGGGCTACGGCGAACCGCTTTACACGCTGGTGTACGCACTGCTCATCATTTTCTTCGCATTTTTTTATGTCGGAATCATCTTCAATCCGACCGACCTTGCGGACAACATGCGCAAGTACGGCGGATTCGTTCCGGGCATCCGGCCGGGGCGGAACACCTCGGAGCACATCAACAAGGTTTTGTCGCGCCTGACGTTTGTCGGCGGGCTCTATCTGGCCGTGGTGTGCGTCCTGCCTGAGTGGATGATTTCCGGGATTCATTTCCAGCACCTGCCTTGGGTCGGCAACTGGATTGACGCGCATTTCTGGCGCTTTGTCCTCGAAGGCCTGAACGTGAATTTTTATTTCGGCGGCACATCGCTGCTGATTGTCGTCGGCGTGGCGATGGACACGGTGCAGCAAATCGAGGCGCAACTCGTGATGCGCAATTACGAAGGATTCGTACGCCGGCGGGGACCTCGGTCGCGTGGGCTTTAGTATGGGCGTAGCTCTGGCGAGGAAGGCCCTTGGGCGCGCGCTGATATTTCTCGGGCCGCCGGGCGCGGGCAAGGGAACTCAGGCGAAGCGCGTGGCCGCGCAGTATGGCGTGCCCCATCTTTCCACGGGCGACATGCTTCGCGAGCACGTCGCGCAGGGCACGGAGCTAGGCCGCAAAGCGAAGCCCATCATGGAAAGCGGTGCGCTCGTGCCAGACGAAATTGTGCTGGGAATGGTCGAGGAACGGATTTCGCGCCCGGATTGCGCGGGCGGTTTCATCTTCGACGGATTTCCCAGGACGCTGGCGCAGGCCGAATCGTTGAACGGCATCCTCGACCGGCAGGATTTCGGCCGCCCGGCCGTGATTTATTTTCAGGTCGCGGACGACGTGCTGATTCGGCGGCTTACGGGCCGGCGCATGTGCAAGGTGGGCGGTGAGATTTACAACATTTACGACAATCCGCCCCGCGTCGGAGGCCGTTGCGACAACGACGGCGGCGAATTGATTCAGCGTCCGGATGACCGGCCGGAAGTAATCAAGGAGCGGCTGGCAGCGTTCGAGAAGCAGACGATGCCACTGGTCGGTTATTACGAGGCGCTGGGCGTTCTTGAGCCAGTGAACGGTGCCGCGGGCATTTCAGACGTCGCGAAGTCCGTTGAGGGGATTCTGTCGCGCATCGAGACGAAGAATTGATCATCTGCCGCTCAGCCACGGAACTGGAAACGATGCATCGCGCTGGAGTCATTGTGTGGGGCGCGCTGAGCGAGCTGCGCACGATGGTGAAGCCTGGCGTAAGCACGCTGGAGCTGGATGAATTTGCGGAGCGCTACGCCAAGGAGCACGGCGCGCGCCCGGCGTTCAAGGGCTATCACGGTTATCCGAAGTCGCTGTGCACTTCGATCAATCAGGAAGTGGTGCACGGCATTCCTTCTTCGAAGCGCGTGCTGAAAGACGGCGATATTCTCTCGATGGATTTTGGTGTTGAACTCGACGGATATTTTGCCGACGCCGCGCTGACCGTGCCGGTCGGCAAAATCGCCCCGGAGCGCGAGAAACTGCTGCGTGTCACGCGCGAGGCGCTCGAGCTCGGCATCGAGCAGATGAAGGAAGGCAACCGATTGAGCGACATTTCGGCGGCTGTGCAGAACTGGGTGGAAAAGAACGGTCTGTCGATCGTCCGGGAATTCGTGGGCCATAGCATCGGCACGAAGATGCACGAGGACTTGCAACTGCCGAATTACGGCGAGCCGGGGCATGGCCCGAAACTCCAGAAGGGCATGGTGCTCGCCATCGAGCCGATGGTGAACGCGGGAGGACCTGCGGTGCGTGTTCTTGACGATCAGTGGACCGCCGTGACGCGCGACGGCAGCGATTCGGCTCATTTCGAGCATACGGTGGCGATCACGGACAATGGCCCCTGGATATTGACCCGCCCGCGCGAAGTCGCTGGCCCGGTCTGGTGAATTTGCCGGCATAGGAGCTCATGGCCAAGGAAGCGGAGCAGGAAAAGAAGAAAACAGACGCGGCGAATCCCAAAGAAGACGCCATCGAAGTGATGGCGACGGTGATTGAGCCGCTGCCGAACGCGATGTTCCGGGTGCAGCTGGAGAACAAGCACCAGGTGCTCGCGCACATCTCGGGCAAGATGCGCAAGAATTTCATCCGCATCCTCCCGGGAGATAAAGTGGCCGTCGAGCTTTCGCCGTACGATTTGACTCGCGGCCGCATCGTCTATCGTTACAAGTAGCGGCACGGGTTTCAGGGAGCAGGGAATGAAAGTTCGGGCATCCGTAAAGAAGATTTGCATGAAATGCAAGATCGTCCATCGGCGCGGCGTGGTTCGGGTGGTTTGTCCCAATCCGAAGCACAAGCAGCGCCAGGGTTAGGGAGGCCGGGAAATGGCACGCATCGCGGGCGTCGAGCTGGGGCCGAACAAGCGGCTGTGGATTGGCCTGACGGCCATCTACGGCATCGGCCAGGCGCGCGCAAAGAGTCTTTGCGCCAAGGCGAAAGTGGAAGAAACGAAAAAAGTGAAGGACCTGAGCGAGGAGGAAGTCAACCGCGTCCGGCAGGCCATCGAATCCGAAGGCCGCGTAGAAGGCGATCTCCGCAAGGAAGTGCAGATGAACATCCGGCGGCTGATCGAAATCCAATGCTATCGGGGCTTGCGTCACCGCAAGAATCTGCCGGTGCGCGGTCAGCGTACGCACACAAATGCGCGCACGCGCAAGGGCCCTCGCAAGGGCGCCGTCGCAGCCAAGAAGAAAGTCGCGGTCCGGAAGTAATCCGGGCCGGGGAGAAGATCACTCGTGGCGAAGGAACCGCAGCAGCAGGAAGGCGCAGCGCAGCCGGCAGCAGCAGGGAAGCCGTCGAAGCGGAAGAAGGAATTCCGCAAGAAGCGGGAGAAGCGCGTCGTGCCGCAGGGCGTCGCTTATGTTCAGGCCACGTTCAACAACACGATTATCACGCTCAGCGACCCCGATGGCCGCGTGGTCAGCTGGGCCTCGGCCGGCTCGGTTGGCTTCAAGGGTTCGCGCAAGGGCACGCCGTATGCCGCGCAACAAGCGGCGATGACCGCCGCGGGAACCGCGCGTGACCAGTATGGAATGAAATCCATTGAAGTTCGCGTCAAGGGGCCAGGCGCTGGCCGCGAATCCGCGGTGCGCGCGCTTGCTTCTGCCGGGTTACATATCGGGCGCATCAAGGACGTCACGCCGGTACCGCATAACGGCTGCCGTCCGCCGAAGCGCCGCCGGGTATAGGCAGAAATGTTAACGAAATTCGATCAGGAAGAAGGATTGCCAATCCGTAAACTGATCGTCACGCAGAAAAGGAGAAGGGCAATTGGCAAGACATCGTGAAGCAGTCTGCCGCCTGTGCCGCCGGGAAGGAATGAAACTCTTCCTGAAGGGCATGCGGTGTTTTACGGAAAAATGCGCCATCGAAAAGCGGAACTTCGTCCCGGGCCAGCACGGCCAGGCGCGAAGGCCAAAGATGGTTGGCTACGGCGTGCAATTGCGCGAAAAGCAGAAAGTGAAGCGCACGTACGGACTGCTCGAGCGTCAGTTCCGCCAGTATTTCGAGAAGGCGGTCCGCGCGCAGGGACCGACAGGATCGAATTTGATGGTGATGCTCGAGCGCCGTCTGGACAACGTGGTCTATCGCATGGGACTTGCGGGCTCGCGCGCGCAGGCGAGGCAGTTCGTCCTCCACGGCCACATTCGCGTCGCGGGACACAAGGTGAATATCCCAAGCTACCTCGTCCGCATCGGCGAGGAAATCGCGCTCAAGGACAGCATGCACGAGAACGCGATGGTGCTCGAGGCGCGCAACCTAGCGCAGAGCCAGAACGTGGCGCCGTGGTTGGAAATCGACCGCGAAAACTTCAAGGCGCGCGTCCTCGCCATGCCGCGTCGCGAGGACGTTCAGACACCCGCGATGAACGAGCAATTGATCGTCGAACTGTATTCGAAGTAATCGCGCGGGACGCGCAAATGATTTTGATTCGAACCCGCTTCGCGCGGGCAGGAGGAAACTGAACATGTGGAAAGGGTTTCAAAAACCGAAAAGGCTTGCTGCGGAACTCGAATCTCTGACGGACAAGTACGGAAAGTTTTCGGCGCAGCCTTTTGAGCGCGGCTGGGGGACCACGGTCGGCAACGCGCTACGCCGGGCGCTCCTGAGCTCGATCGAAGGCGCGGCTATCACGGCGGTGAAGATCGAAGGCGTCCTGCACGAATTCTCGCCCATTCCGGGTGTGGTCGAGGACGCCACCGACATCATCCTCAACCTGAAACAGGTTCCGCTGAAGCTGAATTCCGACCAGGCAAAGACGCTCACGCTGATCGTGGATACGCCCGGCCCGGTAACTTCGGCGAAGATCGAAGAGGATGCGGACCTGGCCGTACTCGACAAGAATATCTATCTCGCCACGGTGAGCGAAGGCGGAAAGATTGAAATGGAAATCCGCGTCAAAAACGGCCGCGGCTACGTCGCCGCGGATCGGAACTTTGACGAGGACTTGCCCATCGGATACATCCCGATCGATTCGGTCCATTCGCCCGTGCGCAAAGTGAATTATTCCGTCGAAGCCGCCCGACTTGGCCAGATGACTGATTACGAAAAGCTGAACCTTGAAGTCTGGACCAACGGCGCCATCACGCCGCAGGACGCCATCGGCCTTGCCTCGAAACTGATGAAGGACCACATGAGCATCTTCATCAATTTTGAGGAAGCGCCAGAGCTGCCCGAGGAAGTAATCGAGAATCTCGCCGATCCGCGCCTCGAGCATCTCGACCGCTCCGTCGAGGAGCTGGAGCTCTCTGTGCGCTCCTACAATTGCCTGAAAAACGCCAACATCCAGAGCCTTCGCGAGCTCGTGCAGAAGACTGAAGCCGAAATGCTCAAGACGAAGAATTTCGGCCGCAAGTCGCTGAACGAGATCAAGGACATTCTGGTGAAGATGGGGCTCTCGCTCGGCATGAAGTTCGACGAGCACGGCCGCATTATCTGGCCGCCGCTGCCGAGCCAGACTGCTCCGCCGGCGCCCGAAGAGACCACCACCTTCTAAGGATCGAAATGAGCCATGCGACACCTGAGAGCAGGATCAAAACTCGGTAAGCAGCCCGCGCATCGCCGGGCCGTGCTGCGCAATCTGGTGACCAACGTCATCGAGCGCGAGCGCATCACCACAACGATCGCTCGCGCCCGCGCTGCACGCCCGCTCGTCGAGCACATGATCACGCTCGGCAAGCGTGATTCGCTCCACGCGCGCCGGCAGGCTGCGGCGTTCCTGCAAACCGCGGACGCCACGCAAAAGCTATTCGGCATCCTCGCCCCACGCTTTTCGGACCGCCCGGGCGGCTATACGCGCATCGTTCGCGCCGGCTGGCGCATCGGCGACGGCGCCGAGCTGGCGATCCTCGAGCTAATCGGCTCCGAGTTGAAGAAGAAAGAGAAAAAGGGCAAGAAGGAAAAACCGCAGGAAGCTCCCGAAGCTGAAGCGAAAGCTTCCAGTTAGCGTACACAGTTTATGTCGTAATTCTTTGTAAGATTGCTCTCAAGGAATTCTGAGAGGCGATTGAGTTTGGCCCGCTCGCGCTAATTTGCCTTTGGTGGCGCGCTCTTCTTTGCAAGGGACCGGATGAAGTTGATCATGTTCCAGATTTCGTCGGGTTTTTGCCGGCCCTCTTCACCCGTCATCTGGCCTTTGCCCTTTTCGATGATGTAGTACATATCTCCGTCGCTCAAGTCCTTAAGCGACGCCGCGTCGCGATAGTCCTTCAGCGTGAGTTTCATGTCCGAGGCGAGGTCGCCCTTCCCGTTGCCCATCGCCCCGTGGCACATCGCGCAATCGTAGCCGTACATCTTCTTGCCTTCTGCGATGGAATCGGGCGTCGCCTTGATGGGATTCGGCTTTTTTGCGAATTCGGGCGGGACCACATACGCTGACGCGGCCGCAGCCTGCGTCGTCGGTTTCTGACGCTCCTGGCTTGTGCTGCCGGACTGCCCGAGGATCGTCGTGCTCGACGCCAGAATGAGGGCCATTAGAACTGGGAGTCCTCTGTGCATGGGAGGCTCCTTCCCGAGAAAGGTTAACCCGATTTTACGCTGAGCAACCGCTGCGTCAAGTCCACTCTGAAACAGGCGGGAAGTCAGTGAGCCAAGTCACAATCATTCAGCCGGAGCTCGCGGCACGTTCTTCGCGCGCGCAGCGAACCACAGCCAGGCCACCGCTTGTGCCAGCGCGCCAGCGAACGTGTCCAGCATCACGTCGGTAAACGCCGGCCCGCGCCCGGGCACAAACGTCTGATGCAGCTCATCGGTGCACGCATAGCCGAACACGGTCAGAATCGCGAACACTGCCCACGCGATCCGCCAGCCCTTTCGCTCGCCACGAATCGTGTGCAGCAGGATCAGGCTGAAGATGAAGTATTCCGTCACGTGCGCGCCCTTGCGAATGAAATGATCTGCGCGGAGGTAGAAGAAAAATCGCCTGTGTGGAAACAGCCAGTGAAGAAGCGGGAAAATGATCCGGCCCGTATTTTGATCCGTGAAATAGTGCGTCGAGAAGAACGCGATGACGGCCGCCCAAACGATTGCGGGCCACGCCCGGCGAATCCAGCGCATGGTGTGTTGCTCCTGTCTCCCGCTGGATTATTCCAGACGATAGTTCGGCGCTTCGCGCGTGATGATCACGTCGTGGACGTGGCTCTCGCGCAGACCGGCTGAAGAGATGCGCACAAATTGGCTGCGCTCCTGAAGCTCGCGGAGATTCGCGGCGCCGCAGTATCCCATACCGCTGCGCAGGCCTCCGACGAGCTGTTCGACGAGGCCGCTCAGCGGCCCTTTGTACGGTACCTGCCCTTCGATTCCTTCCGGAACGGATTTGCTGCGCTCGACGCCTTCCATCGCGTAGCGGTCGGCTGAACCCGACTCCATCGCGCCGAGTGACCCCATCCCACGATACGATTTGTACGTGCGGCCCTGATACAGAATTGTCTCGCCGGGCGACTCCTCCGTGCCTGCGAAAAGTCCGCCAATCATCACCGTCGAGGCGCCCGCGGCAATCGCCTTCGTAATGTCGCCCGAGAATTTGATTCCGCCGTCGGCGACAATCGGCACACCCGAGCCGCGCGCGGCCCTCGCCGCCTCCATGATTGCTGTAATCTGCGGCACGCCCGCGCCAGTGACGACGCGCGTCGTGCAAATCGATCCGGGGCCGATGCCCACCTTGAGCCCGTCGATTCCGAGAGCGATCAGGTCGTGCGCCCCGTCTTCGGTCGCGACGTTTCCAGCGAGAAGCTGCACTTCCGGCAGGCGGCGCTTCAGTTGCTTGATGGCGTCCATTACGCGCTGCGAGTGACCGTGCGCGGTGTCAATCGCGAGCGCGTCTGCCTTCGCGTTGGCCATCTCGACGGCGCGTTCCAGGAAATCCCCCGTCGCGCCCACGGCCGCGCCGACGCGCAACCGTCCCTGTTCGTCCTTCGCCGCGTACGGATATTCGAGTTTCTTCTGGATGTCTTTTACCGTGATGAGGCCCTTGAGGTTGTAGTCCTTGTCCACAACCAGAAGTTTTTCGATGCGATGCTGCTGCAGGAGCTTCTCCGCGTCTTCCAACGTCGTCCCGACGGGCACGGTGATCAGGTTGTCTTTCGTCATCACCGCGCTCACTGGCTGATTCATGTTGCGCTCGAACCGCAAATCGCGGTTCGTCAGGATGCCGACGAGCTTCGCGCCGCGCGTCACTGGCAGGCCCGACACTTTGTATTTGTTCATGATGTCGAGCGCCTGGTTCAGGGACATTTCCGGCGCGATCGTCACGGGATCGACTATCATTCCGCTTTCCGAGCGCTTGACCTTGTCGATTTCCTCCGCCTGACGCTCGATGGTCATGTTTCGATGAACAAATCCGATTCCGCCTTGACGCGAGATTGCGATTGCGAGGCGCGATTCCGTCACCGTATCCATCGCGGCAGCTACGACCGGAATATTCAATGCAAGCTTCCGTGAAAGACACGTTCGCGTGTCCGCCTCGGTCGGAATGATTGAGGATTTTCCCGGCAGGAGCAGCACGTCGTCGAACGTCAGCGCTTCGCGAATCGGCGCGTCAGAATTCATCTCGGATTTCCTTTGACTGAAGAATCTGGCGGAGGACGGGATCGCAGCCCCTTAAAACCGAAAAAGCCCAGCGACCTTCGCTGGGCAAAAACGCGATTCCCTTGTGACAAAAATCCTTCATCAGTTAAGCAGCCATTTTATGCGCCTCTTGCTCAGTCGTCAAGCAACTGCCTCGCAAATCCGGACGCGATTCGGGCCGCCAGTTGCGCGCGCGAGCGCGAATAACTTAAATTGGAGCGTGCGAGATTTCGAGCCCCATCCGCTGCTGCGGAATGCTCATCTGATGACTCTCGCTGCAGCGTTCTGGCAGCGTCGCTATCACGGGCTTTCGCAATCGGTTCCACGCTTGTTCGAGACCGAACCCGGCACGCGCGTCCGTGCCGATTGCCATTGGCAACGCGAGCCGCAACACCATCCTGCGCTCGTCCTGCTCCACGGCCTTGAAGGCTCAAGCGATTCGGGCTACATGCTCGGCACAGCCGAGAAAGCGCAGCGGGCGGGGTTCAATGTGCTTCGCCTCAATCAGCGCAATTGCGGCGGCACCGAATCCCTCACGCCGACACTCTACAATTCCGGCCTGAGCTGCGACGTCCGCGCCGTCGCGATGGAGCTGCTCGAAAGAGATCGCCTCCCGGAAATTTTCGTCGCTGGCTTTTCGATGGGAGGAAATCTGGTGCTGAAGATGGCCGCCGAACTCGCCGCGTCGGCGCCTGGCGAATTGCGTGCCGTAATCGGCGTGTGTCCTTCGTGCGATCTTGCCGCTTGTGCTGACGCGATTGGCGAGCCGCGCAATGTGCTTTACGAGCGGCATTTTGTCAAGCGATTGAAGCAGCGCATGCGATTGAAATCGCAGATGTACCCCGGGCGCTATCCGCTCAACGGCTTCGATCGCGTGCGGAGCGTCCGCGAATTCGACGACGCCATCACCGCGCGCTTCTGTGGCTTCCGCAACGCTGATGACTACTACGCGCGATCCAGCTCGATTCCGCTACTCGGCCGGATCCGCGTGCCCGCGCTACTCCTCGCGGCGCAGGACGATCCCATGATTCCGTTTCGCTCATTCGATGCCGCGGCTTTGCAGGCCAATTCGAATCTCACTCTGATCGCGCCGCGCTACGGCGGCCACTGCGCTTTCATCTCGCGCTCGTCGGGCGACGAACGCTTCTGGGGCGAAGCGCGAATCGTCGAATTCTGCCGCGCCCATTCCCGCCTCGTGCCGCTCTGATTGTTCTTGGGGGTTAATGGAAATGCGAAAGCATCACCGCATCTGCCGTCAGTCGCCCCCTCGCGAGTAGCAGTTGCTTACCATCCGGCGAAAACGCGATGGACCAGATCATCATCGAATTGAAATGCGTAATTTGTTTTGGCGGTTCCGGTGTGCTACCCGGAGGCCCGACGATCTGCTCCCAGAGGTTCGAAACATTCGCCACGTTATCATTAACAATGAACACGAGGCCCTTGCCGTCTGGCGCCCACGCCAGTCGGCTTTGGCCTTCCGAGAAATTTATCGGCTTGTTCACTTCATATGCGGCTCGTACTGAGCTCGTGCTCGCATCAAGCACTATAAGCTGCAGCTTCGACGTGTCCGCAAAATCCCACACCGCGACTCGCTTCCCATCCGGTGAGATCGCCGGCCAGGCGTAGCTTTTATCCGCGACCATCGTCGCGCCCTGCCCGTCGGTTCCCACGCGCCACAGCCGCGTCTGCCCGTTGGCCACGCGGTCGTAGAAAACCGTCTTGCCGTCCGGCGAGCAGGCCGCATATACGTCATTTCTTCCTGTCGCGAGCTGTTTCACGTTTCCGCCGTCGTCATCCGCTCGTTCGATCCCCTGTTTTGTCATAAAAACGAAATATCCCTTGGCCCCGCAAGCGGATGGACCTGTGCTTCCGCCTGCGCTCGAAATGTTCATGTCCTGCGAGTCTCCTGTCGCTGGAGACATCTTGGCAAGTCCGACTTGCCCTGAGTTGTAGTAGCCGTAAAGAAGGTCACCCTTCGCCGTCCATCCCGTGCCCAAAAAACCGTTCGCCCTATCGCTTTCGGGTCCCACGTTCCGCGGCGTGGCTTTGTCCAGTTCGCCGATCGTTCCGGGCATCAACCACAGACCGGATCGGAACGACGCCTGTATAGTCACGAGGCTTTCCCCGTCCGCCGTTAGGCTGGTATCCACATAAAAGTTCAGGTCGTTGGTGATCCGGCGCGGCGTGCCGCCCGGGTACTCGATCTCCCAGACTTGAGAATTGTGGCCCGTAGGATCGTTGGTCTCGGCTCCTTGCGTGATGATACCCGAGCCGTCGGGCAGCCATGCCATTTGCCGCAGTTCGTCCCATTTCGTGTTTCCGAGGACTGTCTGCTTGCCGTCAGCCACGTCAATGGTTTCGGGCACTGCGTGGCTGAAGAATCCCTCCGGGAGAACGTTAATCGCGATCCTCTTTCCGTCCGGCGACCATGCCGGTCCGCCACCGCCGCTCGAGTCGTTGCTAAATGCCGAAGGATAATGAGCCGTCACGAGCGTCCGGATATTCGAGCCATCGGCGTTGGCAATTATCACTGAAGTTGTGTTGTTCTTGCCGGAGTCGCGAACAAACGCAAACTGACTGCCGTCTGGCGAAAGATTGATGGAGCTGTCGATGTCTGAGAGAATCGTTCGCGGGGCCCCGCCGACCGAAGGGACTTGTTCCAGTATGCCCGTACTGCCTTTCGCGTACACTGTGCAATAGAGATAGTTTCCATCATGGGAGAAGGTCAGTCCTCCGTCGCTGAAAGTTGTCTCGCTCGGTGCGATCACCTGCACGATGCTGCCCGTGGCAATCTGACGGATCCAAACCGACTCCTGCTTTTCGTTGACCACGTACGCCAGCCACTTTCCATCCGGCGATATCGCCGCCGGTCCCACGTCTCCCGAGCTTGTCAGTGGCGTGATCGTCATCTGTTGGAACGCTGACGGCGTCTGCGCAGCATGGTATTTCTCCCAATAATGTCCCGCTATCCAGAGAGCTAGAAATACGACCGCGAAGCTTACGCGCGCCCAATACCATTTCGGATCCCGGAAGATTTTCCACAGGAGCCCGTGTTCCTTGGTCGAGCTCGCTTCGGCAACTGAAGACGCCTTGGTGCTCGCCACGGCAGCAACTTGCCGGGAAGATTTCCTCGCGAATCCACTGCCTGAACTCAAATTCGCGCTTGGCAGTGTCGTGGCGGCCGCGATTCCCGCGACGCTCCTTGACGTGCTCATTCGCGCCGAATCCGTGTCCCGCTTCAGTCGCTTCAAATCCCCACGAATCTCTGCCGCGGTCTGATAACGCAAATCCCGGTCTTTCTCCAGCGCCTTGCCGGTTATCTCTTCGAACTTCGGCGGAAGATTCGGATTCAGCCCCGTCGGCACCGCGGGCATGCGATTCAATATCGCGTCGAAAATCACGGCGGAAGTCCCGCCCTGAAATGCCACCTGTCCCGTCGCCATCTCGTAGAGAATCGCGCCCAGGCTGAACAAGTCCGTTCGTGCATCGAGCTCTTCGCCGCGCGCCTGCTCCGGCGACATGTAGGCCACTGTGCCCATCGTCGAGCCGGGAGTGGTCAGCAGATTGTCCGTCGTCACCTGCGTTGCCGCCGATTGCGTGTTCATCGCGGCGACGGCGCTGCGGTGCGATTGCTTCGCGAGCCCGAAGTCCAGAATCTTCGCCTGCCCGCGCGTCGTCACGAAAATATTCGCGGGCTTCAAGTCACGGTGGACGATCCCTCGCGTATGCGCCGAGTCGAGAGCATCTGCGAGTTGGATCGCCAGCTCGAGCAGCACGTCGTTCGCGAGCGGACGCCCGCCGATCCTCTCGCGCAGCGCCTGCCCGTCGAGCAGCTCCATGGCGAGGAAGCGCCGTCCATCAGACTCGCCGATGTCGTAAAGCGTGCACACACCCGGATGATTCAGCGCCGAAACCGCGCGTGCCTCGCGCTCGAACCGCTCGAGCGCAAGCGAATCGCGCCGCAAATCGTCGGAAAGGAATTTGAGCGCAACCATCCGCCCCAGTCGCGTGTCCTCGGCCTTGTAGACGTCGCCCATGCCGCCGCTGCCAAGTTTTTCGAGGATTTTGTAGTGCGAGATGGTTTCGCCGATCAACGTTTGAGCCTCAAAAGGGAACAGACATCGTAAGGCAGCCCACCGCCGCTGCGCAAGCCGCGCATGCGAAAAAAGGAGCCGAATTTCTCCGGCTCCTGCAAATCAATTCCAAATGCCCGATCGAATCAGCGCACGATCCGACCGTTCACGGCATATATGTCAAATCCAGCGGCTGGCTCAACCGAAAATCGAGCCTCGTCTCCGGCGCGACCTTCACAGCCTTGGCTTTTGTTGCCGCTTGGTATCCCCCGCCGCCCGCTGCTCCAACTCCCGCGCCAATCGCCGCGCCTTTTCCGCCGCCGGCAATCGCGCCGATGATTGCGCCGAGCGCCGCGCCGCCGCCGACTTTCTCCGCTGTGTTCTTTCCGCGCGAGCTGCCGGAAAGTGCGTACGGATCGGTCGCCATTGCGACGTCTTTGCCCTTGAATTCGAGCCGCGAGAGTACCAGTTGAAGTGAATTCGTGCCCTTGAAGTGGCCCGCTTTCGTCGAATTGCTCACCTGGATGAACACATTCGACCCCGCAGGAACAATCACGCGCCCGTCCGCTGTGAGCGGCTGCGAAAGCGAGGCCTGGAATTCCTGCCCGTCCTGCGCGGTCGAGGAATCGATAGGATCAATCGTCTGCACTTCCACGGTCGTCCCCGCCGGAATTTCCACGCTCACTAGCTGGGGCGGAGGCGGCGCGGATTGGCCCGAAGACGCGCTTGAAGCAGTGGCGGGAGAAGCGGCCGCACCGGAAGCTCGCGCGGACGACGCTCGCGCCGCTGATTCATGGCGCATCGCGCGCCTGCTGGGACGCTCTGGCTTTGAGGCTGGCTCTGGCGGAGGCGCTGCCTGTTCCGCAGGAGGCGGTGTTGCTTGCGCCGACTGATCCGACGACCCTACCGTAATCTGATCATTCACTTTCGTGATTCCCGGCATGTTCGCCGCTATTTTGTACGCTTCCAAGTGCGCCGCATCGCTCGGCGCCGTTCCGGTCAGCGTCGCCACGCCGTTTTTTACGTCGACTTGCACCCCGGAATCCTTCGTTTGCGGGTCGGAGTACATCGCCGCATTGATGTTAGTGGCCAATTGTGCGTCGTTCGCTTTGCTCGCGCACCCGATGGCGAGCGCAAGCGCCCCCAGGGAAATTAACAGCAAGCTTTTCGTGCTTCGCATGTTCGTTCCTCCTACAAAATCTGATTTATCGCGAATGATCTCGACTGCGTTTCCGAAGTATGAATCGGCTGGGCGTTCGACGTTCAAATGGCGCTGCTATCCAATTCGATGCCTTGCAGGGTATGATGGCTGCCTCCCCGCCTCCCGAGCCCGAAGCAAGTCTAGGCCCGGCCAAATCAGTGCGCAACTTTTGCGGCTCATCCGTGTTCCATAAATCGTATGCGCGGGTGAGTCTGGGGAGCCTGCATTTTCGGCACCAATTCATGTCCTAGTGGGGTAGAACAGGAGAATAGAATGCGAATCGGGAAGAGTCTGGGAGTGTTTTCCGCGGGGCTGCTGCTGTTCCTATCCGGCTGTTCCAGTACCATGAATTCGACATCGCCAGGTTCCACGGCCAGCCTGTTTTCTCTTGTCACCGACGCTCCGCCAACATTGCCGAGCGTCGTTTCGTTCGAAGTGTTGATCACAGGCGTCACGGTCAACAACGCGGGCGGCTCAGTTTCCGTCCTAAACAATCAGGCGATGGTTGACTTTGCGCGCTTCGACGGCTTGCATGAGCTTCTGAACCTCGATTCCGTGCCGCCGGGCCAGTACACCAGCGTGACCATAAGCGGCTCGTCGCCCGTCATCGGGTTCCTCGACACGTCAGGCGGCACGAGTGTTCCTCCTGTGCTCAACACGATGAGCGCTACGCCGGGAACATTTTCCGTCACGGTTCCGTTGACCAAAACTCTCGTCGTGGGACAAAACGACTTGGTCGGCCTCCTAATCGACCTCGACCTGAGCCAGACCATTCAGACGAGCAACGGACAGGTCACCGGCACGATTACTCCCACATTCGACGTCAAGGGCCTCACCGCAGACGATTCCGAAGCCGAAATTGACGACTTCCGCGGCGGCGTGACGAATGTCGACACCACCAACATGGCCTTCACGATTCAAGGCGTCCGCGGCCGTTCGTGGAACGTTACGACCGGTTCGCACACGGAATTCGACGACGGCGCGTCGTTCTCGAACCTGGCGGTAAACGACATCGTCGAAGTCTCCGGCAAGCTCGATCCCGTCACGCACGCCATCAAGGCCGACGAGGTCGAAGTGCTCTCCACGGACGGATTCTTCGCCGGCGGCCTTGCGACCTTTGTCAATCCGCCGAGCCCCGCGGCCGCTACGCAGTTCCATCTCTACGTGCGCGCCGAGCTTCCGGATCTCGGGACGACGGCGCCCATCGGCCAGATTGATCCATTCACTCTCGATGGCTCGGAGAACTATTTCATCGCCGACTTCCGCAATCCGCTCTCCACGCTTCTGTTCAGCAACACGACACTGGCTCCGGGGCAGCGGATCACCGTCGGCGGCAAAATGACCACATCCGGCAGCACGACGACGCTCACGGTTCATCGCGTCGTCCTCGGCCGTCAGGGCCAGCAGGGCTTATGGGCTCCCGGCAGCACGCAGGTGCAGACCGGCAACGCGGGCAGCTTCCAGCTGAACGACAATTTCCTGGCAGGCATTCTGCTTCCGCAGCCGGTCACGGTGATGACAACGAATTTCACGACCTTCGTGAATCTCGCCGGCCTCTCCTCGCTCACGGGCGCCGGCCCGATTCGGCTCCGCGTCGTCGGCTTCGTCTTGATGAATCAACAGACGAATATGCCGGTGATCGTCGCCCGCCGCGTCGTGCAGCTCGCCCCATAGCTCGCGGCGCAACATTGTAGTTGCTTCAACGACTCCCGCCGCTCCGGTTTTCCGCTGGAGCGGCTTTTTTTTCACGAATTGTGCGCACCAGGGCGGGTTGTGTCTGGCAGCAGATGCATTACCATGCGGCGAACTGCCGCCGTCTTTGCTTCCGTGACTTGTGCGATCGCCCACGCAATTGCCAAAGCCGCTGTGGCAATCACGACGCCAAAGAAGAAGTGCAGCCAGTCCGGCGCCCACACTTGGTCGCCCACGAATCGCGCCCGAATCAGGATCAGCAGCGGAAAATGCACCGCATATAGCGTGTACGAAAATCCCGCAAACAACCTCGCCGTCTTGTCGTACGCACGCGGAACGAATTTCTCCTCGCGGATCACCAGCACATACATCCACACGGCGAATCCCAGCGCGACTATCGAGTCCATGAAGAATAAGGTCTCGACCGTGCGTGTGACGCTGAGCGCGAGGGCCGCGACAAATGCAATTATCGCGAGCAACCCGGCATAGGAAGTTCGCAGAGGTAATTTCTGGCGCGAAAATGAACATGCAATCGCTCCTCCCAGTAGCCAGAGGAGGAAATACATCGCGATCGTCTCCCCGACGAACCACGCCGCAATCAGCGCAAGCGCCAGGCAAATCCCGCGCGTCGCTGGGCGGTATCGTTTGATCCACGCGCACAACAGGAGTGGAAACAGCAAGTAGTACCAGAATTCGTAACTCAAGCTCCACAGCGGACCGTTCGAGCCGAACGGCTGCACCAGAATCCCTTGCAAATAAAACAGGTTTCCGAAGAAATTTCGCAGCGAATCGAGACTCGCCGGGCTAACGGAGAAAAAATACGTCAGCGGCTTCTGATAAAATGCCGCGCTCGCCGCCATCGCCTCGCCGGCCCTGTCCGCGATCCACGTGATCACTAGCGCCGGCGCAAGCACCAGACTCAGCCTGACGATGCGGTTGACGAGATAAGTCTTCCACGACCATTGTGCTTTCGCCATCGAATCCAGGACGCTCGACACGATGAAAAACCCGCTAAGCACGAAGAAGACAACCACCGCCTGATGTCCCAGGCCTGTTACGGCGTACATGGCCGCGAGCGCCGCGTTCCGGCGCGGCAGTCTGTGGTACGTAAGGAAGAAAAGACCGCGCACGTGCCCGACGAGCACCGCCATCGCGGCCGCGCCGCGGATCATGTCGAGGTGCACCGACGCCCGCGTCGTCAGCCGCGACCTTTTTGCCCCTTCGAGCACTCGCGCCTTTCGCGTGTTCAGCCCCGCCATGCACACAAGATTCCGGGCCGCACGTGCGTAACGCGCCGCGATTATGGCTTACTTATCGGGGAGTCGCAAAGAGGAGTTAAGGCGGAGCTCTACTGCATGATGTCGGGTTCGGCTCGCGTGGCGAGGATGCTCTTGCCATTGACGTCCACTTCGATTGCCAGCGGCGGCCTCACGCCCGTTCCCGCGACAATATCTCCTCGCACTTCGCCCGTCGGCCCCGAACCGTACTGGTTCAGGTCGAACACAGTGCGCGTACATGTGTTGACGACCATCGGATGAGTCGCCTGGAATCTGTACTCAGAGCTCAGCTTGTCCAGATCCGTAACGTACTCCAGATCGCATGAACCGTAAGGCTCGCGCAACGAAAAAGCCCAATAGGAATTATCCGGCAGCCTCACCACCATCGCTGCCGAAGTCTTTCCCTTCGCGTTGCGGAACAGGAATTTCTTCGCCGACCACGGCTGCGTCAGCTCGTCCGTGGTGGCAATCACGCCGGGCGCCACAGGAAGTTTCGCGCTCTTCACGATGAGAGGAGGTTTCGTCGGCATCGTCGGAACGGCTGCATTCACGCTCGCTGCCGTGCTCGCCTGCCGCTTCGAGCCGTTCATCAGCCAGAACGCCCCGATGAGAAAAACCACCAGTATCACGATTCCCACGGCCCAGAGGAACGCCGGCGCCTTCTGCTGCGGCGCCGCAACTGAGGTGCCGGACTTCGCAAGCGGCTTTGGAGGAGTTAGCTTCTTCGGCTTCGGCGGAAGGACGCCGGGAACTTTCGGCGCAGATGCCTTGAGCGTCGCCGGTTTATTCGGACTCTTCGGTGTTTCTGCCATGAGCACCAATCCTGTCTGGTAGATTCGTGTAAGGTCAGTTTCGACTGCCAATCCGCCGAAATCAATAGACAGTCATTCAGAGAGTAAACGCCGATGGTGTCTGCAGCGGCAGGTTGGTACCTTCCCGGCGGTACACGGATTATCTGATTATGTCGCGCGGTTTACGTGGAGCGAGTGATGCGAAATGTAGTCCCGGAGATTCGCGAGGCACAGCAGCAATTCGAGGATTTTTTCTCCGTCCGCCGCGTCGCCGCTGTAGCCGCCATTCGATAGCGCCTGAACGGTATCTCGCGCGTCAGCGAGCAGCCAGTCGAGCGTCTTTTCGTCCACTGGCTGCGACTGCAGGCACTGTTTGCGGACTTGGTCCGCGCGGCGCACCACAAGTTCAACGAAATGGTCCAGGCAAAAGCCCTGCGAAGCGAGCGGAGGAAGCACTGGGCCCGCGCAACCATCCGCGCGGCAGCGCCGCGCTGATGCTTTTAGCGCATCCATCTCCACACCCCGGGAGCGGCAATCAACAGCAGGTGCGAAACTCTGGCCGGAATACTGCGCCCGAAACGTGAAAATTGCAAGCGCGCCGCATGCGGATCGCCGATTTAAACACACTCCGCCCGAGCCGGCGTTTTGTCCGGCCCGGGCGTCATTCAACGATTCAATTTGTGGACCGGGAATCTACTGCGTTTCGATGTGTATCGTTCCCGAACTCGTTCTCAGATCGACTACGCTCCCACCCGAGCCGACCTTCCCGTGCAAATCGCGCGGGCTGATATTGCCCTGCACGGTGATGGGGAATTTTGACTCGATGCTCCCCGAGCTGGTGTGCGCGTATAACTCAAACGAACTCTGTTGCGGAACCCGCACGGTCAAGTCGCCGGAACCCGTGTGCATCCGCCAGTCGGACGTGGGAGTGCCCAGCGCGGATATATTCCCGCTTCCGGTTCCAACGCGCAGCCCGCCCTTCACGCCGTTGACTTCCACGCTGCCCGAGCCCGTCGAGACTTCGACGTCGCCTGAGCCTGTCTGCTCGAGAATCACGTCGCCCGAGCCGGTCGAAGCGTTCATGGCGCCGGCGATTCCGTTCGCGTGGATCGTTCCGCTGCCCGTGCCGACATGAATGCCGCCCTGCACTTTGTCCAGCGTCACGTCCCCCGAGCCAGTCCGCACAGTCGCGCCTGAGCCGATGTTCGACGCGCGAATGTCGCCCGAGCCTGTGGTGGATTCGAGCGGTCCGGCGACGCCTTCCACGGTCTGGTCGCCCGAGCCGGTGGTGGAATGAAGCCGCGTCTGCGCCGGCGTCACGATTTCATAACTGATCGAAACATTTCGCATCAGGTCGCGGTCTTCCACGTGCCCCACGCGGATCGTGTTCCCGTCCTGCTCGATCGGTGGATGCTGCTCGAGGTACTGGACGCGCGCTTCGGCGTCCTTGTCGCTCGACGACCATCCTTCGTGTGCCTTGATCGTGGCGTGGATTTCCACTTTGCCCGCGTCGCCCGTATGGACCGTGATGTTTCCCGAGCCGGTCGACACATCAAGGTCCACCGCTCCGTTTACCGTCAGCGTCTTGTCGAATTTGCCGGTCGCGTCTGCGCGTGCCATCGTCGCGGCAAACAACGCTAGCGTTGCAAGCGCCAGGCACGCACTCAAACTCCGTAGATTCTTCACCATCGCTTTCACCTCTCTATACGATTTCGCCTTCATGGATATGGAACGCATTGCGTTGCTGGTTAGTTCAGACGTGCTCGGCGGCGATTCGTGAGCAGGGGCGGTTGGACTTGCCTGTGCAAGCCCAGTTGGCGTGTTGCCGTACGGGGACCGCGTTGTTGATCAAGGGTTATTCCGAGCGCAGCGCCTGAATCACGTCCACTCGCGCCGCTCTAGCCGCTGGTAGCGTCGAAGCCACTACCGCGGCTGCCAGCAGCACAACGGCCGAAAACGCCACTGAAAGCACTCCCGGCATCTCCACTTGAAACAAATATCGGTCCGCTAGCAGCGCCAGGACGTAGCCGAATACGCCGCCGGCCACTACTCCCGCCCCGGCCATCACCGCGCCTTCGGAGATCACGCCCTTCAGGATATTTTGCGGCTGCGATCCCAGCGCCAGCCGGATACCGAACTCCCGCGTGCGTGCGCTCACGGAGAATGCCAGCACTCCCGCCACGCCCACGACCGCAATCAGCAGCGCGACGCCGGCAAACACGCCGAACACCATCGAGTTCAGCCGGTCCGGCGCCAGAACGTCCGCGCGGATGTCCTGCAGCGTTGCCGCGTGCTCCACCGGCTGCTCGGCCGACAGGTCGCGGATTGCTCGTGTCACCGGGGTCACCAGCATGTAAGGATTCGCGCTCGCGTGAATGAACAGGTGTCCTCCAAACATCGCGCCTTCCTGGAAAGTGCTGTAGACCGTCTCCGTGGGCTCGGGCACGATGTGCAGGTCATCAATGTCCGCCACCACGCCGATGATGCGGTGCGGCGACATGAAGCGTGCCTTCTCCTCTGTCGTCCCGGGCAGGAATTGCAGTATCGGATCTGTCCAATAGACGTGCCGGCCGACCGCGTTTTCATTGGGCCACAGGCGCTGCGCGAGCGTCTCGCTCACGATTGCCACTGGCTCCGAATTCGGTTGTCCGTCGAGCGCGTCAAAATCGCGCCCCTCGATGATCGGGACGCCCAGCGCCGCAAAGAATCCGGGAGATATTGTTCGAGGCACTGCCCGCGGATCCTCTTGCCCGGAGACATGCGGATGTCCGTCCCCCGCGAATTGCAAACCTGTCCCGAAATCTTTCGCATCGCGCCAGGGGGACACATCCCCGTAAGCGGTTTTCATCACGCCAGGCACCGCCTCCACGCGCCGCATCGCTTCCTTGTAGAAATCCAGCACCTGTTGAGGTGTTTTTCCGTATGTCATCGGAGGAACGTCAATTTGCAGCACGTGCCTCGTATCCATCCCTGTTTGCGTCCTCTGCAGCGTGATGAGCGTTGTGATCAACATGCTCGCGCCCGCCAGCAGGACGAATGACGCTCCGATCTGCGTCACCGCGAAGATACGCTGATGCCTTTTTGTGCTGCTCGTGATCCGCACGTTGCCGCTCGAAAGTCCCAGCCCGTTCGACCTCTCCGCCGATGGGAGCCGCGGCACGAACGCCAGAATCACCGCCGCCAAAATCGCCAGTCCGGCGCCCACCCACAGCATGCTCGAGTCCACGGTCAAATCTAGCGCTCGCACGGAGAACTTCGAGGCGTACCGCGCCAGTATCCTCACCATCGGCTGCGCGCTGATTACGCCCAGCGCCGCGCCAGCCCCGCAAAGCAGCAGACTTTCCGCCAGCAGCATCCGACGCAGCGGCCACGTTCCAGCGCCCAGCGCCGCGCGTATCGCCAGCTCTCCTTCGCGCCGCACCGTCCGCGCCAGGATCAGGTTCGCCACGTTCGAACATGCGATGATGAACACCAGCCCCGACGCCGCCAGGAGCACCAGCAGCACCGTCCGCGCGCCCGACGTGATTTGGTCGCGCAGCATCCGCGCGTCAATACTGAAATGGCTCTGCGCGGGATACGCTTCCGGATGCTCCTTCATCATCACGGCGTGCGCCGTCTTCAGCTCGCTCCGCGCCTGCTCCAGTGTCACTCCGGGAGTTAGCTTCCCGAATAGATCCGTCATACGATGAATTCGCCCCGTCACCATCGTCGCCGACAGGTGATGCGGGCTCGTAACGATGTTCGCGATGATTTCCGTGTCTGCAGGGTAGGGAACGCACGGCTCCAGCACGCCGATCACCGTCGCGTCCCTGTCGCCGAAGCTTCCCAGTCGCACCGACTTGCCAATGACGTTCGGATCCCCGCCAAGCACGTTCTTCCAGAACCGGTACGTCAGCACCACCACGCCCGCGGCTTTCGGCCCGTCATCCGAAGGCCCGATCAACCGACCGAGCACCGGATGCAAGCCCATCACGTCAAAATATGTTCCGCCGACGACTCCCGCCCGCACTTCGCGCGGCTCGCCCAGCCCCACCATCGTGAATCCGATGACCGAAAAATCGCCAAACTCCGAAAACGAGTGCACGCTGCTCTCGAGGTCCTTGATTTCGGGCACGGAAAACCACACGTCCTTTGCGTCCTCGCCCGCCGCGCTCTGCTCGATGTAAACCAGCCGGTTCTCGTCCCGGTTCACCAGAGGCTTCAGCAGCACCCCACGCACCAGCGTGAATATCGCCGCGTTCGCGCCGATCCCCAGCGCGAGCGTCACGATTACGGTGAGCGCCAGCCCGGGCGTCCGCTTCAGCGAGTTGAGAGCGACTCTCAGGTCACGGAGAAATGCCATGGTGGACCCCCTTCTTCGGCAGGTGTTCCTGCACACCCGATTCCAGTGTTAAGCTAAAGGAGATAAACGATTTAAGTCATAACGCCATCGCGTCAGCTGCCCGTTTTCACGACGACCATTCCATTTCCGGACACGCCGTTCGGTACCGTGGTCCGCTTCTCATCTTCTGAAGATTACACAGAGCTCTCTCCAAATACAATTGTCAAATCGCCTTCCGTCGCTAGACACGGCAAATCGTGTATAGTCTTCGCCTCTCGGTGCATAGCATTCGCGGTGCAGCTTAAAACCGCTGTCGGGATGGGAGCGCGGGGATGAATAATTCATGGGCCGCCGTTTGGCCAGTTCCATGGACATTGGTTTCGATTCAAATTGCCTGGGCTGCGACATTCCTTTATTTCGTTGTCTCCGCGCTCCTCACGAACCGGATCAAGAAGAGAGAAACGGTCAGCGGACAAGTGCTGGACAGAATCCTGCTGCTTGGGGGTTACCTTTTGCTTTTCTCAGGACTGCCGATGCACGGGATACCGAATCAACATTTCCTACAGCCACGAGCTTCGCTGCAAATTGCCGGTGCTGCACTGACGTATCTGGGGCTGCCACTCACCATCTGGTCGAGAGCGTGTTTGGGACGATATTGGAGCGTCGTTGTGGCGCTGAAGCAGGATCATCGGCTGATCCAGTCGGGCCCGTACAGCATGATCCGGCATCCGCTTTATTCAGGGATCATACTCGCGGCAATTGGCATGACGTTGTGCGTTACGACTTGGAGCAGCTTGCTGGGTGCGGGCTTGTTGCTCGTTTGTTTCGAGAGGCGCGCACTGAAAGAAGATGCGTTTCTGGCGGGCGAATTCGGCGCGGAGTTCGAGGTGTATCGCCAGCACACGGGACGACTGCTGCCGCGACTGGGCTGAACTGCAATTTCGCGGAGGGAATTTAGCGGCTTACGCGGCGCGGCCGCAGCACTTCTTGTATTTTTTGCCGGAGCCGCAAGGGCAAGGATCGTTGCGGCCGATTTTCGCGCCGGTGCGGACCTGCTTGGGGGCCTCGGCCTTCTCGGCTCCAGTTTGCAGTTGCAATTCCTGCTGGGCGCGGCGCTGACGGCGTTCAATAGCCTTTTGTTCTTCCTCCGGGCGCGCGGGCTGCATCAGATAGAGGAAGCGGACCGTCTCGGTGTCGATGCGGTCCATCATGTCTTCGAAGAGCGTGAAACCTTCCTTCTTGAATTCGACGAGCGGATCCACCTGGCCGTAGCCGCGCAGGCCGATGCCCTCTTTCAAATGGTCGAGAGAGAGGAGATGGTCTTTCCACTGTGCGTCGACGATGTCGAGCGTGATGTGGCGCTCGAGCCAGCGAATCATCTGCGTGCCGAAGAGTTTTTCTTTCTCTTCATAACGCACCTTGGTTTTCTCGATCAGGGCGTCGACAAGCTGATCGTGATTCATGTCCATGGGATTGATTCCCGTGGTTTTCATATCGAGACCGAATTGATTGAGGACTTCACCCTGTAGCTGCGTCAGATTCCATTGGTCGGGATGCTGCTCGCGCGGGCAATGCGTGTCCACGAGTTCGGTCATGATGTCTTCGGTGAGCGCGAGGACCTGGTCCTTTTGCTCCTTGCCTTCCAGGACGGAGCGGCGGATGGAATAAATCGTTTCGCGCTGCTTGTTCATCACGTCGTCGTATTCGAGCAAGTGCTTGCGAGCCTCGAAATTCTGCGCTTCAACCGTCTTCTGCGCGTTCTCGATTTTTTTCGAGAGCATTCGCGATTCAAGCGGCACGCCTTCCTTCATGCCCAGCATGTACATGAAGCGCTGCATGCGCTCGCCGCCGAAGATGCGAAGCAGATCGTCCTCGAGCGAGAGGAAGAAGCGCGAAGAGCCCGGGTCGCCCTGGCGTCCGGCGCGTCCGCGAAGCTGATTGTCAATGCGGCGGGCCTCATGGCGCTCGGTGCCGAGGATATGCAGGCCGCCAAGCGCGACGACTTCATCGTGTTCCGCTTTGCACTGTTGTGTGAACTGATCGATGATCGGCTTCCACTGCTCGAGCGGGACCTGAAAAATCTTTCCTTCCTGCTGGAACAGAACCATCGGGACGTTGCCCGAGCCGTTGCCGCTTGCGGCGGCTTCCTGTGGAGTTTCCTGCAAAGCGGTCTCGGCGGCGCCCTTCGTGGCGCCATCGTTGCCGTCGCCGATTACGGAGCCCGCTGGCGCGTAGGGAATTGCGAGCTTGTTCTTGAGGCAATACTCACGCGTCATCGCTTCGGGATTGCCGCCGAGCAGAATGTCCGTGCCGCGGCCGGCCATGTTGGTCGATACGGTTACGGCGCCCTTGCGGCCCGCCTGAGCAATGATTTTCGCCTCGCGCTCGTGCTGCTTCGCGTTCAGCACCTGATGCGGGATGCCTGATTTTCTGAGGTGCTCGGCAATCTTTTCCGATTTCTCGATGGAGATGCTGCCGATGAGGATCGGTTGGCCGGTTTCGTGAATCTGCCGGATCCCTTCCGCGTGCGAGCCGTCTTCTTGAAGGACTCCGTTCACGGCGGCTTCGAGTTTTTCATTCACGGTGCGATAGATGACGTCGGGATTCTCGATGCGGATGAGCGGCTTGTTCGTCGGAATCACGACGACGTCAAGACCGTAGATTTTGCCGAATTCCTTAGATTCGGTTTCCGCCGTGCCGGTCATGCCCGAGAGCTTTTTGTACATGCGGAAATAATTCTGAAAGGTGACGGTGGCGAGCGTCTGATTTTCGCGTTCGATTTTGACGCCTTCCTTGGCCTCGATCGCCTGATGCAGGCCGTCGGACCAGCGGCGGCCCGGCATTTGTCGGCCCGTGAATTCGTCCACGATGACGACTTCGCCTTCCTTGACGACGTAGTCCACGTCGCGCTGGAAAAGCGTATGGGCGCGGAGGCCCTGATAGACGTGATGAATCGTCTCGAGGTTCTGCGGGTCGTACATGTTCGGCAGAGCTAGCAGGCGCTCGCATTTCGCGACGCCTTCTTCGGTCAGAGTGGCCGTCTTGTGCTTTTCGTCGAGCGTGTAATCAATGTCGCGGATGAGCTTGGGAATGATTTTGTCGATGCGATAGTACTTGTCCGTCGATTCCTCGGCCGGACCAGAGATGATGAGCGGCGTGCGAGCCTCGTCGATAAGGATGGAGTCAACTTCGTCGACGATGCCGAAATGGTGCCCGCGCTGGACGCAGTCGGCGAGGTCATACTTCATGTTGTCGCGGAGATAATCGAAGCCGAATTCGTTGTTCGTGCCGTAGGTGATGTCGGCGCCGTAGGCGGCGCGGCGCTGCGCGTCGTCGAGATCATGGACGATGACGCCGACGGTGAGGCCGAGCGTTTTGTAAATTGGGCTCATCCATTCGGCGTCGCGGCGCGCCAAATAATCGTTCACGGTGACGATGTGGACGCCGCGGCCAGTGAGAGCGTTGAGATACGCGGGAAGCGTCGCGACGAGCGTCTTGCCTTCGCCCGTCTTCATTTCCGAAATCTTGCCTTCGTGCAGCACCATGCCGCCGATAAGCTGCACGTCGAAATGGCGCATGCCGAGCTTGCGGCGGCCGGCTTCGCGAACCAGGGCGAACGCAGGGACGAGAACGGGCTCGAGCGCGTCCTGGAGACGCTCGCGATAATCCGTGTCCTTGAGGTCCGCGCCTTCGAGCTTCGAGGTGACCTGAGCCTTCAGCTCAGCCGTTTTCAGGCGGAAGTCCTCGTCGGCGAGCTTCTGCATTTCGGATTCGAGTGCGTTGATGGCGGCGACGAGCGGCTGGAGCTTCTTGATGTCGCGCTCGTGCTTCGAACCGACGAATACCGCTATAAAATTGTCGACTAATTTCTCTGCTTCCATGCTCGCGTAGCTGCCTAAGTCAGGCTATTCGGCTCCCTGGTTTTAGCGCTTCTTTCCTCAATTAGATGCGATATTCGCCTGTTCGATTTCCCATCTGGCTCTTTTCATTGTACGCATTCAGTGCACCGCGCGCAAAGTGGTATGTCCGGCGCACGTTGCGACGATGAACCGAGCAGACTATGATGAGACGTTGCGGGTGATGCGCGGTTTGCGATTGTGATTACGGAGTGAGATTGAATGGCTGGAAAACCACTCAGCGAGGGCACGGTCTATGAGGCGCTGCGAGGCGTGCAGGATCCGCATCATCAGCGCAGCATTCTGTCGCTGAACATCGTGCGGAGCCTCATCGTGCGAGATGGCGGGGTTTTGCTCGTCGTCGCGCTGCTGCGGCCCGAGCCTTCGTATCGCGAAACGCTCGAGCGCGAGATTCGCGCCGCAATCGGCAAGCTCGACGGCGTGCGCGAATTTGATTTGAAATTCGATCTGGGCGCGCCGGCGGGCCAGCGTTTGCCGCAAAAGGAGCCGATTCGCGGCGTGAAGCATCTGATCGCCGTCGCGAGCGGCAAAGGCGGCGTGGGGAAGACGACCGTCGCCGTGAATCTGGCGGTGGCGCTGGCGAAAATGGGCGCGTCAGTCGGTTTGCTCGACGCGGACGTTTACGGCCCGAACGTGCCTGTGATGCTCGGCACAACCGAGACACCGCGCGCGCTGGCGGAAAACGCTATCGTGCCCGTCATGGCGCATGGCGTGAAAATAATTTCCATGGGGCTGCTCAATCCGGGCGACCGGCCGCTCGTCTGGCGCGGGCCGATGCTACACGGCGTGGTACAGCAATTTCTGCGCAGCGTGCAATGGGGCGAACTCGAATACCTGATCGCTGATCTGCCGCCCGGAACGGGCGACGTACAGCTCTCGCTCGTACAGTCGGCCGTGATCAGCGGCGCGGTGATCGTGACGACGCCTTCGATTGTCGCGCTGGCGGATGTGCGCAAGGCGATCGAGATGTTCCGCCAGGTGAACGTCGAAATACTCGGCGTGGTCGAGAACATGAGCTATTTTGCTTGCCCGCACTGCAACGGACGGATTGACGTCTTCGGCCACGGAGAAGGCGCGCGGATGGCGAAGACGTTCGGCGTGCCATTTCTCGGCGAAATCGAGATTGACCCCCAGATTCGCATCGGCGGCGATAGCGGAAAACCCGTCGCAGTGGAAGGCGAAGACTCGCCCGGGGCGAAGAGCGTTTACGCCGTGGCGCGAAATGTTGCGGCGCGCATCGCGGAGCTCGGCCGGAGCGCCAGCGCGCCAGTTGTTCAAATTTTATAACCTCAGCGATAACCCGAGGTAAGCGTTTCACTACAAAGTAGACAGAGGCTGGACGCCATCGCCATGGCCGCCTTGCGAGGCTCCGGCGCGTGTGTTAGCTTGCGTGTTTATCTGGAATCGGCGAAAAGTCTCGAGCGGAGAGCGATTTGATTCGCAGCTACCGCGGCCGCGTGCCGCAGATCGCCGCGTCAGCGTATATTGACCCCGACGCCGCTATCATCGGCGACGTGCAGATTGGCGAGGACGCGAGCGTCTGGCCGGGCGTGGTGATTCGCGGCGACGTGCATTTCATCCGCATCGGCGCGCGATCGAATATTCAGGATGGCTCGGTGCTCCACGTGATGCGCGACGAGCATCCACTGATCTTGGGCGACGAGGTGACGATTGGCCACGGCGTCGTGCTGCACGGATGCACGATCGAGTCGCGGTGCCTGATTGGCATGGGCTCGATCATTTTGAACGGCGCGAAAATCAGCACGGGTTCGATTATTGCGGCGGGGACGCTGGTGACGGAAGGAACCGTCGTGCCACCGCAAAGCCTGTTCATGGGGCACCCGGGGAAATTCCGCCGCGCGTGCACAGGGGAGGACTTGAAGACGATTGAGGGATATGCGCAGCGATATGTCGAGTACGCAGAGGCGTATCGCGCTGAGGCAGGAAAGTGAGCGAAGCGACAAAACCCGAACCGGAACGGCGGAAATTTCGCGCCATTAAAGGCGTACGCGATATCTTGCCGCCCGCGACGGACCTGTGGAACTGGTTCGAGAAGACGGCGCGAAGCGTCCTCGAATCGTACAATTTCCATGAGATTCGCTTGCCGATTTTTGAGGAAACAGAGCTTTTTGCGCGCTCAATTGGTGGTGAAACGGATGTGGTTTCAAAGGAGATGTACACCTTTCCCGACCATAACCGCTGGGACATAGAGCTGATGCGCGATGAGGTCGTTCGTGGAGAGCCTAATTACGTCGACCCAGGGGCTGTGGATTTCTTTCGAGATCTAGCGAACGAGCTCGTTAACCGGTACAGGGAATTGGTTGTCGCGTCGGAGATGCCCGAAACTCCACAGAACAAGCGTGCAATTGAGAATATTAAACTAGGACTAGTTCAAACTGGCCCTGAGATTCCTCCCGCGGGACCTGGTATTGCAGCTCTAAAGGCGAGTGTCCTTTCGATTATACAGAATGCGCGGTCACTGAAGTTTGGCGACATCGTTACGCTGAGACCGGAGGCGACGGCGTCGGTGGCGCGGGCGTATGTCGAGCATGGGATGCACACGCTCCCCGGCGATCAAAAGCTGTACTACATCGGGCCGATGTTCCGCCGCGAGCGGCCGCAGAAGGGGCGCTACCGGCAGTTCTACCAAATTGGCGCGGAGGTGCTGGGCACGTCCGACGCGCCGGCGATTGACGCCGAGCTGATCGAGATGCTGACGGTGCTGATTGACCGCTGCCGAATCGAGAAGTGGACGCTGCTGGTGAATTCGATTGGCTGCCCCGATACTGCAGAGCGGAAGGGCTGCCGGCCGAAATACGTCGAGCGGCTGCGTGAGGAATTGCGCAAAGTGAAAGACAAGCTCGGCGCGGACAGCCAGCGGCGGATTGACACGAATCCGCTGCGCGTCCTCGATTCGAAATTGCCGGAAGAGCAGGCGCTCATCGAGAAGCTGCCGAAGATTTCGGATTTCTTGTGCGAGGATTGCCACGCGCATTACGAAAAGCTGAAACAGGAATTAAAGCTGCGGCAAGTGCCATTCACGGAGGCGCCCCGGCTGGTGCGCGGGCTCGACTACTACATGCGCACGACGTTTGAAATTACGAGCCCGGTGCTTGGCGCGCAAAATGCGCTGTGTGGTGGCGGGCGTTACGACGGGCTGGTGGAGTTGCTGGGCGGGCCGCGTGGGATCAAGGGCATTGGCTTCGCGTTAGGGGAAGACCGATTCATTGTCGCCATCGAGGAGGCCAAGAAAATTCACGCGACGCGGCCGGTGGATGTCTTCATCGCGTGGATGGGCGAGAAGGCGTATCCGGCCGCGGTGCGATTAGCGCGCGTGCTGCGCGGCGAGCGACACACGGTGGAGCTGCCTCCAGAAGAGATGAAATTCCGCAGGGCGCTCGAGCGCGCGGACAAACTGAGCGCGCGATTCGCGTTGATCATCGGGGAAGATGAAGTGAAGACGGGCGAGTTGACGATCAAGCGGCTCGCGGACGGCAAACAGGAAAAAGTCTCGGAAGACGAACTGGTGGATTATTTTCGGCCGAAGGCTGGCACGTAAAAGAACATCATGAAGTACAGGGGGAAGGGAATTGTTCGATTCGCTCGGTGAGCTGAAACGGACGCATTACTGCGGCGAACTGCGCGTCGCGGACGCAGGTCGAAACGTCGTGCTGATGGGCTGGGTGCACCGGCGGCGCGATCTGGGACAGCTGATTTTTCTCGACTTGCGCGATCGCGCGGGAATTTGCCAGGTGGTGTGCAATCGCGACCAGTATCCCGAGGCGCACGCGAAGGCGGATGAAGTGCGGCCAGAATACGTCGTCGCGGTGGAAGGACGCGTTTTTCGGCGGCAAAAATCGAATCCGGATCTCGCGACGGGCGCTGTCGAAATCATGGCGACGAAGCTGCGCATCTTGAACAACGCGAAGACGCCGCCGTTTCAGATCGAAGACGAAGTGAATGCGAACGAGGAGACGCGGCTGCGCTACCGCTACCTCGATTTGCGGCGGACGAAGCCGCACGCGAATATTTTGCTGCGGCATCGCGTCGTGTTTGAAATTCGCAAGGCGCTCGACGCGCTCGGCTTCTATGAGATCGAGACGCCGGTCCTTTCGCGGGCGACACCCGAGGGCGCGCGCGATTACCTGGTGCCGAGCCGCGTGCACCACGGGCAGTTCTACGCGCTGCCGCAGTCGCCGCAAATCTTCAAGCAGATTCTGATGATCAGTGGGATGGACCGCTATTTTCAGATCGTCCACTGCTTCCGCGACGAGGATTTGCGCGCCGATCGCCAGCCGGAGTTCACGCAGCTCGATTTTGAGATGTCGTTTCCGCGGCAGCAGGACATTTTCGAAGTCATCGAGCGCGTGATGGAGCGCGCCATGGGCGTCGTCGGCGTGACGCTGAAGCGGCCATTTCGCCACATGCTCTACAAGGACGCGATCCGCCGCTTCGGGTCGGATAAGCCCGACCTGCGCTTCGGCATGGAATTGCACGACGTGACGAAATTCTTCGAGCCGGCGCGCGAGACATTTGGCTTCGCGGGAAACGTGTACGCGCTCGTCGCTCACGGAGCAGCGGCGTGGTCGCGCAAGCAACTGGATGATCTGGGCGAGCAAGCCAAGTCAGCGGGCGCGAAGGCGGCGTACACGATCAAAGTGACCCCGGAGGGAGTTGCGTCGTCGCTCGAGAAGAGTCTTGGTGAGGATGCGTTGAAGAACTTGGCGAAGGCCGTCGGCGCGAAGAAGAACGATTTGATTGTCGCCGTCGCGGCGAAGGAAGAAATGAGAGGCACGGACGCCGCGGCACTCGCGGCCGGGCAATTGCGGCTGAAACTCGGCGAGCAACTGAACCTCGTCGGTAAGGACAAATGGGAATTCTTGTGGATCACTGGCTTTCCGCTGTTCGAATGGAGCGCGACGGAGAAGCAGTGGGTGAGCGCGCAGCATCCGTTCACAGGAATCATCGAGGAGGACCTCGACAAAATCGAGGACGAGGAGAAGCGCGGCGAAGTTCGCTCGAAAGGCTACGACCTCGTCGCGAACGGCGTCGAGCTGGGCTCTGGCAGCATACGGATTCACCGTCAAGACGTGCAGGCGCGCGTTTTCAAGGCGTTGGGGCTTTCCGACGAGACGGCGAAGCAGCGCTTCGGGTTTTTCCTCGACGCGCTAACCTACGGCACACCGCCGCACGGCGGCATCGCGCTGGGCATTGACCGCATGGTGGCGATGATGGCGGACGAAAAATCCATCCGCGAAGTGATTGCGTTCCCGAAGACCACCGCGGCGCAGGATCTGATGGCCGAATCGCCGAGCGAAGTCGGTGCCGACCAGCTCGACGAGCTTGGAATTGAAGTGAAGAGTACGGAGAAGCCGAAAGCGAGCGGCGCATAGGATTGGATCTGGTTTGAATGTCGCGGATACGGATACTGCCGGAGAACGTCGCGAATAAAATCGCCGCAGGGGAAGTTGTCGAACGGCCCGCGTCGGTGGTGAAGGAGCTGCTCGAAAATTCGCTCGACGCCGGCGCGAAATCAGTTCGAGTCGAAGTCGAGTCGGGCGGCAAGCGGCTGATTCGCGTTGCCGACGACGGCTCGGGCATGACGCACGACGACGCGCTGCTGGCGTTTGAGCGCCACGCGACGTCGAAGCTGCGCACGGCGGATGATTTGCTTTCGATCGCGACGCTGGGATTTCGCGGTGAAGCGCTGCCTTCGATTGCGGCGGTCTCGCGGCTCACGCTCGAGACGCGCGCGGCGGAAGAAGAGCAGGGAACGCGCATCGAATTCGCTGGCGGGAAGCTCGTTGGCGTAAAACCGACTGGCGCGCCGACTGGCACCGCAATCAGCGTCGCGGATTTGTTCTACTGCGTGCCCGCGCGGCGGAAATTCCTCAAGTCTGAGACGACGGAGCTAGGCCATATCGCTTCGCTCGTGACGCACTATGCTCTTGCCCACCCCGACAAACAATTTTTGTTGAAGACGCCGTCGCAGGAAGTCCTGAATGCCGCGCCCGTCGCATCGATGGCGGAGCGCGTATATCAAGTCTTCGGTCGGCAAGCGGCAGCAGAGATGGTTGAGATGAAGCCCTCGGAGGCGCCCGTGCGCGCGGCGATCACGGAACCGGTGCTCGATCCGGACGAGGAAACGGCAAAGATGCGCGTGGCGGGATTCGTTTCGCGGCCGGAGGTGCAGCGCGCGAATCGCAACGGAATATATGTTTTCGTGAACCGCCGGCTGGTTCGCGCCCGTTTGGTACTTCATGCGATCGGCGAAGCATACAGAAATATTTTGCCCGGCGGATTGTTCCCCGCTGTGCTGCTCTTCATCGAACTGCCATATCGGGAAGTGGACGTGAACGTGCATCCCGCGAAAGTCGAAGTGCGATTCCGCCACGGGCAAGGCGTGCATGATTTTGTGCGCGACTCGATTCGCATGGCGTTAGCGCACGCGCGGCCCGTGCCGAGTTTTCCGGCGAGCGCCGCGCAGACAGCATCTGCGCAAGCAGCAGGCGCAAGCGCAGGGGCTGCAGGGGGATACGCGGCGAACTTTGGGCCAAGCGTGGATCCTTCTCTCCCCTCGCGCGAGGGAGCTTTCCCCGGCCCCCCGCGAGCAATCATTCCGAACCAGGCGGAAATTGCATTGGGGGCTGCGGCAGCGGTCGCGACGGATTTCGAGTTGACCGGCGCGCCGGACATCCCGATAGCGCAGCGGCTGAACTTCGACGCGGCAGAGGGAATCGAGCTTCCGAACGTCGTCCCGATTTCCGCGGACTCTTGCCGCGAGCCCGCCGTGAGCGTTTCCGAATCGATCGCCGCGCTGCCTGGACCGGAGAGCATCGGCGATTTAAAGCCGCTCGGCCAGATTAGCGCGAGCTACATCGTCGCGGTGAACGGCGAGGGATTGTGGATCATTGACCAGCACGTGGCGCACGAGCGCGTGCTCTTCGAGAAGCACCTCGAGGCGCGGCGCGCGGGCGCGGTTGGCGGACAGCGGCTGCTGATGCCCATCATCGCCGAGCTGGCGCCGCATCAGATGGTGATCTTCGAACAAATAGAGGAAGAGCTTCGCGCCAATGGATTCGAAGCGGAGTTGATGGGGCCGCGCAGCGTCGCGATTTCCGCCGCTCCAGCCGGCATCGCCAGCGGCAACGCGGAGAGACTGCTTACCGAAATTCTCGATGGCGTGGCGCGCGAATCGCAGTCCATATCGATCGAGTCCCTGCAGTCGCGCATCGCCGCCTCGACCGCCTGCCAGGCCGCAATCAAAGTAAACATGCCTCTCGATCAGACGAAAATGGAATGGCTGCTCGTGGAACTGGCGAAAACGGAATATCCGATGAGCTGTCCGCACGGGAGGCCCGTCGTGCTGCGGTATTCCGTGCGCGAAATCGAGCGCGCGTTCAAGCGAATTTGATGCGAAAGCTCGTCATCGCCATTGATGGCCCGGTTGGTTCGGGGAAGAGCACGGTCGCACGTCGCGTCGCCGACCTCCTCGGCTATACCTATATCGACAGCGGCGCGATGTACCGCGCCGTGGCACTGAAGGCGTTGCGCCAGAAAGTCTCACTCGATTCCGCGCGACAACTCGAAGCGTTGGCCGCTGAGACGCGGATTGATTTGCGACCCGCGGACGGTCACCAGCGCGTTCTGCTCGATGACGAAGACGTGACAGTGACGATTCGCACGCCGGAGGTCTCGCAAGCGGCTTCGCGTGTCGCCGTAATTCCTGGCGTGCGTCACGTCCTCGTGGCTGAGCAGCGACGCGCGGGCAGAGAGGGCGGCGTGGTAATGGAAGGGCGCGACATCGGCAGCGTCGTTTTCCCCGACGCTGAGCTGAAGATTTTTCTCACCGCCTCGGATGAAATTCGCGCCCAGCGCCGCTGGCGCGAGCATCAGCAGAAGGGCGACAAGATCGATCTGGCGAAGACGCTCGAAGAAATCCACGAGCGCGACAAGCGCGACGCCGGCCGCGAACATTCGCCGCTTGTCCGTGCGGCGGGCGCCGTCTACGTGGACAGCACGGCGATGGAAGCCGAGGAAGTTGCGCGATTGATAGTGATGCTTGCACGCGAATCTTCACAGGCATCCCTCTCACTTCGAAAGTGATCACATATCTTCATGGAGAAGAAGTTCCGCTACCAAGAGCAGGACTGCCCTCTCACTCTGGCCCAGGGGCTACAGGAGTATTACGAAGGACATCCCGGACTCTTCCGGCCGGCGCA
>DATEFX010000044.1:0-208856 GCA_035280405.1 Candidatus Acidiferrales bacterium | reverse complement strand
CACGAAATCGGCATTCGCATGGCCCTCGGCGCGCAGCGCAGCTCGATCTTGCGTCTCGTCATGCGCGACGCCGCTGTAGTCCTCGTCGCCGGTATCGCTGCCGGTCTCCTCGGGTCGATTTGGATTACGCGGCTAGTGAAGGGGCTACTGTTTGGGCTGACGGCGAATGATCCGGTGACGATGGCGCTGGCCATCTCGGCCATGGTGGTGGTTGCGTTTGTGGCGACATATATTCCGGCGCGGCGCGCAATGCACGTCGATCCCCTGGTTGCCCTTCGCTACGAATAGGAGTACTCGACATGACTTGGCTCAGCCGTTTCTTCCGCAAATCCAAACTCGATGCGCAGCTCGATTCGGAACTGCGTTTCCACGTCGAGCAGCAAACCGCCGACAACATCGCCGCCGGCATGTCTCCCGCCGAAGCTCGTCGCCGCGCCCTCGCGCAATTCGGCGGCCTCGAATACATCAAGGAAGAAACCCGCGACGCCCGCGGCACGCGCTTCCTCGAATCCCTCGTGCAGGACATTCGTTTCGCCGTGCGCGTGCTGCGCAAATGCCCCGGCTTCACCGTCGTCGCCGTCCTCACCCTCGCCCTCGGCATCGGCGCCAACACCGCCGCTTTCAGCCTTCTCGATGCTCTGGTGCTGCGTGATTTGCCGGTGCCTCACCCCGAACAGCTGGTCCGCTTCGGCGCTCACACTCCCGGCGATGACTATGCGTCTGTCTCGCTCCCGATGCTCCAGGAAATCATGCGCGATCAGAACGTTTTTTCAGGAGCCTTCGCTGCGGAGGGTGGCCCGCTCATGAACGTGGAAACGAACGGCGAACTTACCCGCGCCAGCGTTGATCCCGTCACCGGCAGTTATTACTCGGTTCTGGGCGCAACACCAGAAATTGGACGGCTGCTCACGCCTTCCGATGTTGACCTCAACGCCTCCTTGCCACAGCAAATCGCTGTGCTCGGATACGCTTTCTGGCAGCGGCAGTACGGCGGCGCAAGAGACGTCATCGGCAAGATATTGAAGATTGAGAATTTGCCCTTCACCATCATCGGTGTCACGCGCAAGGGATTCGCCGGAACCAGTCCCGACGAGGAAGATGACATCGTTGTTCCGCTCAACGCGGAGCCGCTGATTTATAGAGCGACCAATCTGCAAATAAGCCTTCAGCGTCGTGACGTGCTGTGGCTTGACCCCGTCGGACGACTCAAACCCGGGGTCACCGTTGACCAGGCGCGTGCCCAGCTTGATTCGCTGTGGCCGGCAATTCGCCAAGCCGTGGCGCCCGCGCAGGAAACTCGTGTGGCGCGTGACACCTTTGACTCGCTGCAATTCACGCTCAAATCCGACGCGACAGGCGGCTCCTACCTGCGCACCAAGTTTGCAAAGCCTGTCTACGTCCTCCTCGGCATCTCCGCTGTCGTGCTACTCCTCGCCTGCGTCAATCTCGCCAGCCTCATGCTCTCGCGCGCGGCTGCGCGTAATCACGAATTCGGCGTCCGCGCTACTCTGGGCGCCTCTCGCTCCCGTCTCGCGCAACAGTTGCTTGTAGAAAGCATCATTCTTTCCGTCGGGGGAACTCTCGCGGGCTTTCTGCTCGCGAATTGGGGAAGCTACGGTTTGGTCGATTTCCTGTTCCAACATATCGGCTTGTATGGGTACGTGGGCGCGAAAGCGCTCAACCTTTCACCGGATTTGCGAGTCCTCAGTTTCACAGCGAGCATCGCGATCCTCACTGGTGTACTCTTCGGCCTCGCTCCGACGTGGCACGCGACTCGCGAAAACTGCAACTCTGTTTTGCAGCAAGGTTCGCGGACTCTGGGCCATGGAACTGGAACGCTTGGGAAAAGTTTAATTGTCATTCAAGTTGCTCTTTCTCTTGTCCTCCTCGCGGGTGCCGGACTTTTCATCCGCACGCTCGAAAATTTGCGCGCGGTTCGGCCTGGCTTTCGGATTGGCGGCGTGCTGGAAGTCGGACTGTTTCCCAAACCAGGCGCGTTCCAGGATGCAGATCCCCTCGCTTATTTTCACGAACTCACCGACCACATTTCACGTCTGCCGGGAGTCGTTTCTGCGTCGTTCTCACACGGAGATGTTGGCGGCGGCTACCACTGGCCGGTAAAAGTTCGCATCCACGGACTTGACAACCAGTTTTTTTCTTCCGAGCTTGACCGGGTCATGCCAGGCTTTTTCCATACCGAGCGAATTTCACTGCTTCAAGGCCGCACATTCAACTGGCAAGACAATGCCCGCACGCCACACGCAGTCGTGGTGAGCGACAATTTCGCCGAAGAAGTTTTCCCACACGGGAACGCGATCGGAGAGCACATTGACATCAGTAAAGACCCGCGGTTGCAGGATTTGGAGATCGTCGGAATTGTCAGCAACGCGAGTCTCTACGACATTCGCAAACCGCCCGAACCCACCGTTTACTTCGACACGTTGCAATATGGCATGGCCGCAGAGTTTGACACTTTGCTTGTTCGAACTGATCTTCCACCCAGCACCATGCTGGTTCCACTCCAGCAAGCTGCAAATTCCCTTGGGCGCCAGTATGTAGCTTCGGTCGATTCTCTCACCAAGACCGTGAACGATTCGATTTTGCCCGAGCGCATTATCGCAGCGCTCTCGGCATTTTTCGGCGCACTGGCCCTCCTAATCGCTGCCATCGGTCTTTTTGGCCTGATGGCCTATAACGTAATGCGTCGCACGCGCGAACTCGGTATTCGCTTCGCGCTTGGCGCGCAGCGCGCCAGCGTATTGCGCATGATTCTGGGCGAAACGCTTGCGCTCACTCTGATGGGTATCTTCATCGGCCTGCCATGCGCCATCGCCGCCACGCGGCTTATCACACACATGCTGTTTGGCGTGAAGCCATACGATCCTCTGACACTGGTCATTGTCGGTTGCGCTCTTCTCGCCGTTGGTATCCTTGCGGGTTACATCCCTGCGCTGCGCGCGATGCGCGTGGATCCTATGGTCGCCTTGCGGTATGAGTAGGAGTTTCTACATGAATTGGGTTGGCCGCCTTTTCCGGAAATCGAAGCTTGAAAGGCAGCTTGATTCGGAGCTTCGCTTCCACGTCGAGCAGCAGACGGCCGAAAACATCGCTGCGGGAATGAATTCAGAGGAGGCTCGCCGCCGCGCTCTCGCGCAATTCGGCGGCCTCGAATACATCAAGGAAGAAGCCCGCGACGCCCGCGGTACTCAGTTCATCGAATCTCTCTGGCAGGACACTCGTTTCGCTCTCCGCATGCTGCGCAAATCGCCCGGCTTCACCGCCGTCGCCGTGCTGACTCTCGCCCTCGGCATCGGCGCCAACACTGCCATTTTCAGCGTGCTCGATGCCGTTCTGCTGCAGTCGCTTCCGGTCAAAGACCCGCAGCAACTGGTCGTCATGCGCTGGTCCGCGCACAGCCGCCCGAAAGTTCACGGCTTCAGCGGCTATGGAGACTGCGAGGACCGCAACTGTTCGTTTTCGCTTCCGTTTTTCCGCACCATGGACGCGCAGGCCAGCGCCTTCTCCGGCATGGCCGCATTTGCCGGCCCTCTCGATATGGATCTCAGTGGCAACGGAGCCGCCAGCATCGCCCACGGCACATTCGTTTCCGGCGATTTCTTCTCCACCCTCGGTGTGAACGCTCTCATCGGCCGTCCGCTTGCCGCCTCTGATGACACTGCCTCCGCGTCTCCCGCCATCGTTTTGACTTATGCTTACTGGCAACGCTCTTTTGGCGGCGACCGCTCCGTCATTGGCCGCACGGTGAATCTCGACAACGTTCCCGTTACCATCGTCGGCGTCGCCGACCCGCGCTTCACCAATCTGACGCCGGGTAACACGCAAGATTTTTTCCTGCCGTGTTCTCTCGCCGACCGCGTCAAGGGCGAATGGTGGGGAAATCAAGAACGCACGTCCGATCGAGACATCTGGTGGGTTATTGTCCTCGGGCGCCTCAAGCCCGGCATTTCCATAGGCCAGGCGCAGGCCGCCGCAAGCGCAATCTTCCGCAATGAAACGCTGCACGGCGCATCCCCTGTTTCTGCGGAAGCCGACGCGCCAGAGATTCATCTCTTGCCGGCGCAAGCCGGCCTCAATGGTGAAACCAGCCAGATCGCGCCCCTGCTTTATCTGCTCATGTTCGGAGTCGGATTCATACTCATCATCGTTTGCGCCAATGTCGCTGGACTCACGCTCGCGCGCTCGGCCACGCGGCAAAAGGAAATGTCCGTGCGACTGGCGCTCGGCGCGGCGCGGACCCGCTTGATTCGCCAACTCCTCACCGAGAGCGTCTTGATGTCTCTGCTCGGCGCCGCCTTCGGAATCCTTTTTGCCGTATGGGGCGTCAGAGCTTTCATTGAATTATTTTCCAGCGGTAACGGGGAGTTTCCGTTTGTCATCGCGCCCGATTGGCGTGTGCTGACGTTCACCATCGCCGTCACTCTTGTCACGGGAATTTTGTTCGGCCTTGCGCCCGCCCTCCGCGGCACGCGAGTTGACCTCACGCCATCCCTCAAGGAGAACGCCTCGTCGTTCCCGGGAACCGCTACCCATTCCAAGCGTTTCTTCCGTCTCGGCAATGCGCTCGTCATCGCGCAAGTCGCGCTCTCGATGGTTGTACTCGTCGCCGCAGGCCTGCTCGTCCGCACCATGCGCAATCTTCACAATCTCAACCCCGGCTTCGATGCCCGGAATATCTTGCTCTTCAACATCGATCCCACTATCGCCGGTTACACCGACGCCCAAACCCAGCAGCTCTACAGCGATTTGCAGCGGCAGTTCGCCGCAATTCCCGGCGTGACTTCCGTCAGCTACTCGGAAGATGCGCTTCTGGACGGAGGCCATTCCGGCGACGACGTGCATCTCGATGGCGCGCCGCCGCAACAGAACATCAACACCGGCGTACTTCCGGCCGGCCTGAATTTCTTTTCCACCATGCGCATTCCCTTGCTTGCTGGACGCACGTTCACGTCCGCCGATTTCGCTACAGCTATCGCCACGAACGCCGCGCAACACGTTCTGGGCGCCGTCGCGGCGAAAGAGCATTCTGCCCCCAGTCCTGCTGCGGCCGCGGCGCTCGCATCGGCGGAGCACGTCTATAGTCGCTCCACGCCGGTTCCTGTTTTAATTAACGAAACATTTGCGAAGAAATTTCTCTCCAAACAAAATCCTGTCGGTCTCCACATGGGCGACGCGCAAAGCACGGACGATGAGGTTCAGCATCCCGGCCCCGGCTACACCATCATCGGCATTGTCGGCGACACGAAATATGCGTATTTGCGCCGGCCAATTGAGCCAATGATGTTCCTGCCGCTCGTCAGCAACAGCGCCTACTTCGAATTGCGCGCAGCCGCCAATCCAACGGCGCTGGTCAATGACGTGCGTGACATCGTGTCTCGCGTTGGCGACAATTTGCCGCTCACGCACGTACTCACGCAGACCGAACAGATTGAACAAACGCTCTACCTCGAGCGCCTGCTCTCGCGCCTCTCCAGTTTCTTCGGAGCTCTCGCGCTCGTCCTCGCCTGCATCGGCCTCTATGGCCTGCTCGCCTATGAAGTCGCCCGCCGCACGCGCGAAATCGGCATTCGCATGGCCCTCGGTGCGCAGCACCGAGACCTGTTGCGTCTCGTCGTCGGCCAGGGAATTTTGCTCGCGCTCGTTGGCGCCGCCATCGGCATCGCCGCGGCGTTTGGCGTCACGCGTTTCATGTCCGCGATGCTTTACGGCGTTCGCGCGAACGATCCGGCCACGGTCATTGCGGTTGCCATTTTGCTCATGATCGTCGCCCTCGCCGCCTGTTACATCCCCGCCCGCCGCGCCATGCGCGTCGATCCCATGATCGCCCTGCGATACGAATAGGTCACAATTTTTTAGAGCGACAACGAACGACAAAAGCAACCCTCTGTGGGCGTGTTGAAAATGCAGGGGTTAGACGTCTATTTCTAAACAATGAGGCGACGATACGAGCGGTCCGGCTACGCACGACGCCGTGGCGCGCCTCGCCAGGGCACGGCTTCCGCGCCTCTTGCGTCCCGGCGCCGTTTGTCGGGAAGTCGTGCCGTACAGCAGCGGCGCTGATAGTAATTCCTCTTGCCGGCGGTTAGGGCGTGAGGGCTCTCCCCGCAGCACCCCTGTCCGCACGTTTTGATTCTTGCTCGTCACTGGTCACTCGTCACTGGGTTCTGGCTGGGAGGCCTGGGCGCGAACCAGCGCCCGCGGTTAGCGGGCAGGAAAAAAAGTCCAGATCCAGAGTCTCCTTGTATTCCGCGGGACAGCGCCACTCACGCCCTCGGGTGCGCCAAGCGCATCCGAGGGGCCAATCGCTTTTCATCAGAACTCGCCTGCTGTGACGGGTTTGGAGGGCTTGTCCGCCGAAGCTGCGCACAACGCATGCGGGTCACTCGCCACTCGTCACCGGGTTCTGGCTGGGAGGCCTGGACTCGAACCAGGATAATCAGATCCAGAGTCTGATGTACTACCGATTGTACGACCTCCCAGTCGCACGCAGCTGAACTCGAGCCACTGGCGCGGCCCGCATCTCTACTTTATTCACCTTCCCACTTTTCGTCAACCGCTTCGCATTTCATTGAAATTGAAGCGTTTTCGCCCGCTCTCCACTGCGACGCGGGAAATTGCGCAACCTGTCCTTATGTACAGGCTCTAACTTTTTAGTCCAGTACTATTGCCTCTGAACCTTCCCCGCCTCACAATCTTTTTGACCACGAAAAGGTGAATTCGGACCCGGGGGCGGTCCTGCCTGGCTCGTCCCAGCCGAGGTCGCGACCAAGGGTAGGACTGAAATGGCGACGCAGACGACCGATATTCCGTTCTCCTCAACCACCACGAAGTCCCGCGCCGGCAGCGACAACCTCGAAGCCGAAGCCATCGGCCTCGAAGTTCCCGTCCGCGTCAACGGCACGCAGCTCACCTCGGTCATGGGCACGACGGAGCACGCCGAGCCGTTCGAGGAAGACACCTCAACAATGATTGTTTTCCCGCGCGGCGCCGTCGTCAAACTTCTCGCCCGCGTACGCGCCGGCCAGACCGTCGCTCTAGCGAATCTTCGCACTCATGCCAAAGCGACCTGCAAGATTTTCCAGGTCAACAGCGCGAACAAAGACGTCCACTACGTGAAACTCGAGTTCTCGCAGGCCGCGCAAGGCTTCTGGGGCATTCATTTTCCTTCCGAACCGCTTCCCGTTTCGCGCAAGCCCGAACCGGCTTCGCCCGCTGCGCCAAATTATTCGGCGAGCACCTCGTTCGTTGATCCGGTTTCCATTGCGCCGGCCGCGCCGGCTCCCGCTCCGTCGCAATCGCGCGACATTTTCAGTCACGCGGCGGTTCCTCAGCGTCCCGTAGCGCCGCTGCTGAATGAAAATCCTGCGCCTGCTGGCCTGGCCAAGCCTGCTAGCCCAGCCGAGACTTCCGCCTACGCTTCGCCTCTTGCGCCTCCAGCGGACCCGCGCAAAGAGCTTGCCGGCGATGAATTGAAAATTCCGTCCATCGTTCCATCCGTCGCGCCTCCCCGCGAAATCCCCAAAGCGGCCCCCAAATTCGAGCCGCCAAAGGAAGCTCCGCTCCCCACGAATAATTCTGGCTACGGCCTCGCGCGAAATTGGCAGAAAGAACAGATCGAACCTCTCGCGGGTGCTACTTCGGATTCCTCCGTCGAGTCCGCCGTCGCCGCGCTCGTCGAAACTCCCGCGCCTGCTCGCCTCGGCGAGCCTGCCCGCCTGAGCGAGCCTGCGCCTGTCGAGGAAAAAATTCCAATCCCCGGCCGTCGTCCTCACACGGCCCCTGCTCGCCGGGGCGACTCGCCGAAATCCGAGAGATCGCGCAGCAAGCCCGTTCGTCCCGTCTTCGGCGAATTGCACTCCTTCAGCCCGTCGCCTTCCGCCAGCGCCGCTCCAGCTCTTCAAAACGCAAATATCGCGATGTCTTCCGTCGCGCATTCCGTTCCAAACGCGCCGCGCTCGCGCTCGAAATCATTTTCCGTGCTCGCCGCGGTCGCCGTTCTCGTAGTGATTGCCGCCGGCGTGACGTACGTTCGCCGCCAGGCCACTCTCGCCGCGAATTCGAGCACCGAGTTGCTGCCCGCGGACAAAACGCTACACGCTCCCGCGCAGCCTCAGCCGGCGAATCCGCCGCAAGGGGCGACGCCGCAAACTTCTGCGCCTGCGGAAACTTCATCCGCCTCTTCTGCGGAATCGTCCGCGCCGAATATTTCCTCGGCTGCGCCTTCGAGCGATTCGACCCTCCCCGCCAGGAACGTCGCCCCTGCGCCGAAGAACCCCCCAGTCGAAAAAACATCCGAAAAAGCTTCTGAGAAATCATCGAAGGTCCCCGCCGAAACGCACGCGGCTTCGAAGAACTCGGCGACGAATTCGAATGAATCGACCGCGACTGTGATTCCGAATCTCTACGCCGGCGACCTGAACGCGCGCCCGGAAATCAAGAAGCATGCTGTGAAGCAACTCGACGCGCAGGCTCCCGACATCACGGTCACCGCGCCCGGCGGCGCTCCCGTTTCTGGCGACGCTGCTTCGCTCGGCTCGATTGTTCCGGGAGCTGATTCCGGAGCCCCCGCATTGGCCGCGCCCGCGCCGGAAATTCGGCAGGGCGGCAACGTGCAGGAACCGAAATTGATCGCTTCCGTCCCGCCGGTGTATCCGTCATTGGCGCAGCAGAATCACGTGGAAGGCGACGTGACGATTCAGGCCATGATCGGAATTTCGGGCAACGTCACTTCGATGAAAGTGATCTCTGGCCCCGTCATGCTTCGCGATGCGGCCCTCAACGCCCTGCGCAAGTGGCGCTACTTGCCCGCGAAACTCGACGGGAAGCCCATCGCCCAGCAGTACCTCGTCACCATCCGCTTTCGGCTTGCCAACTAGTCCATCTCACGTTCAACCACTGACTACTGTTTTCTTCCTCGTCATGAGAAGCGGCCAGTGGCGGGTTAGAAGGGCGTTGCGAACCGAAGAATACCGCGCTTCCTCGCGCACTGATTTACTTGTAAAGGTCGACGATCCCCCAAGCTCGGCCGATCTCCCAAGCTCCCCTTGCCGGGGACCTGCGAGCCCTGTGTGCCGCGGACTTGGCGTTCCCATATTCCGTTGACTTGGGAGGCGTGGCTTGGGCTGTGGGAAAGATGCGGGACCGGGGAATCGAGTATACTCCGGAGAGATCAATGGCAGTGGTTGCGCCTGGTTACACGAAGCCACGATAAAGGACGACTCACTGTTGTGCAGGGAAGGATGGCCCCGCCGCCGACAAAGCTTTCGGGCGAAGGTGAGCCAATCGGGGAGGACAGGCGCGCGGGAGAAAGAGCGCGGAAACACGTGAGCGAAGAGGAGCAAAAGCTGAGGGTGCTGGTGGCGGACGATTCGGCGATCCAGCGAAAGCTGGTGGAACACGCCCTGGAAGGGGAGCCGTACGCGGCAATATTCGCGAAGAGCGGGGAAGAAGCGCTGGGACTCTACGCGGAAAAGAGGCCATCCATCGTGATTACGGACTGGATGATGGAGGATACGACCGGGCTGGAGCTGTGCGAGAAGATCCGGAGGGACGGGCAGGGCGGGTATACCTACATCATCGTGCTGACCAGCATGGCGGAAAAAGGGAACGTGGTGAAGGGACTGGCGGCGGGAGCGGACGATTACCTGACGAAACCGTTCGACCCAGGAGAACTGCTGGCGCGGATCGGGGTGGGACGACGGACGGTGCAGTTGCACCGGGAGATCGAGGCGAAAAATCAGCAACTGGAGGCCATGGCGTATACGGACCCGCTGACAGGGCTTCCGAACCGGCGGGGGATCGAAGAATGGGCCAAACGACAGTTGCACAGCGCGGCACGGCACGGATTCGCGGTGTGGGTGGCGCACATGGACCTGGACGATTTCAAGCAGATCAACGACGAGTACGGGCACGAAGCGGGAGACGCGGTGCTGAAACGGTTCGGTGAAGTGCTGAAGAAAAATACGCGAGCGTCGGACATCAGCGGGAGGATCGGAGGGGACGAATTTCTCTACGTGGTGTCGCATGTGGAGGAGAAGCACATCCTGACGACGGTGAACCGCCTGCGGGAACAGTTTTGTGCGCAGAAATTCCGGTTCGGAACCAAGGAGGTTTCGGTGACGGCGAGCGTGGGGGCGTGCGGGTTCGCGGGTAAGGAGGCACCGGAGTTCTGGAAGCTGGTGCGGGAGGCGGACCAGGCGCTCTATGCCGCGAAGCGGGCGGGCCGCAACAGGGTGGAGCTGGTGAAGTCCTGAGCTCATGATTCGATGAGAGGTGCGTCGCGGGTCGCTGGCAAAGTAGGGTGACATTCTCACGTCGCTGTTAAGCGGTGACAGAATTATGGAGCTAAGTCACCGTTCCAGCAAATGAGTTGACTATCGGAGACGCATACCGTAATGTAGAGGTTTGTCCGCGGACAAACGAAGTGGTTTGAAGCGACTGGTAGCGCAGAGTAACTGCTGAGTAGGTCCCGCCGGCAATGTCCGAACAGGGCTAAGAATCTCTCCAGGGTTAAAAGGACCAGGTGCATTGATGCGGACTTATATTCCACGAGGCCGCGACGCGGAAGAACTGACCGTCGGCAAGCAGTGGTTCGTGGTGGACGCGACGAACCAGGTGCTGGGGCGGCTGGCGGCGCGCGTGGCGCGAGTGCTGATCGGCAAGGACAAGCCGAGTTTCACGCCGCACATTGACTGCGGCGACCATGTGGTTGTGATTAACGCGGAGAGAATCCGGCTGACGGGGAACAAGCTGGACCAGAAGGTTTACCGTCATCACAGCGGTTACCCGGGCGGATTGAAGGAAATTCCGGTGCGGCGGCGGATGGCGCATCACTCCGATGAAGTGATCCGGGAAGCGGTGCTCGGAATGCTGCCGAAGAATAAATTGCGGGCGCACCGGGCGAAGAAGTTGCGCGTGTACATCGGGGACAAGGATTTGGCGAGGCATGCGGGACAAAAACCGCAGCCGCTGGCGAATTAAAGGCACGTGAATCGCTTGGAAACCAAAAGCAGATCCCTCACACCGTTCGCAGAAGTAGCGAACGGGTTCGGGATGACAGTATTGGCAGGTTGAAAGCGCAGGAGGGATTTTGAGCACGTCAGCGAATCCGATTGGGCGAGAAAAGAGCGAGCAATTTTTCGGTACGGGCCGGAGGCGCGAAGCAGTGGCGCGCGTGTTCGTGAGGATGGGAACGCCACGGTTCACGATCAACGGGCGTCCGGTGGAGGAATATTTCCGGAACGTCGCGTGGCACACGGCGGCGGTGGAGCCGCTGAAGTTCACGGAGACGCTGAACCAGCTCGAAGTGAAAGCGACGGTGAAGGGCGGCGGCGTCGGGGGGCAGGCGGGAGCGGTCCGGCTGGGACTGGCGCGTGCGCTGGCGAAATTCAACGCGGAACTGCGCGTCGGGCTGCGAAAGAACGGTTTTCTGACGCGCGATTCGAGGATGAAGGAACGGAAGAAGTACGGCCAGAAGGGCGCGCGGCGGAGATTCCAGTTCAGTAAGCGGTAAAGGCAGTGACGAGTGACCCTTCCTGAGTCAGGGCAAGCAAGTGACGAGTGACGGGTAAGCGGACTTAGGAATTAAATACACGGCCGGAAAGGAACCGGCAAAAAAGGATGCTCTCCGGCGAGCCGGAGCAAAGCATCCCTTCGACGAGGAGGACGATTGGTAGAAATCACGATGAAGGAATTGCTGGAGGCCGGCGTGCATTTCGGCCACCAGACACGACGCTGGAACCCGAAAATGAAGGAGTTCATTTTCGGGGAACGCAACGGCATCCACATAATTGACCTGCAAAAAACCCTCAAGATGTTCCGCGAAGCCTCAAGAAAAGTCAGCGAATATACGTCGCAGGGACGCGCGGTGCTGTTTTTGGGCACGAAGCGCCAGGCGCAGGAAGCCATCGCCGAAGAAGCGAAGCGCTGCGGAATGTTTTTCGTGAATCACCGCTGGCTGGGCGGGACGCTGACGAACTGGGCGACGCTGCAGAAATCGATCAAGCGCCTGAAGACGCTGAAGGCCATGGTCGAGGACGGGCGCGTGAACACGCTGCCGAAAAAAGAAGCGGCGCGGCTGGATCGTGAACTGAAACATTTGAAGCAGAATTTCGACGGCGTCGAGAACATGACAGCGCCGCCGGACATGATTTTCGTGGTGGACCCGAACAACGAAGTGAACGCGGTGAAGGAAGCGCGGCGGATGGGCGTGCCGGTAGTGGCCGTGGTCGATACGAACTGCGATCCGGATCTGGTCGACTGGATCATTCCTGGGAACGACGACGCGCTGCGGGCGATCCGGCTGTTTACTTCGAAGATTGCCGACGCGGTGCTGGCGGGGCGCGAGCAGTACGAACAGACGCAGATCGCCGAGCAGAAGGCCGCCGAGGGCGTAGCGGGCGCGGAAGAAGGCGTCGAGTACGTGGACACCAGCCGATACGAACAGTACGAAAAGCAGGAAGGCGATTTTGTAGATCAGGAGCCCGCGCCGGAATTCACGGCGGAAGAGGCCGCGGCTGCTCCGAGTGAAGATAACGGGACAGAAAAGCCGCAATAGGCGGCAAGCGGCTCGATTTTTTCAGGGGAGATTTACCGGGCGCCGTCGAGAAACGCTGCGCTGAAGTGACATTGCGAAATTCCGTGGAAGGAAACGACATCTGAGATGGCGACACCGCAGGAATCACCGCAAAACGTTCCCGCAGAATTGGTGAAAAAACTGAGAGAGCTCACTGGTGCCGGCTTTGCCGCTTGCAAGGACGCGCTCGTGGAGTCGAAAGGCAACCTGGAGCAAGCGACGACGATCCTGCGCAAGAAGGGACAGGCCGCGGCGCAGAAGAAATCGCAGCGCGCGACGTCCGAGGGGATGGTGGGAAGCTACATCCACGCGGGCGGGAAGATCGGCGTGCTCGTGGAAATGAATTGCGAGAGTGATTTCGTCGCGCGGACGGACGACTATCAGAAGCTGTGCCACGACATCGCGATGCACATTGCGGCGCTCGATCCGCGGTTTTTGAAGCGCGAGGAAGTGACGCAACAGATCCTGGACCGCGAGCGGGAGATTTACCGCGAGCAGGCGAAGGCGACGGGCAAGCCGGACGCGGTGATCGAGAAGATCGTCAGCGGCAAGATGGAGAAATTCTACGAAGAGAATTGCCTCTACGAGCAGCACTTCATCCGCGACGAAGGCATGACGGTGAAGGAGTTGATCGACCTGGCCATCGCGAAGCTGGGCGAGAACATCACTGTGAGGCGGTTCGCGCGATTCAAGGTCGGTGAGAGCGATGGAACGGGCGGAAGCCAGGCTGGACCGGCGTCCGACAGCGTCGCACCATCAGAGCCGACGATTTAACCCCAAGCATAATTCCTTGATGGGCCGGAATTGGCCGCCTAATTTTTCCCGCTTGTGTTGCTTGAAATCTCCTGCGGACGCGGACGATACCACGCCAAGTCGTCCCTTCGCTTGAAGATGACCCCGTGATGAAACAGCGGAAAGACGTGGTCAACGACAATAAAGGCGACGGCGCGAGACCCTGCTAGAATTGCCACGTCGCGGCCCTGTGGAGGATTGCTCGGCGGGTGAGCGACCCCTACGATGGCGCCGAGCCCTCCCCCGACTAACGCATCTTCCAACACCCCCCCCTGAGCACTCGTGTGTCGCTTACTGACTTCGCGGATTCGATCACGTTCGAGATCGTATTCGGGAGGCGTCGAAGGAAGATTCCTCACCCGCAACAACGGCAGGCAGACGAGCTCGTCGTCCGTGGCGATGCGGAAATAGCACTTGAACTGAGTCATATCGTCCATCTTGACCAGGAGCCGCTCGTCCAGCTTTAGCTTTTTCACGTTGTCCCAGCCCTTTCCCCCGGCGTAAACGCTGGGCGCAAGCAGTCCTACGGCCATAAGCGCAATCATGAAGTTTGCTTTTCGCATGAGAGCAAGGTAGGGGAAGTGCGGCGAGCGTGGGCGCGAGTTTGTGGCACTTTCGGAAGTGTCACATTGAGCGGCGGCGGGAAGAGACGAAATCGGGCGGAAAGGCGAAGAAGCAGGCGAGGGCGGCGTTGAGCGCGAGGCTCGCTTCGACGCTGACCCAGGCGAGGCCGAGGCAGATCAAGTAGAGCAACGGGCCGACGGCGTACTGGCGGGAAATCTGGTCCGCGGCGGCGAAATCGGCGTTGGCGGCGAGGAGATGATGATTGCGCGAAGTGGCGTAGCGCCAGAGCGCGTTGAAAGCGATCGCGATGAAGAAATAGGTTGCGCTGAAGAGGATCGCGGCCGCGCGCTGTCCCGGCTGGCCGAGATTCGCGGCCAGGACGGCGGTGGGAAAAGGAACAGAGGTCACGCCGAGAAGGAGCAGGAGATTGAGAATCAGGAGGAGATTGTCGGAGCGCTTGATATGAGTGAACAGTCGGTGGTGATTGATCCACATGATGCCGATGAAAGCGAAGCTGACGATGAACGAGAAATAAAACGGCCATTGCAGGAGAAGCGCGCGGGCCAGATGGCTGTCTGGCGCGGGGATTTTGATGTCGAGGACGAGAAGAGTGATGGCGATGGCGAAAACGCCGTCGGAGAAGGCTTCGATGCGCGCGGTCTCAGTGGTCACGGATGTCCCCCGGAAAGCCGGAAACGTCGAAACGGCAACAGCGCACTGGGAAGCATCTTACCGCGGCGCAAAAATCTCTGCTAGAATGCCGCGGGACTTCAGCAGGACGGAACCAGGGACAAATGACGCCATCGAAGATCGCCCCGAAGCTGGGAGTGGGAAAACGACCGCCGGTGTACAAGCGCATCGTGCTGAAACTGTCGGGCGAATCGCTGCAAGGGCCGCTGAGCGCGGGGATTCACGCCGAGACCGTGATCGAAATCGCGCAGGAGCTGAAGGCCGTCCACGGGCTGGGCGTGCAGGTGGCGATTATGGTCGGCGGAGGAAATATTTTCCGCGGGGCGCGGCAGAAGGCGCTGAGCATCGACCGCGCGACGGGCGACTACATGGGGATGCTCGCGACGGTGATCAACGGGCTCGCGCTGCAGGACGCGCTTGAAAAGCTCGGCTGCCACACGCGGCTGATGAGCGCGATTGAGATGCATCAGGTGGCCGAGCCGTTCATTCGCAGGCGCGCCACGCGGCACCTAGAGAAGGAGCGCGTGGTGATTTTCGCGGCGGGTACGGGGAACCCCTATTTTTCAACGGACACGGCGGCGGCGCTGCGTGCGATGGAAATCAAGGCGGACGTGATTTTGAAGGCGACTCGCGTGGACGGCGTGTATGACGCGGACCCCGAAAAGGTGAAGGGCGCGAAGAAGTTCGACAAGATAACGCACCTGGACGTGATTCAGAAGGGATTGTCGGTGATGGATTCGACGGCGATTTCGCTGTGCATGGACAACAAGATGCCCATCATCGTGTTCGACATGAACGTGAGGGGGAATTTGCAGCGCGTGGTGCGCGGGGAAAAGGTCGGCTCGCTGGTGGCGGCGGATTAGGACGTATCCAAGAGGCATTTGCGATGACAACGATTGCAACGACGAAAGACGCCATGGGACAGGCCAAGGTCCGCATGGAAAAAGCGGTGGAGGATTTTCGCAAGGAGCTGGCCGGCGTGCGGACAGGCCGCGCGAACGTGGCGCTGCTCGATCACGTGCGCGTCGACTACCACGGCACGCCGATGCCGATCAACCAGCTGGGAACGCTTTCGGTGCCCGACCCGACGATGATCATGATCTCGCCGTGGGACCCGACGGCCATGCCGATGATTGATAAAGCGATTCGCACTTCGGATCTGGGACTGAATCCCACTTCTGACGGAAAAGTCTTGCGCGTGCCGATTCCCGCGCTTACCGAAGAGCGGCGCAAGGACCTGGTGAAGATGATTCACAAAGTCTTGGAGAATCACCGCACGGCTGTACGCAATATTCGGCGGGACATCAAGGAAGCCATCGAGAAACTTGAGAAGGATAAGAAAATCAGCGAGGACGATAAGAAGCGGTCGCTCGATGAGCTGGAGAAGCTGACGCACGCGGAGACGAAGAAAGTGGAGGATTTGTCCGCGGCGAAGGAAAAGGAAGTCCTCGAAATAAAGTAGCCATTCTTCAAGTTCTGCAATCCCGCAAATAATTTGAAGATAAAAATCGGATTCCTCACGCCCGCGGAAACCGCGGGGTTGGGAATCACACAGGCGGGCGTGGCGCGCCAACAGAAGACGAGCTGGCTTAAACCCCGGCTTACCGATTGCGAGAGCGGCGGAGGGATTTGATGTCGGCGAGGAGGGAGGAGACACGGCGGGCATCGGCGGGGCGGGAGCCGAAGCGCGCGGACTGATAGAGGGCGGTCAGCTCGCGCGCAGGGCCGGCGAATTCCGGCGCGGGGATCGAAGCAGCGAATTCGAGAGGCGTTTGCTCATCGGATTTTCGCCAGCCGCGGCGTTCTAGCAAGCGCAGCATCTGCCGGTATTGAAACGCCGCGAGGTCGGCGGAGAGCGCGCCGGCGCGATTCGCGCGAAGGCTCCAGCGAATGGCGACGAAGCCGCCCATGGCGCGTCCGCGGAAGAAAATCAGCAGAAGAACGAGGAAGGCAAGCGAGCCGGGAAGCGCGTAAGGCGAACCCGAGAGGCGGGCCTGCGAGCGCTTGATGAAGTCGATCACGGAGCGGCGCTTCGACTCGTAAAACTGGCTGACCGAACCGGACCACTCGCGCGAAGAAGTGCGCAAGTCGCGCGCGAGCACGAACTGGTGCGAATAATCGTAGTTGATCACCCACTCATTCCAATTGAGCTGGAACCAATCCCAGTATTTCTCCAGGCGCGCAAGGCCGCCGGAAGCGACTTGGTCGCCCGGCGGAGTGGGATCGAACGTCAGCCAGCCGTAGCCGGGGAAGTACACTTCCACCCAGCTGTGCGCGTCGCTCGCGCGGATGATGAAGTCCCTGCCGACGTCGTTGTATTCGCCCGGAAGAAAGCCGGTGACGTAGCGCGCGGGAACGCCGAGCGCGCGGAGCATGATGGTCATCGCGGAGGCGAAATACTCGCAGTTGCCGGCGTGCTTGACGAAGAGAAAATACGCCATCGGATCGTCGCGCTTCATGTCGCTGAGGTCGAGCGTGTACCGAAAATTCGCGCGAAGATAATTCTGGAGCGCAAAGGCTTTGTCGTATGGCGTCGGCGAGTTCGCGGTGACTTGCTGCGCGAGCTGCGTGATGCGCGGATCGATGTCGGGCAGTTGCAAATAGGTGTTGCGAATATCTTCGGGATAATTCGCTGATGTGGCGCGCAGGAGCTGCGGCGGCGCGTGGACAATCTGCGAGATGCCTTCGTAGCGCAGGCCGCCGGTGTCTTGCTGCGGATTCGTGATCGCGCCGGTGCTATCCAGCAGCAGGAATCCGCGGGGACTGGCTCCAATCGTCCCGCCGCCGGCAAAACCGAAGCGACCCCAGAGCGCCGTGGGATGCGAAGCAACGAAGATGGCATCGGAACCTATCGGCTCGAGCATCACGGTGTAATGGAGCGGGGAAAACGAACCGGCGGGCAGCGGGAGATCGCGAAAGCGGTACGTTCCGGAGCCGTCCGGAGCGATGACGAAGGAGCGATCTCTGGGAGTGAACCAGCGCTTGCCGTCGAAATTCGTGAGGATTGCTCCGCGCCAGTGGACGTCTTGTGCGCGGACGGGATCGCCCTGCACTCGTACGCGCATCATCAAAGCTTTGCTCTGCAGGATGCGGCCGATAGCTCCGAGCGTGACGTTGTCGGAAAAGCCGGTGACCAGATTCGGCTGCGCGTTGAACGCGCTGAGGTAACCGGCGGTCCAGCGGGGAATCAGAAAGAAAATGATGACGCCGATGCCCAGGGCTCCCGCGGCGACGACCAGCGACGTCAATCCCAACGCGCGTTGAAGGCGCCGCGCAGCCGGGCTGCGAGGTTCGAGCGGCGGCGAGACCGCGCCCGTCGAGCTGCGGCGGATTTCCAGTCCAACGAAGCTGGCCACGGCCAGAAGCAAGAAGACGGCGAGCGTGATGAGGAATGTCGTGTCGACGGTGAGAATTGCTGACGCGAGCATCGCCGCGAAAGCGAGCAGCGCCAGGAAAATGAAGTCGCGGATCGTGCGCGAGGAATAGAGGCGAACGATGGTGGCGAAAATCAGGAGGTGAATCGCGGCGAGCAGACCGGCGTAAAGCAGAGGATTGCGCATTCCAGCGGAGAGTTCGCGCGAAAAAAACCACAGATCCACCGGGAAGAACATGAAGTAGCCGAGGACGAGCGCCGTTGCCGTGCGCGCGGAAAGTTCGGCGGGATTTCCGCGCCACAGACGCAGTCCTTTGTAGACGATCGCGGAGGCAGCCAGGATCGTCGTCACCACGTCGAGCTTGTTGGTCGTGATGAGCGACAGGATTCCCGTGGCGGTGAGCAGAAAGAGCGACACCTCAAAATAGCGCTGGATGGCGGGGAGAGGCTGGCTGCGAGCCGCGAATGTGAAGGCTGTCGCCATTTAACAATTCTAACATCCGGGCGGTTCGGCGGAGTGCTAGGGCACGAACCCGTTACTGCGCCTGGACACTACGTGCGGCGCGGGCGATCTTACGCGTCGCGCTGGAGACGGCGATTTCGGCGAGCTTGGCGAGAGGAAGCGAGCGGTAATCGGCGCGACGCGGGAGTTTCGGAACGCGAACCAGAAACGGGAGCAGCGTCAGTTTGCGAAATGTGACGGCGTGGCTCGCGTGAGGCAACGCGGCGAAATGATTGGACGTGATGCGGAGGGTTGCGCGGAGATGGCGCGCAAGTGTCTCCGGGGCGTTGAGGTGATCTCGGACTTCGATTGCGGGAAATTGCCACATACGAGAAAAAAGGACGGCATCGTGGCAGCCGGGAGATTTTGTGAGGAGCGTCCGGCCGCGAGGATCAAGAAGTATGGCCGCAGCAATGCTCATCGGCACTGTGACTGGTTTTCTGCTCGGGGAGGGGATTTTCTCGGTGAGGCCGAGGGCGAATGCGCGGCATCGCCTCGCGAGCGGACATACGTTGCAATTCGGTGCGCGTGGCGTACAGATAGTCTCGCCGAGCTCCATCATGGCTTGGTTCCAATCGCCCGCGGAGCGCAACGGAATGAGCTGCTGCGCGGTTTCGCCGAGCAGCTTTCGTTGGCGCGGCTGATAGACGTCGCCGCGAATGGCCAATAAGCGAGCGAGAACGCGAGCAACATTGCCGTCGAGGGCAGCGAGAGGGACACCGTAAGCGATGCTGAGGATCGCGGCGGCCGTGTAGCCGCCGATGCCGGGCAGAGCGAGGGCTTCTTCCAGCGAGTTTGGAAATATGGCGCCATGATCTCGGACAATTTCGCGCGCGGCGCGATGCAGATTTCGCGCGCGGCTGTAATATCCTAGGCCAGCCCAATATTTTAGAACTTCGCTTTCGCGCGCGCGCGCGAGCGATTTGACCGTCGGGAATCGGCGAAGAAATCGCACGTAATAGGGAATCACGGCGGCGATGCGCGTCTGTTGGAGCATGATTTCGGCGACCCAGATGCGATACGGATCGCGGCCTTTCCGCCAGGGGAGCGCGCGGCGATTGGCGCGGTACCACGAGAGCAATGCTCGGCGTATTGCAACGATTTGACGCTGCTTCAATTTCACACTGTGACCTGAAATTCGCGGACATTGTCGCATGAAAGCGCCCTGCTAGTGGCGGCGGTTGTGGGTGGCCGCTTGCGCGTATATTTTCGCCGCGCCACCGCGAATGTGTCACCGTGAAGCATGGCGACCGCGCGGTGGAAACTTTCGTGGTCTATCCGGAGTCGGCGACGCAGACGCCGGTCGTGCTTATCATCCACGAAATCTTCGGCATGACGGACTGGGTGCAGGATCTCGCCGATCAGGTCGCCGCCGGATACTTCCACGTCGCGCCCGATTTGCTTTCCGGCATGGGCCCCAACGGCGGCCGCAGCAAGGATTTTCCGCCGGGCCAGGCGACCGAAGCGGTCAGCCACTTGAATCCGGACCAGATCACCGCGGACCTCGACGCCGTCGCCGACTACGCGCAGAAGATTCCCGCATCGAACGGCAAGCTCTTCGTCGCGGGTTTCTGCTGGGGAGGAAGCCAATCCTTCCGCTTTGCGACGAATCGTTAGGACCTGGCCGCCGCATTCGTTTTCTATGGCGCGCCGCCCGCGACCGACGCGATGGCGCGCATCAACGCTCCTGTCTACGGCTTCTACCCTGGCAATGATAAGCGGATCGGCGCCACTGTGCCGGACACAATTCAACAAATGAAAGCCGCGGGGAAAACCTATGAACCTGTAACTTACTACGGCGCGGGCCACGGCTTCATGCGCGCGGGCGTAGCCCCGGACGCATCTCCGGCGAACTCCAAGGCTCGCGACGACGCCTGGGCAAGATGGAAGAGCCTTTTGCGCGGAATCTCTGCCAGGAAGTAAATTTGAAATACTGAAGAATTCGGTGCGATCGCTCGCCGTCCGCAATCGCTGAATTTTGGCTGCTCACAATGAGTCGAGAAAGATGAAGTAGGAAGAACTCCACATCGACGTGGGAATCGTCCCGCGAGGTTGAGCCGTCAGAATAATCTTGAAAGATTCCGTTCCTTCAGCCAGAGAGTGCAGGAACCCGGCTCCGGAATTGTCGCGATCAGCCTCGATGAAGGCGAGTTCGCGCAGTACGTCGTAAACGATTTCGTCGGCGCCAGTCATCGGCGTGGCGAGTTGTGGCGAGCGGAACTGCATTACAGCGCCGGTGTCGTAAAAGTGCCATGTGATGCAGGCGGCGAGCGAAACGGCGCGCTCGAAGCGGGCATTTTGTGTTTGCTCTTCGGAGGCTGAAGCGGCGCGGCCAAGGTAGGGATCGAGCGCCAGCACGAGGCGGCGCTCGTCTTCGCGGGCGAATTCGCGAATCTTCAGAGCGCCTGTCTTCGCCGAGGATTTCCAGTCGACAAATCGCGCGCTGTCGGTGGGCAGGTAGTCGCGGATGGAATACAAATCGTGGCCGCGGCCGCGATGGAGGCTCTCCATTTCCCCGCTCAGCAGCGGCAGGATTTCGAAAAATTCGTCCGTAGGCTCGACGCGCGGATAGACGACCAGCTCAAGCTCCGATTCGACGCGGCGCGTTTTTTCGAGGAATCCGAAGGGAAACTTCGTTCGAATCCCGAATGCGTCCTGCCGGTAGACGCCCCGGCGCGGGAACGTCAGTTCGACTTTCTGCCGCGCTGAATTTTGGTGAGGTATATAGGGGAAATAAACCGGGCGGGTCAGAATCTCCGCGGTTTCTTTCTCCTGCAATCCGACCACGCGCAAAGAAAAAGACGGCGTGATCGCTTTTTCATTTCTCACTTCAACCGTCGCGAGGATGGGCTGTTCGGCAAAGACGTGCTCGGGCAGCTCAATGTTCAGCGCCAGACCCATGAGAACCGAATACGATATGATTCCAGAGACGAGAATCCCCGCGATGAGGCACGATAAAATCAGGAAGAGGAGATTATTGCCGGTGTTCACCGCGGCCAGCGCGATCGTGAAAATCGCCGCGAGGTAGATGCCGCCTTCGCGCGTCGGCCGGTAGTCCACCTGATAGAGCAGCCAGCGGAGGCTCGTGCGGCGCGCCATTCGCGGCACGATCGTGATGGCCACCCACGCCGCGAGCAGCAGTGCGAGGATCGCGGAGCCCCACGCGAAAATCGGCCGGCCTGACTCCGACATTGCGGCAGAGTAAAGCGCGAGCACGAACGCGAGGCCGAGAATGGCCATGGCGACGCCAAAGTTGCGCCAGCCGGGCTTGTCGCGCTCGCGCCACCAACGCAGAAGAGGGAAGTCCGCCATCGCGAGTCTTCAGAGAGGAACGCGCGTCGTTTCCATGATTTCGGAGAGGATCGATTCGGCCTGCCCGGAGCGCTTCTGTGTGGATGTGTAGCGCGAGCTGACCACAATGCGGTGCGCGAATACAGGCAGGATGAGCAGCTTGATGTCGTCGGGGATGCAATAGTCGCGCCCATCAAGAAAAGCGCGGGCTTGCGCGCCGCGATAAAGCATCACGGAGCCGCGCGGGCTCACGCCGAGGCTCAACTGCTCGCTCTGCCGCGTGCGCTCTACGATTTCGAGCGCGTAGTCGAGCAGGCTGTCTTCCACGCGTACGGCGCGCACCGCTTCCTGCATGGCAACCAGGTCGGCGGCTTCCATCACTGGCGGAACATCCCCGGCAGGCAGCGCAGAATTGCTGCGCAGGACTTCCTTTTCGCTATCGCGCCCGGGATAGCCCATGCGGATGCGCATCAGAAAGCGGTCCATCTGCGATTCGGGAAGCGGATACGTGCCGTGGTGCTCGATGGGATTCTGCGTCGCGAGCACGAAAAACGGTTGCGGCAGAGGATGCGTGCGGTTGTCCACGGTCACCTGAGCTTCGTTCATGGCCTCGAGCAGCGCCGACTGCGTCTTCGGAGTCGTGCGATTGATTTCGTCGGCGAGCACGATATTCGCGAAGAGCGGCCCGGGCTTGAACTCGAATTCCTGGCGCGAGGGGTTGAACACACTGATTCCGATGACGTCGTTGGGCAGCATGTCGGACGTGAACTGGATGCGCTGGAAAGAACAACGGAATGCGCGCGCCAGTGTCTGCGCCAGAGTGGTCTTGCCGACGCCCGGAACGTCTTCGATCAGCAGGTGGCCGCGCGCCAGCAGCGCGACCAGCGATAGCTGGATGACGTCCTCTTTGCCCTTGATGACCCGCCCGATCGCGGACTGAAGCTGCGCGAGCTTCCCATTGATGGCAGTGGCCGTGGTTTGCAAATCATTCGTCCTTTTGTGCGATAATGCTGGCGAAGCACCGGCTGTGGGCGATTAGCTCAGTTGGTTAGAGCGTTCCCCTCACACGGGAGAGGTCCAAGGTTCAAGTCCTTGATCGCCCACCATTTTCGCCTAGTCTCACTGCCGCAAGCGTTCCGGAAAACTCCTTGAGTGTCTGGATCGCGCAGCGTATGATCCCGCGCGAACCGAAAATCCCATTTTAACGGAATTCTCATGAATACGATTTGGCGTTTTCTGAAGGTGTTCACGCTGGGTACATGGGTCGGCAGCATGATTTTCTTCGGTTTCGTCGCCGGCGTGCTTTTCTCGCAGCTCAAGAATCCCGACGACGCCGGGAATATCGTCGCGATCCTGCTGTGGGGACTGCACATGCTCGGAATTGTCGCGGCAATTGTCTATCTGGCTGTGGCGTTTCTTGCGGAGCGCTCCTGGGAGGAACTGATTCGTCCCGCCTCAATTCTCGTGGAATTGATGTTGCTCGTGACGCTTGTCTCGCAGCTCTGGATCATGCCGACGATGGACCACTTGCGGCAGCAAATGGGCTCGTATGCGGCTACTGCTCCGGCAAGTCCGTTGCGGCAGCAATTTGATTCCTTCCATATAATCTCTGTACGCCTGGAAACGTCGGTGCTCATTGTGGGCATCATCGCGTGGTTCTTGACTGTCTGGCAGAAGGCGCCGGCGCCGATCCCGAAGGCGGATTCCTCCTCAATTTCGGCGCTCAAATGAACTGCCGAACAGTTGCTTAGCGGGCGCTTAGCGCGTTGATTTTCTCCTGGCTTTAAGCTTCTTCCTTCGTTGAGCCGTGGTCGTTTTCGTGATTTTGCGCGCATCCTTACCGGCGAGCTGGACCGCGCGCCACATGTACCACGCTGCAACGGTGCGAAACGGCCGCCAGCGCTCACCGAATTCGGCGAGCTCCCGCGGCTTTGGAATCTCCTTTTTGCCATACGTCAGCGCGAAGCCCTTTTGCACGCCATAGTCGTGGATCGGCAGGACGTCTGGGCGGCCAAGGCGGAAGATCAGGAACATCTCGACCGTCCATGCGCCGACGCCGCGGACGGAATCGAGTCGCTCGACAAGCTCCTGATCGGACATTACTTGCGCTTGTTCGAGGGTTGGCACGGTCCCTTCCATAGTCTTCTGCGCCAGGTCGCGGACAGCCGCGATTTTCGCCCGTGATAGACCGGCCTTGCGCAACTTCCGTTTATCCATGCGCAGGATTTCGTCGGGCGTCGGGCAGCGGCCGTTGGCGCTCAGTTCTTTCACGCGGGCGAAGATCGTCTCCGCCGCCCTCCCGGAAATGCTCTGATAAACGATGGCCTCGAGCAGCGCTTCGTACGGGCTCTGCGCCTCCTCAATTTCCAGTTTAAATTCGACCGACTTGGCGATCAGGCGCGCCAGGCGCGCGTCCGATTTGGACAGTTGCTCGATGGCAAGCTTGTGGTCGAAAGGCAGAACGGAAGTCTCGCTCATGGGCGGAGAGCCAGAATACGCGAGCCGCGACTGCGTGACAACTCGCAGCCCGCGCAGCACGCCACTCACCTCAAGCATGAGCCGCAAGCAGCTATGCTAGTATCAATCGCTTATGCAGACTGGAATTATCGGACTAGCGCAGACGGGCAAGACGAGTTTGTTCCGTATCCTCACTGGCGCGCGCGTGGAATCGAAATCGCAGCCCGGGCAAGCGCATGTGGGCATTGCCCGCGTGCCAGACGCCCGTCTGCTGAAGCTTGCGGAGCTCTTCAACCCCAAAAAGCTGACTTACGCGACCGTCGAATACCTCGACATCGGCGGATTGCAGAAGGACCGCGCCAAGGATTCGGCGTCCTTGGTGCCGTTGCGCGAATCGAACGCCCTGATGCATGTGGTCCGCGCGTTCGAAAATCCCTCCGTACCGCATCCGGGTGGGAGCATCGACGCTATGCGCGACATCGAAAGCGTCGAAATCGAGCTGATGCTAAATGATCTGGAGCAGGCGTCGCGCAGGCTTGAACGCGTCGAGAAGGACCTCAAGAAGAAAAAAGATGCCGTGGCGGAAGCCGAGCGCGGCATCCTGGCTCGTTGCGTAAAGGCTCTGGAGTCGGAAACGCCGCTGCGCCAGCTCGAATTCAAGCCCGACGAGCTGAAGATGCTGAACGGCTTCATGTTCCTGACGCGCAAGCCGATGCTGTTTGCGTTCAATCTGGGCGACGACGATGCGGCGGATATGCAGAAGGCCGTCGAGAAGCACAATCTTGGCAAGTTGAAAGACAAGCCCGGAACTGCCGTCGTGCCATTCTGCGGCAAAGTGGAATCGGAGCTTGTGGACTTGAGTCCGTCGGAAGCGGCTGAGTTGATGGCGGCGTACGGGCTAGCCGAGCCCGGGCGCGACCGCATCCTGCGCGCGACGTATCAATTGCTCGGACTGATTTCGTTCCTTACGTGTGGCGAGCCGGAATGCAGGGCCTGGACGATTCCGCGCGGAACTTCCGCCGCGAAGGCCGCAGGCGCGATTCACAGTGACATCGAACAGCATTTCATCAAGGCGGAAACTGTCCATTGGGAGGCCCTGCTCGCCGCGGGAAGCTGGGCTGCGGCGCGCCTCGAAGGCAAGGAATACATCGTGGAGGACGGCGACGTCATTCTCTTCCGCCATTCCGGATAGTTCGCCTGAACTCGCTCGATCGGCTGCCGATCTTGCGCTGGCGCTGACGCTCGGAATTTTGGCCGGCGCGGCGGACCTCGTCGGCGGATTCTTCATTACGCTTCGGGAATGGTCGCGAGAGTATTTGAAATATTTCATCGCGCTTGGCGCGGGATTCATGCTGGCCGTCGTGTTTCTCGAGATGATTCCCGATGCGATGCGCGTCATCTATGGAACGCCGGCCAGTATCGCTGCTGAATCGACGCGTTTGACTTCCGCGGCCGCAGAAGCGCTTCTCCTGGTCTTAATCGGTTATTTGCTCGTTCATTTTTTCGAGCATACGCTGGCGCCGCATTTTCATTTCGGCGAAGAAACTCACTTGCACGAAATGGCGGCTTCTCACGTGGGTTACACGGCCGTGCTGGGTCTCGCGATTCACACGTTTTTTGATGGCGTGGCGATCTCGTCCGGGCTGCTCGTCTCTCGCTCGCTTGGCGTTCTGATTTTCATCGCCGTGTTCCTGCACAAATTACCCGAAGGATTCACCGTCGCGTCGCTGATGATGGCGAGCGGTCAGGGCAAACGCCGCGCGTTTTACTCGTCCGCGATTTTGGGCGCCGCAACACTCGCGGGCGTTGCATTGATGTTCATTTGGACCGCACAAGTGGGGCTTGCGCTCCCCATCAGCGCGGGAGTTGCGCTGTATGTCGCTGCCTCGGATTTGATTCCCGAGGTGAATCACGAGCCCGGGCCAGGAATGGCGATACTCGTGTTTTTGGGAGTTGCGGTTATGCTTGGCCTGAAGCTGATCTTCCGCGTGTGAAGTCTCTCTAACTGTCTTAATATCAATATCTTGAGGGAACAACACGCTTCATTCCTAGGTATTACTAGCGGCCTGAGCACGCCGCGTGCTTCTGCAACTTTCTGACTCGACTGGTGTTAGATACAATGTGGCAATTATGGCCAGAACCGACGTCCAACTGATGCTGGACGTGAAGGCGGGGGACGAACTGTCCTTCGAGGTTTTGCTGCAGAAGTATCGATTGCCGCTGGTGAATTTCCTTTGCCGCATGGTGCGGGATCAGGCTACGGCAGAGGACCTGGCGCAGGAAGTCTTTCTTCGCGTCTATCGCGCAAGGAAGGAATACACGCCGAGCGCGAAATTTACCACGTGGTTTTTCCGCATCGCGACGAATCTGGCGCTCAACTCCATCCGCGACGGAAAACATCAGCAGTTGCAGATTTCGATTGATGCGCGCGAAGATGACGGAGCGCCGCTCGAAGTTCCGGCGCACGAGAAACTCGCGGAGGACAAGTTAATCGAGAGGGAACGGAATGAAATGATTCGCCGGGCCGTATACGCGCTGCCGGAAAAGCAGCGCGTCGCCGTGGTGCTGCATAAATATCACGACATGGACTATTCGGAGATTGGAAAAATCCTGGGCTGTTCGGAAAGCGCGCTAAAATCGCTGCTGTTCCGCGCCTATGAGGCCCTGCGCGTGCAACTTGCGCTGCTTGTAGCGAAACCAGCCGCGCATGCCGCGGGGGAGGGGAGGGCAACATGAATTGTGAGAAGATTTCGGGCGCGTTGATCGCGTACCTCGACGGACACGCGAGCGCTGCGGAGCGCCGCGACGTCGAAGCGCACTTGAAGGCCTGCGCGGCGTGCCGTGAACGCGCGGAAGAATTCCGGCGCCTGTGGCAGGCGATGGATGAGGCTCCTGCAATCGAGCCTTCCTTGGGATTCGATGCACGCCTGCGCCAGCGCCTGGCAGCCGAGCCTCAAAGGAAAGCGTGGGGCTGGCTGCTGCCGTCCCCGCGGCTGTCCCTTGCCGTTGCCATGCTCGCTATCCTGTCGGTGTGGATTGCGCATCGCCAGCCGGTGGTTGCGCCTGTTCCGGACAGCGAAGCGCAATTCCGCATGATCAAGGATCTCGGCGTTCTGGAAAATTACGACGTCCTGAAAAATTTCGAGCCGCTTTCGGACCTGCCTGCGGCGCAAGAGATTCACGATCAGGCTCAGCCGCAGCAGGACAATGATACAGGGAGCGGCACGAGCAACTGAAGATGCGGAAACTGCTCCAATTCGCCTGCTGGATTGCGGTGATGTTGATGGCGTCGCTTGTCCAGCCAGCTATGGCACAGCGAGGGTTTGGCCGGCAACGCGGCCAGGAGCGCCCTCGCCCTCAGCGCCCGCTTCGTCCGCCTCCACCGCCGCGCGAGGGTAAAAAAGTGAAACCGCAGGGTCGGCCGAACCCTCGCGGCATGATGGGCCTTCCTCCGAAATGGGTGGAAAACCTGCGCGACATGTCCCCGGAAGAGCAGGAACATTTCATGCAAAATGACGCTCGTTTCCGCGGTCTTCCGCCAGAGCGCCAGGATCAGATCCGCCGCAATCTCGCGCGCTGGAACCAACTCACGCCGCAGCAGCGCGACGCCATGCGCCGCAACGAGCGCATTCTCGAACGGCTTACGCCCGAGGAGCGCGAGGAAGTTCGAACGGACCTCTTGCCTCGCTGGCAGAAACTGCCGCAGGAGAGAAGGGAACTCATTCAGGGGCGCTTGCGCGTGCTGGGCGGGATGACGCCGGACGAGCGTCAGCAGAAGCTCAACGATCCGGAATTCATGCGAGGCCTCGATTCGAATGAACAGGACCTACTGCGGAAGCTGAGCGACCTGCGCCTGGGCCCCGGTCAGAACCCTGGGCAATAATCGTTCCGTTCCGGCACTGTTCTCGCCTGACTCAGTGATTCATACAACACAAGAAGTCCTTCCACCTGCAATCCCGTGTCTAGCGCTTGTCGTAGATCTATCTCCGCTACACTATCTGTAGTGCTTTTTCAGACTTGGACCACAAGTTTCCGCCGGCCAGAGCGCGAAAATATTTTTACTTTTTTGTGCGATTCCCCTTGACAACAAATATCGCGCGCGTACAATCGGCGGCCAAGTGGGAGATTGTGGGACGAAGTGGTAAGAGCGGATGGGAGCCAGAATTCAAACGACAACCGGGGAACAGGCGCTGAATGCTGCGGGGAAGCTATCGGGCAACGGTCGACGAAAAGGGGCGGGTGAAGATCCCTGCGGACTTCCTCGACGACTTGCGCCGGCTCGGCAAGCGATTTTACGTGACCAGCGAGAACGGCGAATTCGCGCGCGTCTATCCCATGAAAGCATGGGACGAAATCGAGAAACGCCTCGCCAGGCTTTCTTCCCACAATCCGTTCAAACAGAAATTTCTGGAGCGGTCGAACTACTTCGGGCAGGTAGTGGAGCTTGATGGGCAGGGGCGGATCTTGATTCCGCCCGTGCTTCGGGACACGGCGCAGATGAAGGGCGAAGTCAGCGTCAACGGGCAACTGACGTACTTGGAAGTTTGGAACCATGCCCGGTTCCTGGAGCATTTGAAGGCGAATCCCATCACGCCGGAAGACGTGAAGGCGCTGGACGACTTGGGCATCTAGATTTTGAGCGTGCTGCATACGCCGGTCCTGACCGAGGCCATCATCCGGTGGCTGCGGATCAAACCGGAGGGAACCTACCTCGATGCGACGGTAGGCACTGGCGGTCACGCTCTGGAAATTGCCCGGCGACTGAGTTCGGGGCGGCTGGTTGGGTTGGACCGTGATCCGCATGCGCTTGAAATCGCGCGGGAGCGGCTGAAAGAATTTGGGGAAAGCGTGACGCTGGTGCAGACGGATTTCTCGAAGGTCGGCGAGGTGACGGAGAGACTGAATTTGCCGCCGCTCGACGGCGTCGTCGCCGATCTGGGAGTTTCGACCTTGGAATTGGATACGCCGGAGCGCGGCTTTTCTTTCCGCTGGGGCGGGCCGCTCGACATGCGCATGAATCCGGCGCAGCCGCTGGTGGCGGCAGAGATTGTGAACGCATGGCCAGAACAGGATCTGGCCAACGTGCTCTACCAGTACGGCGAAGAGCACGAGTCACGAAAGATCGCCAGGGCGATTGTGCGGGCGCGGCCCATCCGCGACACCGAACACCTGGCAACGGTTGTGGCAGGGGCCCGAAAAGCAAGGGGAAGGCAGAGACTGCATCCCGCGACAAAAACGTTTCTGGCGCTGCGGATAGCGGTGAATCGAGAGTTGGAGGAACTCGCGCAGTTTCTCAATCGGACCCCCGCCACTTTAGCTTCGCAGGCGAGATGGGCGATTTTGAGCTACCACTCGCTGGAGGATCGCATGGTCAAGCGCGCCTTTCAACAGCTGGCGCGGACCGGCGAATTCGCGATCCTCACGAAAAAAGTGATCCAGCCCGATGAGACAGAAATTCGATCGAACCCGCGCGCGCGCAGCGCGAAGTTGCGGGTGATCGAGAAACGGGCGCCCGGGAACGTCGCGAGCGCGACGGAGATAGCATGACGGAATACCATACGAGGAAGCGTATAGATAATTCGCGGCTTGTTCGACAGGCCGCGCCGAAGCGCGTCCGTGAGTGCGCGCGGCGCGTGATCTGGGCGGCGGTCCTCGCGAGCTTTTGCCTGATTTACGCCTGGCAGCACTTCCAGGACATCCAGCTGCGATATCAGCTCGAAGACGTCCAGGCGCAGCATTCGCAAGCCCTCGAGCTGAATCAGCAACTGCATCTCGAAGCCGCTTCGCTCAGTTCGCCGATGCGAATTGACGCGATTGCGCGCCAGCAACTTGGGATGACGGTCTCTGCTCCGGCGCAGTATGTTCCGGCCGATCTTTCGCGTAATTCTTATGTGGCGCAGGCGCGCGTTCCCGCGCTCGTGAAGGCGGCGCAAACATCGCGGCCGTGAGGAGTCTTCGGGATTCGCTTGAGCGCCGGACTGTAAGATCTCAGGCCGCCCGGGAAGGGTACGTGCAGCGGGCCGAGGCATTGTGAGATGAATTCTGCACCGGACGCAGGCCGGAGCCCATGGAGCGACGCAGCCCCCGATTTCGGCTCTTATTGATTTTCTGCTTTGCCGTCGTGTGGATGGGCGCCGTGCTGGCCCGCCTCACTTATCTTCAGCTCTTCAGCTATCAGGAATACCTGACCCGCGCAAATCGCCAGCAGGAACGCATCATCGAGATCAGTCCCATGCGCGGCGCGATCTACGACCGCAATGGCCGCGAACTGGCCATGAGCATTCCCGTGGACTCTTGTTTCGCGGATCCCGATGAAATCTCGGACCCGGAGATGGTGGCGCGATTGCTTTCTCGCATTCTCAACAAGCCGGAGGACGAGATTGAGGAACATCTGAAATCCTCGCGCTCGTTCGCATGGATTGCGCGAAAGATCACTCCTCAGCAGCGTGCCCGCATCGAAGCCCTGAATTTGCGCGGCATCTATTTCCAGAAGGAAAACAAGCGCTTCTACCCTGAACACGAACTCGCCGCGAGCGTCCTGGGCTATGTGGACGTGGACGAGCACGGTCTTGGCGGCGTCGAATACTCCCTCGACAAACTGATCCGCGGTCAGCCGAGCCGCATGCTTGTCATGGCCGACGCGCGGCAGCGCTGGTTTGATCGCAGTGAGAATGCAACGGACAAGGGCGACAACGTCGTCCTCACGATTGATCAGACGATTCAATACATCGCAGAAAAAGCCCTGGCTGCCGGGATCGCGCGCACGCACGCGAAGGGCGGTTCCGTGGTCGTGCAGGACCCGAATACAGGTGAGCTTCTGGCGGTCGCGGATTGGCCCACGTTCGATCCCAACGACGCCGGCAATTTCCATCCCGCGGACCGCGTCGAGCGTGCGGTCGCCGATGCCTACGAGCCCGGTTCGATAATGAAAACCATTTTGTTCTCAGCCGCCATCGAAGAAGGCGTAGCCCGCCCCAACGAATTTGTGGATTGTCAGATGGGCTCGATTGTGATTGCGGGCACGACTATTCACGATCACAAACCGTATGGCTTGCTCAGGGTCGAGCAGGTGCTGACAAATTCGAGCGACGTCGGTTCGATCAAAATCGCCATGCGCCTGGGCGCGCCGAAGTACTACGAGTACATTCGCGACTTCGGCTTCGGGCAGCTGACCGGCATCAAACTACCAGGGGAAAATCGCGGTTTGCTTCGCCCGCTCGAGGACTGGACGCCCAGTTCAGTCGGTTACATCGCCATCGGCCAGGAAATCAGCGTCACGCCAGTGCAGATGATTTCAGCGGAATCGGCCATCGCCAATGGCGGCACGCTTCGCCGCCCGCAAATCGTAAAAGAAGTGATTCGAGGGGGCCAGGTCATCCTGCAGGGCGACCCCAACCCACGCCAGGTAATCAGCCAGCGCACGGCGGCCACCATGCACGAAATGATGGAGCAAGTAATTCTGCAGGGAACGGGAAAGGGCTATGCGCAACCATTCGGCTATACGGCGGCGGGGAAGACAGGCACGGCGCAAAAGATTGATCCGTCCACTGGGCGTTATTCGAAGCAGGACTTCGAGGCGTCCTTTATCGGCTATGCCCCGGTGAACAATCCAGTAGTCACGATTCTGGTGAACCTCGATTCGCCGCATTGGACCATGGCTTTTCAGCACGATGGAGGCCCTTCGGCCGGGCCAATCTTCAAGGAAGTGGCCGAACAGGTGTTGGCTTACTTGAACGTGCCCCATGATATGCCGGAGCCGCCGGATTTGGAAATGGCTTCTCTTCGAAGACGTGGCCTCGCGCTGCCTGCCCAGTCTTCGGGTGGCAACTATCGCGCCCCGCGCCGCCCGTCCGTTCCCTCATCCCACTCGCTCGAAGCGACTGTGCCGGAATCGAGCACGGTGTCCATTGCCGAAGGACAGGCGGTGACAGTCCCAAAGCTCGTCGGGCAATCAGTCCGTGGCGTCACCGAAGCCTGCTCGCATCTTGGCTTGATGCCCATTTTGATTGGCGACGGAATTGCTACGGATCAGACCCCGGACGCCGGCACTCGCGTCCTCCCGGGAACGAAAGTGACTGTTCACTTCGCGCAGGGTGGCGATATTGCGTCTTCCCGGCCGGGAACGAACTGGTGAGATTCGAATGCGCGATCATGCGACACAATTGGAGTCTTCGAGCGCATTCACAAACGGCTTCGGATTGGCTGAGCGCGGAATGAAACTTTCTGAACTATTCAATGGCGCGGAAATCGCCTCAATCAGCGCGCGCACGGACGTCGAAGTGAGCGCGGTCGCCTACGATAGCCGCAAGGTTGCCGCCGAATCTTTGTTTTTCGCACTCAAGGGCGAAAAAGAGGACGGCAACAAATACATCGCCGACGCGCTAAACCGTGGTGCGATTGCCATCGCCAGCGAATCGCCACGCAACTCTTCTGTGAATCCGGACATCGCGTGGATTCAGATCCTGCCTGACGCGCAGCGGCGAGTGCTCGCGTCTGCGAGCGCGAATTTCTACCGTCATCCGGCGGACGCGTTGCGCCTGGTTGGCGTCACGGGAACGAATGGCAAGACCACCACGACGCATTTGATCGAGTCCGTCCTGCGCGCCGCGGGCATGAAAACTGGCCTGATCGGCACGATCAGCTATCGCACCCCGCGCGGCGCGCGCGCTGCCGTCAATACCACGCCGGAATCGCTCGACCTGCAGCAGATGCTGGCCGAAATTCGCGACGCGGGCGGTTCGGCGGCGGTGATGGAAGCGAGTTCCCACGCGCTCGCGATGGACCGCCTGTGGGGCTGTCATTTCGCTGCGGCCGTCTTCACGAACCTGACGCGCGACCACCTCGATTACCACAAGACGTTTGACGAATACTTCGCGGCTAAGCGCCGATTGTTCGAAGGCACGGGCGCGAAGCCGCCGGAAGGCGCCGTCATCAATTCCGATGACGCCTACGGCCGCAAGCTGGAGGGCCTGGCCGGCCTTACGTTCACGTATGGCCTCAAAAATGGCGCTCAAATCACGACGAAAAAGTTTCCTTTGTCATTCTCGGGGCTCGATTTCACGGCGCAGACTCCGGCGGGAAGCATCGAAGTTCATTCCCGGCTCGTCGGCAAGATTAACGTGTACAATATTCTCGCCGCGATTGGCGCTGGCATCGCCCTGGAAATCCCCATTTCCGCGATCGCGCAGGGAATTCACGAGCTCGAAAGCGTCCCCGGCCGTTTTCAACGCATCGACGAAGGCCAGCCCTTCCTTGTTGTCGTGGACTACGCGCACACGGACGACGCGCTGCGCAATCTCATCTCCACGGCGCGCGAACTGAATCCCAGCGGCCGCATCATCACGCTTTTCGGCGCGGGCGGCGACCGTGATCGCACGAAGCGTCCGCTGATGGGCGAGGCTGCGGGCACGCTCGGCGATATCGCAGTGCTGACGAGCGACAACCCGCGCAGCGAAGACCCGCTGCGCATCATCAACGATGTCTTGGTCGGCTTGCAGAAGACGAAAGCGAAGTATTACGTCGAAGCGGAGCGCGGCCGCGCCATCGAAATGGCCCTCGACGAAGCCCGTCCCGGCGACATCGTTCTTCTCGCGGGCAAGGGCCACGAAACTAATCAGGTGCTCCGCGACGGCACGATTGATTTTGACGACCGCGAGGTCGCTCGGCGCGCATTGCGCACTCGCGGATACACGAACAAGACTTGATGCGGCTTGATTTCTAGGGCCCCATTATTGGCGACAGATTTGCTCAATACCGAGTGGTGGCGCCGCAGCAAGAAAGAGATCTTGGTAACTGGCATCGGCGCGGAAGAGTGACGCCCGGCCCCTTGGAGAAACGATGCGGTGGACAGTGGCAGATGTGGCGAATGCTCTGGGTGTATCCACGCCTTCGGCACAATTCCCCCTAGCCAGGCTGGCCGGCGTGTCGATTGATTCCCGCACCGTCAAGCCTGGAGAACTGTTCTTCGCCATACGCGGACCGCGTCACGATGGACACACTTACGTGGCTGCGTCGCTAGCCGCAGGGGCTTTGGCCGCAGTGGTGGTGCGCTCTCGTCTGGCAGAATTCGCGGAGGAAATCCGCTCGAAACTTCTGCCGGTGGAAGACACAACCCGCGGCCTTCAGGAACTTGCCTCGAAGTATCTCGTCTCATGGCGGCAATCCAAGTCCGGCCGGCGGCTCGCGGCGGTCACCGGCTCCGCGGGCAAGACGACAACCAAGGAGATTCTTGCGGCACTTCTGGCCGCGCGGCGGCGCGTTTTGAAATCCGAGGGTAACCTGAACAACGAGTATGGTCTGCCGCTCACGCTGTTTCGCCTTGAAGACGACCACGATGCCGCGGTCGTCGAACTGGGTATGTCGCACCGCGGCGAACTCGCGCGCCTAGCGGAAATCGCTCGCCCCGATGTCGGCGTCGTCACTAATGTCGCGCCGGTGCACTTGGAATTTTTCTCTTCAGTCGACGAAATCGCGCTCGCGAAACGCGAATTGATCGAAGGCCTCGGCGGCGAAAGTCCCGTTGCCGTGCTCAACGCCGACGATGAGCGCGTTTCGCGCTTTGCGGAAGGCTTTCGCGGCCGCGTCCGCTATTTCGGCTTTTCCGAGCGCGCCGAATTTCGCGCGGAGAACATTGACGACCGCGGCCTCGATGGCTCTGCGTTTGATTTCGAAAGTCCGGACGAGCTCGGGCGCCTCACCCTCCCCCTTGCGGGCCGCCACAATATTTTGAACGCTCTTGCCGCTCTCGCCGCCGTCAGTGAATGGGGCGTCGGCCTGGCGGACGCCGAGGAAGTTCTCCCTTCTCTCCAGCCTGCCTCCATGCGCGGAGAAATCCTCCGGTTCGCCGATGGATTCACGGTGATCAACGACTGCTATAACTCGAATCCCGTCGCCCTCGCCCGCATGGTGGATTTGCTCTGCGCGACGCCCGGCTATCGCCGCCGCATTCTCGTCACGGGGGAATGGCGCGAAATTGGCGAGGGGTCCGCGAAATTGCACGCCGAAGGCGGGAATTATGCCGCGGGGAAGAAGGCCATCGACTGGATTTTCGGCGTTGAGGACCACGCAAAAGATTTCGTCGATGGCGCGATTGCTGCCGGCCACCCCGCCGACCGCGCTGAGTTTTTCTCATCCTCCGAAGTCGCCGCCAAATTCCTCGTTAGCTTCATTTCCCCGGGCGACCTTGTTCTCGTGAAGGGCTCTCGCGGCGTGCACATGGAAGCGATTGCAGAAGCTCTTGAACAGCGCTTTGCGCTCGCGGGCAACGAACGTGAATTGGCCGCAAAATCCGCGCGCGAGAGGCGCAGCTGACATGCTCTACTACCTCTTCGTCAACCTCCTGCGGCCGCACTTCAGCCCCTTCAACGTCTTCCGTTACATCACGGTGCGCACGGCGCTCGCGAGCCTCACGGCTCTCTTCCTTACGCTCGTTCTCGGCCCCTGGACGATTCGCCGCCTGCGCCAACTGCAAATCGGCCAATTCATTCGTGCCGAAGGTCCACAGCACCATCAAGCCAAGGCGGGCACGCCGACGATGGGCGGCGTCCTGATCGTCGCCTCCATAATTATTCCCACGCTCCTCTGGGTGGATCTGCGCAGCCCGTATCCGCTGCTTGCGGTGTTCGCGACGCTTGGTTTCGGCGCGATCGGGTTCATCGACGATTACAACAAAGTCGTCCGCAAACGCAACCTCGGCCTCACGGCAAAATCGAAATTCTTCTATCAGGTTCTCATCTGCGTCGTGGTCGGCGCGATTCTCCTTTCACTCCAGCAACATGGCGCGTATTCCACGGAACTCAGCGTGCCGTTCCTCAAAAGGCTCCATCCCAATCTTGTCGTGCAATGGCTTCTCGTCCGCTCCTTCGTATGGCCCCTTGCGTTTGTGCCTTTCATCATCTTTCTCATCTTTGTCATCGTCGGCTCTTCGAACGCCGTCAACCTCACCGACGGCCTCGACGGTCTCGCGATCGGCTGCGTCGTCGTCGCCGCTAGTGCGTTGACGATCCTCACGTACCTGACCAGCCATGCTCGCATCGCGGAATACCTGGATCTGCAGACAATTCCCGAAGTGGGCGAATTGACTGTCTTCTGTGGCTCCCTCGTCGGCGCTTCGCTCGGATTTCTTTGGTACAACGCGCATCCCGCTGAAATGTTCATGGGCGATGTCGGCTCGCTCGCCCTCGGCGGAGTCATCGGCGTCACCGCGGTCATCATCAAGCAGGAAATCCTGCTGCTTTCGATTAGCGGAGTTTTCGTCATCGAAGCCCTGTCCGTCATTTTGCAAGTGGCTTCATTTCGCTTCAGAGGCAAGCGCATTTTCAAGATGGCGCCTTTGCATCACCATTTCGAATTAATTGGTTGGAGCGAATCGAAAATCATCGTCCGCTTCTGGATCGCGGCACTGGTGTTTGCTCTGTTTTCGCTCACGACGTTGAAACTGAGGTAATCGCGTGCGTCCCGGTGTCGAACTCGAAGGCAAGCGCGTGCTGGTCGTCGGACTGGCGCGGACCGGTCTTGTGACGTCGAAATTCTGCGCCGCGTATGGCGCTCGTGTCACCGCCGTTGACGAGAAACCGGAATCCCAGCTGGCCGATACCGCTGCTGCGCTTCGCGCCGGTGGCGTCGCTTTGCAATTCGGCTCATTCGATCAGGAGACTTTCACGAATCAAGACTTGATTGTCGTCAGTCCAGGCGTTCCCGCGAATATTCCCGCGCTGCAGCTCGCGCGTTCTCACAAAATTCCCGTCTGGAGCGAAATCGAACTCGCCTGGCGCTTGCTGCGCGGCAAGCTTGTCGCCATCACGGGCTCTAACGGCAAGACGACGACCACCGCGCTCGTCGCCCATATTCTGCAAACCGCGAAAATTCCGACCCTGGTTGGCGGCAATATCGGCACGCCTCTGCTTGCGCGCGTCGAAGCCTCCAACGATTCCACCGTCACGGTCGCCGAAGTCTCCAGCTTCCAGCTCGAAACGATTGAGGCATTCCGGCCGGACGTCGGCGTTCTGTTGAATCTGACGCCGGACCACATTGACCGCCACGGCTCCTTCGAGGAGTACGCTCGCGCCAAGCAGCGCCTCTTCGAGAACATGCTCGACCGTGATTTCGCCGTGCTCAACGCCGATGATCCGCAAGTCGCGCAACGCGGGCCCGCTCATGGCCAGGTCTGTTGGTTCAGCCGCGAGAAGCGCGTCGCCGCGGGCACGTTCCTCCGTGACGATCAAATCCTGTTCCGCCGCGAAGGCGCGGAAGAAGTCCTCATGCGCCGCGCCGACCTCCCTCTTCGCGGCGAGCATAATCTCGAAAACGTTCTCGCCGCCGCCGCCGCGTCCATTCTCGCGGGAGCTCCAATCGGCGCGATTGAAGCTGGTGTTCGCACGTTCCCCGGCGTCGAACACCGCCTCGAATTCGTCTCCGAAATCCGCGGCGTTGCGTTTTACAACGACTCGAAGGCGACAAACGTCGACGCTACGCTCAAGGCGATTGACGCCTTTCCCGGCTCGCTTTTCGTAATCCTCGGCGGCAAGGACAAAGGCAGCGACTATGCGCCTCTGCGTGAGCCCCTCAGCAAGAAAGCGCACCTCGTGCTTCTCATCGGCGCGGCAGCTGAAAAAATCGCCGCGCAGCTGGATGGTGCCGTGCCGCTCAATCATGCAAAGACGCTCGAACGCGCCATCGCAATTGCATTTGAAAAAGCGAAGCCGGGCGACACGATTCTTCTTGCGCCCGCTTGCGCCAGCTTCGACCAGTTCGACAATTTCGAGCATCGCGGCCGCGTGTTTAAGGAACTCGTCGCGCACCTCGCTGCCGAAAGCACGGCGCACACCGCGTCGAGGAAAGGATAGAGGTGCCCCGCAGCCTCCAACCCGACCGCAAGCTCTTCGGCGTGACCTTGGCGCTGTGCTTCATCGGCATTGTCATGGTCTTCAGCGCATCCGCCGTCACAGCCAAGCAGCTGTACGGCAACGCGTACGTATTCCTCTTGCGGCAGCTGGTGTGGCTTGTCATCGGCCTGGCCGGGATGATTCGCCTCATGAATTTCGATTATCGCAAACTGCGCCAGCCGCGAGTGATTTTCCCCGGCCTCGGCGTGATTATGCTGATGCTCATCGGCGTGCTTTTCCTCGACCGCTCTCACGCCACGCATCGCTGGATTCACGTCAGTTTTATCAGCATCCAGCCGTCGGAATTCGCCAAGCTCGTCGTCATCCTTTATCTCGCATGGTTCCTCGAACTGCGTCTCCAGCCCCGCAGCTACGGCATGAACGATTTCAAGCAGACAATCCTCCCAGCGCTCGGGCCTGTACTTTTCATCCTTGCGCTCATTCTCCTTGAACCAGACATGGGCACCGCCTGCATGATTTTCCTCGTCGCCCTCGCCCTGATGTTCGACGCCGGGCTTTCGCTCAAATATCTCTGGGGTGCCATGCTCGCCGCCGCGCCTGCGGTTTACCTCCTCATTGTCCGCGTCCCTTATCGTTACGAGCGCGTCATGGCCTTCTTTTCGCCGGGCTCTGATCCCCAGGGGCGCGGCTTCCAGCTTTTGCAGTCGCTTATCGCTGTCGGCTCGGGCGGTTTGACGGGCGTCGGCTTGATGGAAAGTAAGCAGAAGCTTTTCTATCTGCCCGAAGCGCACACGGATTTCATCTACGCCGTCCTCTGCGAGGAACTCGGCTACGTCGGCGGCGTCGCGGTCCTCACTCTCTTCGGCATTTACGCTTGGCGTGGCTTCCGCGCGGCGTATCGCGCCCCCGACACGTTCGGGCGGCTCCTCGCCATCGGCATCACGACGCTCGTCGTCGGTCAGGCGCTTGTCAACCTGAGTGTCGTTCTCGGCCTGATGCCCACGAAGGGAATTCCGCTGTCGTTCGTCAGCTACGGCGGCTCGAGTTTGTTGGTCATGCTCCTGGCAACCGGCGTGCTCTTGAATATCAGCCAGCGTGCTGAAGCGGCATGAAACAAAATGATCACGCCTCTGCCAAGCTTCTGGTTGCCGGCGGAGGCACTGGCGGGCACGTTTTTCCTGCGATAGCCGTGGCTCGCGAATGGCTGCGCCGCGGCGACCCCGGCGCCCGGAAGAGGGAAGTCGTGATCGTTGGCACGCAAAGCGGATTGGAAGCCCGGCTGGTTCCGGAAGCCGGTCTGCCGCTCGAGACGATTCGCGTCGCGGGACTCAAAGGGATCGGCGGCATGAAATTTTTTCGCAATCTGGCGATGCTCGGCGCCGGTTTCAAGGACTCAGCCGGGATTCTACGCCGCCACCGCTTTGCTGCGGCGTTTGGCGTAGGCGGTTATGCTTCCGGCCCGATGATGCTTCTCGCTGCTCTTCGCGGAATTCCGTCGATTCTTTTTGAACCCAACACGGAGCCCGGCTTCACGAACCGCGTTCTGGCTCGCATGGCCACTCGCATCGCCACCGGCTTCGAGGAAACCGCTCGTCGCTTCGGCTCCAAGGCAGTCGCGACGGGCTGTCCCGTGCGCAACGAATTCTTCGCCACGTCGCCCCGTGTGCCAGCCTCGCCATTCCGCATTCTGATCACCGGCGGCAGCCGCGGCGCAGCTCCCATCAACCAGGCCGTCATGGGCGCCCTCGGCCTGCTCGAACCCCAAAAAAATCAGCTTTTCGTGGTGCATCAGACGGGCGAACGCGACTATAATGCCGTTCACGCTGCGTATGCGCGGCATGAGCTCAACGCGGAGGTCAGTCCCTTCATCGGGAACATGGCGGAGAGGTTCGCACAGGCCGACCTGATTGTTTCGAGGTCTGGCGCCATCACGGTGGCGGAAATTGCCGCCGCGGGACGTGCCGCCATCTTTATCCCCTTCGGAGCCGCCACGGACAGCCATCAGCTTCGCAACGCGCAGGCGATGCACCAGGCCGGCGCCGCTCGCGTCATCGAACAGAAGGATCTGACGCCGCAGCGCCTCGTCGGCGAGATTTTTTCCCTCCTCGATCAGCCCGGGAGAATCCAGGAAATGCAGCAGCGCGCTCGCGCGCTGGCTCGTCCGCGTGCCGTGGAAGATATCGTGGACCTGCTCGAGGGGGTCATGCGCCAATGAAAATCCCATTCGGAAATTTCCAGAAGATTCATCTCATCGGCATCGGCGGCAGCGGCATGAGCGGCATCGCCGAAGTCTTGCTCGCGCTTGGCTATTCCGTGTCCGGGTCGGACCTGAAGGCTTCGAATACGACGCAGCGCCTCCGCAATCTCGGCGCGCGAATTTTCGACGCCCATCAGGCCGCTCAAGTCCACGGCGCTCAGGTCGTCGTCGTGTCCTCCGCCGTGCGGCCGGATAATCCGGAGATAGTCGAAGCTCGCAAGCTGAAAATCCCTGTCATCCCCCGCGCGGAGATGCTCGCCGAGCTCATGCGCTTGAAATACGGCATCGCCGTCGCCGGCGCGCATGGCAAGACGACCACCACTTCGCTTGTCGCTTCCGTCCTCGCTGCGGCGGGCCTCGACCCCACTTTTGTCGTCGGAGGCCGCGTCAACGCCGCCGGGGCAAATGCGCGCGTCGGCCAGGGCGATTACATGGTCGTCGAAGCGGATGAAAGCGACCGCTCCTTTCTGCTTCTCGCCCCCGTCGTCGCCGTTGTCACCACGATCGACCGCGAACATCTGGACCAGTATCACTCGCTCGACGAAATCCAGGCCGCGTTCCGCGAATTCGTGAATCGCGTCCCGTTCTATGGCGCCGCGATTCTCTGCCTTGATGAGCCCAACGTGCAGGCAATTCTTCCCGGCGTGAAGCGTCCCGTTGTCACGTACGGCACGTCCAGCCAGGCCGATTTGGTCATCAGTGAGACCGAGCTCAATGGCCTGCAGAGCAGCTTCCGCCTCGCGTATCACGGCGAAGACCTTGGCCGCTTCCTTTTGCCTTCGCCGCCGGGGATTCACAACGTCCGCAACGCCGCGGCCGCCGCCGCCGTCGGCCTTTACCTCAATATTCCCGCGGAATTGATCCGCCAGGGCCTCGGCAAATTTGCCGGCGTCGGCCGCCGCTTCGAAGTCAAAGGCACATTCGCCGGCGTCACGCTCATTGACGATTACGGCCATCATCCCGCCGAAATTCGCGCCACCCTCGATGCCGCGCGCGGCTGCGACTACAAGCGCCTGGTTGTTTTGTTCCAGCCCCATCGCTATACGCGCACAAAGCATCTCTGGGACGAGTTTTGCCGCGCATTCAATCAGGCGGACGTCCTCATCGTTTCCGAAATCTATGCTGCCGGCGAACCTCCCATCGAAGGCGTCACCGGCGAAAAACTGGCTGAAGCGATCTCTGCCGCCGGCCACAAGACCGTGATGTATGTCCCGACGATTCAGAAGGGAGTCGAAGCTCTTTTGAAAGAAGCCCAGCCCGGCGACGCGATTTTGTCCATCGGCGCGGGCAGCGTGAATCGTGCCCTCGATGAATTGGCTTTGCTTCTGGGCACCGAATCGCCGCGTTTGCGAGTGAGCAGGTGAGATGAAGTCCGAAAAGCTGAGAAAAAGAGACGCGGACGCTTATCCGCAGGAGGCTGTGGTCGAGGACGAGCCGCGCTATTTGCGCCGACAGAAGCCGATTGATATCCGCCGGCGCAAATTCGGCAGGAAGGCGTGGAAGACTTACCTTCGCGCCTCGCTTCTCTTCCTCTTCATTGCCGCCGCTGCATCCGTCCTCTACGGCGTCGGAGATTATCTCTTCACCTCGCCCGAAATGGCGCTCGCAAGCCCCTCTCAGGTCGAGCTCTCCGGCAATTTCTATGTCACGCGCTCAAGCGTTCTCGAAATCTTCTCGCCGGATCGCGGCCGCGGCGTCCTCCGCATTCCCCTCGCGCAGCGCCGCGCGCAGATCGAGGCTTTGCCCTGGGTCGAGCACGCGGAAGTCCTTCGCGCTCTTCCCAATCATATTGAAGTCGATATCACCGAACGCAAGCCCATCGCATTCCTGCGCCAGGGGCCCGAACTCATGCTCGTTGACGCCCACGGCGTCATCCTCGATCGTCCGCTCGAAGGCGATTTTCATTTTCCAGTCGTCACCGGCATCACCGCGCAACTCCCCCGCGACGAGCGCGCCCTTCGCATGCAGATGTTCGCCGATTTCATGTCCCGCATTCGCCCCTTGCGTGCTGGCGCGGTTGAGTCCGTCAGCGAAGTGGACCTCAGCGACCCGAGCGATCTGCGCGCCACGCTCGCCGGCCTTCCCGGGATGGGCAAGGGCCTCAATTCTGCGACCGACGCAATTCTCGTCCATTTCGGCAATTCGGATTTTGGCGACAAGTTTCAGGTGCTCTTGGACAACATCAGTCAGTGGGAAGCAGCGGCCGGACGCATCGCCTCCGTGGATTTGCGATTCCAGAAGGAAGTCGTCGTGAATCCCGAGGTTGCGGTGGACCTCATGGAGACCCCGCCGGCGCCGGCGCCCCGGCCCAAGCGCGCCAAGGCAACGAAGCCGGCCAAGGCGGCGAAACATCCTGTGCGGCTGAAGAAGCGGAAGCCATAGGGAATTGGTTCGGCATGGAATTTGGGGGGAGGCGCTAGTTTGGGCAAGAAGGATCGTTACATTGTCGGCCTCGACATCGGCAGCACGAAGACGTGCGCGCTCGTGTCTGAGTTCGAGGATGAAGGCGGCTTGAAATTCGCCGGGCTTGGCGCCGCCGAATCGAAAGGCTGGCGCAAAGGCCAGATCGTGAATCTTGAACTTGCTGTCAGTTCCATACGCCGCGCTGTGGAGGAAGCGGAAAACATCGTGGGCGTTCCGGTCGAATCGGCGCTGATCGGCATCGCCGGAGGTCACGTCCGCGGAGTCAACAGCCGCGGCGGCATCACGCTTGGCCAGCGCGCTCGCGACATCAGCCGCGATGACGTCCGCCGCACCGTCGAAGCCGCGCGCAGCGTCAGCTTGCCCGACGACCGCGAAGTCCTTCACGTCCTGCCGCAGGAATTCTTCGTCGATGGTCAGGACAACATCCGCGACGCCATCGGCATGGTCGGCCAGAAAATCGAGGCCAACGTCCACATCGTCACCTCTTCCGCCACCGCCACGCAGAACGTGGTCACCGCCGTGAATAAAGCCGGCGTTATCGTTAGCGACACCGTCCTTGAGCCCCTCGCCTCCGCCGAAGCCTGCCTCACGCAGGACGAGCGCGAACTCGGCTGCTGCTTGCTCGATGTAGGCGGCGGCACCACCGAACTCATCGTTTTCTCCGGTGACGTTGTCCGCCACAGCGCCGCCGTTCCCATCGGCGGCGATCATTTCACCAACGACTTGGCCGTCGGCCTGCGCACTCCGATTCCCGAAGCCGAAAAAATCAAGCGCGAGCACGCCTGCGCCACGCACGAAGCGCTCGCCCACGACGCCGCCATCGAAATTGCCAGCGTCGGCGACCGTCCTCCTCGCGCCATTTTTGCCCGGATGTTGTGCGAAATCGTCGAACCCCGCGCACAGGAGCTATTGACGCTTGTCCACGACGATCTTCGCCGCGCCGGCCTCGATTCGCAGATTCCTGCCGGAATCGTTCTCACGGGCGGCGGCGCGCGTCTGTGCGGCCTTGCCGAGTTAGCCGAGAAAATATTCTCGTTGCCCGTGCGCATCGCCGCGCCGCGCGGATTGAGCGAAATTACGGAAGCGGTTTCCCAGCCCGAGTATGCAGCAGCCGTCGGTCTGGTGCTCTACGGTGCTCGCGCCCGACGTCACGCGTCGCAGCATCCGAGCGGGTGGACCGAAAAATTGAAGAGTTTGTTTGCGGGGAATTAGTTAGCCAAATTCAGGGGAAGCGGATTCTTCCGGAAGAATCCGCGGGGGAGGCAGCATGACGCCGAAGGAATCTGGTCTTCGAGTTTCATTCACGGAGGAGCCGCAGAACGGCGCCAGGATCAAAGTCATCGGCGTCGGCGGCGGCGGTTGCAACGCCGTCAACCGCATGATTCGCGCCAAGGTCGAAGGCGTAGAATTCATCGCGGCGAATACCGATTTGCAGGCGCTCAAGCTCTCGCAGGCGCCCGTCAAGCTTCAGCTCGGCGCCAAGCTCACCAAGGGCCTCGGCGCCGGCGCCAATCCTGAGGTCGGCCGCAAAGCCGCTCTCGAGGACACCGAAAAGATTCTTGAATCCCTCGACGGCTCCGACATGGTTTTTATCACCTCTGGCCTCGGCGGAGGCACGGGCAGCGGCGCCGCGCCTGTCGTCGCGAATCTCGCGAGCGAGCTCGGTGCGCTCACCGTCGCCGTCGTCACCAAGCCCTTTGCCTTCGAAGGCAAGCGCCGTCTCCAGCAGGCCGAGCACGCCCTCGGCGAACTGATCGGCTGCGTGGACACCGTCATCGTCATTCCCAACGAGCGCCTTATGGAATGTGTCGAGCACGGAACCAGCTTTTTCGAAGCCTTCCGCATCGCCGACGACATTCTCCGCCAGGCCGTGCAGGGCATCAGCGACATCATCACGATCCCCGGCATCATCAACCGCGACTTCGCCGACGTGAAAACCATCATGTCCGGCCAGGGCTACGCGGTGATGGGCACGGCCGTCGCCTCCGGTTCGAATCGCGCCATCGACGCCGCGAATCGCGCCATCAACAGCCCGCTGCTCGAAGACAATTGCATTCAGGGCGCGCAGGGCATCCTAATCAACGTCACCGGCTCATCGTCCGTTAGCCTCCACGAAGTTCATGAGGCTTCCTCCGTCATCCAAAAGGCTGCGCATGAAAACGCCAACATCATTTTTGGCGCCGTGCAGGACGATGCGATGAAGGAGGCCGTGAAAATCACGGTCATCGCTGCCGGCTTCCGCGAAGTCGCCAACAAGAAGACTCATACGCGTCCTTCTTATTTGCCGAAAACGTGGAAGACGGGCCGCGAGCAGCCCAGTGTCGTCACTCAGGTCGCGCGCAACGTCACCGACGTGATTCAGGAGGTCGCCCAGGATGATCTCGACGTCCCGACGTTCCTTCGCCGCCAGGCCGCCAAAGCCTGACCGTTTCGAAAGCCATTTCACTTTGCCGGGGCGCTGTTCGCGCAGTGCCTCGCCTCCTTCGCTGCGCGCATGTTAGCCTCTGTCCGGCATGATTTCCGTCGTTCGAATCCGCAGTGACATTCTCGTTGTGTTGCGCGAGGAAGCGTCAAAGCAGCCCGCGCAGGAATGTTGCGGATTGCTCGCGGGGCGCGACGAAATCATCGCCCGCGCATTTCCCGCAACAAACGCTCTCGCTAGTGCGACCGCCTATGAAATCACGCCTGAGGGATTGTTCCGCTTGATGAGGGAAATCCGCGTCGCCGGACTGCAAATGCTGGGGATTTACCATTCGCATCCAAATGGCGATAACTCGCCCTCGCCCGCCGACATCGCTCGCGCCTTCTATCCCGACGCCGCCTATTTCATCGTCTCGCCGCTCCCGGACGCCGCCCGCACCATCCGCGCCTTCTCCATTCGCGACGCCCGCGTCACCGAACTCGAAATTCAAGCCATTTAATTCGTTCAACGCTACAATGCCCCCATGCATCTCTGGTTCGCCCGCAGCAAAGACGTCACTTTGCGCGAACAGCTCGTCACCCAGATCATTCTCGGAATTCTGAGCGACGACTTGCGCCCCGGCGAGCGCCTCCCCAGCACGCGTGAACTCGCGCGGCGTTTCCGCCTCCATGCAAACACGGTCAGCGCCGGCTATCGCGAGCTCGAAGCGCAAGGCTGGGTCGAGCTTCGCCATGGCAGCGGCGTATTTGTCGGCGCCGCGAAGCCGGCCGCCTCGGAGGCTCCGGAATTCCTTCTCGATCGTTTGATTGCGGATCTCTTCCGCGCCGCGCGCAGCCACGGTGTCCCGGGCGAAGTGGTCCGCACGCGCTTGCTCCATTGGCTTCGCCTCCGGCCTCCTCGCGGTTTCCTGTTGATTGAACCCGATCGCGAACTTGCTCGCATCGTCGTGTTTGAACTGCAAGGCGTTCTCAAACTGCCGGTCGAGGCGCGCGACACGCCTGTTCTGCGCGATTCGACACTCGACCGTGCCGTGCCAATAGTCCTTCCAAACAAATCAAAACTTGTCAGCCACGCCCTTCCGCCCGGAACTGAACTCGTCACCCTTCAAACTCGCTCAGTGCCGGCCGCGCTCGAACGCTGGTTGCCGGCGCCGGGCGGTGCTCTGGTGGGCATTGCTTCGCGATGGCAGGGATTTTTGAAAATGGCGCGCGCCATGCTGATCGCGGCCAGCTTCAGTCCCGATGTTCTCGTAATCCGCGACGCGCGGAAGCCTCATTGGCAGCGCGGCCTGAAAGAGACTGCCGCGGTCGTTTGCGATTCCATGATCGCCGCCGAATTGCCGGAATCCTGCCGCGCGATCCCGTTTCCGCTTGTCGCCGAGGCATCCTTGGCCGATTTGCGCCGTTTCGAAGAGTCCCTCCGCGCGCCGCACCTTCCCTGAGTGTGACACTCCAAAGACTGTCACAGCCGCCCAACTTGCTCGTCGGTCGCGTTGGAAAATCCTCCCAGTGTTCATCGCAATGGGAGGATTTCCATGCGCCAGGCTCTCGCATTTCTGCTCTCGATTCTCCTGACCCCCGTCATTGCCTTGCCGCAACCGGCTCATGAATGGAACGCGGTGGCAAAGCTCGCTCTCGACGATCCGGTCTTGGTCGTGTTGTGGGCTGGAGAAAAGGTTCGCGGCGAATTCATCAGCGCGTCGGACGATGTCCTGCGTCTCGGCGCCTACGAACCTCATACGTATGGGGCAATACGTCTTCGCGAAATCAATCGCGCTGATATCCGTCGGCTTGAGCTAGTTCGCCGCGACCGCCATCTTCCGAATCCGAAAAAATGGGCCATTGGCGGCGCGATCGTCGGTGGCGCGGCTGGAGTCGGTCTGGGCATTCACCGCGATATCACCGAGCCAACTGCTTGCGGACATGCTTGCTGGCTCGTTGACGGTGCAACAGGAGCGGGCGGCGGTTACATGGCGGGTTTGTTCACGTCCGCACTCGTTCTAATTGGACATCAGTTTATTCGCAACAAGTTGATCTACGAGGATCGCAGCGCCCGTCCTCCGCTGCCTCACACTCAGGAGTAAATTCAGGCTTCTCGCGCCGCTCATCACGCCCGCGTCGCGTGGCTCGCGCGCAGTGCTGCTTCGGCATCCGCCAACCGCCGCGAATACAGAGGAAAATTCCCCGCGAATGCCGCCACTTCCCCGCGAACCCTCTGCTCATTCGCGGTGTCGCCCAGATGCGTCAGTACTTCTGCGATCCATTGCCCAATCCGCACCATCTCCTTTTCGCGCATCCCGCGTGTCGTCACCGCCGGAGTCCCCACGCGAATTCCTCCCGCTTTCATTGGCGGCTGCGTATCAAACGGAATCGCATTCTTGTTCACCGTCATCCCCGCGCGCTCGAGCGCCAGTTCTGCATCGCGCCCCGTCATCCCGCGCGACTGCAAATCCACCAGGAACAAATGATTGTCCGTGCCGCCCGTGATGATTCGAAATCCTCCGCGGCCGATTTCTGCCGCCAGCGCCTTTGCGTTCGCCACCACCTGCTTTTGATAATCCTTGAATTCCGGCTCCATCGCTTCCTTCAGGCACACGGCCTTCGCCGCGATGATGTGTTCGAGCGGCCCGCCCTGCGTCCCTGGAAAAGTGATGCGGTCCAGCTCCTTTGCGTATTTTTCGCGGCACATCACGAGCCCGCCTCGCGGCCCGCGCAACGTCTTATGCGTCGTCGTCGAGACAAAATCCGCATGCGGCACCGGGCTCGGATGAATTCCCGTCGCCACGAGCCCCGCGATATGCGCCATGTCCACGAACAGCAGGGCGTTCACGCTGCGCGCAATCTCCCCCAGCCGCGCAAAATCAATTATCCTCGCGTATGCGCTCGCTCCCGCGACGATCATTTTTGGCTGATGCTCGCGCGCCAGCCGCTCGACTTCGTCGTAATCAATCCGCTCCGTCTCCTTCGTCACGCCATATGGCACGAATTTGTACGTCTTGCCCGAAAAATTCAGCGGATGCCCGTGCGTCAGGTGTCCGCCGTGCGCCAGATTCATTCCCAGCACCGTGTCGCCCGCTTGGAGCGCCGTCATATAAACGGAAATATTCGCCTGCGTCCCCGAATGCGCCTGGACGTTCGCATGTTCCGCGCCGAATAACTGCTTCGCGCGCTCGATCGCAAGCCGCTCCACTCGGTCCACGTTCTCGCACCCGCCGTAATACCGCTTACCGGGATAGCCCTCCGCGTATTTGTTGCTGAAGACCGACCCCATCGCCTCCATCACGGCTTCCGAGATGAAATTTTCGGACGCGATCAGCTCCAATCCCGTCGCCTGGCGCCGCACTTCGTCGTGGAGTGCTTCCGCTACCTCAGAATCCACTTCCTCAAGCGGCCGGCTCATCCGCCGGAGTTCTGGTGTTTCGGCTGACATTTCCCTTGACCCCTCCTGCGGCGCAAAGGTTAGGCGAAAAATCACCGCCGCGTCGTCAATCGGCTCAGCTTCTGGTGCGATTCTAACGGACGCCCGTGCTCAATGCAAATTGGCTTCGACCCGCAACCCGATTCGACCCACTCTGAGTTCATTTGACACACTACGAAGCACGCTCGGCCGTGCCCACAGGGCAAGTTTTAGCGGTTTTAGGACGACCCACCACCCACAAGATCGCCCGTATCCCGCGACACCTTCCCTATATATCCTTTGCGCACACAGCTACTTGCATCGTTTTCCACAGATGTATCATATAGGTGTGACACTTTGTGCGCGGCGCACCTTGCCTTGCGGGTGCCGCGAGGCTCTTCCCGAGCCGGGGGCAGGGGATCGACCCGGTGAGGAAATTGGGGAGTCGTCGGGCGGGATACCCTGGCGGCTTTCCAAGCCAATGTAAATACGGCTCTTATGGTGAAATTGTCGCGTTCCTGCGCGCCATCTCGGGCCGTAAAGGTGGGGACAAACTTTAATTGACCCAAAAAAAGGAGAATTAGATGAAGAAACTCATGTGGGCGGCAGTTGCTTTAACGCTTTTCGCCATGACGTCGCGCGCTCAGAACACTCCAAAGGCCGATTTCGGCGTGGGTTACGCGTTTGTCCATGTTTCTCAGTCCGGAACGAGCGCCAACCTGAACGGCTTTAATGCTTCGATCGCGTACAACGTCACTGACGTGATTGGGATTGTTGGCGACATCGGCTACTACCACGGTTCGCCAAGCGGTGTGAGCCTGAACGACACAAGTTACGCGTTCGGTCCGCGGTTCTCGTTTCGGAAGTCGGATAAGGCCACGCCGTTCGTCCAGGCGCTCTTCGGCGGGTCGCACCTCTCCGCTTCATTCGGTGGCGCTTCCGGTTCGACAAACCCCTTCCTCTATTCGTTTGGAGGAGGTGTTGATGTACCGATGAAGGGCGGTAAGATCGCGTTCCGGCCCGAATTTGATTATGTCGGCCAGCGCGTAAATGGCACCACGTTGAATGGCGTCCGCATCGGCGCGGGAATTGTCTTCAACATCGGCCAGAAGTAACTCGGCCTCCACAATTAACCGGACGGGCAGCTCTCGCTTCGAGCGCTGCCCGTTTCGTTTTTCGCCCGCCCTCGCGAAGCAACCTCAGGCCGTCTCAGGATGTCTAATCGCATGGACAAGGCTCAGCCCCAAGGAGAATGAATGAAGAAACTCGTGTGGGCAGTCCTTGCTGTGGCATTTTTCGCCTTCAACTCTCACGCTCAGGAACTCTCAAAGCTCGACGTTTCCGGCTCCTATTCCTACATGCGGATCACAACTGTGGGCCTCAGCATGAACGGCTTCAGCGCCTCGGCCGCGTATAACGCCAACAACTGGTTCGCCGCAGTCGGGGACTTCGGCTTCTATCACGCCTCCCCGGGCGGTGTTGGCAAGAGCGTCGAGTCGTACACCTTCGGCCCGCGATTTTCCATCCGCGGTTCGAGCAAAGTTGTGCCCTATTTTCAGGCACTCGTCGGCGCTTCGCATTTGCCGCCGGCCTTCCTGACCCTGAGTTCGGCAAACCCGTTTACCTTCAACTTTGGCGCGGGCGCCGATATCGCCATCCCCGGGCACGATCAATTCGCATTCCGTCCCCAGATTGACAACATGCTCTGGCGGGTCAGCGGCGTCACGGTGAATGAAGTCCGCATCGGCGCTGGCATCGTCTATCATTTCGGCGAGAAATAATTCGTTCTAATCCTCGCTTCAGCCGGGCAGCGCCTCGCACCGGTGCTGCCCGATTCTTTCAAGGCATACGCTCTCCCTCCTTTGTGTGCCCAGCAGCGCCGCCCCGATGGGCACTGACGTTTTGCGACCGCCAACTCCTTCGCAGCCACCGATGCATTCAAACCAGTCGCTGATTCTGATATTTCTTTCGCCCCGGCAGTTCGTTTTGTCCCGTCTCGCCTTCAATTCCTCGGCATTGAATCGCAACCCCTGCTTGACTTTCGTCCGCCGCGCAGCCATCTTAGTTGGCTTTCCTCACGGCTTGGTTCTTGCCGTGAGAGGCGGTGCTGCGCTGAGGGGCAGTTGAGAGTCAAAGTCTGCTTCCACGACAAATGTTTCGACGGCGCTTCGTCCGCCGCCGTCTTTTCCCGCTTCTATCGCGAACGCATTCGTTCCGACGTCGAGTTTTGCTTCACCGGTATGACGCACAAGGCTTCCCAGCCTTTCGAGAACGGCATCTTCGACGGCGATGAGAACGCCATCGTCGATTTCAAGTATTCCAGCTCCCCCAAACTCACTTGGTGGTTCGATCATCACCAGAGCGCCTTCCTCAAGCCGGAAGACGCCGAGCATTTTCGCCAGGACAAATCGGGGAAAAAATTCTACGACCCGGCGTATAAGTCTTGCACGAAGTTCCTGACGACAATTGCCAGCGAAAAATTCGGCTTCGACGCCCGCCCGCTCGCCGAACTCGTCTCTTGGGCCGACGTCATCGACGGCGCGCAATTCCCCACTCCAAAGGCCGCTCTGAATCTCACCGAACCCGCCATGCAATTGGCGCTCGTCATTGAAGCCGCTCCCGACCCAGAGCTGGTTCCGCGCCTCGTTCCTGAGCTTGCGAACCGCTCGCTGCAGGAAATGGTCCGCCTGCCGATGGTCGCGCGCCATCTGGGTCCGCTGCTCGAGCGTCATCACAAATCGATTGACATCTTGAAGCAGCGCGCCGATGCGCGCGACGGCGTCATCTATTTCGACGTCAGTGATCTCGAGATGGAGGGCTACAACAAGTTCGTCCCTTACAATCTGTTCCCCGATTGCGTCTATTCCGTCGGATTGAGCGCCTCTCCGGCTCGCGCGAAAGTTTCCGTGGGGACGAATCCCTGGAAGGAGCCGCCGAAGGACGTGAATCTCGCCGCTCTCTGCGAAAAGTATGGCGGCGGAGGCCACGCCCGCGTCGCCGCGATTTCTCTCCGTCCTGACGACCTTCCCCGCGCCCGCCAAATCGCCCAGGAGATCGCCGCCACTCTCCGGGCTACCGGAAATTCGAGGCAGGGCTGAGTGCACTCAGGGAAGGGAATTCGCGCGTTCCGTGATAAGATGCCTTTGCAGATTCTGCATCAAGCGCTCGGCACTTCTGCCGGGCATTTCCCGTGGGCCGCTAGCTCAACTGGTAGAGCAGCTGACTCTTAATCAGCGGGTTCCAGGTTCGAGTCCTGGGCGGCTCACCACCATTTCCAGGTCAGATCTGAACTTCATCCGCTCGCTTCATCACATCCTCTTTTTGATTCTAACGTACAAGCAGCCCATCACGTCAGAGGCGGATGTTTCGTGTGCCAGTCCGTGTGCGCCTGGAACAAATTCGCCGCGGCGATCACGTCCTCGTCGTGCAGCGCTCGCGCCATGAACTGAATTCCCAGCGGAAAGTGGTCCTTCGAAAATCCGCACGGCACGGTCACCACGGGCAGCCCGCACAAGCTCGAAATCGCGTCCGGCTGCTTGCTGTCTTCGCGTCGGCTCCTTTGCCGAGTGCTGGGCGGACGCTCCTCGCGCGGCGGCGGCTTCAGCGGAATCGAAATCGTGTCTTCGCCCGGCGCCGCGATCACGTCGAATCTGTCGAATAGCGCGTCAATCTTCTTCTGCAACGACACGCGCACGCGTTGAATCTGTATGAAATCCGCCGCGGAAAATTCCCGGCTCGCGTAGCCGTTGATTTGCCCCAGCGCGTCCTCCAGTTGCGCGCAGCGCCCCGAATCGATCAGCTCTGAAAACGCCGAAGCAGCTTCGATCAAAATCACCAGTTCCGCCGCCTCTTCGTACGGCCCTTCCGGCAGGTCCGCGTCCGAGACTTTCGCGCCATTCTGTTCCAGCACTTTCAGCGCATCGTCCACCGCCGCGTGCAATTGCGGATCGCCATCCGGAAACACATTCGTCAGCCGCCCGATGCGCAGCGGCCGTCTCATATTCCGCTCTCCGGAATATCGGAACGTCGCCTGCGCCGCCGGCAGCGAATCGTGATCGTACGGGTCGTGTCCCGCAATCGTCGAAAGAATCAGCCCGCAACAATCCGCAGTCCGCGCCATCGGCCCAATCTTGTCCATGGACCACGCAATCGCCATCACGCCATGGCGGCTCACGCGTCCAAAGCTCGGCCGCATCCCCGAAATTCCGCACAGCGTCGAAGGGCAAATGATCGACCCGCGCGTGTCCGACCCCAGCGCGAAATTCGCCAGTCCCGCCGACGTGATGGCGCCCGATCCGCTCGATGATCCGCATGTCCAGCAGTCCGTGTTCCACGGATTCTTGCATGGCCCCGTAAGCGACGCGTCCGGTCCCGAGTACCCCAGCCCTCCGGCGAGTTCGATCATCGCCGCCTTGCCAATCAGAATCGCTCCCGCCCGCGTCAGTCGCTCGATGACGGTCGCGTCGTAGTCAAATTGCTGGTCCGCATAAGGCCTCGCGCCCCACGTCGTCGGATAGCCCTTCACCGCCAGCAGATCCTTCGCCGCGTATGGAATTCCGTGCAGCGGCCCGCGATAGTGCCCCGCGGCGATTTCCTTTTCCGCCAGCCGCGCTTGGGAAAGCGCCAGCTCCTCCGTCAATGTCGCATACGCGTTGAATTTCGGCCCCAGCCGCTTGCTACGGTCCAGATAACTCTCCGTCAGCTCGACCGGCGAAAGTTTTCGCGTCCTTATCCGCTCGCCAAGCTCGCGTATCGGAAGGTAGAGTACGTCTTCGCCGGCCATTTCAGGATTCCTTCCGCAAACTCGCTCCGTTCGCGTCCGTAATGAGTTCCAGCACCGTCGCCGGCGCGTCGCCGTTTGCCACCGCCATCGGCCGAATCGCCTCCAGCATCCGCACGTGATAGGTCACCGTCCCTCGCAGTCGTTTCTTCTGGTCCTCGGACAATCGGCTTCCGAACGCTGCCACGATGTGCTGCATCTTGGCCTCCACCTCCGCCTGCGCCGCCGCCGAAAGCCCCGACTCGGCCTGCTCCTGCGCCATCCGCGCCGCGTCCGCCAGGCTGTCGAGCGTCAGCCCAGACGCCGGCTTCGCGCTCGCCGCCACGGCGCCGCCGGCCAGAGCGATCGCCGCGTTTCGGCCAAATTCTCGCCGTGAAACTCCGCGCCCCTCTTTTGAATTGCCCGGTTTCTCGTTCATCCTCTTCGCTCCGCTTCCAAACTCTGCTTCTAATTCGCAGATGAAGCAGCGTGATTATCATTCACGGCGCAAAAATGCAAGCCGCGTCTCCAATCGTTGGTGGGTCAAGGCCAGTCTGCGTAACGGGTCAGTTCGAATCTTCGTGATCGTGACACTCGAGCGCCACTGCGCCGCACCTCAGGCGCGTGCCGCTCGCCGGGGCCGCCCAGGTCGGCGGTTAGCCGAGCCTGGGGAGAAAACGACTCAAAATTCTAACTGTCCCGGCAGCCTTTGCTCGCCTCTCCTCAATTTCTTCGCAGCGGGAAAATAATTTTGGTGTTACTCTTCCGCTGCGACGAGGGCGTCGTAGCCGGTGACATCGTTCTCTCCGCCGAGCGCCGCGTCCCGGGGAAGGGCATCGACGCTTCAGTTCGCGTTTCGCTCCAAAAATTTATTCGAGGCGAGGAAGATGAAATATCATTCTGCTGCTTCTGCAATCGTCATGAGTGTCGCGCTGGTGTTCATCATGGGAGCCTGGCAAACGGCTGAGGGTAAGCCGAGAATCAAGAAATTGCCTTTCGGCAAGACCGCCGACGGCGCCGACGTCAGCCTCTACGTCCTCGCCAACAAGCGCGGTGCCGAAGTCTCCGTCACCACCTATGGCGCCAGAGTCGTCTCGATCAAGATGCCCGACCGCAACGGCAAAATCGGCGACATCGTTCTCGGCTACGACAATCTCGATGGCTATCTGCACGACACCGCCTATTTTGGCGCCATCGCCGGACGTTACGCCAACCGCATCGCCCACGCCAAATTTGTCCTCGACGGGAAAACGTATACTTTGCCCCAAAACGACGGCCAGAACAGCCTTCACGGCGGCACGCAGGGCTTCGACAAGCGCGTCTGGACCGCCAACGACGTTTCGACTCCTGCCTCCGACGCTCTCGAACTCACCTATCTCAGCAAGGACGCCGAGGAAGGGTATCCGGGCAATTTCACCGCGCGCGTCATCTACACGCTCACCGACGCCGATGAGCTCCGCATCGATTATTCAGCCACCACCGACAAGGACACGGTCCTTAACCTCACGAACCATTCCTATTTCAATCTCGCCGGGGAAGGGAGCGGCGACATTCTCGATGAAGAAATGATGATCAACGCGGACAAATTCACGCCCATCGACTCCACCTTTATCCCCACCGGCAAACTCGAAGATGTCGCGGGCACGCCCTTCGATTTCCGCAAGCCCACGCCCATCGGCGCGCGCATCGACGCCGACAACGAGCAGGTGAAATTCGGCAAAGGCTACGATCACAATTTCGTCTTGAATCGCGACCACAAGCCCGGGCTCGTCCTTGCCGCCCGCGTCTACGATAAAAAATCAGGCAGGGAACTCGAGGTCCTCACCACGCAGCCGGGCGTCCAGTTTTACAGCGGCAATTTCCTCGACGGCACAATTCACGGCAAGGGCGGCGTCGCCTACGGCCACCGCTTCGGCTTTTGCCTCGAGACGCAGCACTTCCCCGATTCGCCGAATCACCCGAATTTCCCTTCCGCGGAGCTGAAGCCGGGCCAGCGCTATCACCAGGTCACCGTCTTCAAATTTTCCGCGCACTGATTTTGCTGCATAGGAGGCGTGCATGCGCAAAATTCCTTTTCTATCTGCTTGCGTGTTGGTCTTGTTGCTCCTTGCGGTGGGAACTTCCCTCGGCTCCGCGCAGGATTCGCGCCTGAATCCTGCCGCGCTCGTCTATAAATTGCCGAATCAAATCCAGTGGACCGACGATCCCATCGGCGCGCAGACCGCCGTCCTCGCCGGCGATCCCTCGAAGCCCGGCCTCTACGTCATCCTCGTGAAATGGCTCCCCCATCACATGAGCCATCCCCACTGGCATCCGAACGACAGGTTCATCACCGTGCTCTCCGGCACGTGGTGGGTGGGAACGGGCACGAAATTCGATCCTGACAACACCGTCCCCATGCGCGCCGGCACTTTCGTCAAGCATTTCGCCCGCCAGTCGCACTTCGACGGCGCGAAAGACGAGGAAGCTGTAATTGAAATCGTCGGCGACGGCCCTGCCACCGCCACCCCCGCCGAAACGAAGTAGGGCTTATAAGAGAGCTGCTCTCGCGGCTCCGATTCCCTCATCTCTCGGCGGCGACGTCTACCGCGTGTCATTCCGAGCGGAGTCGCGCGTCATTTTCCTTGGCTCGGCTTGCCGCGCCGCGCGACGCGGAGAGGAATCTGCAGTTGCTTTTCTCCCTTCGTGCTGCGGGATCCATCCAATTGCCATTGTTCACGGCGCCTTCGCAATAATGTTCGCCACGTTCTTCCCTCGCAGCATCGCATTGAACGCCGCCACGTCCTTGCTCATCATCTGCTGCGTCTCCGCGTGATATTTCGCCACTTGCTGCTTCAGCATGTCGTTCACTGCCACCTGCTGCGTCGTCGGCGCGAAGTCCGAAGTTTCCACCTCCCGCGCCAGGTAATCGATTTTGTCCAGCAGCATCGACTCCCATCGCACGTCGTCCTGTCCTCGCCCCGTCGCCTTCAGTTGCAGCAGATTCCCCTCCACGCCCATCAGCTTGCTGTTCAAGTCGTCCGCCGCTGTGCGAATCGCCTTCGCATTCTCGTTGTCGCCCAGCTGCGCTTCCAGATTGCCCAGTTGCACGCGCACAGACTCGATCTGGTTGACGTCCTCCGCCATCGCGTTCATATCATCTTGCAACGCGACCACCAGCTTCGTCTGCGTCTCGATGTCCGCCACCGTCCCTCCCGAATGCGGGTCCTTCAGCACGTTCAGTTTCTGCGTGTACTCGTGCCCTCCCGCCGTCAGCTTCACCGTGTATGTTCCCGGCGGCGCGAGCAGCGAAATCGGCCCCACCGCGGGCGCCGGCCGCCAGCCTTCCGGCCCCACTTTCACCTCCGGCGCGTAGAGCGGGCTCGTCCGCAGATGAATTTCCTTGCTCGGATCGAATCGCAAATCCCACCACATGCGATTCACGCCCGCTTCCTTCTTCAAGTCCTTCGCGTCAAACGTCCGCACCGTCTTTCCGCTCGCGTCCAGGATGGCCAGCTTCACGTCATCCTTCGCCGCGCTTTTCAGGTAGTAGCTGATGTCCGCGCCGTACGGCGGATTGTGCCCCGTTGTCGGATCGTACGACACCGCCGCCGGCTCCGAGACGCCTCGGAATCGGTACGCATCCCGCGGCGCGAATAGATGCGCGTCCGACGCCCGCACTTCATCCGTCATCTGCTCGATCGGCGTCAAATCGTCCAGAATCCAGAATCCTCGCCCGTAAGTCGATATCGCCAGATCGTGGAATCTTTCCTGCACGGTCAGCCAGTACACCGGCGCATGCGGCAGTCCCGATTGCAGCGGCTGCCAGTTCGCCCCGTCGTCAAACGACACGTACAGCGCGTTCTCCGTGCCCAGGTAGAGCAGCCCCGCGCGGAAAGGATCCTCGCGTACGCAGTGTGCGTAGCTCAGCATGCTCGGCGTGATCCCGTTCGTGATTTTCGTCCACGTCTTCCCGTAGTCCATCGTCTTGTAAACGAACGGGTCGCGGTTGTTCATCTGGTGAAAATCCACCGTGATGTACGCTTTTCCCGCCGCGTACCGCGAAGCCTCGATGTTGCTCACCGTGCCCCATTCCGGCAGCCCGGGAATATTTGCCGTCACGTTCGTCCAGTGCTTCCCGCCGTCCCGCGTGATCTGCACCAGCCCGTCATTCGTTCCTGCCCAGATCACTCCCGCTTCCTTCGGCGACTCCGCGATCGAGAAAACCACTCCTGCGTATTCGACGCCGATGTTGTCCGGCGTGAGTCCGCCCGAAATCCCCATCTTGCTCTTGTCGTTCCGCGTCAGGTCTGGGCTGATGACCTGCCAGCTGTTCCCGCCGTCCGTCGTCACGTGGACGAACTGGCTACCCACGTACACCTTGTTGTGGTCGTGCGGCGATACCGTGATGGGGAATTCCCAGTTGAAGCGGTATTTCACGTCTGCCGCCGGCGCTCCAATCGTCGTCTCCGGCCAGACTTCCACCTGCCTCGCCTGCCTCGTCTTCAAATCGTCGAGGATCACTGTCCCTCCCACGCTCCCCGATCCCGTCCCGCTGTTCCATACGAGGTTGTTGTTCACCGGGTCCACCGTCGCAAAGCCGCTTTCGCCTCCGTCTATCCCTTCCCACTCGCTTCGCGAAATCGGCCCTGTCGCTCCCCGGCCGCCGCCAAACGAGAAGAACTGCCGGCTGTTGCTCGGCCCGCGGTAGGAGCCTCCGTCCTGTTTATTCCCGTAGACGTTGTACGGAATCTGGTCGTCCACCGTCACGTGATATATCTGCGCAATCGGCAGTTGGATGTGGTCCCAGCTCTTGCCGTGGTTGATCGAAATGCTCACGCCGCCGTCGTTCACCACGGCCATCCGGTCCCCGTTCTCCGGATCGATCCACATCTCGTGATTGTCCCCGCCCGGGCCTGCGGGCAAATTCGTCAGCGTTGCGCCTCCGTCCAGCGTGTGCGAAAACGCCGCCGAGAAGAAATACACCTCATTCTCATCCGAAGGCGAAACCTCTTCGCGCGTGTAGTAGTGTGTCCTCCCCCGGATATTTCGGTCCGAATTCACCAGTTGCCAGTTCTCCCCTCCGTCTTCGGAGCGCCACAGCTGCCCCGTCTGACCGGGATTCCCGTTCCACGGCACTCCGTCGCCCGTCTCGATCAGTGCATACACGCGTTCCGAATCGCCCGGCGCCACGCGCACCGCAATCCTTCCCACAGGCGGATGCGGCAGCCCATGTCCCTCCAGCCGCTTCCAGGTCGTTCCGCCGTCCGTTGATTTGAAAAGTCCGCTTCCCGGCCCGCCGCTCGTCCGTCCCCACGTATGAATCTCGATCTGCCACATCCCTGCGAAGAGCACGTGCGAATTGCTGGGGTCCATCGTCATGTCCGAGCACCCTGTGTTCTCATCCACGAACAGCACTTTGTCCCATGTCTTTCCGCCATCCGTCGTGCGATAAACGCCTCGCTCCGGCTGCGGCCCGTACGCCGTCCCGAGCGAGCACGCGAAAACGATATCCGGATTCCGCGGGTCGATAATTACGTTGCCGATTCGCCCCGTCTTTTCCAGCCCCATGTACGCCCACGTCTTTCCCGCGTCTGTCGAACGGTAAACTCCGTTCCCGATCGAAATGTGGCTGCGAATGAAAGGCTCGCCCGTCCCCACCCAGACGATGTTCGGATCGCTCGCCGCGACGCCAATCGAGCCAATCGACGCCGCCGGCTGCGAATCGAAAATCGGCTCCCAGTGAATTCCTCCATCCGTGGACTTGAATATCCCCCCCGACGCTGCTCCCACGTAATAGACGAACGGATTCCCGGCCACGCCCGCAACGGCCGTCGCGCGGTTTCCCGGCGGCCCGATGTAGCGAAACCGCATCTGGCTGAACGGCCCATGCGCCATTCGCTCTTCCTGCGCGTGGCTTATCACGGCTCCGAAAACCATCGCGACTGCGGCAACCAGAGACAACACGGCGAGTTTCTTTGACATGGCAATCCTTCCTGGAAAGAGATGAGGCCCGGAAATCGGGCGGATGATACTGCCCGCGCTTCAAGACGTCAACGCGCTCCTCCGCGTTTCATCAATCTCAATGTTGAGACATCCTTCCCCCCGCCTATTATTTTTGGAAGTGAATTCGTTCCAGCGATGTCAATCCAATTGGCTCGCTCATCAATCAAAAAAATCTCAAAAATTCCTTCATTTTGTGATTGGCGTCACACAATTTGTGTCCCCCCTTAATTACCATGGCGACTTTGTGGGAGAAGTCCATGATGCGTGGTGAAACGCTTGAAATCCCGCAACGGCAATCTATGATTCATTTGGCGAACACCCTGTGCATTTCGGTTGACGGCAATTCTTGCTCTTGTCATATTCATCTCGCTCCAAGTTTTTCCCCCTCCCTGGTTGGCCATCACAAATTTGAACCCGCAATTTCGGATTGCGAGGCTGCCCATGAATAATGTGCACATTTCAAGAACGCTTGCATTCGCAGCAGGCTTTGCCGCCCTCGTTTTCACGGGAACTGCCGGGCTGGCAGCGGCGCAGGCAACCCCCCAGAAGTCGGATCAATCCGCCGCTGCGCAGCCCGCCGCTAATTCCGCGGCGAAGTACGTCGGTTCAGACACCTGCAAGGCCTGCCACGACGCCGAATACAGCGCGTGGGAGAATTCTCCCCACTTCGCCACCAGCAGAAACACGCGCGGCGGCGCGTCGAAGCAAGGCTGCGAAGCCTGCCACGGCCCGGGTTCCGCGCACGTGGATGACACCTCCGACAAATCGAAAATCTTCATCTTCGAAGGTGCCGGCTCGGAAAAAATCATTTCGACCTGCTTGGGTTGTCACGCCGCCAGCAAGGAGCAGATGAACTTTCAGCGTTCCGAGCATGCTCACAACAACGTGAACTGCCTTGACTGTCATTCCGTCCACCACGCCAAGGACGCCGAATTCCTTCTTGCCAAAAAGCAGCCTGAGCTTTGCTTCGGCTGCCATTTGGAAAATAAGGCTCAGTTCAATATGCCCGTGCATCACCGCGTCAACGAAGGCCTGGTGAAGTGCACCGATTGCCACAATCCGCACGGAGGATTCGGCAAGACGCAGCTTCGCTCGGCGAGCGCCCAGGATCAGGTGTGCTTCACTTGCCATTCGGACAAACGAGGCCCGTTTGTGTTCGAACATGAGCCAAGTAAGACAGAGGGATGCGTGGCAGACCGGACCGCGGGGCGCCGCGCTCGAAGACCAAATCCGCGCGGAACTGCGCCGCGGCGCCATGCGCCTCGTCGGCCCCAATTGCCTTGGCATGATGAATCCGCATCTTGGATTGAACGCGACGTTCGCGCGGGACATCGCGCGGCCCGGCAATGTCGCCTTCCTCAGCCAGAGCGGCGCTCTGTTGACCGCGATTCTCGATTGGGCCGCTCAGGAGGAAGTCGGCTTCAGCGCCATCATTTCGACCGGCTCCATGCTCGACGTTGGACGGGGCGACTTGATTTCGCTTTACGGCGACGACCCGCAAACGCAGAGCATCCTCCTTTACATGGAATCGGTTGGCGAGGCGCGCGCGTTTCTCTCCGCCGCGCGCGAAGTGGCGCTCTCGAAACCCATCATCGTCATTAAAGCGGGACGCTCGGAAGCCGCTTCGCACGCCGCGAGTTCGCATACGGGCGCGCTCACCGGCAGCGACGAAGCTTTCGACGCGGCTTTTCGGCGTTGCGGCGTGCTGCGTGTTCAGAGCATCTCCGATCTGTTCTATATGGCAGAAGTGCTGGGCAAGCAGCCGCGTCCGCGCGGCCCACGGCTCACGATACTTACCAATGCTGGCGGCCCCGGCGTCCTCGCGACCGACGCCCTGATCGCCACTGGCGGCGAACTTGCACCGCTTGCCCCGGCGACGCTCGACGCGCTCAACAGGCTCCTGCCTCCGCACTGGAGCCACAGCAATCCCATCGACATTCTCGGCGACGCGGATCCCGAGCGTTATTCGCGCGCTCTTGAAATCACCGTCGACGACCCCAACAGCGACGGCTTGCTCGTCGTCCTGGCCCCGCAGGGAATGACGGACCCCGCCCACGTCGCCGCAAGCCTGAAACCTTATGCACGCGGAAAAGGGAAGCCCCTCCTCGCCAGCTGGATGGGTGGCAAGGCCGTCGCCGAAGGCGAAGCGATTTTGAATAGCGCCGGCATCCCGTCGTTCAACTATCCGGACACTGCCGCGCGCGCCTTCAATTACATGTGGCGCTACAGTTACAACCTCCGCGGCCTTTACGAAACTCCTGCGGAAGCCGATCGGTCCGAAAATGCCGAAGAGACACATCGCCAGTGCGACCAGCTTCTGCAAAGAGTTCTGGACTCGCAGCGCACTCTTCTCACCGAAGCAGAGTCAAAGGAGCTGCTCGCTCTGTACGAAATCCCCACGGTTCCCACTCGAGTAGCCCGAAGCGAAGACGAAGCCGTGGAGCACGCGCGGCAATTGGGATTTCCCGTCGTCGTCAAAATTCACTCAGAAACAATTACGCACAAGAGCGACGTCGGGGGCGTGAAGCTGAATCTTTCGAGCGAAGATGCCGTGTGTTCGGCCTATCACGCGATTCAGGCCGCTGTCGCGACGAAGGCCAGTGCAAAGGACTTTCTCGGCGTCACCGTGCAGCCGATGATTCCTCCAGGCGGCACCGAACTCATCCTCGGCAGCAGCGTGGACGCGCAATTCGGCCCGGTGATTCTCTTCGGGTCGGGAGGCCATCTGGTAGAAATCTATCGCGATCGCGCGCTTGCCCTTCCACCCCTTAATTCGACTCTGGCTCGGCGGCTGATGGAGCAGACGCGCATCTTCGCCGCGCTCAAAGGTACGCGGGGAGAACCTCCCGTGGATTTGCACGCACTGGAACAGATTCTCGTGCGCTTCAGCAGGATTGTTGTTGAGCAGCCCCGCATCAAGGAAATCGATATCAATCCGCTGCTCGCCTCGGCGAGCCGGATCATCGCTCTCGATGCGCGCATTGTTCTTCACGGCGGCGATATCGCGCAAGCCAGCCTTCCTCATTCCGCCATCCGTCCCTACCCCTCGCAATACGCATGGAAATGGAGGATGAAGAGCGGCGCAGAAATCTTGATACGTCCGATCCGCCCCGAGGACGAGCCGATGATGGTCCGGTTCCATGAATCGCTCTCCGACCAGAGCGTCTATCTACGTTATTTCCACATGGAAAAATTGAGCACGCGAATTGCGCATGACCGCCTGATCCGGAAATGCTTCATCGACTACGACCGCGAAACGGCCCTCGTCGCCGATCTCGCCGATTCCCGGAATTCGCATCATGAAATCCTCGGCGTCGGCCGCCTCAGCCGCGGCAGGGAAGGGAACGATGCCGAAGTTGCCGTCCTGGTGACCGACAGGTTTCAAAAGGCCGGCCTCGGCACGGAACTGCTTCGCAAGCTTATTGAGATCGCGCGCGCGGAAAAAGTAGGAAGGATCGTAGCCCACATCCTCCCGGAGAACGCCGGTATGCGCGGGCTCGCAAAACAATTCGGCTTCGAAGTGCAGAAGACGAGCGACCCCGGCACTCTCACGGCAGCCCTGAATCTTTAAGCGCTTCGATTCAGCTCACTCTTCCACGTGATGTCCGTCACGTGGGCGCGTGCTCCCAATCACATCCTCGAACTGCTGAGAATGAAAAAATTGAAACTTCAGCCCCTAGGAAGCGAGAGGAGATATGGCCACAACGCTTCACGAAACGCCTCTGCAAGGCAAGCAAGCCACGACCACGATGCGGGCACTGGTTTTTCGCGGCCCGAATCAAATCGGCATCGAACGAGTTCCCATACCCAAGCCTGGTCCGGGCCAGGCTGTGATCCGCATTACTTTGACGACCAACTGCGGCACGGATCTGTACATCCCGAAAGGTGAGTATCCCGTCAAGCCCAGACTAATCATCGGCCATGAACCCGTCGGCGTGATCCATGAACTTGGCGTCGGCGTGACGGGCTATGAAATCGGCGACAGAGTCCTCGTCGGCGCGATTACTCCCTGCGGCCGATGCGAATACTGCCTGGGCGGCGACCTGGCCCAGTGCGGCGGTCCGATTGGCGGCTGGAAATTCGGCAACACAATCAACGGCGCGCAGGCTGAGTATCTGCTCGTTCCCGCCGCGCGAGCGAACCTGGCCAAAATTCCCGATGGCTTGCGCGACGAGCAGGTCGTGCTGCTCGCCGATTTTGCTTCGACGGGCATCTCCGCCGCGGAGAGCGGAGAAATTCAAATCGGCGACACGGTGGCCGTGTTCGCGCAGGGCTCGATCGGGCTTTGCGCTACCGCAGGCGCGAAGCTGAAGGGCGCGAGCCTCATCATCGGAGTGGAATCGGATCCCGTTCGGATGGCGATGGCGAAGCGCATGGGGGCGGACGTCGTGCTGAATCATCGCGAAACCGACGTCATTGCGGCGATCAAGAACTTGACGCACGGCAAGGGAGTGGATGTAGCGATCGAAGCGCTTGGCACGCAGGAGACCTTCGAGAGCGCGCTTCGCGTCGGGCGCGCGGGTGGCACGCTTTCGAGCCTTGGCGTGTATTCGGGAAAGCTTTCCGTGCCGCTGGAGCCATTCGCCGCGGGACTTGGCGACCACAAAATCGTCACCACGCTTTGCCCGGGAGGGAAGGAGCGCATGCGCAGGCTGATGGAGCTGGTAGTTCACGGCCGGCTCGATTTGACCCCACTGCTGACGCACTCCTTCCCCCTGGAGAGGATCACCGAGGCTTACAAACTGTTCGGCGAGAGACGCGAAGGCGTGATCAAGGTCGCAATTCGCCCCTAGGCCGTGTTTCGACCGCGGATTTGCCGAAGTTTCGCGCATGTGACGGACGTCGCTGATATGGCTGCTCTGCGAAGGCACTGTGTTGGAGAGGCAAAAGGCAGGGTATAGGCATGGCACAACGAAGCGTCGGCGGGTTCAGAATCGTTCCGCGCAGTAAGAACGGCTCGCCACACGAGCGGCCCGTCATGCACGCTCCGTACGGGCTGGAAATCATTGAGAGCTGCCTGAGGTGCCCGCACCGCGAGGAGCGGCTGTTTTGCAATCTCTCTCCTGCGGCGCTGCAGCGGCTTTCCAGCATCACATCGCCGTCGACACATCCAACAGGCGCAACACTCTTCGTTGAGGGCCAGCCGCCTCGCGGCGTCTATATCCTGTGCAGCGGGCGCGTGAAGCTTTCGACTACGTCTTCCGACGGCAAGACTTTGATTGTGAGAATGTCCGAGCTCGGCGAAGTGCTGGGATTGCCTGCGACGGTCACGGGCGGCCCATACGAACTGACTGCCGATGTGGTTGAGCCGTCGCAGGTGAACTACATCCCCCGGCAGGAATTCTTGAATTTCCTGAAGGACCATGGCGAGGCCGCTTTGCGAGTGGCGCAGCAACTCGGCGAAACTTATCATTCCGCAGTCGCCGAGATGCGCACCATCGGCCTTTCGCATTCGGCGAGCGAGAAGCTGGCCCGTTTCCTCCTCGATTGGTGCTCGAGCAACTCTCCGGACAAGAACAAGGATGAGGTCCGCGCGCACATGACGCTGACGCACGAAGAGATCGCGCAAATTATCGGAGCCTCGCACGAAACCGTGACGCGCCTATTTTCCGAGTTCAAGAAAAAGCAGCTGCTCCAGGTGAACGGCGCAACTCTGATCATTCACAGCCGCGCCGCGCTGGAAAATCTGCTCAACGCGCCAGTCACCGAATAGACGCATCGAGCGACCGATTCTGCTGCCGCTTGCCGAAAATTCCTTCCGCTGTGTCTAATGATTGAAGAAAAAGACTTCCGGGTGCGAATCCGCGGCCACGGATGAAATGGCGCGGATCTGGGTCGGCGAGACCATGTAGAAAACGTACTGCGAAGGCAAAGACGTGGGAGTGACCACGACGAATGTCCCGCGGCCATTTGAATTCACCGTGTAGGTCAGTTTGAGTGACTGATTGGAAAGCGAGCTATTGTTCGAATTCACCTTGTTGAGTTTCCCCAGCCAGGTGCCGATGCCGTCGGAATTGAACGAGCCCACGAAATCGCTCACTCCCGTCTCCGCAGGGCCGGGATAGCCGGCTCCCGGAGGGCCAAAGCTGAAATAGCCGGAGATCGAGCCGGCATCGAATGGCGCTCCGCTTGTCTGCGCCTCCAGCAGGCCCAACGACGCTGAGCTATCGTGCCCCAGGACGATTCCCTGGTTCGGTCCCATGAGGTACAGCACACCCAGCTGCGGCCCCAGACCGCTGAGCACGAAACGGCCGTTCGAACTTGAAGTGTACGAGCCGCTCGCGCTCGCGTTTGAAACGACCGTTCCGCCGTCATTCGTGTCAGTCGTTGCGGTTACGCCGCCCGAACCGTTGGCTGAGAGAAGTCCCGCGAGGACGCTCGCTTTGCCCCCTGAGTCCATTCCAGCCTCCGTCACCACGCTCGCGCCATTCAGCGAGGTCGCATCGAAAGACGGCTGAGTCTGAAGGATTGCCTCGCCGCTCGTCAGTGGATTCGTCGCGCTGATGGGATCGAGGCTGATGAAGAAAACATCCGACGGCGAGGCCATGTAAAATGCGTAATTCAGCGCCGCCGAAGCCAGCCCGGAAATAGATGCCGTCGCTCGTCCGTTCGGAGCCAGCAGGAAGGTGCCAGAGACGCCGGTGACGTTCGTGTTCAGCGTCCCAGCGTCGTTTACGTCCGCGTTGCCGTTCTGGAGCAGGCTGTTGCCGTCGGCGTGGATCACGCCAGCCATGGAAATTCGGCTTCCCGCGTTGTCCGCTCCTCCGAATCCGAAGCCATAATTGCCGGAGAAATTCGATGGCGAAAAGATGACCTGAGATTGTTTCCGCAGGATGCCAGTTCCGCGAATCCCAGAGCCATCCTGCTCCATGAACTGACCATTTCCGTTGCCGTCCATCACAAATTGATAGGCGAAACTGTTGGAGACGGAAGAGGAAGTACACGAAACGGCTGACGGCAGGCACACGCAGGATTTTGCCGTCGTGTCGCACGTGATGGTGAACGTCATGCTCCCGCGCCCATCTGATCCGACCGTGTATTTCCCGAAGAGCGACACTTGCGGATCGGGCCCAGCCACGTCGTTAATATCGATCAATGTCTGATTGCCGGGATTGATGTTGCCACGGCCGTCCGCGAAGAAATTGCCTTCCATCAGATAAGCGCCTTTGGAATTGAAGCCTTCGAACATGAACACGTAATTGCCGTTCAGGAGCAGGCTGTTGTTTGACGAGGAGCCGATGGCCAAACTCAGATTCGCGGAAGCTTGTTGCGCGGGAGACTCCGAGTCAGTCACCTGAACGGAGAAATTCGCCGAGGACACAGCCGTCGGCAGTCCCGAAATGATCCCTGTTGTCGAATTCAGACTCAAGCCCGACGGCAGAATTCCGCTGGTCATCACCCACGTAAACGGCCCCACGCCGCCGTTCGCGTGCAGAGTCGAGCTGTACGGCGTCCCAGAAAGTCCTTCCGGAAGCTGCGTCGTGGCAACGGAAAGTGGTAGAGGTGCTCCAACGATCAACGAAAGCGGTGAAGTGAGCGTTGCCGTCTGTGGGGGAATCGCGGAATCTGTAGCCGTTGGAGTAAATGTGAAAGTTCCCTGGGTTGTGGGAGTCCCGGAGATCTGTCCGCTCGTGGGATCGAGTGACAGCCCGGGCGGCAGCGAGCCGGATGTGATGCTCCACGTGATGGGCGCGACTCCTCCTGAAGCAGCGAGCGGGAAACCGTAAGGGCTGCCCTGTGAGGCGTTCGGCAACGTAGTGGTGGAGATTGAAAGCGCCGGAGGCGCTTGAATCGAAATCGAGAGCTGCTGCGTAACTACAATGGGCGGCAGTCCCTGGTCGCTGACCTGAACTGTGAATGTGGAAGTGCCGGCAGCCCCGCTCGGCTTGCCGAAAATCGTGCCGTTCGTGTTGATGTGAAGTCCGGCCGGCAGGCTGTTCTGCGAAATCGAATAGAGCAGCGGCGCCACGCCCCCGCTCACGACGACCGGCTGGCTGTAATTTTCGCCATTCGTTCCGCCGGGCAGGGAAGTCGTCAGAATCTTGGGTGCGGGTTGGACAGTAATATTCACTGTCGCCACGCCATGGCTGTTCCCGATCGCGGTCGCGGTCAGCGTGGTTTGCAATGCTTTCGTTACAGTCGCTGGCGCAGCGTACGTCACGGAGTTCGGCGTCTTGTTTGTGAGCGTGCCACAAGCGCTTCCTGTGCACGTCGTTCCGGTCAGCGGTCCGAGCGTCCAATTGACGCCTGTGGTCGAGGTGGCGTTGCTGCTGAGGTTGAACACCGCAACAGTGAAATCGACGGTTTGTCCCTGGTCAATCGTCTGGTTTGTGCTGGGATTGGTGACGACCGCCAATTGCGGGCCACTGCTTCCGCATCCCGCGAACGCAATGGCAAGCAGTATGCAGAAGAGCGCCGCGCCGCTGCGCCGCCCCGCCCGGTTCCGTCGCCGCGCGCAATTGGATATGTCTGACACCATTGCGATGAAACTGCCCTCCGCAATCACCTGAAGCGCGCGCAAAATTTTTCATGCACTCTGCGCACACGCAACGTTCCTCTTAATTCATTCGCCTTCACGGGAGCCCAGGCTGACTGAAGTTTGCCGATGCTGGCAAGCGCGGGCTACAGTCATTCTTCGTGCCACAAAGCAAACAAGTTGAATAACAAAATGGTTCTCTGGTGTCAACGCGCATCTCCGGCGCGAGCCAATCCAAAAAATCGTGCTTCACTGTATTCTGAGCCCCCAAGAAGCACTCACTCTAGGCATGGTGGATGCGCGGATTGGCGGGCACGTTGCCCCTCAAAGCGGCCGTGCATGCGAACGTAGAGGGGAGAGACTTGCGTTCAGCTGGGCGTTACAGATGCGTCCGGATATTCGTGTTCCCATCGCGCCACCACCACTGTCGCCAGACAGTTTCCGATAACGTTCACCACTGTGCGGCCCATGTCCATTAGCGCATCGATTCCGAACAGCAGGTAAAAAGGCTGCATCGGCAAATGAAACGTCACAGCTGCGCCGAGCAGAATCACCAGCGACCCTCGCGCCACGCCTGCGATGCCCTTGCTGCTGAGCATGAGCATGAGCAGCATCACGAATTCCTGCCCATAGCTCAAGGGCATTCCCGCCGCTTGCGCGATAAATACCAGTGCGAGGGACAAATAGAGGCACCCACCGGACATGTTGAAGCTGTATCCCGTCGGCAGCACGAACGCCACGATCGGCCGCGGCACGCCGATTTCCTCCATGCGTTCCATGGCGCTCGGCAAAGCCGCCTCCGAGCTGCTGGTGCCAAACGCAATCGCCGTCGGTTCCGCAATCGCTCGCAAAAATTTCCCGAGCGGTATTCTGAACACCAGCAAAATCGGCAGCAGCACGCCTCCGAGGAAAACGATCAACGAAACATAAAGCGTTGCCAGCAGCTCGAGCAGCGGCAGCATCGCAGCAAGTCCCATTTGCCCGGTCGTGTACGCGATTGCGCCGAAGACGCCGATCGGCGCCGTGTACATCACCAAATTTGTAAATTTGAACATCGCCTCCGAGAGGCTCTCGGCAAACGCGACCATAGGCTTGCGCTTCGCCTCCTTCACGAGCGCCAGCCCCATCCCAAACAAAATGCTGAAGACGACCACTTGCAGAATTTGCCCTTCGGCCACCGACTTCGCGATGTTTTCGGGGAAGACGTTGAGGATCATCTGCGATGCCGTCTGCGTCGGCGCGGAAATCGCCGGCGCCGCGGTTTCCGGCGCCAGTTTGATGCCCACGCCGGCCCTGGAGATATTGATGGCGATCAGTCCGATGACCAGCGCAATCGTCGAAACCACTTCGAAATAGACGAGCGCTTTCACGGCCATCCGGCCCACTTTTTTCAATTCCGCGTGGCCCGCGATGCCCACCACGAGCGTCCCGAAAAGCAGCGGTGCGATGATTACCTTGATGAGTTTCAGGAATATCTGTCCGAGGATTTGAAATTTCATCGCCGTCGCCGGCGCGTCATGGCCAATCTCGACTCCGGCAAACAATCCGACGAGAATCCACAGCGTCAGCGAACGCCGCATCATTGCGTATGCGGCGAGGAGCACAATCGCAATCCAGCGAACGGTCGCAAGAATCGGAGATGCGACACCGAGAGTGTTATTGTGGCTGACTAATCCGAGCGCGGCTGCAATCGCGCACGCAATCAGAAACGCTAGCAGTAATCGATTTTCCAGTCTTTTGCTCATAGCTGATCCGGAAACACTGGCGGCGAACGTTATGCCTCGCGCTCGTTCCTGTCAATGCTCATGAACGCGGCTTTCCGTACCGCGGGGAGACCGTCGAAGGATGGAATCATCGTGTGAATAAATCTGCGAACCAGGCAACCTTGCGCCGTCAAACTGATTCTGTGAAATGTAATATTCGCGTCCTCGTTCCGGGGACGCGTCGGTGCCTTTTTTCGCCAGCTACTTGGATTACGAGTGGAATTTTTAGTATAAATGCCGGTTCGGCTGGGTCCGCTTCACTTGTCCGCCCGCCGTATCATTCATACAGGAGGTTTTGAATTGATAGAAGTCAAGGACCTCACTAAATCCTTCGGTGGCGTTACCGCAGTCGATCACATCTCTTTTTCGGTCAATAAAGGCGAAATCCTCGGCTTTCTCGGGCCAAACGGCGCGGGTAAGACAACCACCATGCGCATCCTCACTGGATTTATTCCGGCAACGGAAGGCACGGCGACCGTCGCTGGATTCGATTCCTTTGAGGATTCCATGGAGGTTCGCCGCCGCATCGGCTATCTCCCCGAAAATCCGCCGGTCTATTACGACATGCGCGTCGGCGCCTATCTCGATTTCGTGGCGCGCATCAAAAATGTTCCTCCCAAAAAGCGCGCGGAGCGCGTCAGCGCGGCGCTCGCCATGGCGAAAATCGAAGACAAGCGCGACGAAATCGTCAAGCGCCTTTCCCGCGGCTATAAGCAGCGCGTCGGCCTCGCGCAGGCGCTCATCCACGATCCGGACGTAATCGTCCTCGATGAGCCTACCGCCGGCCTCGACCCCAAGCAGATTATCGAGGTGCGGCATCTCATTAAAAACCTCGCGGGCAGCCACACCATCATCCTTTCGACGCACATCCTCCCTGAAGTCAGCATGACCTGCGACCGCGTCGTCATCATCAATCACGGCAGAATTGTTGCCGAGGACACGCCGGAAAACCTGACGTTGCAGCTCAAGGGCGGCGGTCGCATCCGCGTTGAGGCGCAGGCGCCGGAAAAGACGTTGCGCGACGTCCTTTCGCAGATCGCAGGCGTCAAGAACGTCCAGACCGAGCCGCTGGCTTCCTCCGGACGCGTCGTCGCCGTCGTCGAAGCGAATACAGGGCAGGACCTTCGCAGCCAGATTGCCTCGAAAATCGTCGGCCAGGGCTGGCCGCTCTATGAACTGCGCGGCGTCAGCCTGAGCCTCGAAGAAATCTTCCTGCAGCTGACCACGGACGAATCCGCGAACAGGTCAGCCGCCGCAAACTGAGGAGCAAAACCGATCATGCGAGGCCTTTACGCAATTTACCGCAAGGAGATGAATCACTATTTCGTTTCTCCCATCGCTTACATCGTCGTGCCGATTTTCCTCGTTCTCAGCGCCGCGTTCTTCAATTACATCCTTGGCGGCGTGATGCAGGAAGCGATGGAGCAGATGTTTCAAAGCATGCAGGGCGGCCCATCGCCGAGTTTCGACGTACCCAGCGTGGTCTTGCGCGCGTTTCTCGGCATTGAGGGCTCCATCATCTTGTTCTTGTCTCCGCTCCTCGCCATGGGCGTTTATTCCGAGGAGCGCAAGCGCGGAACGATGGAACTGCTCCTTACTTCGCCCATCACCGAAGGCCAAATAGTCATCGGCAAGTTCCTTGCGTCGCTCAGCCTTCTGGCGCTCATGCTCCTGCCCACGGTTCTCGAAGTTGTTTTCATGTTCGCGCATAGCGATCCAACGCCGCCATGGCGCCTGATTGCCGGCGGATACATCGGAATTCTTCTCCTCGGCGGCGCCCTTCTCGCCATCGGCTCGTTTCTTTCGTCGCTCACGGAGAATCAGATCGTCTCCGGCGTCCTGATTCTCGGAATTTCATTGCTCTTCTGGGTGATGGACATCTTCTCCGGGCAGGGTGGCGGAGGGATCTCCTCCGTCCTCCAGTATCTGTCCATGTCGCAGCACTACGCTCCCTTCGCGCGCGGCGTCATTGACACGACCGGCCTGGTCTTCTTCGGCAGCTGGATTTTCCTGGGCATTTTTCTGACGATGCGCGCCGTCGAATCCATGCGCTGGAGGAGAGCATGATCCCCCGCGCCGTGAACGCGAAAGGAGGAAGGTAAGCCTCGATGAAATTGGACCGCAAACAGCTGATGGAATACGCCGGCGTCCTCGGCCTGATCCTTTTGATTGCCGGCTACATCTGGTACACAGCCTCGGAACATATGGGCCTCGCCAGCGAAATTCTTCTGATCGCCGGCGGCGTCCTCGTCATTCTCTGGATCGCGTTGGATTATCGGGGCATCCTGCAGCATTTTTCAAAACGTTCCGCGAAGCTCGGCACCAACACCGCCGTGCTGGTCGCCGCCGTCCTCGCCATACTGGTTTTCCTCAATTATCTCGGCAATCGTCATCATAAGACGTTCGATTGGACCAGCGAGAAGCTCTACACGCTCTCTGACCAGACCAGGAAAATCGTCGGCGCGCTGAAAACCGACGTGGACATTTATTGTTTCGATAAATCCTCCAGCCAGCAGTTGCGTTCCATCAGTGACCAGATCGCTGAGTATCAAAACATCAGCCACCACATTCATTTCCACGCCGTGGACCCGCAGGAACATCCCGAAGAAGCCAGGCAATATGGCGTCACGATGATGGGTCAAGTGATTGTCGTCAGCGGCCCGCGCACGCAGCGCCTCGAGGAAACCGCCGAGCAGGACATCACTTCCGCGATTCTGAAAGTCACTTCTACGCAGGTGAAAACCGTCTGCTTTGTCGAAGGACATGGCGAGAAATCCATCGCGGATTCTGGTGGCGAGGGCTTTAGCGGCGTGAACGACGAGCTGAAGAAAGAAAACTATCAGGTAAAGTCCGTGAACCTGGTGACTTCAAATGGCGTGCCTTCCGACTGCACAGTACTCGTCGAGGCCGGTCCGAAGCAGGCGCTTTTCCCCCAGGAAGCCGAAATGATCGCGAAATTCCTCGACAGCGGCGGTAAAGCCATGCTGCTCCTCGATCCGGGCGTCGATCCCAAACTCGACGCTGTATTGAGTTCCTGGAACACGAACGCCCCCGACAATTACGTCATTGACGCCAGCGGCGTTGGCCGCCTGATCGGCACTAGTCCCGCGTATCCTCTCGTTCTCGACTATGGAACCAGCCCCATCACGCGCGACTTCGAGCGCTCCATGACTTTCTTCCCGTTGGCGCGGACGGTCTCCATCGCCAACGCCTCGAACACAAGCACGGATGCCGTGGAACTCTTGAAGACTTCGACGGCCAGCTTCACCGTCCCGAAATTAACGTCCACCGTGAAATACGATCCCGCGACGGACCAGCACGGCCCGCTCTCTCTCGGCGTTTCCGTGGAGAAAAAATCCGGCAGCACGGATGCGCGCTTGGTCGTCATCGGCAATTCCAGCTTCGCGACGAATCAATGGGCCGGCCAGCAGCGCAACGGCGATCTGTTTTTCAATGCTATCAACTGGCTTTCCGAGGAAGAGAGTCTCATCTCCATCCGCCCGAAATCTCCCACAAACCGCCGCGTCACTCTCACGGCGATGCAGGAGAAGTTGCTTTCTTGGTTCGACCTCATCATCCTGCCGCTTCTCGTGATTCTCGGCGGAGTCCTCATCTGGGTGAAACGGCGGTAACGGACCATGAAAAAAAGCACATTGATTGTCGTCATCGTCGCCGCGGCGCTCGGCGCCTTCGTCTATTTTTACGACAGCAAGCATGCCACCGGCCCTCCTTCGGATGAAGCATCCTGGAAGCCTGCTTTTTCCATCACGGTCGGCGACGTCAGCGGCCTCACCATCACGAGCAAAAGCAGTCCCGCGCCGATTGTCTTCGCCAAGCAGGGAAGCAACTGGAACATCACCGCGCCCATCACGGCCGCCGCCGATCAGAGCGCCGTTTCCGGCATCGTCAGCGATCTCGCCACTGACAAAATCGAGCGCTCCTTCGCTCCCACGGATTCGCTTTCGAAGTACGGCCTCGATCCCGCCGCCGTCACCATGAATTTCGAGGCCAAAGGCGCCAGCCACACTCTCAAGCTCGGCGACAAGGATTTCTCGAGTTCCCTCGTCTACGCTCAAGTGGATTCATCAAAACAAATCGGCATGATTCCCGCTTCGCTCTTCGACGAGACGAACAAACCTCTGCTCCGGCTTCGCGACCGCGATGTCCTCCAGCTCAACGGCGCCGACATTTCCGGCGTGGCGCTCAAGGATCCTTCCGGCGATCTCGCGCTCGCGAAAGACGCTTCCGGCTGGAAAATCACGCAGCCGAAGCCCAGCGATGCCGATCAGTCCTCCGCCGACTCTCTCGTCTCTTCGGTCGACACCGCGAAGTTCACCGCGGTGGTCAGTGAAAATTCCTCCGACGCCGCGAAGGACCTCGCGCCCTACGGCCTCGTGCATCCGGACATCTCCCTCGACCTCGCCGCCAAAGGCGGCAAGCAGTTCCATCTGCTTATCGGGAAGGGAACCGCCAAGGACACCAAGGACAACTACTACGCCCGAGACGCGTCGCGTCCCATGATCTTTCAGGTGGATTCAGGCGTTTATGATTCTCTCGACAAGAAATTCTTCGACCTGCGCGACAAATCCATCCTTCATTTCGAGTCGGCGAATATTTCGCTCGTCGAAATCAAGAATTCCTCCGGCACAATCCAGTGTTCTCAGGGGAAAAATGACGAATGGACGATGGTCCAGCCGGTCGCCGACAAAGGCAAGAATATCCAGAGCTGGAAATTGCTCGATCCGCTCGAGAACGCCCGCGCCACGGCCATCTACGATTCCCCGGTGCCCGCGATTCTCGCGCGCCTCGCCAAGCCTGAAATCGTCGTCACGCTGACGGACAAATCCGGCAAGACCACCACCGTCTCCATCTCGCCCGCCGTCAAGGACTCGGTGTACGTCCGCACGAGCGACGGCCCCGCGGTCTATGAGCTCAGCACGCAAATCCTCAAGGACCTGGGCTTCAAGCCTTCGGACCTGCTTCTCTAGTTGTGTTGGAGGTTGTGAGGCCGCCGTTATGCGGCCTCGATGGCTCCCGCTTCCACGCTGGCCTCGGCGTACTTCGGCCAGGCCGCCAGCAGCAGGATTTTCCCTGTAATCGGCGAGATATGGATGTAATACACATCCGAATGGCTCTCGACTTCGTAGAAATCCGGGCGCTTGGGATCCGCCTCGACGCGAGCTCCGCCCGCCAGCAGTTGCCGCAGCGTTTCCACGCTCTCTGCCGAATGATTCCGCGGATTTTCGATTTTCAGCTCGTCTTCGATCTTCATCACCATGGCCCCCTCCCCGTTTCTGTCTTCATTTGTATATACGCAGGCGATTCGGAAAAGTTCCACTCCATCCGCCTTTTTCCCTGCATTTTGTCTCATGTGCAATTAGACGCGCCACGCCCGTTTTGGTCTCTAAAATCGTGCGCCAGCGTTCCATCCCGCCGGCAGGCCGCCGGGGTGTCTAACTAAGAGGTAATCAACTTAGAACTTGCGCATGATTGGTCAAACTGGGATACTCGCGCCCCTAGGAACCCTCTTGATGAAGATGAAAAAATCCAAAGGGAAACGGGGCAGTTCGCGATTGCGCAGCGATCGCCGCCGGAAGCATCGCCACTGGCAGGTCACCGTTTATTACGCCGACGGCGAGAAATTTGCTCGCGTCTATATCGACCGCGACAAAGCCGCCAGCTTTGCTCAGCGCCAGAAGCGGTCTCCGGTCGTCAAGTCCGCCCGCGTCCTCGAAGTGGACTAGCTCGCGTAGGCGCTGTTCCCGGCTTTCACTAGCCCGCGTCATGCGCTGCGTGTCTGCGCAAGGGTGTGTTTTCCAGCCGGACCCGCCTCTCCGCCCTTGTCCGCTTATCTCCTGCGTGTTATAAAGGAAAAGCTTCAGGTTTGCTGCGCTGAGCGGCCGTAGTATAGGGGTAGTACGACAGCTTGCCAAGCTGTAGGCGGGGGTTCGAGTCCCCTCGGCCGCTCCAGTTTCCTGCTCCCCCTCCTAGTCATGCCGTTGCAATTCTTGTACGCTGTTATCACGCGCCCGTAGCTCAGCTGGATAGAGCATCTGCCTTCGAAGCAGAGGGTCGGGGGTTCGAGTCCCTCCGGGCGCGCTTCCTTCCGTCCGTCGTGTCCTGCCCGGACGCATAAGCGACACAGCGTACCTAAAATATGGGTAACACTTCCGTGGCGAACGAGGTCTACATGTCTGCTGGGCTCTGGCAGGACGCTTTAGGAGAGGCCAGCCGCAGTGGCACAAGCGGTTCTCCACGCTCGCTGGGACGTATGCTGCCCTGTAGCGCCGCCGGGGCGGCTTCTATGCCGCGTCGGCAATCGTTGGATGTACTGCCCTGCGGACCACTTCGGCTATCTCCGGCGTGATTTTGTGGACGTGGTGCTTTTCCGTGATGTGTCGCACCGCCTGCGCCACTACTTCATCTCTCTTCCGCGACCGCGCGATGAACTGACACCTAGGAACGACTTCGCTGCAGTAATACGATTCTGATATCACCATATCAGCCCCTTGCCAGGCTCCTTCAGCCTGCTCCTGCCTTCGCGTCGGCTCAATCCGGTGAGTCCCTGAAAAATCTGGCGGAAAATAGGGGATGGCGTCTGCCACCAACCTTCGATCGCGCAACCTTCCTTTGCCCGCCCTCCAATCCTTCCCCGACGCATTTCCACAGGTAGCTGCTGTTGCGCTGGTGTTGACCTGCTGCTAGCCTTGCCTCGTATGCTGAGGTCTCTGATTTCGCCGAAGCAGAATCGCTTCTCGCCAGCGTCCGCGCCTCGTCGTGTTCGTAGTTGCGGCGCTCCTATGGTGCGCTCAGTCGAATCATGCCACTCCCACGCGGCCACAGGATCGCCTCATTTCTCCCATTCATCTCCATTCCACGCCAAATTATTAGCCCTTGGTCTAACTTGTAGAAAATACAGAACATCCCTTTTTCTAATCGATAATTTCGGGGCATGCATTCCACGACGTCCTCCTGGGGCGGAACAGTCACCGCTCGCCGCGGGCGCGCCTTATAGCCTTCGTAGGGGCGGGGCAAGCCCCGCCCGCGCGACCAATCGGTCGCGTCTATCGGCGCGACTTTCTAATCGCCAATGTCCGGAATTAGAATCGACCCTAAGTCATAGAAAACAAAGGATAGAAAATTTTCTAATCGCCAAATTCCGCCTCATGCCTCGGCAGTCGAACCAATTGGATGCGGCCGCAGTTCACGGACCACGGGTCACGGGCCACGGATCAAGGCCTTCCCTGATCGAAAATGACATGCACAGTCGCGAAGAGTCATGTGCTTGCAAACAAAGAACTTCCCAAATCCTGATCGAAAATGAGTTTCATTCCCGCATCAGGCGCCAACGCGCTTCTTCCTCCACTTCCTTTGCCTCCTTCGCTTCCCTTGTATTCTTCCTCCTGATACTCCTTCTCGCCCCTGCCGCGCCTGCGAAAGCTGGGAACGCGCCACAAACCCAGCCCCTCGACTATCTCCTCGTCGGCGGCACCGTCGTGGACGGCTCCGGCTCCGCTCCCCGCCCCGCCGACGTTGGCATCCGCGGCGATCGCATCGTTTTTATTGGCGACTCCGCCTCCGCTCATCTCCGCGCCGCGCGCACCATCGACGCCAAAGGCCTCATCATCTGCCCGGGCTTCATTGATCCTCACACTCATGCTGACTCCTATCTCAGCGATCCCGATCGCAAGAACAATCTCAATTACGTCATGCAAGGCGTCACCACCGTCGTGACGGGCAACGACGGCGGCGGCCCGATCGCCATCGCCGCGACTCTCGATAAATGGCAAAAGGGCGGCATTGGCACTAACGTCGCCTTGCTCACCGGCTTCGGCACGATTCGCCGCGCCGTCATGGGCATGGTCGCCGCCGACCCCACTCCCGCGCAGCTCGACAAAATGCGCGGCTATGTCCGCAGCGCCATGCAGGAAGGCGCCTTCGGTCTCTCCACCGGCCTCTTTTACGCCCCGCAAAGTTTTTCGAAGACCGAAGAAGTCATCGAACTGGCCAAAGTCGCCTCCCAAAACGGCGGCATCTACGACACGCACATGCGCGACGAGGACTCCTATTCCATCGGCCTTCTCGGCGCGATTGATGAAACCCTCCGCATCGGCCGTGAAGCGCATCTCCTTGTCCACATCTCTCACATCAAAGCCCTCGGCCCGGCCGTCTGGGGCCAGAGCATCCAAGCCATTGCAAGAATCAATGCCGCCCGCGCCTCCGGCCAGCAAGTCCTCGCCTGCCAGTACCCATACACCGGCTCCGGGACTGCTCTCCCCGCCGCGCTGCTCCCGCCCTGGGCCCACGAAGGCACACCCGAAGAAGTCGCTGCCCGCCTCGCCGATCTCGCGCAGCGCGAAAAACTTCTCACCGCCATTGAAGAAAACATCAAACGCCGCGGCGGCGCCGACACGCTGCTTTTCACATCGCACAAATTGCCGGATCTTTTCGCCAAGACTCTCGCGCAAGTCGCCGCAGCGCGAAAAATGCCGCCTCCCGAGGCCGCTCTCGCGATTCTTCAATCCGCCTCCCGCGACAAGACGATGAACCAGCTCGGCCTCATCTCCTTCAACATGGACGAATCCGACATTGACCACTTCATGGTTCAGCCCTGGGACATGACTTGCTCCGATGGCTCTCCGGGCCATCCGCGCCTTTACGGCACGTTCCCGCGCAAGCTCCGCATGTACGTCTATGAGAAGAAATTGATCACTCTGCCCTTCATGGTCCACGTGAGCTCAGAAGAGCCCGCCGAAATGCTCGGCCTTCACGATCGCGGCTTGCTCCGCGAAGGCTACCTCGCCGACGTCATCGCCTTTGATCCCTCAACCGTCGCCGACAAAGCCACCTACGAGCATCCCGAAGTGCTCGCCACGGGCATGAAATACATCTTCATCAACGGCGTCCTCACCGTTGCCGCCGGCAAATACACCGGCGCCCTTCCTGGCCGCACCCTCCGCCACAAGCCAGCATCGGAGGTCACAAAATAGCCGATGCTTACGGCTTCGCCATCCTCGCTCTCTGCCTTCTCTGCGCCCTCACTCGTCGCAGCCCTTTTCTTCGGAGCTTCGCTTTTTCTATGCGATCTCTGCGTCTCTGCGGTGAGTCGTGACTGACCAACAGCTCACGCATGAAATCATAGCGGCGGCGATCGAGGTTCACCGTACCCTTGGCCCGGGTCTTCTCGAATCCGCCTATGAAGAATGTCTGGCTCGGGAGCTTTCCCTGCGTGGAATTCCCTGTGAACGACAAAAGCCTTTGCCCGTCGTTTATAAAGATATAAAACTCGATTGTGGCTACCGGATTGATTTGCTTGTGCAGAAAAAAGTAGTCCTCGAACTGAAATTTGTTGAGGGGCTTGCTCCCATCCACGAAGCAATCGTGTTAACTTATCTCCGGATGTCAGGATGCAGAATCGGCCTGCTGATTAATTTCAATGTTCCGGTCCTTCGGGAAGGCATCAAACGTTTGGTCCTCGATTATCACCCGCAAGAAGAGGAACTGCTTTCACCGCGGAGGCGCAGAGGAAGCAGAGCAAACTTCCAATGACTGAGAAAAAAATCCGCGTCCTCATCGCCAAGCCCGGCCTCGATGGCCACGATCGCGGCGCCAAAGTCATCGCCCGCGCCCTCCGCGACGCCGGCATGGAAGTCATTTACACCGGCCTGCGCCAGACCCCCGAGATGATTGCCTCCGCCGCCGTCCAGGAAGACGTCGACGTCATCGGCCTCTCCATACTCTCCGGCGCGCACAGCGCCCTCTGCCCCCGCCTCATGGAGCTTCTCCGCGACAAAGGAATGAACGACGTCACCGTCCTCATCGGCGGCATCATTCCCGCGGCCGACATTCCCGCGCTGAAGAAAGTCGGCATCGCGGAAGTCTTTCTCCCAGGCACTTCCACACAAGACATCGTCGACTTCATACGCAAGCGTCTTTCCGCCTCCGCGGCGAAGAATTGATTCTGCAGTGCCTTCAAATTCCGGAACGACGCTTCGCGCCTCCCGCGAAGGCCGCGCGCTCATCATCGCTTTCGAAAATCCCGCCGGCATCCCTCGTCTCGAGCGCGCAGTTCTCGCTCAGCTCCTCGACGAACTCCGCAGCGACTCCGCCGACTCTTCCACTTCGGGCATCGTCATCACCGGAACGGATAAAGCCTTCGCCGCCGGCGCCGAGATCTCCGAACTCGCCGCGCTGACGCCGCTCGCCGCCCGCGAATTCTCGCTCCTCGGCCAAAGCGTCATGGCTTGCGTCGAGCGCTCGCCGAAACCCGTCATCGCCGCGATTCGCGGCTACTGCTTCGGCGGCGGGCTCGACCTGGCTCTCGCCTGTCACGTCCGCATCGCCTCCCCGGGCGCGCAGTTCGCCCATCCCGGCGCCTCCCTCGGCATTCTCACCGGCTGGGGCGGCACGCAGCGCCTTCCTCGCACCCTCCTCCCGGGTGCCCGCTCCCGCGCCCTCGAACTCTTCTCCACCGGCCGCACTATCGCCGCCTCCGAGGCCCTCCTCCTCGGCCTCCTCTCCCGAATTCTCCCCGCACACGAGTTGCTTTCTAACGCGACTAGAATGCTCGAAGAATCTACATCCATCAAACCGAGGCAAGGCAAAACGAGAGATAGGAATCGCTTCTTATTCCAGATTTCAGTTTTTGTCCTCCTATTCATAATTAACTGACGTGCCTTCGTGCTACTATCGTCGCACCAGGAGGGCCGGAAATGAGATTGAGTCGGAAGTGGATAGGCGCCATCATTTCGACAGCCATACTTGCTTCCCCAGCAACCACGTTCGCGCAGAACAAGCTTACGGAGACACCTTCGGCCACTGTGACTCTCCCGAAGGATTACCCTACGGACCAGCCGGGCATGTTTATTCAAAGTCTCGGATGGATTTCGCTTCCCGCCGCTATGCCGTTCAAGACCCACGTAAAGCACGCCATCGCCGCTTATTTCTCCTATGGTGCCGTGCCCGCGCCGCTCGTCGCCGACTACGCTGGCCCTCACGCAGCCGTCCAAATCGGCACAGCTCAGCCGGTAATTTGCATCTGTCATCTGATTTCTCTTCCCGGCGCCCCAATTATTGTGAGGTTGCACCCGAAAAAGAATATGCGCGAGCTGGACGGCGGAAATATGCCGATACTTTACGGAAGCAAGATGATCGAAGCAAAGAAGAATGACACGATCCCTGTGGATGTCTCCCAACCCGAGAGCACTGTCTGGCTCGTGCGCCCACGGCAGGATTTGCCAGTCGGCGAGTATGCTCTGATGTTGGGCAGTCAGAACATCGACGTCTTCCCGTTCACCGTTTCCATTCCCGGAGTCGATACCACCGGCTCTCCCCTTAAGAAAAAATGATTCCACTCGAGCGGAAGAGAAGCATCCGAGTCCGCCCTGGAGCGCGGCGCAGTCACGTAGCTCCGCATGTCTCCGCTCGCCGGTGATACAATCCCCGGTTTCTAAGCGGTGCGTTACGATTAGAGACGCGAGAATACACTTTGCCCGATTCCTTGATAGAGACGCATATTAAAACCGACTCGGCCGAGTTCGAAAAGAACCGCCGTGTTCTCATCGACCGCCTGACGGAACTCAAGAACGAAGAAGAGCAGATTCGCCAGGGCGGCGGCCCGAAGGCCATCGAATCGCAGCACAAGAAAGGCCGCCTGACCGCGCGCGAACGCATCGCCAAACTCCTCGATCCAGGCAGCCAGCTTTTCGAGCTTGGGCTCTACGCCGCTTACGAAATGTACGAAGAATGGGGCGGCGCGCCCGCCGCCGGCACAATCACGGGACTCGGCCGAGTTGCCGGGCGTCAGGTGATGCTCATTGCCAACGACGCGACCGTGAAAGCCGGCGCCTTCTTCCCGATGACCGCGAAGAAAGTGATTCGCGCGCAAAACATCTCCATCGAAAATCACATCCCCACGATTTATCTCGTCGACTCCGCCGGCGTCTTTCTTCCGCTTCAAGAAGATGTCTTCCCGGACACCGACGACTTCGGCCGCGTCTTTCGCAACAACGCGGTGATGTCCGCGATGGGCATCCCGCAAATCACGGCGATCATGGGCATGTGCGTCGCCGGCGGCGCGTATTTGCCCGTGATGTGCGACCACATACTGATGACGGAAGGTAGCGGGCTTTTTCTCGCGGGCCCCGCGCTCGTCCAGGCCGCAATCGGCCAGAAGAATTCCGCGGAAGAGCTCGGCGGCGCGAAAGTTCACGCGCAAATCAGCGGCACAGTGGATTTTCGTGAGCCAGATGACGCAACCTGCATTGCCCGCATTCGCGCCCTCGTGGACAAAATGGGCCTGCGGCCTCTCGCGCCATTCAATCATCAGAAATCGGAGGCGCCGAAGTATCCCGCCAGCGAACTGTACGGCATCTTTTCCGGAGACGCCGCGAAGCAATACGACATGCACGAAGTCATCGCGCGCATCGTGGACGGCAGCCGCTGGGAAGAGTATCGCGCGGAATACGGTCAGACGGTTCTCTGCGGCTTCGCGCGCATCGGCGGATGGGCCGTCGGCATCGTCGCCAATCAGAAAAAACACGTCCAAGTCGCCGCTGCGGGCACCGGCGAGCGCCGCATGGAATTCGGCGGCGTCATTTACACCGAATCAGCGGACAAGGCCGCGCGCTTCATCCTCGATTGCAATCAGAACTTGATTCCGCTGGTTTTCCTCCACGACGTCAACGGTTTCATGGTCGGCAAGGAGGCCGAGTGGAGCGGCATCATCCGCGCCGGAGCGAAAATGGTGAATGCCGTCGCGAATAGCGTCGTGCCGAAAATCGCCGTCATCTGCGGCGGCAGCTTCGGCGCCGGGCATTACGCGATGTGCGGCAAAGCCTACGACCCACGTTTCATATTCGCCTGGCCCACGGCGCGCTACGCCGTCATGGCCGGCGAATCCGCAGCGGGCACGCTCGTCGAAATCAAGATCAAGCAGCTCGAACGCGAAGGCAAAAAGCTCACCGAAAAAGAGAAGAGAGAACTCTTCGAGTCCATTCGCTCAACCTACGAGCACCAGACCGATCCCCGTTACGCCGCTGCTCGTCTCTGGGTCGACGCTATCATCGATCCGACGCAGACTCGCGAAGCCATCATCGAAGCGCTCAGCGTCGCTTCGCTCAATCCAATCGTTCCGGAGTTCAAAACAGGAGTGCTTCAGACTTAAATGGACTCCGTCACCATCATCGAATGCCCGCGCGACGCCTGGCAGGGGCTGCCGCAAATCATCCCTGCGGAAACAAAGATTGAATACCTTAGCCGCCTCGTCGCGCTCGGCTTCCATCATCTCGACGCCGTCAGCTTCGTCGCGCCGAAATACGTCCCCCAAATGGCCGATAGCGAGCAGGTGATGGCCGGCCTCGTCAAACATTTTCCAGCGGACAAGCCCGCTCCCGAAATCATCGGCATCGTCGTCAACGACAAAGGTCTTGAGCGCGCCCTCGCGACTCCCGGTGTAACAACCATCGGGTACCCGTATTCCATCTCCGCGTATTTTCGCCGCGCCAACGCCAACATGTCCCGCGCCGAATCGCGCTCGCTCGTCGAAAAATTGCGGCGCGACACGAAAGCCGCCGGACGCAATCTCGTCGTTTACATTTCCATGGCCTTCGGCAACCCCTACGACGAGCCCTGGGGCCCCGAAATCGTCGAGGACACGCTCATCTGGCTCAAGGACATCGGTGTCCGCACGGTTTCGCTCGCCGACACGGTCGGCACCGCATCGCCACAGGATGTTTCCTTATTGTTTCGTGCCGCAAACGCTTGTGTCGCGGGAATCGAGCTCGGCGTTCATCTGCACAGCCGCCCGGAGAATGCCGCCGAGAAAGTCCTCGCCGCATATGAAGCCGGCTGCCGCCGCTTCGACGGCGCTCTCACGGGCCTTGGCGGCTGTCCCTTCGCCGGAGACGAGCTCGTCGGCAACATTCCGACCGAAACGGTGCTGACGGCACTTGCCTCGCGCGGCGTCGCCACGGGCATCGACACGAAGTCACTGGCAATCGCTTGCGCGCTCACGGGAAAAATTCGCGAAGTCTATTCTCACGAGGTAGGCGCTGCGAAGCCCAATTAGACGCACCCACAATGAACTACGAAACTCTCCAATTCGAAATCGCTGGCGCAACCGGAACCATCACGCTCAATCGCCCCGACAAGCGCAACGCCATTTCGCCCAGAATGATTGACGATCTCTTCGCCGTCTTCGACGAAGCCGAACGCAGCGCCGCACGCGTCGTCATCCTCACTGGCGCGGGCAAAGCCTTTTGTGCTGGCATGGATCTCGAAGCCTTGCGCGATCTCGCCACGCAATCCGAAGCGCAGCACAAATCCGACGCCGAGCGCATGGGAAAGATGTTTCATCGCGTTTACAGTTTCCCCAAGCCGCTCATCGCCGCCGTGAATGGCCCGGCGATCGCCGGCGGCACGGGCCTCGCGACGCTCGCGGATTTCACTCTCGCTGTCCCCGAAGCGAAATTCGGATACACGGAAGTCCGCATCGGCTTCCTTCCCGCTGTCGTTTCCGTCTTCCTGCTTCGCCAGGTCGGCGAAAAGAGCACTCGCGAACTTCTCCTCTCCGCAAAAATCTTCGACGCCGCGGAAGCGCATCGCCTCGGCCTCGTCACCGAAATCGTTCCTCCCGAACGGCTGATGCAATCGGCGCGCGAACTTGCGGAAACTCTTATTGCCTCCAGTCCGCCGAGTCTCATCTCCACGAAGCGCTTAGTCCTTCGCTGGAACTCCGCGGAAATTGAGCGCGATCTCGCCATCGCGATCCGCGAAAGCGCCGAAATCCGCCGCACCGAGGATTTTCGCGAAGGCCTTGCCTCGTTTCTCGAGAAAAGGAAACCGGTTTGGCGCGGACGCTGACGCGCGCCGCTTCTCTCTGGTACACTTTTCATCCCTTCGCTCGACTGCAACAACAGAGTCAATGACAACCGTTGGCGAAACGACAATCCGCGTCCGCTACGCCGAAACCGACCAGATGGGCGTGGTGTACTATGCGAATTTCTTCGTGTGGTTCGAAGTCGCTCGCGTCGAGCTGATGCGCCAGATGGGATTCAATTACAAGCAGATGGAAATCGCAGACGACAGCTTCGTCGTGGTCGCCCGCGCGAGTTGCACGTACAAGCGCCCCGCGAAATTCGACGACGTGTTGCGCCTCCGCACGCGCGTCACGGAATCCCACAGCCGCACTATCACCTTCGCGTATAAAGTCCTCAACGACGCATCCGGCGATTTGATCGCCACCGGAGAGACGCTTCACGTCATTTGCGACAGCAAAGGTCGGCCGAAGACGCTGCCGGAAAAATACCGGACATATTTCCCGGTCTCGCAGAGCCCCAACCGCGTCACTGCCACCGCGCACAGATCATGACGAAGAAATCCATCGCGATCTCCGGCAACGATCTCACGCTGGGCAAGTTGTACCAGATCGTCTGTGAAGGCTTCGAAGCCACGCTCGCATCCGAAGCTCGCGCGAGGATGGAAGCGTCACGCGCCGTCGTTGAGCGCCTGGGCGCCTCGAAAGCCGCCGTCTACGGCGTCAACACGGGCTTCGGCGCGCTCGCGAGCGTCCGGATCGAGCCAGGCCAGATCCGCGAATTGCAATTGAATCTCGTTCGCAGCCACGCCTGCGGAGTCGGCGAGCCCCTCGCCGAAGACGAAACGCGCGCGATGATTCTTCTCCGCGCCAATACGCTCGCGAAAGGCTTCAGCGGCGTCCGCCCCATCGTCGTTGAGACGCTTCTTGCCATGCTCAACGCCGGCGTGCTGCCCGTGATTCCGTCGCAAGGTTCCGTCGGCGCGTCCGGCGACCTGGCGCCTCTTGCACATCTCGCGATCGTTGCCATCGGCGAAGGCGAAGCGGTTTACAAAGGCGAAAAAATGTCAGGCGGCGCGGCCATGAAAGCCGCTGGAATCGCACCGCTCCAGCTCGAAGCAAAGGAGGGCCTCGCGCTTCTCAACGGCACGCAAGGCATGCTCGCGCTTCTCTCGCTCGCCCTTCGCGAAGCCGAAATCCTTGCCGACACCGCCGACGTCGCCGCCGCGCTCTCGCTCGACGCGCTGCGCGGCACGCCCGCGCCTTTCGACGACCGCATCGCGCGCATCCGGCCGTATCCCGGGCATTCGGAGACGGCACGCAATATCACGCGCCTCAATCGCGGCAGCGAAATCCGCGAGTCGCACCGCTCGCCCGAAAAAGATAATCGCGTCCAGGACGCTTACAGCCTTCGCTGCACGCCGCAAGTCCACGGTGCCGTGCGCGATTCCCTCTCGCAGGTCCGCACCACGCTTTCCATCGAACTCAATGCCGCCACGGATAATCCTCTCGTCTTCGCCGAGTCTGGTGAAGTCGTCAGTGGCGGGAATTTTCACGGTCAGCCCCTCGCGATGGCCGCGGATCAAATCGCTGTCGCTCTCGCGACTCTCGGAGGCATTTCCGAACGCCGCGTGGAGCACATGACGAATCCGCATACGAGCCTGCTGCCCGCGTTTCTCACCGCCGATCCGGGCGTCAATTCCGGCTTCATGATTGCGCAGGTGGTTGCCGCCGCTCTCGCGAGCGAGATGAAGGCGCTTTCCACGCCCCATTCCGTGGATACGATTCCCACGTCCGGCGATCAGGAAGATTACGTCTCGATGGGCATGAGCGCCGCGCGGCGCTTGCGCCGCATGCTCGACGCGCTGCGGAATATCGTCGCCATCGAATTGCTCGCCGCGTGCCAGGGCATCGATTTCCACGCGCCGCTCAAGACCGGCGTCGAAGCGCGCAAAGCCTACGACGCGGTTCGCGCCGCTTCGCCCGTGGTGCACACCGATCGCGCGCTCGCTCCGGATATCAACGCGATCTCTGAATTGATCTCCCGCGGCGATTTTCAGAAACTGCTTCGCACCTGACCTCGCGCTTCGCCGCGCCTCACCGCAAGTTCCTCTGCAGGAATCTTCCAAATTTCCATCCCACAATCCATTTGAACGGCGCCTCGCCGAGCGAATAATGCCCGCACGGCAAACTCACAGTCTCGCAGTCCACATCATTCTCGCGCACCGCGTCGAAAAACTGCCGCGAGAATTCATACCAGAAAGTTGGATCGTATCTCCCGCTGATCGCGAGCAGCCGCTGCCCGCTCCCTCGCAGCTTCGCGATGTACGGAATCGGGCTGATCGGCCCCCAGAAGCCGCGAATCTCTTCCTCAGACACGTTCGCGCGCAGCGATTCCCACACGTGCATCGTCGTCATCCCGTTCGCCACCACGTCGCCGAAGTACGTCGAGACGTGCAGCAGCGCCGCGGCGCGGATTAGCGGCTCGTGCGACGCCGTGATGCACGAAATCGATGAGCCGAGGCTCGTCCCCAGAATTCCCAGCGGCCCGTACCCTCGCGCCTCGAGCCAGCGCAAACAGCATCGCGCGTCGCAGACGGCCTGTCGGTTCGCCTGGAGCGTCAGGCCGATATTCGGCCCGACGATGTGATCCGCTTTGACGTGCCCGGACACGGCCCGCTGATCGTGGTACGGCAGGCTCAGTCTCAGCGCCGAAATTCCCAGCCGGTTCAGCAGCCGGCAAATGTTCACGTGCGCGCCATAGTCCGCGTTCCATTGCGGCAGCACGACGACCGCCGATCCCGCGCTCTTCGCCGGGAAAAATCTCGCGCGAACGCGATTGTTTTCCTCCCAGGGCGATCTCACCGCGCTCGTGAATTCGAGCACGCCGCTCCATGCTGCTTTGTCACCGGAGCTTTCGAGCCTGTAATCCTTTGGCGTTTCGCACGCGAACCATTCGTCGCTCTTCGCCACCGTCTCTTCGCCCCAACGCCGCAAGAACGCGCGCGGCTCGCGCTCCTGCGCGTTCCCGCCGATGTGCTCCAGCCCCCACGCGAACGGCAGCGAACGCCGGTTCGGTTCCGCGGCCCATCGTTTGTGCTCGTAGCGCCGGATTTTCTGTTCAAGCCAGCTCATTTGCGGAGTCGGGAGAATACAGTCGTGGCGGCCGCGCTGTCCAATACAGCGCGTTTGTGCAAGGAACCGCGCGGCTCGGGGCGCGTCGACACGCGCCCCCGGTCCGGCGATTGGCGGATTAGATGCGAGATTTTATTTAATTTATGGACTCGATGTGATGGTCGCCCGCCGTGAGCCATTCCAGTGCTTCTTCCCGCGTGCGAAACACTCGTATACCCAGTTCCCCATCGAACTCCCGCAGAATTTCGAACATGCGCGCGTGCGCGTACAAGTGGTCCTTTTCCGCCAAAATCGCCCGGCGCGAAGTGGACGAGAATAGATTTCTTTTCGCCAGCCGCCGGATGCAGTCCGGCGTGAACTCGATGGTCTTGGGCTCCGTCGTGTCTATAAACTGCGAGAAACTTGCATCGAAATCCGCGTCATTCGCCAAACGAGCCTGGTGATCCAACATCTCCTGGCACGTCACATCTCCGCTTCCAGTTGTCACTACGAGCTTTCGCTCCTTGTCGATCTTATAAAATACGGGCATATCCCTCTCTTCTCCTTTTCACACGATCTGAATTTTCATGCGCTCAGCGCAGCACGCTCCGCTGAGGCGCCCCGCTTGCTGCAAGATTTTTCCCTGGGAAGACTTGCGTTATACGGCGAGCTTGCTTGCGAAGTACCTTCTGAACAATGCTGCCGAATCTAACCTATCTTGGACGCCGCTCGGCGCCCTGAAGTTTCGCACTTTTTGCACCGCCGTTCGGCCTGCCGGTTGAGATACAATCTACCCGAAATTGTTAATCACAGGAGGCCCGTCTGATGAACCCCATGAAAACGATTACCTGCTCCGCCGCAACGCTTTTAGCTTTCGCTGTCCTGTCCGCCCCGACCTCCGCTCAACAAGACAAGAGCAAGCGCCCCAGCCCGCCGGCCAGCGCCGACTGCACTCTTGCCGCTGGCAAGACCATTCACATCGACTACTCCAGTCCTCGCATGCGAGGCCGCAAAATTTACGGCGGACTGGTTCCCTGGGACAAATATTGGCGCGCCGGGGCGAACGAGGCGACAACTTTCGTCACCACCGCCGACGTCACTGTCGGCGGCAAGGACGTTCCCGCCGGACCCTACACTCTTTTCGCCATCCCGAATCCCGACAAGTGGACTCTCATCGTCAGCAAAAAGACCGGCGAGTGGGGAATCCCTCATCCCGGCGAGCAAGTTGAGTTGACGCGCGCGGAAATGCAGGTTTCCAAGCTCGACGCCCCCGTCGAGGATTTCACCATCTCGTTCGACAGCTCCGGCGGCGCTTGCACTCTGCGCATGGACTGGGAAACAACCCGCGCTTCCATCGCCATCGCGGCAAAATAGCCGCGCCGCCTTCGCGTTAGCCATCGGGCACGCTCGCGGCGCGCGATCATTGTTGCTCACTCTCGGCTGTGGCACAGTGAATTTGTGCTCCCAACACAATTCATCGCCATCTTCGCCTTCATTTTCGGACTGCTCATCGGCAGCTTCCTGAACGTCTGCATCAGCCGCCTCCCGCAAGCCAAATCCGTCGTCAAGCCCGCCTCGCGCTGTCCGAAGTGCGGCGCGTCAATCAAGCCGTACGACAACATTCCCGTCCTCAGCTATCTGTTTCTTCTCGGCAAATGCCGCTCGTGCAAGGCGCGCATCTCGCCTCTTTACCCTGCCGTTGAGCTTCTCACCGCGATCCTTTTCCTGGTTTGCTTCCTCGTCTTTGGCGAAACAGTCGCCGCCGCGAAATGGGCCGCTTTTTCCGCTTTGATCGTCGTCCTCGTTTTCACCGACTGGCGCGATCGCCTGCTCCCCGACAAAGTGAATTTCACCGGCCTCGCCATCGGCCTGCTCTTCAGCTTTTTTGTCCAGCCCATAGACGGCGCGGCGCTCGCCATCGCCAATCGCATGTTCGACTTTCCTCCGCCGCCCGCGGTGCTCTCTTTCGTGGATGCCATAATCGGCGCCACGGTCGGCGGGGGAATCCTCTGGCTCGTTGGCGAAGGCTACTTCCGACTTCGCGGCCGCGAAGGCATGGGCTTCGGCGACGTCAAGATGATGCTCATGGCCGGCTCGTTCCTCGGCCTTCGCCGGACGATGCTGACGATTCTCATCGGCTCCATTCTTGGGGCACTCATCGGGGGCGCGTTCATGCTCGCTTCGCGCAGAGCCTCTGACTACGAGCTTCCCTTCGGCACGTTTCTCGGCATCGCCGCGCTTCTCGTCGTCTTCTTCGGCACGCCCGTCGTCGCGTGGTATCAGTCGCTGTTCATGGTGCGCTGATGCCTGCGAGCGTCCTCCTCTCCATCCTCGCCGCGCCTCCGCCGCCCAATGCGCGGATGCAACTGATGATTGCGGTCGTGGTTTTCATCCTCTTGTTCGCCGCGATCTTCGCCGGAATCATTTTCATTCGCAAATCCGTGAAAGAACAGCTCGGCAACGAACCGACCAAGCCGTTCCGCGTTAATCAGGAAAATCCCTCCGCCTTCGTCGCCGCCTCGATGCAGGGCGTCATCGAACGCCTTCGCGCTCAGGAGCAGGAACTCGCGCGCCTGCATCAGCTCGAAAAGGAACGCGCGCAGGAATCCGAACGCATGAGTGAAGCCGTCACGCGCAACATGCCCGCCGGCCTCCTCCTCGTCAACGCCAACGGCATGATCGCCTCCGCGAATCCCGCCGCGGAAACCGCCCTCGGCATTCAGAATCTTCAGTATCGTCGCTACACGGAAGCTCTTGGCGCCGATTCCCCGCTCACCAAACTTTTCGCCGCCTGCTTGAACGAGGGTCGGACGTTTCAGCGCGATGAAGTCCCGCACATGACCCCGTCCGGCGAACGCCGCCAGCTCGGCGTCACGATTTCGCCGGTCTACCGACCCATCCGCGGCGCGGCTCTTCACGGCCCTGCCGCTCCTGCGGGCCAGCAATTGACCGCTGCGCTTTGCCTCATGAGCGACCTTACCGAGCTCGCCACTCTTCAGCAGCAGGTCCGCTGGAAGGAAAATCTCGCCGCCCTTGGGGAAATGTCTGCCGGCATCGCGCACGAATTCAAGAATGCTCTCGCCACCATCTCCGGCTATGCGCAAATGATCCACAACGACGCGCCGCAATCCGAAGCCGGCGAAAATGCCGGAAAAATTCTTGAACAGACGCGCTCGCTCACCCACGTGGTCACCGAATTTCTCCGCTTCGCCCGCCCCCTCGAGTTTTCGCAGGAGGATTGCCCCATCGGCGCGCTCGTCGAGCAAGTCTCCGGCGAAATCGCTTCCGCGTTCGAAAACGCCGCCGTCCGCAAGGAAGGCATTTTCGGCGTCGTTTCCGGCGACTCCGGCCTCATTCGCCAGGCGCTCCTCAACCTCACGCGCAATGCCGCCGAAGCCGCCTCTTCGAACGGCCGCAAAGCGGAAGTCGTCATCGCCGGCTCTCAGGATGACCGCGCCGGCCGCCGCTGGCAGTGCGTCGCCGTCCGCGACAATGGCCCGGGCATCGCTTCCGGCGATCTCGACAAGATTTTCGTCCCCTTCTTCACCACGAAATCCACCGGCACGGGCCTTGGCCTCGCTGTGGTCCAGAAGATTGCTCTCCAGCACGGAGGCCGCGTCGAAGCCCGCAATCAGCCCTCCGGCGGCGCCGAATTCGACCTGTGGTTACCTTTGCGGTAGCACGCTTCCCGCGAAGCGATTGCCAGCCCCTCCCCCCGCATCTAAACTAATTGGATACAGAGACCATTTGGCGCCCCAAGAGGTGATGCCATGCGAAAAGCACTAGGAATTCTCTCCATCGCCGCGCTTGCATTCGGCGTTCAGCTCGCCGCAGCTCAGGATTCTTCGCAAACTCAGTCTCAATCGCAATCCCAGACTCAAACTTCTGCGAAGCCCGCCACATCGAAGCCGCAGGCACAGAAGGAAACCGTCGCGGACGCCGCGCGTAAGGCGCAAGAAGCGAAAACCACCGCGCCCAAAGCTCCGGTCGTCTTCGACAATGACAATATTGGCGCCGCTGCCGCCGGCGGCACGGTCAACGTCGTCGGCAGCGCGCCCCCAGCCCGCAAGTCTTCGGATTCCGCTTCCACCGAAGCCTCCGCCGAGGGAGATCAGTCCGCTGGCGCACCAGGCTCATCTGCTTCCTCAAACGACGAAGCTGGCTGGCGCGCTCGCTTCGCCGCCGCTCGCACCAAACTTGCGCAGGATCAGGAAGCGCTCGGCGTCATGCAGCGTGAACTCCAGCAGCTTCGCCTTCAGTATTATCCGAACGATCCGCAAAAGGCGATGAAGCAGTCCTACAGCAGCGACGATGTCAACAAGAAGCAGCAGGCCATCGACAAGAAGCAGAAAGAAATTCAGGCCGATCAGCAGGCGCTTTCGAACTTACAGGACGATCTTCGCAAAGCCGGCGGCGATCCCGCCTGGGCCCGGGAGTAACGCCGTCAGATGGAATCCGTCCTCCTCGTCGAGGATAAAGCCGAACTGCGCGCGATGTTGCGCAAGGCCCTCGAGAAGGCCGGATATTCCATTGACGAGGCGCCCGACGGCTCCTCCGCGATCGACAAAGTCCGCAACCGCCGCTATCTCGTCGTTCTCACCGACCTGAAACTTCCCGGCTCATCCGGCCTCGACGTTCTCCGCGAGGCCCGCCGCGCCGATCCGATGATTCCGGTCATTCTCATCACCGCCTATGGGTCCGTCGAGGAAGCCGTCACGGCGATGAAAGATGGCGCCTTCGATTTCATCCAGAAGCCGGTCGAGCTCGAGCATCTCAAACTTCTCGTCGCCCGCGCCTCTCGCCAGCAGGAACTTCTCCGCGAAAATCTCCTCCTCCGCGAGGAATACGCCGAGCGCTATGGCTTCCCGCGCATCGTCGGCGAGCATCCGCTCATGCAGGCCGCCAGCCAGATGGTCCAGCGGGTCGCGCCCACCGATTCCACGGTCCTGCTTCTCGGCGAAAGCGGCACGGGCAAGGAGCTTTTCGCCCGCGCGATTCATCATCTCAGCAAGCGCCACGACAATTCCTTCGTCGCGCTCAATTGCGCTGCCATTCCCGAAGGCCTCGTCGAAAACGAACTCTTCGGCCACGAACGCGGCGCCTACACCGGCGCCGGCGCGCGCAAAATCGGCAAGCTGGAACTCGCCCATCGCGGCACGATTTTCCTAGACGAAATCGGCGAGCTGCCCATGGCCATCCAGAGCAAACTGCTCCGCGTCCTCGAAGAGCGCCGCTTCGAACGCGTCGGCGGCACGCAATCCATCGACGTTGACGTCCGCATCCTCGTCGCCACCAACAAAGATCTTCAGGCCGCCGTCGGCGCCAAACTCTTCCGCGAAGACCTCTATTTCCGCATCGCCTCCGTGCCCGTCACGATTCCGCCGCTCCGCGAACGCGACGACGACGTCCTCCTTCTCGCCGGCCATTTTCTCGAGCGCTTCCGCCGCGAATTCGCCAAGCCGAAACTTCGCATCGCCGATTCCGCTCTCGCCCGCCTTCGCGGCTACGCCTGGCCCGGCAACGTCCGCGAATTGCAGAACACCATAGAGCGCGCCGCGATCCTCGACGACGATTCCGAAATCACCGCCGAAGATTTGCAGTTGCCGCAGCCTCGTCCCGCCGCGAAAGAGATGCCTGAAGGAATGTTAAACGCGGAATTTCTCTGGGATGGCCCGCTCGAGGAAGTAGCCCAGCGCGCCGTTCATCACGTCGAGCGCTTCAAAATCGAAACCGCGCTCCGCGAATCCAAGTGGAACAAGACCCGCGCCGCCGAACAGCTCGGCGTCTCCTACAAAACCCTCCTCCACAAAATCCGCTCCCTCGGCCTGGAGAACTAAGAGCGTACGTCGTCATCCTGAGGCCCGACGCATTAAATCGGGCCGAAGGATCTCGCGCGCCAAACTTCTCTTACGTGGCTTGCTCTTTCACTCCTCTGTGCAACGCCACAATCCCCCACGTCCATCTCTCAAATTCCACGTCTCGAAATCCCGCCCTCTCCATCGCTTCCTTCAGCGCCTCCGGCCCGGGAAATTTCCTCACCGACTTCGGCAAATACGAATACGCCTCGCCGCTCCCCGAAATCGCCCCGCCGATTCGCGGCAGAATCCGCGAAAAATAAAATCGGTAAAGCCTCGCCATCGCTCCGCTCTTCGGCTCCGTGAACTCCAGAATCCCCAATTTCCCTCCCGGCCTCAGCACGCGCGCGAATTCGCCCAATCCTCTCTCATAATTCGCCAAATTCCGGAATCCAAACGCCGTCGTCACCAGATCGAAACTCGCGTCGCGAAACGGCAGCCGCAATCCGTCTCCCGCCGTGAATTCGGCGCGCCGCCTTCTCCGCGCCGCTTTCGCGCGCGCCCTCCCCAGCATTGGCTCCGCAAAATCGCATCCAACGATGCTTCCCCGCGTCCCTGCCGCGTAACACAGTGCCTTCTCTCTCGCCCGGTCGAGCGCGAACGCCAGATCCCCCGTCCCGCAGCACACATCGAGAATCTGCGCCTCCGGCCGCCGCATCGCCTGCAAAAATCTCCGCGCCGTCCGCCTCCGCCACAAGCGGTCAAACGACAGCGACAAAAAGTGATTCAGGAAATCGTATCGCGGCGCGATCCGGCCGAACATCTCCCGGACCTGCCGCTCCGCCTCGCGCTCATCTCGCGCGCCTTCCGGCCTCGTCCCCGGCAGCACACCCGGTTCCTGCAAATCCGCCTGCGCTTTCACCCGACTCTCCGCCTGCTCGCGCGTACCTCTTCTCTCGCCCGAGCAAAAAATCCCGGCAGTTCCCGCCACGCCGCCGCGACGAGCCAATCTGGCACATCGGCGCCGATCTCCGCGGCGCCGATTCGCCTCGGAATCACCCATCCCACTCGGCCGCCGCGCGACTTTTTGTCTCGCGCGACAATCCGCAGAAGCGTCGCCGCCGAAATTTCTGGCAGCTTTGGCAAACTCCCGCAACGGGCCACGAGCACCGCAATCCGTATCGCGTCATTTTCTCCCAGCCGCCCCAGCCCCACGCCAATCAGCGCCGCACCCAGCATCCCCCACGCAATTGCCTCGCCGTGGAGGAAGCGTTTGTACCCCGTCGCCGCCTCCAGCGCGTGTCCCATCGTGTGCCCGAAATTCAGGATTTGTCGCAGGCCGTTTTCGCGCTCATCGCGGCTCACCACGCGCACCTTCAGCCGCGCGCTTCGCTCCATCACCCAGTCCAACGGTCGCTCATCCATTCGCAGGACTGCGCCAATTTTCTGCTCGAGAAATCGGAACAATTCCGCGTCACCGATCACTCCACATTTGATGATTTCGTATACGCCCGACCGATATTGCTCCGCCGGCAGGGTTTCGAGCACGTCCGGGTCAGAAATCACCATCTGCGGCGAATGGAACGCGCCCACCAGATTTTTCCCCTCCGGCAAATCCACCCCCGTCTTCCCTCCGATTGCGCTGTCCATCTGCGCCACCACGCTCGTCGGCACGTGCACGATCTTCACTCCGCGCAGATAACTCGCCGCCGCGTATCCCGCCACGTCGCCGACCACCCCTCCGCCCACCGCCACGAGCAACGCCTTCCGGTCAGCGCCCAATCGCGCCAGCTTTTGGCATATCCTTTCAACAGTCATCAGTCGCTTGGCGGTTTCGCTGTCGTCAAACAGGATCAGTCGCTCCCACGGCAGCGAAGAGCGAAGGTGGCTTGTCAGCTGGCCCAGCCCGTCTTTGACGCCATTTCTCCAGTAATTCCACACTCTGGGCGACGACAGCACAAACACTTCTCCCTTCCCGCGCATCGGCTCGATCAAACTTCCCAGCCGCGCGAGCGCTCCTCGCCCCGTAATCACGGAATAATTCCCCGCCTCCGCGCGCACTCGTATCGTTTTCATCGTCGCCGCTCAGAATGTATCATGTCGCGGCACGCCGCAGAATAATTGCGCCGCTCGTCCCCGGGATGCCCGCGTGCGAATTCCGGCCCCTCACCTCCGCCTTCGTACCATTACTCGCCTTCGGACAGGTTTTGGGTCAGGTTTCCCACCTGTCCATTTTTACGACCTATGGACAGCTGAACTCGCGTACCACTTCTGTTAGCCTTTCCCTCAAGGTGCCAAATCCTTTACGAGCATCCCCGATGAAAAATCAAACTCAGCCCGGCAACGGGTAGCAAAGGACAATCCCGATGAAGAAGCCAGCCCTCCCAGTCGCAACTCCACAGCCCCGCTCATCCGCCAGCCGCACTCCCGCCCCGCGCGCTGCCAATCTCGATCGCCACGCCCGCAAATGCGCCGTCTGCAATCATCCTCAGCGCGAAGAGATCGAGGACGATTTCCTCGGTTGGTGCGAGCCTGCGGGTATCGCGGAAGAGTATGAACTCCCCAGTCGCTCCACCCTCTATCACCACGCCCACGCTACCGGCCTCATGGCTCGCCGCCGGCAAAATCTCCGCATCGTCGCCGAACGCATTCTCGAATGCGTGGGCACTGCGGAAGTCAACGGCAACACGGTCCTCCGTGCTATGCGCATCTACGCTCATATCACCGACGACGGCGAGTGGATCGAACCGCCGCGGGAGTCCCTCGTCACCCACATCCACAAGTTCGAGCGCCCAGAGCCTCAACGCGAAGCCCTTCCTTCAAAACCCGCCCAGCAGCCAGAATCACGCTCCGCTGAAAACAAAGAGCTTAGCGTCTCCGCGAACGAGATTCTAATCGCTACACCAAACGTCAGTCGCCGAGAATCAAGTGATTGAAAACATGACTACTTACAATTTTCTAATCGCTACAAAATTTCGTCTGGGCGACGAACGCTTGCTCTCTCACCCCGATCGGCGGGACGGCCCTGTTTGCCGTCCCGGCGCGGCCATTTTCGAGGGAGGTCCATGGGCCCGTTTATCGGCCCTTTGGGGCGCGCTTTGGAGTCGCCTTCGAGATTTTTTCAATTCGCTATATTTCCTCCGCTCTCAAAAGACTCCTTATCCCGTAGCGCCCAAGTCGGTGACCCAGCCCTCGGTGTCGGCTGCTGGGGAGCAGACGTGCAAAAGTCCATCCGCTGCGGCGATCTTTACCACGAATGTAAATTCATCTCCCACGGCGCCAATGACGACGAAGTCACTGCGCTCGCTCTGCATCACGCTCAAATGGAACACGGCCTCGCCGAAGTGGACTGGGCCGTCTTGGCGAAGTTCAGCAAAGCAATCTGCGACGACACGGCCCCTCGCGCCGGTAGCGAAGCGCGCGAGGGCTAAGAGGGTGCGGTGTGCGGTGGCGGGAATCCTTGAACGTCACGGCCATTGCGATGAAGCAGGCCCGGCAGATCCCGTGCGCTGTCCGCGCGCCTCACGTTCCGGGTTCCTTGAGGTGAAGCGGTTCAGGTACAGGCCATACAGGGGGAACGCAGGCCGCCAAACCTGCTTTTATACAAACGGCGGAAGATCACGCGAGCGCGGATTTTGCATTTTCGTTCCCCGCCGCCGTGGTTACGCGGTAGCCCCAGTCGCGCATCACTTGTTCTCGCTCAAGGGCCATCTCGTGTGCGTAGGTGATTTGATATATTCGCTTCGTCGTCCGGGCACTCGCGGAGGGGACATTCAGATGTCCTATGATTCGCCGCGTCGGCGTGCGCAGCGCGAAGCATTCGTTGTTCGTGTTGCGCGAGAGCAGGCGAAGCTGTTTCCACGCGTCTTCCACGGTGCTCGCCAAACCGCGCGGCGCTGCTGTGCCATCCGGCATCACTTCAAACAGCTCGAAGCTCGAGCGGAGAACCATGCTTGCATTCCTCGTGGGCCTCTCGCTTGGCGGGCGACCCCCATTGAGCCGCGCGCCCGCAACGAGGGCTGGATTCCAGGATTGCCGCAAGCGTATGCCCCCTCGCGTGACGGAGTCAATGGCACGGCGCGCAAGACTGAGCGAAATTATACAGTTTCGCGAAAGTCCCTGTTGACATTGGCAACCCCGGTGCCTTGTATCCTTGGACAGAGCGTTGTCCGAACTGGCAAGTACTTCACCGAGTCGGTTGGTGGAGGCTCCTCGTGGCGAAATTACTGCGGTGCGCTGAAATCTTCCCCGGATGTGAATTCGTCGCTCGCGGCTCCGATGACGACGCAGTGGTTGCCTTGGCCATGCGTCACTCGCAGGACAAGCACGCGTTGGCCGAGATTGACTGGGAAATCCTGGCGAAATTCTGTGGCGCCATCCAGAAGGACGAAGAGAAGATCAGCGCCGCCTGACGCGTCATATCTCTCCCCTGTTGCTCGCGATTGGCCAGTATTTTTCCACAGTACTACAACTTCCTTCGTCCTGTATCTCTCCCACACCCGGAATCAGAGGAAAACCGGATTGTCCGCCCCGCAGAGTCCGTGTCACCGTAAACTTGATTTCTATTACCTGCTGGTGGGCCTTGGACGTCCAGCCCCGAAGCCCCAGCGCTGTGTGAGCTTCGTGAACCGCGCCCAAGGGACGAGTCGAGTACGCCTGGGAGGACGAAAGGAAGCCCGCGTCCCGGCTCGGATTGAAGTGCACATCCGTAAGGCGGATGGCTCCAACCTCGGTGAAATCCTGTTCACGGAAAACATCAGCTCCACCGGCGCGGGGCTGTTTACGGCCTCCTCGTGGAATCCGGGCGAAATGGTGTTGTTGAAGGCTTTGCGGCTTAGCTTCGTGGCGCAAGGCCGAATTGTGTATTCTCGCCGCATGCCGGCCGGCAAATTCACCGTCGGTGTAGCGGTACTCGCGCGCGAAGGCAACTGGCTGAAGTAGCGCAGCGGCTCTGCCCACGACCGCGCGGAGAAAGAATTTTCCATAAGTACAATTTGGCCTGTAGGGCTAAGATTTTTTATCCGTTTTTCTCGGGGGGTGTTCTTGACGAAGGGGCATGGGCACGCTATTCTCCCCGATTAAATTTTGATTGCCGCACGCCGGTGCGGGGGAGGTTTGATGGATCCGAAATCAGTTCTTGATTACGCCGCGAAGCACAACGCCAAGATCCTCGATGTCCGCTTCATCGACGTTCCGGGCATCTGGCACCACGTCAGCTTTCCCACCCATCAGTTAACTGCTCAATCGTTCGAAGATGGCTTCGGGATCGACGGCAGCTCGATTCGCGGCTGGGCGTCGATTCATGAATCCGACATGCTTCTCGTCCCGGACGCCGAAACGTGCTTTATGGACCCGTTCCGCGACACGCCCACTCTGGTCATGATCGGCGACATCGTCGATCCCATGACCAAGCAACCCTATCCGCGCGATGCCCGCCACATCGCTCGCAAGGCCGAAGCCTATCTCGGTTTCACCGGAATCGCCGACCAGGCGTTTTTTGGCGCCGAGGCCGAATTCTTCATCTTCGACAACGTCCGCTTCGACCAGCGCGAGCAGCACGGCTTTTATTTCATCGACGCCGAGGAGGGCCGCTGGAACTCCGGCCGCTCCGAACACAATCTCGGCTACCGCCCTCGCTATAAGGAAGGCTACTTCCCCGTCCCCCCCACGGACCACTATCTCGACCTGCGCACCGACATGACGCTTCAGCTCGAATCGTGCGGCGTCAACGTCGAGTGCCATCACCACGAAGTCGCCACCGGCGGCCAGACGGAAATCGATTTCAAGTTCGACACCATGCTGCGCGCCGCCGACCACATGATGGTCTTCAAGTACGTGGTCCGCAATACGGCGCATCAGTACGGAAAAACCGTCACGTTTATGCCCAAGCCGATTTTTCAGGACAATGGCAACGGCATGCACACGCATCAATCATTATGGCTTAAGGGCAAGCCGCTCTTTGCCGGCGACGGCTACGCTGGCCTGAGCCAGACTGCGCTCTGGTACATCGGCGGGCTGCTCAAGCATGCGCCGGCTCTTGCCGCGTGGATTGCCCCGACTACGAACTCGTACAAGCGCCTCGTACCCGGCTTTGAGGCGCCTGTGAACCTTGCGTACTCGCGCCGTAATCGCTCCGCCGCCGTGCGCATCCCGATGTATTCGGCCAGCCCCAAATCGAAGCGCATCGAATTCCGTCCGCCGGATCCCTCGTGCAATCCGTATCTTGCGTATTCGGCCATGCTCATGGCCGGTCTTGACGGCATCGAAAACAAGATTGACCCGGGCCAGCCGCTCGACAAGGACATCTACGACCTCTCGCCCGAGGAATTGAAGCATGTCCCTTCGCTTCCGGGCTCGCTCGAGGAATCGTTGAAAGCTCTCGAACACGATCACAAATTTTTGCTGAAGGGCGACGTTTTCACTCCCGAAATCGTTAATTTGTGGACGGAATACAAGATGAAAAACGAGGTGAACGCCATGCGCATGCGGCCTCACCCCTACGAATTCCAGCTGTATTACGACATCTGAGGCCATCGCAAAATCGAACGGAAAACAGGGCTGCCAGGTGGGCGCCCCGTTTGCTCTAGCGGAGGAGATAAAAATGACGGCACTCCATCTCGGGCTCGTTTCTGCAGCGCTGGCGGCGAGTTTTGCTTGTGGCATGATGGTGGAAGCCGCCCGCGGTTCGCAGGAAATGGCAAACAAGGATGTGCGCGTCACGGGTATTGGCGGCGTGTTCTTCAAAGCGCACGACGCGATGAAACTCGCGGCGTGGTATCGCGAGCATCTCGGAATTCCTTCTGAAGGCGCCGAATCTGGCGCGTATCATCAGTTTGAGTGGCGCGAAAAAGATGATCCGTCGAAGATGGGCGGCACCGTTTGGGCCGTTTTCCCGCACACGGCAAAGAATTTCGGGGAAAGCAAATCGCCAATGATGATCGATTACCGCGTCGCGAACTTGGAGCGCCTGCTGGCGCAATTGAAAAGGGAAGGCGTGCAGGTGGAAGACAAAATTGAAGACGCACCGTACGGGCGATTCGGCCATGCGACGGACCAGGAAGGCAACCGGATTGAATTCTGGGAGCCGAAGTAAGAGACGCTGCTGCTTTGCAACAGAGGACGGCATCGGATACGCTTTCTGATGCATGCGGGCGGAATTTGAGCAGATAAAATTCAACGAGCCGCAGTCGGCCGAGGCGAACCTCGCGATGCTCGAATCGCGACTGGCGCCTGCTCTGTGGCGCATTCTGCCGACGCTTCTCGCGCAAGTCCCCAGCCCCGACGATGCCCTGAATTTCCTCGAACGCTTCCTCCGCGCCGCTCCTGTTTCCGTGACGCGGCATATGGAATCGCATCCGCCCGCGCTGCTTTATCTTCTTTCCCTGTTCAGCCACTCCCGTTTCCTTTCCGAGTCCCTCCTTCACCAGCCCGAATTAATTCTGTGGCTCGACCGCCGCTCCCCCAACGATGGCCTTCAACGCTTGAAGACGCGCGACGACCTGACCGAGGAATACTACCGCTTCTCGACCATAGCGTTTGACACGGCCCCGTCGGTTGTCCTCTCCCGCTTCAAGCGCCGCGAATATCTTCGCATCACCCTCCGCGACGTCTTGGGGCTTGCGACGCTGACGGAAACGACGCTCGAACTATCCGACCTTGCTGACGTACTGATCGAGCGCGCGCTGCGAGTGTGCGCGCAACGCCTGGAAAACGAATTCGGGCGCCCGCAGTCGAAGGATGTCGCGGGACAAATTGCGCCGGCACGGCTGACCGTTTTGTCTCTGGGAAAACTCGGCGGACAGGAGTTGAATTACAGCTCCGACGTGGATTTGATGTTTCTCTACGACCACGATGGGCAGACCGCGGGCGGAAAGTCCGGAGAGATTTCCAACCTTGAATACTTCGTGCGCCTTGCGCAAGCGATTCTAAGGATGCTCACGGATTCGACGCCGGAAGGTTCAGCGTTTCGCATCGACCTGCGGCTTCGGCCGGAAGGAGGGCAAGCTGACGTCGCAGTGAGTCTCGCACATGCGATCGAATACTACCGAACGAGAGCGCGCGAATGGGAATTACAAATGTTGATCAAGGCGCGCGTCTCGGCAGGCGAGGCGGCGACGGGTGAGGCGTTCCTGCATGAGATTCATCCGCTGATTTTCCGGCGAGAATTTCATTTCGGCGCCGTGGAAGCGATGCGTGACGCCCGGGAAGGAATTTCCGGTGAACTGCGTCGCAAAGGGAGCGGACTGGAAGAGCACGCCGCCGAGTGGAACGTAAAACTCTCGCCCGGAGGAATACGGGACATCGAATTTCTCGCGCAATGCTTGCAGCGCTTGCATGGCGGACGCGAACCTTGGCTGACTGGCCGCGGATCAGGCTCGACGCTGGTCGCCTTGCAGCGGCTGCATGACAAGGGACTTCTTTCGCAGCGCGACTTTTTCCATCTAGGAACGGCATACCAATTTCTGCGCAAGGTCGAACATCGGCTGCAATTAACGGATGGATTGCAGGAGCACACGCTACCCAGCAAGCCAGGACAATTGAACCGGCTCGCGCGGCGGTGCGGAATCGAAGCGACGGCCAACACGAGCACGGGAGACATACTGAGCGCGCGAGTGCGACAGCACTTCGAAAATGTGCGCGCTGTCTTTGGGCGCGTGTTACCGGCTACGCCATCACAAGAAAGCACCGGCGTACAGGCCAGCTTCTTTGCGACAGGGGAGGCGCCGCCGCTAGTTGTCGTTGATGCGCTTCTTCAAAGGCTGAAGCAACAGGCTCCGCGAGTTGCGGCATTTCTCAAGCAATGCAGGTCGCAAGAAGATTCATTTGCCCGGCGAGGCGCGGAACGATTCCTGGAATCCGCGGCGCTCGATGAATCACTACTGGAGGAACTCGACGAGCATCCTGACTGGCTAGAGCGGGCGCAGCGCCTTTTCGCACGCAGCGACCTTGCAGCCGATATGCTGGCGCGCGAACCGCGAGCCATTACGCGCGTGATCCAGATGGAAGCGCTGCGCGACACGGCACTTCCGTTCCCGGAGACGATGGCTTCACTGCGGAACCGGCATCGCGAGAAGTTACATCGAATCGTGGCGCGATCGACACTCGGAGAAGCAAAACCTTTCGAGACATTCGCCGACCTCACCCGGCTTGCGGAGGAAGATTTGCGCGGCGCGCTGAGCTTGGCCATCCGCGAGGAACTGCCGGATGCAGCAACGGAGAGTTCACCTCTTGCCGTGATTGCGCTCGGTCGGCTGGGGAGCCGCGAATTCGATCTGGGGTCCGATGCGGATCTCGTCTTCATTGTCGATTCAGCGGCGAGCGAGGAAGACAAATCAAAGTGGCGAAAAATTGTCGAACGGTTTCTCCCCGTCGCGGGAAGCTACACGCAAGAAGGCCTGCTGCTGCCGATTGATACGCGGCTGCGGCCGCGCGGCGGCGAGGGAGAAATCGTGCAATCGGCTTCGTATCTGCTCGATTACTTCCGAAAAGAGGCGGAGGGATGGGAAGCCGCGACGTATTTGAAGGCTCGGACGGTAGGAGTGAACTGTGAATTTGGCCAGAGGACGCTGGCCGAGTTGCGAGATGTGCTGCTGCGACGGTTTTCTCCCGCGCATGGCGGGAATCTCGATGAACTGCGAAAACAACTCGTGCACATGAGGAAGCGGCTAGAACAGGAACGTCCCGAGGGGCCGAGCGGCTTCAAGACTTCGCCTGGCGGTTACTTTGATATCGATTACATCGTTGCGTTCATCACAATTCGGAGTGGGCTTGTGGAGCATAAAGCGACAGATATTTTGTCGCAGATCGGGCGGCTCGAAGCTTCGTGTGCAATTGACGCGGCTGTTGCCAAGACACTGCGCGATGCCGCGACGTTCTATCGCTCACTTGACCATGCCATCCGGGTTGTCTTGGGTCGCACTGTGAACCAATTGCCCGAGCCCGCCCAGATTCCTCGCGTAACCGCACTGCTGAAACAGTGGGGTGTTTCAGTTATGGGGGACGTACGCAACTCGGTCATCACAACCCGGAGGATGGCTAGGGACGCGTACGAAATTATAGTAATCGAAGGCGACAAATGATTTCCTGAGAACGCAACTGCCTTCAAACTTTTCATCCAGTTTGGAGAAATTCATGCTTCGCCGGCCGAGTTTACGAGTGGCAAGGCAGGAAGGCTCGTGGTATCGTAACAAATTCAGTTGAGCCGAGTGAGCCCTTCGACCGGCAGTTCGCTGCGGAATACCAGGTTTTCGTCACCACGGAGTCAAGCACAATGAACCAGGCCTATAACAAAGTGTCGGTTCCCGCCGGTGTTCCGATTGAGTACGCGAATGGAGCGTTTCAAGTACCCGAGCGGCCGGTCATCCCGTTCATTGAGGGCGATGGAACGGGGCGGGACATCTGGCGGGCATCGCAGCGAGTGTTCAACGCGGCGGTGGAACAGGCGTATGGCGGGAAGCGGCGCGTCGCTTGGTACGAAGTGTTTGCGGGCGAAAAGGCGTTCAAGATGTTTCATGAATGGCTGCCGCAGGACACGGTGGAAGCGATCCGCGACTTCCGCGTAGCTATCAAGGGGCCGCTGACGACGCCGGTGGGAGGCGGTATCCGCTCGTTGAACGTGACGCTGCGGCAGCTGCTCGATCTGTACGCGTGCGTGCGGCCAGTACGCTACTTTCCGGGCGTGCCTTCGCCTGTGCGCAATCCCGAACGAATGAACGTGGTGATTTTCCGCGAGAACACGGAGGACGTGTACGCGGGAATCGAATGGCGTTCGGGAACGCCAGAAGCGAAGCGCGTGCTCGATTTCCTGAACAAAGAGATGCTGCAAGGCAAGCGCGGCATCCGCGAGGATTCCGGCGTGGGCATCAAGCCGATATCGCCGACGGGAACCAAGCGGCTGGTGCGGCGCGCGATTCAGCACGCGATCGACCACAAGCGGGGCGTCGTGACGCTGGTTCACAAAGGCAACATCATGAAGTTCACCGAGGGCGCTTTCCGCGACTGGGGCTACGAGCTGGCGAAGAGCGAGTTTCGCGACAAGATCGTGACGGAGCGCGAAAGCTGGATTCTCGGGAACAAAGACAACGACGCGAATCTGAGCATTGAGCAGAACGCGGCAATGATCGAGCCGGGGCTGGAAAATGCGCCGGAAGCTTTCAAGCGCGAGATTTGCGATGAAGTGAAGCGCACGCTCGATGCAATTTACGCAACGCACGGCGGAGGGAAATGGAAAAGCAAAATCCTGATCAACGACCGAATCGCGGATTCCGTCTTCCAGCAGATTCTGACGCGCGCGGACGAGTATCAGGTGTTCGCGACGCCGAACTTGAACGGCGATTACCTGTCGGATGCGTGCGCGGCGCAGGTCGGAGGGCTGGGCATGGCTCCTGGCGCAAACATCGGCGACGGATTCGGCGTGTTCGAAGCGACGCACGGCACGGCGCCGAAATACGCAGATAAGGACGTAATCAACCCGGCTTCGGTGATGCTCTCGGGCGCGATGATGTTCGAGTTCATCGGATGGAACGAGGTTGCAGAGCTGATCGAATCCGGAATCGAGCGCACAATCCAGCAAAAGCGCGTGACGTACGACCTGGAGAGGATGATGCAGGGGGCGACAAAGCTGCGGACTTCGGAATTCGCTTCGGCGATTATTGAGAATATGACCGCAGCAAAGGCAGTCGAGAGTCGATAGTTAAAAGCTGAAAGTAGAGGCCAAAAGTAAATTCGAGCCTGCCCGTCACGGCGGGCGAGCGGCGAGCATGCGGTGGGCAAGATCATCGCCAGTCGCCGCGGCGACCGGGGGCTCAGGAAGACAACCAAAGAAAGGGATAGATGAGATGAGGAAGAAAGTGACGGTGGTGGGCGGCGGGTTCGTCGGCTCGACGACGGCACAGCGCGTGCTGGATTCAGGTCTCGCGGACGTGGTGCTGACGGACATTCTGGACGGCGTTCCCGCAGGCAAAGCGCTGGACATGCTGGAGTCGGCGCCGATTTCAGGCTCGAGTGTGCACGCGACGGGAATTTCGACGGCCGCCGGCGATTACAAAGAGACAGCGAACAGCGACATCGTCGTCATCACGGCAGGATTTCCGCGCAAGCCCGGAATGAGCCGCGACGACTTGCTGAAGGCGAACTATGAAGTGATCAAGGGCGTCGTCGAGCCGCTTGCAAAGCTTTCGCCGAACGCGATCCTGATCATGGTGACGAACCCGCTGGACGTAATGGCGCACACGGCGTTCAAGGTCAGCAAATTCCCAAAGCATCGCGTGGTCGGAATGGCCGGCGTGCTCGATTCGGCGCGCATGGCTGCTTTCGTGGCGATGGAGCTGAACGTGTCGGTGGAGAATATTTCGTGCTTCGTGCTTGGCGGGCACGGCGACGATATGGTTCCGCTGCCGCGCTACTCGACCGTCGCGGGAATTCCCCTGCCGGATTTGCTGCCGAAGGAACGCATCGACGCGATTGTGCAGCGAACGCGCAAGGGCGGGGGCGAAATCGTGAATCTGCTGAAGACCGGGTCGGCGTACTACGCGCCTTCCGCGGCGGCGTTTGCGATGTGCGAAGCGATTTTGATGGACAAGAAGAAAATCATGCCGTGCGCGGCGTACCTGGAAGGCGAGTACGGGACGAGGGGATTGTTCGTCGGAGTACCGTGCAAGCTGGGCGCGCGCGGAATTGAGCAAATCATCGAAATAAAACTTTTGCCGGAAGAAAAAGCGGCGCTGGAAAAGTCCGCGGCGTCGGTGCGGGAACTGGTGAATATCCTCGCGTTGTAATTGCTTCCTCGAGTCCACGTGGACTATCCCAAACAGCAGCGACTACGCTGCCGCCTTTTTTTCAGTGCGACATAATCTGTGTAACCTTTCGGCAATTTCCGCGTAACCTCTGTAGCATCGCCAATGACGGACTTCGAGAGCCTTTACGAGCGGCACGCGCCGGAAGTTCGTCGATTCGCGATGTATTTGTGCGGCGATCCGGCGACGGCCGATGAAATCACTTCGGACACATTCGTGAAGGCGTGGCTGGCAGTCGGACGCATACGCGAACCAACGGTGAAGAGTTATCTCTTCTCAATCGCTCGCAATCTTTATCTCGATTCCGTGCGCCGCGGCTCTCGCCATACCGAACTAGATCCCAACCTGATGGACGCTCGATCGAGTACTCACACGCAACTGGAGCAGAAGGCGGAACTGCGCGCGGCTCTGGCGGAGCTGAAGACGTTGCCGGAAATCGACCGGACGGCCCTGATGATGCGAGCCCTCGAAGAAATGCCTTACGAGGAAATCGCCGCAGCACTGGATATTTCCGTCGTTACCGCGAAAGTGAAAGTTCACCGCGCTCGCATGAAGCTGATGCAGAAACGCGATTCGTTTCGACAATCGGTATCAGGTGGAGGAACGAAGCAATGAACGTCACCCGCGCAGTGATTAATGACTTGCTACCAATCTATTTGTCCGGCGAAGCGAGTGCGGATACGCGCGCGCTGGTCGAGGACTTCTTCCGCCGCGACCCGGATTTCGAGCGCATGGCGCGCAGCGCTTCTGCGACCCTGGATACGTTAAAGGGTGCATCACGTCCTGGGCTATTGTCGCAGTCAGAGGAGGCTGAAAAAGAAAAACGCGACCTCGAATGCGTTCGCGGCGCGTTGCTGCGCAAGAAAATCTTCTTTGGGCTCGCTTTGTTTTTCTCGCTCGCGCCGCTGGCGTTTGTATTTAAGGGTGGACACATCGTTTGGATGATGGTTCGCAACGCTCCCTGGGACGCGGCCGTTTACTGGAGCCTGGCTGCTGTCATGTGGTTCTTTTATTTTGCAAAACTGAGTCGGCGGAGATTTTCCTTAGTAGTAGCAATTTTCTTCACATTGTTTCCAATGCTCGACATCCTGCATGACTCTCTGGTCCGAAGTTCAAACCCCGGCTCGAATAGCCACTCTGATTTACTGTGGGAAACAACCCTGTTTTGGGGCATGGCGGCACCGGTCTGGCTCCGCTATTTCGCCCGCCTGCGGCTCCGCACGCTCGCGCTGCTCTTCGCCATCTTTCTGACCCTGATCCCTTTTCCGTTCTTGCTCTATCCCATGCTGGCCGGTGGCCCGAGAGTATTCAGCACCACGGCAGAGCCCATGATTGTCTGGTGCATCGCGGCGGTGGTCTGGGTCAGATATTTTTACTTGCGGGACAGACACGAGTCAGATGGAAGGTGTTAGCGGGAAGCCGTCCGGCTTCCCCGGATTACGCTTGTCTTACCGCCGCGCTCACTTGGACGACGGCTTTGGATGGCTCGCCGCCGGTTGAGCGGCGGCAGCGGGCTCGACTCTCGCGGTGATGATCGCGTCGAGCTTGGGGAATGCTTTCTCCAAGTATTCCTTGCCGCGACTCTGTATCTGACCCTGATCCGGGCTCTCGCCGTAGCCGCTGTAGAGCTGGTCCACGATGTCCATGCCATCCGTGATTTGGCCGAATGGCGCAAAGCCCATGCTGTCGAGACGGGAGTTGTCCGCGAGATTGATGAAGACTTGCGTGGTGCGCGTGTTGGGGCCGCCCGTGGCAAACGTGACGTAGCCGCGCAGATTGGACTGCGATACGGGATCATCCTTGATATTGGCATTTTGCCAGACGCGAGAGATCTGCGGATTCGCGTTGATGCCGCACTGCACGACGAAACCCTTGATGGCGCGGAAGAACGCGGCCCCATCGTAGAAATGATGCTCCGCGAGATTGTAGAAACGGTCGGCGCCAAGCGGCGCCCAGGCTCGAGTAACCTTCATCGTGAAGTCGCCCCTGGAAGTATGGAATTTGACGAAATAGACATCCGGCGCCTTGGCGTGAAGCGAGGCGGGATGGAGCAACGATGGTTGCGTGGACACGGTTCTTCTCCTTGTGGACTTGCGATGCGTTTGAGCTGGCGTGGAAAACGCCGCGGCAGCAAATATCAGGGTCAAGCCAACCAGCTGCGCGAATTGCTTTGAATTGCTCATCGCTCTCCTCCAATTCGCAAGGATTGCCTTCGGCTAATTTCCGCCGCTCTGCATTTCACGGCTGACGCGTTCGGCCTCGGCCAGCACGCGCAGCGTATTTTCGCCGAGAATCTTCTTGATGTCGGCATCGGAATAACCGCGATCGAGCAGCGCCTGGGTGATTTGCGGCAGATGGGTCACGTCTTCCATGCCGAGCGGCATGTCCGAGCCGTCGTAGTCGGAGCCGAGGCCGACGTGGTCCACGCCCGCGATTTTCACGGCGTGATCGATATGGTCCACGATCTTCGTCCAACTCACTTTCGGAAGCGTGCCATCCTGCATCCAGCGGTGAACAATCTGATTCTCCGTAATGAGCTGGCAGTTCTCATCGTCCTTTGCGCATTTCGCGGCGATCTCGTCTTTCATCTTTTGCATGACGTCCGGCTTCGCATTCGTCGCGTCGGCATATTCCTGGCTCAGGAAGCCGACGTGGTAATTGATTTGAATCACGCCGCCATGCTCGCCGAGTGCCTTGATCATGTCGTCGGTCATGTCACGCGGCACATTGCAAAGCGCGCGGCAGGAAGAATGAGAAGCAATGATCGGCGCCTTGCTGGTTGCGAGCGCGTCCCAGAATGTCTTGTCTGCAGTGTGAGAAATGTCAACCATGATGCCGTCGCGGTTCATTTCGAGGACGACCTGCTTGCCGAAATCCGTGAGCCCGTTATGGGCAGGCTTGTCCGTGGAGGAATCGGCCCAGTCAGTATTCACGAAATGCGTCAGGGTCATGTAACGAACGCCGAGCGCGGAAAAGGTCTTCAGAACGGAGAGGTCGTCATTGATCATGTGGCCGCCCTCGACGCCCATCAACGCGGCGATTTTGTGTTCGGCGAACGCGCGCCGGACGTCCGCGGCGGACAACGCGAGTATCATGTCGTTCGGATGGCGGCGAACCGTTTCACGCACGGCGGCGATTTGGTCGAGCGCCTTCTCGACGGCCGCGGGGCCGGTGGTTGTCCCCGGAATCCAGATGGAGAAGAAGATGGCGTCGAGACCGCCCTCGCGCATGCGCGGGATGTCGATATTGCCGTCGTTATGGAGCGCGCCGAGATTGAAATTCGGATCAAGGAGGCGCTGCGTCGTGTCGTCGTGCGTGTCCACGACAATGGAATGGAAATGAAGGTCGCGCGCATGTGCCGAAACTTTCTCGTTCTGGGCCACGACGGTCAGCGGCAGCGCCACGAAGAGAAGCCCGCACATTCCCCAAGCAATAGTACGCATGCCTCGCCTCCTCCAACCCTGCAATTGAGTTCGGAAACTGCCGCGACCAACCACATTATCGCTGAATTCCAGTGCGCTTCCACTCTTCGTCGCGCTTCGTCGGGCCCTCCGACCAGTTTAGCCAGTCCCAAATCGCGTGCCGCAGCACCTGCCGATTGACTTCGTTGTTCGACTCCGTGAGCGGGATGCTTTTCGGGCATACTTTAACGCAATTCTGCGCGTTGTCGCAGTCCTGAATTCCGCCCGGGCCCATCATGGCCTCCAGGCGCTCGCGCGCATGCATTTTGCCTGTCGGGTGCATGTTGAAGAGGCGGACCTGATTGATGATCGCTGCGCCGACGAACTGCGTGCGCTCATTCACCTTAGGACAAATCTCCAAACAATTGCCGCAAGTGATGCAGCGCGACATGGGATAGGCGATTTCCTGCTCGGCCTGCGACAAACGCGGACCGGAGCCGATCGCGTACGTGCCGTCGATAGGAACCCAACAGTGCATGCGCTTCAAATTCTCGAACATGATCGAACGATCGACCTGCAGATCGCGAATCAAGGGGAATTTCGTGAGCGGCTCAAGGCGAATCGGTTTTTCGAGATTATCCACGAGAGCTGAACATGCCTGGCGAGGATAGCCATTGATGAGCATGGCGCACGCGCCGCAGACTTCTTCGAGGCAATTCGCGTCATACGCGATGGGCGTAGTGCCTTGACCGTCGCGCGTGACTGGTTTTTCCGCGATGTCGCGCAGGCAACTGATGATATTCAAGTGCGGCCGATATCGGATTTCGAATTCCTGCCACCGCACCGCTTCATCCGGGGCGGCCTGCCGTTTAATCTTGAGAATAAATGTGTTCTCAGCCATCCGTTGCCACTTCCCTGCTAATACTTCCGCGAGCGTGGGGGAATCAGTGAAATGTCCACCGACTCATATTGGAACTTGATTTTCGCTCCCTCGTAGCTCGCCTTCGTCGTCTTCAGCCAGTTCTTGTCGTCGCGCTCGGGAAATTCCGGCTTGTAGTGAGCGCCGCGAGTTTCGTTGCGGGCCAGCGCGCCCATGGTGATGGCCTTTGAAAGCACGATCATGTTGCCGAGCTCGCGAGTGAATTGCAGGGTCTGGTTTGCCCATTGCGTGCGATCGGCGAGGCTCACGCGGGAAAATCGGTCGCTCAATTCATCGAGTTTGTTGAGCGTTTTCTGCAAATTTGCGTTCACTCGAATCACAGTGACGTGCTCAGTCATCCATTCGCCGAGCTCCTTCCAAATCGTCATCGGATTCTCGCTGCCCTGCTGATGCAGCAGGCTGTCGTTCGCTTCCTGCTGGCGCGAGCGCTCGGCATCGTACACCGTCGAAGGCACGCTCTCGCATCCCTTTTCAAGATTGCGCGCGTATTTGACAGCAGCGGGGCCGGCAATCATGCCGCCATAAATGCACGAGAGCAGCGAATTCGCGCCAAGGCGGTTCGCGCCGTGATATTGATACTCGCACTCGCCTGCGGCAAAAATTCCGGAAATGTTCGTTGCCTGTTGCTCGTTGTCCACCCACAAGCCGCCCATCGTATAGTGCATTGCGGGAAAGACCTTCATCGGCTCCTCGCGAGGGTCAGGGCCGACGAACTTTTGATAGATTTCTAGTACTCCTTCGAGCTTGCGATCGAGCATTTCTCGCGCAAGATGCGTCAGATCGAGATAAACCGCGTTCAGGCCACTGAGGCCCATTTTCTGCTCGAAGACGATTTTGTAGATCGCGCGCGTGGCGACGTCGCGAGGGACAAGATTCCCGTACTTCGGATACCATTCCTCGAGAAAATAAAAGCGCTCATTCTCCGGAATCGTCCGCGCGGGCCGCGTGTCGCCCGGCTTTTTCGGCACCCAGACGCGTCCGCCTTCGCCGCGCAGCGATTCGCTCATCAGGCGGCACTTATCTTCGCCCGGTATCGCCGTGGGATGGACTTGAATGAATTCGCCGTTCGCGTAGTAAACGCCCTGCTGGAAAAGCGCCGACTGCGCCGAACCTGTGCAAACGACAGAATTGGTAGTCTGCCGGAAAATGGCGCCGATGCCGCCGGTGCAGAAAATGACTGCGTCGGCGGGAAACGTGCGCACCTGCATCGTCTTGAGATCCATCGCGCAAATGCCGCGGCAAATCTTTGTTTCGTCGAGGACGGCCGATAGAAATGTCCAAGCTTCGAATTTTTTCAATTTGTCTTCGGATTCGAAGCGGCGGACCTGCTCATCCAGCGCGTAGAGCAATTGCTGGCCGGTGGTCGCACCGGCGAAAGCGGTGCGGTGATGGAGCGTGCCGCCGAACCGGCGAAAATCGAGTAGACCCTCGGGAGTGCGATTGAAAGTGACACCCATGCGGTCGAGTAAATCGATAATCGCCGGTGCGGCTTCACACATTCCTTTTACGAGCGGCTGGTTCGCGAGAAAGTCACCGCCGTAAATGGTGTCGTCAAAGTGGATCCAAGCCGAATCGCCCTCACCCTTCAAATTTTTGGCCGCGTTGATGCCGCCCTGCGCGCAAACGGAGTGCGACCGCTTCACCGGGACGATGGAAAAAAGCTCGACGGGCACGCCCGATTCGGCAATGCGGATCGTCGCCATCAGGCCCGCGAGGCCGCCGCCTACGACGATGATCTTTGGTTCTCTCATCGATTTCGAGTCACAAATAATCGCTGAACGGATGCCAACCGAACGTGAACCCCGCGACGATGGCGAGTCCAACGACACAGAATGCAACGGCTACGACCGCTCCAAGCCAGCCTGCGGCACGCTGCGCGCGAGGCGTGACGGCAATGCCCCATTTGCAGCAGAAGTTCCACAGCCCATTGCCGAGGTGAAATGATGCCGCAAGAATGCCGACAACGTAGAACGCGACGAAGTATGGATTGGTGAACGACCGCGCAACGACGGAGTAAGGCGATATGCCATGAGTCAGGAAACGCTCCGTCCAGACGTGCCAGATGATGTAGGCGAAAGCGATAATACCCGTCCAGCGCTGCAACACGTACAGCCAATTCGCCATCCAGGGATGGCCCCAGGCGTTGGTCTTCCCTTTCCACCAAACGTGCAGTCCATAGACACCGTGAAACGCGATGGGCAGCCAGATGAAGAGGCACTCGATGGAGACACGCCAAGGAATCGTTTCGAGCTTCCCGGAAATGTAGTCGTATTTGCCGACGCTGACGAGCGCGTAACTGTTCTCGAAGAAATGCTCGAGGAGGAATGCGCCAATCGGAATGATGCCGCTTAAAGAATGAAGTTTGTCCCAGAAATAACTGGAGTCAGGTTTCGACGCAGTGCTCGACATCCACTCTCCGAAATGGTCTGCAGGAACCGGAATGAAAGCGCCGCGAATCGGTTTGCAGGAATGCGTTATAAATACATTTCAGTATAGTCATCGCTCACAACGATTGCAAGACGAACGCCGCAAGAAATCCAACCGACTCGACGCGCGTACCGGCGTCGCAATTAATTTTCTCCCGCAAAAAGCATTGACACACACTAGGCTTCTTGTTACTTTCACCTCGCACTTCGACTTCCACATTTTCCGAGCGGAGGCACCGCAGCCCGGCACGCTTCATGGCATTCGTCGCGAAGAAAATATTTCTCACCAAGGGAGTCGGAAAACACCGCGAGAGGCTATCCAGTTTCGAGCTGGCGCTGCGCAATGCGGGTATCGCCGCGTGCAACATCGTCCGCGTGTCGTCCATTTTTCCTCCGCACTGCAAGTTGATATCTCGCAGCGAAGGCTTGAAGCACTTGAAGCCCGGCCAAGTCGCTTTCGTGGTCATCAGCGAGAATCAAACGCGCGAGCCGCATCGTTTGATCGCCGCGTCGGTCGGCGTCGCGCTGCCGGGCGACAAATCCATGTACGGCTATCTGTCTGAGCATCATTCCTTCGGCGAGCCCGAGGAGATCGCGGGCGAATACGCCGAGGAACTCGCGGCGGAAATGCTCGCGACCACGCTGAACGTCGAATTTGATCCGGATCTCTCGTGGGACGAAAAAAAAGAGGTCTATCGTATCTCCAACAAAATTGTCCGCACAATGAACATCTCCCAATCTGCTGTGGGCGATAAGCGCGGCTTGTGGACCACTGTTCTCGCAGCAGCAATTCTTCTCGGCGAAGACGATTAGCCTTTCCTACCTGCGATTCCTCGATGGCGCCTGATTCCTCAGTCACTGTTCTAGGCACAACCAATTAGAACAGGTCTTAGCAGAATCTCATTTTCTGGTTATCCTGAAGCTTCCCTAGATTGTGCACTTTCTTTGATGCTTCAATGCGGCAGATGTCCATGAAACGAAATGCGAAGAGAAATTGAAATCGTGGTGGCAAATATTCAAGAGAACATTCCGCTAGCCCAGCACTGCCATTACAAGATAGGTGGGCCCGCGCGTTTTTTTTGCGAAGCGGCGAGCGAGGAGGAAATTCGCTCGGCAATCCTGTTCGCGCGCGAGAAACGCGTCCCCATATTCATTCTCGGCAGTGGAACGAACCTGCTTTTCGCCGATGAGGGGTTCGACGGCCTAGTCCTGAAGCCAAGTCTGAAGCAAATCCTGCCGCGGGAGAGCATCGTCGAAGTTGGCGCCGGCGCGCTTGTATCAGAGCTCCTCGATTTCACCGTTGTTCATTCGCTCAGCGGCCTGGAATGGGCTGGCGGGCTGCCGGGCACGGTCGGCGGCGCAGTTCGCGGCAACGCGGGTGCGTTCAAAGGCGAAATCAAGGACCGCATCGCGTCCGTGGACAGCCTCGACGTGGACACGCTCGAAAAACTTACGCGCGACAATCCGGCGTGCCATTTTGGCTACCGCTCCAGCATCTACAAGGAGAAAGGCGGGAGGGAAGTAATTCTTTCAACGCGAATCCGGCTGGAGAAAGGCGAATCAACGAGTATTGCCGCGGGAATTCAGGAAAAAATCAATTACAGGCTGCAACGTCACCCGATGGAATTCCCAAACACCGGAAGCACATTCAAGAACTTGGATTTGAGTCTTGTCCCCGAGAGATTTCGTCAGGCCTTCGCCTCTCACATCAAAATGGATCCATTTCCCGTGATTCCCACTGCGTTTCTCATTACCGAAGCGGGACTGAAAGGCACGCGGCAAGGCGGCGCGATGGTCTCGGCGAAACACGCAAATTTCATCATCAATGCAAACAATGCGACATCGGCGGATGTCAAGGAGCTGATCGATATCGTCAAGAAGCGGGTGTTCGAGAAATTCGAAATTCGACTCGAGGAAGAAATTCAGATCGTCTGAATTGACTGGCAACCGCTTCTGCGGCTAGTGGCCGGCGTGCACCAGTGCGCGCGCATGATGATTCGATGAGGATGATTTCTTGCTCTGCCTCGAGCCGTGCGCGCGGCGATCAAAATACCCAATTCGCTCCAGCACGGCGCCAACTATGAGCGGAAGCGCCACGGTCGCGTCGTCGAACACCTCGGCGAACATTCCGCCTTCATCCAGGGGGACAAATTTCCCCCACGAGACAGCTTCGGAATACGTGCTTCCCGAGAGCCCGCCCCAGTGTACAGGTTCGGGGCAAATGCGCAGGCCATAGTTGTAGCGCTTCAACGGCATCGTTTCGTATCCGCGCCGTGCGAGTAATTCCGCGAACACGCCAAATTGCTGCGACCAGTTCCTCGGCACTCCCCCGCCTATTGTGAAAATACCCATGCGCTTCGTAGGCATCATCGTGCCTGCAAAATGCTCGAAATCCACAAACGGGTTGAATCGCAGCACGGGCCGTCCTTGTTTGCGTCGCTGCCGCTGATGCAATGCAAAATCGATTCCCAATTCCGAATCCGTAAAAGCTGGAACGAAGACTGGTACGTCCCAGACCGCCGCCGATTTCAGAATTCCGCGCCCGCGCTCGTGCCGCACCAGGTATTCGCCGATGCGGCGGTTCAATTTCCAACTGCACACTTCCTCTTCCGGACTCCACTCGTCGAGAAGCTGCTGCATGATTCCCTCGACGTAATCCAGATTCGTCTCGGGCTCGAGGGAATCGTACACTCGGTTGTATCCGGCCTGGAAAAGCTCCTTGTCGCCCATTTTCTCGTCATAGCGGAAATGATGATGCCCAGTCGCCTCGACGAGGCCGTGCGCCATCAGCGCGCCGGTTGAAACGATCGCCCTGACGATTCCCGATTCGATCAAGTCGCAGAAGACGAGGCCCATCTTCGCCACGGTCAACGCGCCGGAGAGCGTCAGCACTACAAAGCAGTCCTTGTCGCGCGCCATCGCTTCCAATACGTCCGCCGCGTCGCCCACTTGCCGGCCTGTGAACGCCGTGCGCCCCATCGCTCGCACCATGGCATCGATCGTCCGCGCCTTCGACAAATCCAGCGGCAGGATCGGCGTCAGATGGTCTTCAACCGGATCGTGCAGAATCCTTCCCGTCGCACCCTTTTTCTTTGCCATTCATCTTCCTCGCAGGTAATGTATCCCGCGCGCCCGTTTTGTGTGTCCATTGATAGTACAGAGCGCGCAAAGAGAAAAGGAAAAAATTCTCAAACGAGGAAATTTTCAGTGCCACTGCGAACTTACACTCTGGGAACTCCCGACAATTTCGGCGGTCTCTCCGAGGAATTTTCGCGCTACGAAGACTCACGCGCGGTAATTTTCCCCGTCCCGCTCGAGCGCACCACGTCGTACGAACACGGCACGCGCAACGGCCCGGCGGCGATTATCGCCGCGAGTCGCAATATGGAGACCTGGGATGAAGAACTCGGCGTCGAGACATACTCTAAGATCGGCATCGCCACGCTTCCGCCGATTGATGCCGGCTATCTGACGCTTGAAAAGTCTCTCAGCGAAATTCACACGACAGAGCTTTCGCTTCTCACCGATGGCAAATTCCCCGTCGTGCTGGGCGGCGAACATTCATTGACGCCGCCGCTTGTCTCCGCCGCGGCGAAGAAATTTCCTGACCTCACCGTTCTGCAAATCGACGCCCATGCTGATCTTCGGGATTCCTATCAGGAAAATCCGGCGAGTCACGCCTGTGCCATGCGGCGCGTCGTCGAAATTTGCCCTGCTGTTCAGGTCGGCATTCGCTCGCTGTGTGAAGAAGAAGCGCAAGCGATTCCCCGCCTCCCCACGAAACTTTTCTGGGCTCGCGATATCGCGCGCGCGCCGTTTGATAATTGGATCCCGCGCGTCGTCGCGGATCTTTCGGCGCACGTTTACCTCACGGTGGACCTGGATGGCTTCGATCCGTCCTACGTTCCCGCGACTGGGACGCCTGAACCCGGCGGCCTCGATTGGTACCAGGTGACTGCCCTTCTCCGCGCCGTCGCCAAGACGCGAACGATCGTTGCTGCCGACGTCGTCGAGCTGCTCCCTCAACCGGGCGATCACGCTTCCGACTTTCTTGCCGCGAAACTGGTGTACAAGATTCTCGGCTACGTTTTTTGCCAGAAATGAGCGATGCGGAGGCCGGACATGTTCGCAATCTTCGTGAGCCACGGACTCTTCGCGTGGATTCTCATCGGCTTGATCGCCGGATGGCTGACGGGAAAAGTCACGCGCGGCAGGGGGTTTGGCTGTTTCGCCAACGTCGTTCTCGGGCTTGTCGGCGCCGTCATCGGCGGCTGGATTTTTTCGCATCTCGGCATAGAGGCCTGGGGATTCATCGGCAGCCTCGCCGCCGCGGTCGTCGGCGCCGTGGTCTTAGTTTCGGTCGCGCGCATGTTTGCTGGCTCTGAATAGCTGCGGTGTGACTTTGAAATGCATCCGTTCAGGATTCGGAAACGCGTTTGATTGAATAAACGTCTTATAACTCAGCAAAGGATTGCGCGGGACGTGACAAACTTGAGCTCGAAAAAAACCGGTTCACGCGGTGTTGAACTCAGCGACCTGATGTTCACTACTCTGCGCATCCTTGCCCGCAACAAGCTGCGGACAGCGCTCACGATGCTGGGCATCACCATTGGCATCGGCGCCGTGATTTGTACTGTCGCCATTGGCGAAGGTGGCTCTCAGGAAATCCGCAATCAAATTGCCGCGCTCGGCGACAATCTCGTGTGGGTTGAATCTGGCGGACGCAACGTCAACGGCGTCCACACGGGCAATGACAATACGAAGTCTCTGATCAACGCTGACGCCGCTGCGCTTCCTGTGTCGATTCCTCTCCTCAAGGAATGCTCCCCCAATACTGACGGCCACGTCCAGGTGGTCTACGGTAATAAGAACTGGGGCACGCACTTCCGCGGCGTTGCTCCTAATTTTCTTGAGATTCGCAATTGGTCAATCGTCCAGGGATCGAATTATACGGATCAGGACGTAGATACTGTCGCCCAAGTCGCCGTGTTGGGCAGAACCGTAGTGGACCAGCTTTATCGCCCCGGTGAAAATCCCATCGGCACCACCGTTCGCATCAATAATTTGCCTTTCAAAGTCGTCGGAATCCTCGAATCCAAGGGGATGACGCCTTACGGCTGGGATCAGGACGACACGCTGAACATGCCGTACACCACCGCGCAGAAGAAAATTACAGGCCAGTACTGGCTCGACGACATTTTCTGTTCCGCCGTCAGCCCCGAATCCATCGAGCCTGCGGAATCCCTCGCTGAAAGACTCCTCCGGCAGCGGCATCATCTTCGGCCTAACGAAGCCGATGATTTCAACATTCGCACGCCAACGCAGTTCTTGGAAACCATGGAACAATCGAGCCAGACATTCACTCTGATGCTCGCCTGCATTGCTTCGGTCTCGTTGCTCGTTGGCGGTATCGGCATCATGAACATCATGCTCGTATCAGTCACGGAGCGGACGCGCGAAATCGGCGTGCGTATGGCCGTGGGCGCCACCGAACGCGACATCCAGATGCAATTCCTAATCGAGGCAATCCTTGTCAGCCTGATTGGCGGATTCCTGGGCGTTTTCGTAGGGGTTTTTGGATCACGGTTTTTGTCTGGCCTGCTTTCGTGGACGATGGCAATTCCCGCCTGGTCTATCGGACTTGCGGCGGCGTTCGCTCTTTTCGTCGGAATATTCTTCGGCTACTACCCTGCGCAGAAGGCGTCGCGGCTTGATCCCATCGAAGCCCTGCGTTTCGAATAGCGCTGGCCTTCGCCATAGCTGTTCTGCGCGAATCAGCCTCGCGCTGTGATACCATGTGAAGTCCGCAAAGAGGAGTAACGCACCACATTGAGTAAACCTTCCCTTTGGGCAGTTCCGCTCGGCGGCCTCGGCGAATTCGGCATGAACATGATGGCCCTTCGCTACGGCGACGATTTTCTCGCCATCGACGCCGGCCTGATGTTCCCCGAATCCGAATTGCTCGGAGTCGACATCGTCATCCCCGACATCTCGTACCTGAAACAGAATCGTGCCGGCCTTCGCGGCCTCGTCCTCACCCACGCTCACGAGGATCACATCGGCGCTGTTCCCTACCTCTTGCCCGAACTGAACTGCCCGGTTTATGGCACGAAGTTCACGCTTGCGCTCGTCCGCAAGAAACTCGAAGAGCACGGGCTCCTTGAATCAGCCGACCTCCGCGAAATTGAGCCGGGAAATACCGTTTCGCTCGGACCGTTTCAAATCGAATTCGTATATGTCACGCACAGCACGATTGACTGCGTCGCGCTCGCCATTCGCACGCCCCTCGGCATCGTCATTCACACTGGCGACTTCAAAATCGATCCCACGCCAGTTGACGGAGTTCCTTTCGACCTTCACCGTTTCGCGCGCTACGGCCAGGAGGGCGTGCTGGCACTCTTCGCGGATTCCACAAACGCCGAGCGCCCCGGCTTCACTCCCTCGGAGCGCGCCGTTTGCGCGAGGCTCGACGAATTGTTCCGCGCCGCGCCGCGGCGCGTTATCGTGTCCTGCTTCTCGAGTTCCATCCATCGCATCCAGCAGGTGATCGACATCGCCACTGCCGCAGGCCGCAAGATTGGCCTTGTTGGCCGCAGTATGGTGGACAACACCGAAATCGCTCATTCTCTCCGCAAGCTTCGCATTCCTGACGGCTCCGTCGTTCGCCCGCAGGACATCAAGTCATTCGACCGACGCAAGCTCGTCGTCCTCGCCTCCGGCAGCCAGGCCGAGCCAATGTCCGCTCTTTCCCGCATCGCGGTAGACAACCACCGCCTCCTCGGCATCGAGGAAAACGACACGGTCATTCTTTCCGCGCGCATTATTCCAGGCAATGAAAAAGCCATCTTCCGGATGATTGATCATCTCTTCCGCCGCCGCGTCCTCGTTTATTACGAAGGCGGCCGCTCGGCTCCGATCCATGTCTCTGGCCATGCCAGCCAGGAAGAAATGAAGTTGCTCCTGAATTTGGTTCGCCCGAAGTATTTCATCCCAATTCACGGCGAGTATCGCCAGCTTTTCCGCCACGCCGCACTCGCGCATCAAGTCGGCTGCGTTTCGGGCGAAATCATGCTCCTCGAATCCGGCCAGCCGATTGAATTCACCGCGTCCGGCGCGTACCGCCGCGAACCGATTCCCGTCGGGCGCGTCTGCGTCGATTCTGGCTCGCTCGAAGAGCTTGAAGAAGTCGTCATTCGGGACCGCCGCCATCTCGCCGAAGACGGCGTCGTCGTCCCTATCATCGCCATCGATAAACACACCGGCCGCATCGAAACTTCGCCCGAAATTGTCACGCGTGGATTTCTACCATCCGATGACGGTCAGGAACTTCTCGCTCTTGCCCGCGATGTCGTCCTGAAGACCGTCGAACAGTCGAATCCGGAAGAAAAAACCGACTGGAGCGTCATCAAGGAAAAGATTCGCACTGATTTGAAGCGCTTCCTGAACAAGAAGACGGCCAAGCGCCCTCTCATCCTTCCCGTGATTCTCGAAGTCTGACGTGCCTCGGTGAATTTCACGATTCGCGAATACCGCCCGTCTGACCTCGGCCAGCTCTACGCAATCGATCAGTCTTGCTATTCGCCTGCTATCGCCTATTCTCTCGCCGAGCTGCGCTGGTATCTGCAGTTGGAGGGCGCGGCCTGTTTCCTGGCCGAAAATCGCAAAGACATTCTCGGCTTCATCTTGTCGGCCCATAAAGGCGCTCACGGGCACATCATCACGATTGACGTTGTCGCTCATCGCCGACGCTCGGGCGTTGGCACGGCTCTCCTTCACCAAGCGGAGCTCAATCTCGACACGGCCGGCGCCACCGAAGTGTGGCTCGAAACGGCAACCAACAACGACACCGCGATTGCCTTCTGGCACAACCACGGCTATCGTACACGCGGCCGCATGAAACACTACTATTCCGGCGGTATCGACGCTTTTGCGATGTCGAAGCGCTTGATCAATTCTGCTCGCCAGGAGAACTAATTCCCGATGCCGCTCTATCAGGCAATCATCCTCGCCGTGATTCAAGGTCTCACGGAATTTCTGCCCGTCAGCTCGACCGCCCACTTGATTCTCTTCCCCTGGCTCGCCCACTGGCCCGATCCCGGTCTCGCGTTCGACGTCGCTCTCCACACAGGCACGCTCCTCGCCGTCGTGCTTTATTTTTTGCGCGACTGGGTCGAACTCGTCGCGGCTGGCATCGGTTTTCACTATCCGCGCGGCGCGAGCTACGAATACGTCGAGCGCCAGCGCAAGATGTTCTGGTACATCGTCGTCGGAACAATTCCCGCGGGGCTTGCAGGCTTCTTTTTCCTGCACCAGGTAGAAGGCAGTTTTCGCAAGCCTGTCTACATTGCGGGGTCATTGATTGTCGTCGGTATTTTGATGTGGGTTGGCGAAATCGTTGGCCGCCTCGATCGCCACATGGAGCGCGTCAACTTCGCTGACGCGATTACCGTCGGAATCGCGCAGGCCATTGCACTGTTTCCGGGAGTCTCGCGCTCCGGCATCACCATCACGGAAGGTTTGTTTCGTGGCCTGACGCGCGAGGCCGCCGCCCGCTTTTCCTTCATTCTTTCGACGCCCGTCATCGCCGGCGCTGCGGCCGTCGAAGTTCCCAAGCTGCTGAAAATGCACCACGTAGGCGCTCTCATGATTCCGCTATCCACCCTGGCCGTCAGCGTCGCCGTTTCGGCCATCGTCGGCATCATCGTCATCGCCTTTTTCCTGCGTTATCTGCAAGTACGCACCCTCAAGATTTTCATTTACTATCGGATTCTGCTCGGTATAGTTATTCTGGTTTTATTCCTCCGCATGGGCAGCGCGCTCTAGCGCCGGCGCATCTCATGCTTAGTTGAGCCTTCCCCCAGCCAGGGAGATTGATTTGCGTATTCTTGAACCAACCGAAAACCGTCACATCAACGAGCTCATCGGCTTCATAGGGATTACTCTGGCCGTATTGCTTGCGCTGAGCCTGCTCTCTTTTTCGCCTCAAGACGCATCGTTCAACGTTGCCGCCGCCCCTCCTGCGGGAGGCCCCGCGCATAATTGGATTGGCCCCGTAGGCGCGTATACTGCGGACCTGGTCTTCCAGGCGCTTGGGTACGCCGCGTTTCTGTTCCCGGTCGCGATATTTCTGTTTGGCTGGCGTTGGTTCCGCAGCAAGGAATTTGCCGCGCCGGTCGCTAAAGCTCTGGGCTTCTGCTTCCTCGTTTTCGCGCTTCCCGCGGAATTCGTCCTCGCAAACGCGCCACGCGTTCGAGGCGCTCTGCCCGCTGGAGGAATGTTAGGCGCGCTAGGGGCTCGTGCCCTGCTCGCAGCGTTCAATTTGATCGGCGCGCATCTGGTTGCCTTGGCATGCCTCTGCATCGGTCTGCTTTTGACCACGCAATTCACGTTTTCCGGCAGCGCCCGCATTGTCCGCGGCCCGTTTGGGCCCGAGGGCTTCATCGGCAAACGGTTTTACGGAGTGATTGACCGTTACCGCGACTGGCGCGAAGCGCGCGAGGCGCAGCGCCTCCGCAAGCGCGTGGAAGAAATCAAGATTTCCGGCCGTCCCTCTGTGGCTCAACAGGCCAAGACCTCTAAGATTTCCGCGTTTCTGGGCAAGAAAGGCCAAATCGAACACGACGAGGAAGCAGAAGACGAAAAACCCGATTTGCGCCGCGGCTTCCCGGTCATCGCATTCTCTGAACGCGCCGAAGCTGCGCCTGCGCCGCGCAAATCCGCCGCCGATCCCAAAATCGCGAAAGGTAAGACTGCATTCCGCCTGCCTTCTCCGGGCCTGTTGCGCCTCGCCGAGCGCAGCGAGCGCATGACGGAGTCCGAACTGAAGGAATTCGCTCGCGCCATCGAGCAGAAATGCGCCGAATTCGACGTCGAAGGCCATGTCACACAGATTAATCCTGGCCCTGTCGTCACCACATTCGAATTCAAGCCCGAGGCCGGGATCAAGTACAGCCGCATCACCAGCCTCTCCGACGACCTCTGCCTCGCGCTGCGCGCCGAGTCCATCTTGATTGAGCGCATCCCGGGCAAATCCACCGTCGGCATCGAAGTCCCGAATCCGCATCGCGAGACTATCGCGCTCCGCGAAGTGATTGAATCGCCGGAATTCACGCAGGCCCCGACGAAGCTTGCTCTTCCTTTGGGCAAGGACCTTGTCGGCCGCATCCGAGCCGCCGACTTGCCGCAGATGCCTCACCTGCTCATCGCCGGAGCAACCGGCACTGGCAAGAGCGTCTTCATCAACTCCATGCTTATGGGGATGCTTTTCAAATCCACACCTGATGAGCTGAAGGTCATCCTCGTCGATCCCAAGCGCATCGAACTTGGCCTTTATGAGGACATCCCACACCTCTACACGCCCGTCGTCACCGATCCCAAGGTCGCCTCCAACGTCCTTCGCAACGCCACGCGCGAAATGGAGCGCCGCCTCAAGCTCCTCGCGCAGCGCGGCGTGCGCAACATTGAGCAGTACAATCGCACGTTCGAAAAGGCGCAGCCTCTCTCCCTCTTCGACCAAATTGAAGAGATGGAGCACAAACCGCTGCCCTACATCGTCATCGTCATCGACGAACTCGCCGATCTGATGATGGTTGACACGACCAACGTCGAGGAATCCATAACGCGCCTCGCGCAAATGGCCCGCGCCGTCGGCATCCATCTCATCCTCGCCACTCAGCGGCCTTCCGTCGACGTCATCACCGGCCTCATCAAGGCCAATTTCCCAGCGCGCATTTCTTTCCGCGTCGCGAGCAAAGTCGACTCTCGTACGATTCTGGATACGAACGGCGCCGAATCGCTCCTCGGACGCGGTGACATGCTTTACCTGCCCGCTGGCTCTTCGCGCATCCATCGCATTCACGGCCCGCTGGTCACGGAGTCCGAGATCGCTTCCGTCTGTGATTTCTGGCGTGAGCAGGCCAAGGCGATTTACCACGAAGAAATGCTCAAGCCGCCGAAGGAAGACAGCGCCGCGGAAGAGAGTCAGGCAGAGGTCGCTGGCGAAGAAGTCGACGACGAACTTTATCAGGAAGCCGTCCGCGTCGTCTGCGAGATGGGCCGCGCCTCCACTTCAACTCTTCAGCGCCGCTTGCGCGTCGGTTACGGCCGTGCAGCGCGTCTGATTGACCTCATGGAGAAGGACGGCATCGTCGGACCGCCCGACGGCTCACGCCCCCGCGAGGTCCTCAAGAAGAAAGACTGGATGCGCGAATTCGACGAATCCCTGAAGTAACCCTAAGCTGTAGAACTGCTGGCCGAAGAAGTGATTTCGGCCATCGCCGACTCTCCTTGAGGACGCGGACTCGTCTGCATCGCGGGGAATATGCGATCGCGCAACCGCAGTACCGGATATTCCACTAATTTCGACATTGCAATCCCGAAAACAACTCCGCCAAGAATGAAAAACAGAGTGAATTGCGTTTGGTTCATGTGAATGCCGAACAGCCGCCGCAACACGCCCGGTGCCCACGATGCAAAGGGCAAGTGCCAAAGATAAATCGAGTAAGAATACATGCCAACGTACGCAAGTCCGGTTCCCAACAGCGACACTGGGCGCTGTAGCGGATGGGGGACTATTCCCCTCACATGGAGGCTCAGCATCAGCAGTAATCCGAAGCCGAGATAAAGAAACGTCAACCCGAACGTGGCCAGAAACAAGTTCATTTGTCGGGTGAAGAAGGCCGTCCACAACAGCAGCGGGACCAAAATTATCGCTAGTGCGCGAATCCACCTGCTTCCCAGAAACTCTTCCATCCGCCCAGGATGGAAGTGATGTACGTATCCCAGCAGGACGCCGAAGAAAAGCGCGTCGATTCTGAGATGGGTCGGATTCGTCACCCTGTGCCAGTCAAAAGTGAGCCCCGGATTAAGTTCAATCCTCAAGAATCGCGAAGCAAGGCATCCTATAGCGACTATCCCGAATGCCCATGGAATCGCCCGAAATGGGTTCGTCTTGTCGCGAGATACCCGCGCAAGACACAAGAGGAGCATCGGCAGCGCAATATAAAAATGCTCTTCCACGGCAAGCGACCACGTGTGCTGCCATATTCCGAAGCGGTAATTTTGAACAAACAGAATCTCCCGCAGGCAATCACCAAGAGTGAGATGAAGCTTCAGCCCCAGCTCGACACCAATCGTTGTGGCGATCATCAGATAGAAAGAGGGATAGATCTTCAGTCCGCGCCGGATGAAAAACCGCTTGAAGCTGATGGCGCCCCGTTTCTTGTATTCAGAGAAGAGAAGTCCCGAGATCAGAAACCCGCTGAGGACAAAGAACAGATCCACCCCGGTCCAGCCCATTCTGCGGAATAACGGCAGCCCTGTGTGCAGGAAAAGCACGAAAAAAATTGCTATCGCCCTTAGAACGTCAAGCCGCTTGAGTCGCAAGTTCACACCTTGTAAGCAATCCTAGACTCTTTCGAGCCGAATGGCCCTTCGATCAAGACGGACACAGTCAGCTCAATTGACCTGCGCTAGCGGAATGATCAGGCTGCCGACCGAACTTGTGGCAGGATCTTCCACCAGAACCCGCAAGGTGGTCGCCTCCGCTGGCCTTTGCACATATTCATGAAAGAGCATACCTGCGTGGAGCAGCGAAGCGTATTGTTTCTCGGGAACCTGAAGATCGAACGACCTCCGCGACTCGAAGACCACCTTGCCCGTCTGATCTTGTTCGATGATATAAACCTCTATACTTCCCTTGCGCGAATCGCCGCTCTGGGCGAGATGCAGGCTGTGCGCGTCGATTGAACACAGAATCTTCAGCGAATTGGCCACCGGCTGATTTGCCCGCTCCACGGTGGCCCTCAGAGGAATCGTAGAAGATTCAATCGGACTTTGCACAACTGTCACAAGCATCCGCTGATCGTCAGTCTTGGTCGGTGCTGTATCCGGAAAAGCAAAATATCCCTTCGGGTAGCGAACCGTCAGGCCTCTTTGTTTTACCTCGATCTTGATTTCGTGAAACTTCCCGTCCAACGAATCGCCACGGATATAGAAACCTAGCGTGTAAGTCACCGCCGAATCTTCCACCGCCTTGCGGATGGCACCGGTGATGTCGTTCGTGTTGACGAACGCTTGCCCACCCGTCTCATCGGCGAGCTTCTGCATCGTTGTGATGCCTGTCGGCTGAGCCGATTGCGCTGGCATTTTGCTCATGTGGCCGCTGGCCCCCGAAACGTCGTCCGCATCTGCTGTGCCAGGGATGTCAGCTAGCGATACAAGTGAGCGGGCCAGCAATCCACGCGCATCTACGGGATAGACTGCAATATTCGCTGGGCTCAGGACGTGAGCCATGGCCGCGCTCGAAAAAGGAAGATTGGCAGTGAGCCAGACGAGATTCTTCCTTCCCGGTATGTTCGCGAGGTGCCCTGCGATCTCCTGCAATGCAGCCATAGTCTCCGCGCCTCGATCCTTGTTGGCCGCCCGCGCTAGGCCCAAGGACGCTCCGTTCTCGAACGAGCTTCCCGGTACAAAGACGTCGTTCGCTGGGTTATCATGCCCTCGGAGGTCCACAATCGTCTTCCCCGGCTCGACGACTCGGCGATTCGTAATGGACCTGTCGTCGTAACTGTTCAAAATCGAAATGAGCTGCGCACGGTCGCTCGTGAAATCGCACAGCACGTGCAACGAATGGCGGAGACCATAGATCGCCACTCGATCTTCTGGTTGCATCTGCTTTACAAACTCGATCAGATGTAATTTCGCGTTTCGCAGGGCAAGCCCTTCCATCCAGTTCGGTGAAGTCTCGTACTGGGATTCGGCAGTTGAGCCGTACAGCGTGTTCAGGTTATCCAGCAAGATTACTGTGATGCTTCTCGCAGTCGCCGCTTGATACTGCGGCAAATCGGTGAACGTATTTGGCGGCAGAGGCGCTGGTGGCGTGGACACTTTTGCAGATTCTGCTGATTCTACGGCAAAGAGACCTATGGCCCGGGGCTTACCTCGATCGAAGATCGCGAAATCATCCTTTGTCAAATTCTCAACGGGGCCTTTCCTGTCCCGCACGATCACGTCAATCTGCACCAGCCGCGTCGTCACGCGGAGCTTCGGCGTTTGCGGCACATTTTGCGCCACCGTCAGCGACGCCATCATCGCCACTGTCAGCACGATCGCGCAACCTGGTCTCATGAAAAGCCCCTTTTTCGCATCCTACTCCTAATCGGCAAGCTCGGCGATTGAATTGACACCCCTCCGGCGCGCCCGTAAAATCACTCCTGCCTGCCGCAGGCAGGGATTGTCTCTGTGCCGAGGTAGCTCATTGGTAGAGCGCGGCCCTGAAAAGGCCGGCGTAGGGAGTTCGATTCTCCCCCTCGGCACCATCTCTTCATTTTGGAGGTACGCGATGAAACGCCCGGCCCTGTTCCTAATCGCTGTCGTCCTCGCATGTTCCACTGCCAGCGCGCAGAAGATGTCGGACTGCGGCCTGGCTGTTCATCACTCCTCGAAGACGGTCAAAGACAAAGATCCCATTGAACTATCGCCTCTCCCGGCCGACAAAGCCATGGTCTACGTTGTTCGTCCGACTCATTACGGTGGGGCCATCCAAACGAAATTGTCCATGGATGGGAACTGGATGGGAGTGAACATGGCCAATTCCTATTTCGTTTTTCTCGCCGATCCGGGCGAACACAAGTTCTGCTCTCAGTCAGAAAATGGCAGCCGCGTGACTTTGACGCTCGAAAGGGGTAAGACCTATTTTCTCCAGCAGCATATCCGAATGGGCTTTTTCAAGGCCCAGAACGAGCTGACGCAACTCGACGACAACGCTGGCCCGGAAGCTCTCAAGAAATGCAAGCGAGCTATCTTCTGGGAAAAGGGCAAGCCCCAGCCAGCTAACTAGATTTCTGTAAATTCGCGCCATGAAACTATCGCTTCGAATCATTTCGCTGTCGCTCTCTCTCGCCCTCACGGCGCAGTTTTCCGCCGCGCAAAATGCCAGTTCGGCCCAGCACTGGGTCGGCACGTGGGCCGCGTCTCCGCAAATGCCTCCGCCCGACGCGACGAACGCCAAGTCGCCCGACGCCGGCTTCAACAATCAAACCGTGCGCATGATCGTCCGCGTCAGCCTCGGCGGCAATCAACTTCGCGTTCGCTTATCAAACGCTTTCGGCAATTCCGCCGTGACCATCGGCCCGGCTCACGTCGCCCTTGCCGGCAATGGCGCCGCGATTCTCCCCGGCACGGATCGCGCGCTCACTTTCAGCGGCCACAGTTCCTTCACAATTCCGACCGGCGCCGAGGTCATGAGCGATCCGGTGCATCTCGACGTTCCGGCACTCGCCAGTCTCGCCGTCAGCGTCTTCCTGCCCGCTGCGACCGGCCCCGCTTCCTGGCACGCGCTCGGTAATCAGACTACATACATCTCCGGCCCGGGCGATTTCACCGCCAGTCCCGACATGCCCGTCGCCAAAACCTTTGGATCCTGGTATTGGCTCTCCGGCATCGAAGTTCTCGCCAGTGAAGATGCTTCCGCGATCGTCACTCTCGGCGACTCCATCACCGACGGCGCGCAGACCTCGCTCAATGCCAATCATCGTTGGCCAGACGTTCTGGCCGACCAGCTCGCCGCGCGTCGCGCCGGCGCGCCACTCGCCGTGTTGAATGAAGGCATTTCCGGCAATCGCCTCCTGCACGACGTAGCAGGCCCAAACGCCCTCGCGCGCTTCGACCGCGATGTCCTTTCCCAGGACGGCGTCCGTTACTTGATCGTCCTCGAAGGCGTCAATGACATCGGCTGGCCGCACATCCCGGGCGAAAAATACGCCGCCGACGCTGTGAGCGCGGACGACATAATCGCTGCGCTTCGCCAGATCGCCGAACGCGCCCACGCGCATGGGATTATCGTGTACGGCTGCACTCTGACGCCCTTCGGCGGCGCGTTTTACGAGACGCCGGACGGCGAAGCCGAGCGCGAGGCCGTCAACCAGTGGATTCGCGCCGGAGGCGGGTTTGACGGCGTGATTGACTTCGATAAACTCACGCGCGATCCTGCCCATCCGCAGCAATTGTTGCCGGCTTACGATTCCGGCGATCATCTCCATCCGGGCGATGTCGGCTATGAGGCCATGGGCCACGCCGCTGCGCAGCTTTTTGTGCCAGCGGCTTCTGCCTCGCCGTCGCCAAAGCCCGCCTCAAAGCCTGAAATTCGTCCGGAGGCTCACCGATGAGCGACGCTTGCGCCCACTTCAAGGAGGTTCGCAAAGTCACTCCCAGCGGCAAAGGCTGTAAAGAATGCCTGGAAACCGGCGACACGTGGGTTCACCTGCGCCTGTGCCTCACCTGCGGCCACGTCGGATGCTGCGACTCATCGAAGAACAAGCACGCGACGAAGCACTACCACGCGACAAAGCATCCGATGATTCAGTCTTTCGAGCCCGGCGAAGACTGGCGCTGGTGCTTCGTGGACGAACTCCTGTTCGAGTGATTTTGAGATGCTGTGCTCGAAGAAAACCGCATGAGCGCCGAAGCCAAATCCCTCGCCGACTCCGCCTGGCCGCCCTTGCCACTTGCCGAATGGGCACCGACGCGTGCCACCCTCCATATGTGGACGCAAATCGTCGGCAAAGTTCGCCTTGCTCTCGCCCCGCACGTCAACCACTGGTGGCAGGTCCCGCTCTACGTCAATTCCCGCGGCCTTACGACCTCGCCGATTCCCTATCGCTCCGGCAGCTTCGAAATCCAATTTGATTTCCTGAAACACTCGCTGGAGATTCACACCAGCGACGATGGACTCTCCGCGCTGCCGCTCGTCCCTCGCTCGGTCGCGGATTTTTACAGCGAATTCCTCGGCGCCCTCGACGCGCTCGGCATCCGCGTCAAGATCTGGCCCATGCCCGTGGAAATCCAAAATCCGATTCGCTTCGACGAGGACCGCATTCATGCCTCATACGACGCGCTCCTCGCTCAGCGCTTCTGGCGCGTGCTCGTTGCCGTCGATGCCGTCCTCAAGGATTTCCGCTCCCGCTTCACGGGCAAATGCAGTCCGGTTCATTTTTTCTGGGGCAGCTTCGATCTTGCCGTGACGCGTTTTTCCGGCCGTCGCGCTCCCGAGCGCCCCGGCGCGGACGCCATCACGCGCGAAGCTTATTCCCACGAAGTCATCAGCGGCGGATTCTGGCCGGGCAATGAAGGCGTCAGCGACGCCGCGTTCTATGCCTATGCCGCGCCCGAGCCACCGGGCTTCGCGAAAGCTCCCGTACGCCCCGTCGCAGCCGCTTACAATACGAATCTCTCTGAATTCATCCTGCCCTACGAAGATGTCCGCCGCAGCGCCGACCCTCGCACGGCAATACTGAATTTTCTGCAGGCCACCTACGACGCCGGTGCCTCGCTCAGTAATTGGGATCGCCCCTCCCTCGAACGAACAGCCTGAATATCTAATTGTCGCTCGAGAAATCAAACGACTAAATTGCACATGAGTCGCGGCAGAAGTCAGCGGCGTTGGTTTCGATCCGAAGCGCGCCTCCAGCCAGGCGCGAGCTTCTTCGGGATGGTAATTGATCGGGCCGATGCCGCCGCGATAGGCGATTCTGCCGCCCTCATCGATGATGTAAATCCGCTCGGGCCAGCCCGCGTAGGCGTGGTCCGCGGCGTTGTCCATCGTGTCGATGGCGATCGGGATCGGGTAGTGGAATCGCGTCACGAAATCATTCGCGATGGCGACGCGCTGCGGAAAAGTTTTCGGCTGCGCGTAGCAGATGTTCTGGTCCACATTGGACTTCATCTGCCATTCGTCCTGCGGATGCGCCTCGCGGATGTAAATCGTCAGGAAATCCGCGCGGTCTTTATAATCGGAATAGATTTTTTCGAGGTTGACCACCTCGCGCCGGAACGGCGGTCAAGTGTAGCTGCCAAGGATCAGCACCAGCGGGCGCTTCCCGATCAGGTCGTGGAGGTGGAGCACCGTCTTGCCGTCAAGCGCATAGACGCGAGCATCCGGCGCCATATCGCCGACTTTCAGATTCCCTTCACGCCACTGCGGCAGCGCATAGCGCAGAAATCCATAAACGTCGCGCGGCCCGCCCATGAAATGCGCGAGCACGAAGTACGCAGCCAGCAGCAGGACCGCCAGCGTGCCGAACACCCACCGCCAGATGTGCCTTTTCCGCTTCGGAATTTCTCCGTTCATCTCAGAAACCGCTCCTCATGGTCCCAGAATTCCTGAACCGAAATGTGCCCTCCATCAGTAATGATTTGCCGCCGGCACGCTTTCACCCTTGAAAATCACGGCGCGCACGCTCTCGAGCGCCTTGATGTCGTCGAGCGGATTCCCTTCGGTCGCAACGATGTCGCCTTCCTTGCCCACGGCGAGCGTGCCCAAGTCGTCGAGGCCGAGCAAATCCGCCGAGCCACGCGTGCCCCAGGTGAGAGCTTCGCGCGGAGTTCCGCCGAATCTCGCGAGCGCCATGATTTCGTCGCGGACGGTTCCCTTCCCCGGCTCGTAACTCTGGTCGGACCCCGCGGCGATTTTCACGCCTTCCTTGAGCCCCGCTTTGAGACCGGCGAGTTCGCCCTGCCAGATCAGATTCGCTTTTCGAATCGCGTAGTCCGGCATGTGCAATTTCGCGCCGTTCTCGACGATGTTGCTGGCGATGTAGAGAGTCGGCGTCAAATACACGCCATGTTCTTTCATATATTTCGCTGCGTCGTCATCAAGACCCGCGCCATGCTCGATGGAATCCACGCCCGCGCGCAGCGCCGCCCAGATCGTCGGCAGATTTTCGTCGTGGGCCGCCACTTTCACATGGGCCGCATGAGCTTGCTCAACGATCACTTTCAATTCTTCCGGAGAAACCTGTTCCGCGTGCGGCGAATCAATCGGCGAAAGCACTCCGCCCGACGCCAGAATCTTGATTACCTTCGCGCCGTATTTCAATTGCCAGTGGACCGCCGCTTCCGCATCCGCGGGTGAATTGATGAACCCATTTTCCGGCGTGTAGTAATTTTCGGGCGTTAAGTCCGTAGGGAAATCGTAGAAGTCCCCGTGGCCCCCGGGAATCGAAATCGCATGCGCCGCGGGAATCAGATGCGGCCCGGGAATCGTGCCTTCGTCGATGGCGCGCTGCAGCGCGACGTCCATGAAGCCGTTGGTGCCAAGCACGCGCGCGGCCACGACGCCGGAATCGAGCGCATAAGCCATGCCCTTGGCGGCGCGAAGCGTGCCGAGCAGAAGCGAAGGATATTGCCCGCGCGGGCCGCTCCACAGATGGATGTGCGCGTCGACGAGGCCGGGCATGCAGGTGAATTTCGAAAGATCCTGCTGCTCCGCGCCCGCCGGCGCCTTCAAGCCCGCGCCGACGGCCGTCACTTTTCCGTCCGTGATGATTACATCTCCGTGTTCGATGGCCGGCTGCGTCGCATCGGCGATCAGAGTGCCGCAACGAACGAAAGTGATTTTGGTCGGTGCGGATTTTTCAGGCGCCTTGGCCTCTTGCGCCCGTGCGCTTCCCACAAAAGCGATCGCCACTGCACACGCCAGCCACGCTACCATCCCTCTCTTCATGATTCCTCCGGTATTACACCCTTGAATTAATCGCCGGCTAGCTGAAACCCGGCAAGAAGCTGGACGCAGACTAGTCCGCTCGTTCGCGCGAGTCAACATGCTTCCTGCAACATGAGAAGCGGGGAGGCAGGAAGCGGACGAAGCAAAGGAAGCAAGGGAGGCAAGGGAAGCAGCGCTTTGCGACGGCCCGGAGGAATGAAATTCATTTTCGATCAGGAAATTGTAAGTGGCTGTGTTTTCAATCATTTGATTCTCCGCGACTGTGCATGTCATTTTCGATCAGAAGCGCCTCCGAGGCTTCCAGCGGCGGGGCATTTCCGGCGCAAAGGGGAACGGCGGATTGGCGCTTCCGGTGGAGCCGAGGGGCGTGGTTCGTGGCACAGGGTTCGTGACCCGTGGCCCGTGTCCCGTGGATGGCGGCGACTGCTTCGCAGTCCTGGATGCTGGAGGCTCGAGGTTGGAAGCTGGAGAAGGACACTGTCCCATAAGCGCAGAAGGCGCGCTAATTGGAACTGCCGCCTGCTCGCCTTGGCGAGCAAGCGGCAGCGAGGAAGGTGGCGAGGCCACCGATATTTCTTCGCTAGATGCGTCGCTTGCAGGGATGCCAGGGACTGATCCCCCAGGCTCCCCTTGCCGGGGACCCGGGGGCCCCTCCTGCTGGCCCCCTTGGCGCGCGCTAGAGGAAGACTCGCCGGACCGCACTTTGGCAGCGGCGGAGGCTTGGCGGTCGGCTTCGAGGGCGCGGGCGCGCTCTTCCCTCACTTGGCGAAAGGCGGGGGAGAGTTCAAGGATGATTTCAGGAGGAGCGGGTTTGCCGTTGATTTTTGGCATTTCGCCGGCAGCGGAGGCCGATTCAGATGGCTCGTCGAGAAGAAATTGGTCGAAGATGGGAGAAGCACCATTGCGAAGAACTGTCGAAGAATCGCTCGCAGCGGTGTCGCGGGGGACCCGCGACGCCCTGGGCGCTCGCGATAGGTAATTGCTCTCCGGGGCGTTATTTTCGGCGCGGCTGCCCCTCGAGCCGTCTCGGGGTAAGAAGCCGTGCCCTGACGAAGCGTCGCGCCCAGCGGTGCCGGGGGCGCGGCCCCGGCCCGCTTGACGGGCGCTGGTGGAAGAGCGGGCAAAGCCCGCTTTAATGTCAGGGCTGAAGCCCTGACCCACAAAGCCCTCGTCAGTGCCAGCGGGGTCATGCACAGGCTGAGAGCCTGGGCCACCGGGGCTGTCTTTCGACGGCATGTCGGCGTGGACGTGGGTGACGATGACGCGGGAAGGAGGATCGACCCATTCGCCCGAGTCGTTGATACGCGAGATGGCGCGGGCGGCACGGATGACCGCATTGGCTGTGACCGGAACCTCGTTGACGCGCTCGACGATACGCTCGAGGGCGAAGCGGAGATTGAGGCGGCGTTTCGAGAAAAGGCCGGTGGCGTGGGCGTGACGATATATCGTTGAGAGGCCGCGGAGATGAAAGGCTTTGACGAGGTCGAAGGGATTGCGCCAGTTGAGGAAATCGAACTCGATGGCATGGCGGTCGGGGTGGTTGCAGATGCGGCATTTAGCGACATGGCGCGAAACAAAGGCGGCATTCTGCCGTGTCGCATGACGTGTCCTTGTCGCGACTGATGTCGCATTCGGTGTCGTATCTTGTCGTGATTCTGATACTTGTACTTCAGTTTCGTGCATTGGAGTTCTCCTTTAGGGGGTGTCCCCCTATTTCGCGACGAATTCTCGTCGCGCGGGCCGATGAAAATCGGCCGCTACGACCCAAACCTTCTCTTTTCAGGGGTTTGAGGCAAAAAAAACCGCTCTAGATGTATTTGCCGCTAAAAGCGGCGTGCATCCGGCGGTTGGTGTAAGTCAAGTTTTCGGAAGGGCTTATGCGCCCCGTGAAATTTCGGGGCTCACCAGGCTGATCCGGCAGGCGTTAACCTGCACGTATAGTTTAGCAAAAAGTAACCATTTGTCAAGGAAAATCCGAGGAATCTAGTAAGTCCAATGCGGTCAATGACGTGCTCGTCGTGACGAAGGCACGGATGGGTAAGGAGGCGCGAGACCCGTGCCGGGGTGGCGGACGCACTCACCGCTACACAAGGACACAACAGATTTCTCACACCGCTCGCAGAAACGTGCGAACGGGATGCCAGATTGAAGCGAAGCGGGCCGACCATAGCCGGGCCCTACAAGAACATGTCGGAGCCTGTTAGGGCATGGGGCGGAGGGGCTCGCCTTTCACGAGGACGCGATCGAAGAAGTCGGCGGTGGCGGAATAGGCGCGGATCCACGTCTTCCACATGAGGAACCCGTGGATTTCGTCAGGGAAGACGATTTGTTCGAAGGGGACGTGCTGGGCGCGGAGGCGCTGGGCTAAGTCCACCGTTTGGGAGAAGGGGACGTTGCGGTCGTCGTCGCCCTGAATGAGCAGCACCGGCGATTTCCAGGAGGAGATGGAGGCGTCGGGCGAGGAGCTGAAGGACAGCTTCATGGCTTCGGCCATGTCTGGCGCGCCCTGGCCAAGCTGCCGCCGGCGGCCTTCCGTGATGAGCGCGGACCAATCGTGGACACCGTGCATGTCCACGCCGGCCTTGAAGAGATCGGAATTACGCGCGAGGCCCATGGCCGTCAGGAAGCCGCCGTAGGAGCCGCCCCAGAGGCCGATTTTATTGGGGTCCACATAAGACAGCGACTGGAGATATCTGGCACCGGCGACGATGTCCTGATATTCGGAGGCGCCGCGCCAGCCAGCGTCGGCGGGCTCGCGAAAGGCGCGGCCGTACATGATGCCGGTGCGGTAGTTCACGGAGAGAACGACGAAGCCCTTGCTGACGAGATATTGATTTTCGGCGTAGCCGTAATGGTAGTAGTCCATGGGATGAAAGCCGAGCATCATCTGGCGAATCGGGCCGCCGTGCATGTAGACGAGAGCGGGGCCGCGCTCCGTGAGCCCACGAGGAACGAAGAGCTGGCCGTGGATTTGCAGGCCGTCGGCGCTGGTGAAGATGACCTGCTTCGGCGCAACGAGATCCTTGGAGGGGAAATCGGCGGGCAGTGCCTCGCGCGCGATCATGGAGCGGCCGGCGTCCGTGATGCGATAGGGCATGGCGGGAGTGGTGGCGCTGGAACCGAGGCAGAGAGTGAAGGCAGCGTCGCCGGTTTGGATGGGATTCCATTCGATCGTGTCGCCCTTGGTGAGAGCTTCCTCCTTGCCGCCGGAGACGCTGACGCGCCAGATGTGGCGGCGATCCACGTCGTTTTCATTGGAGTCGTAGAGGAGAGTTTTGCCGTCCCAACTGAGCGTGACGTCCTTGACGTCGAAATCGCCGGGAGTGAGAAGGTCACCATTGCCGCCGTCGGCGGAGACGGAATAGAGATGATTGCGGCCGTCCTTCTCCGAGGAGAAGGTGATGCGATTGCCGGCGGCGAAATGGAAAGAGTCGCTTGCGGTCAAGCGCGGAAGCGAATCATTCAACTGATCTCCGCTGCGCCAGATGGCGCGGGCCTGACCGGTGGCCGCGTCGGCGAGCCAGATGGACCACGGCACGGAACGCAGAGGAATCATGGGGAGGCCGCGCTCGCCGCCGTTGGTCTTTACGTAGGCGATTAGCTTACCATCGGGCGACCAGCGCGGAAGCGAGTCATGGTCAACGCTCGGCTGCAGGTAGCGGAGCGACTGCTGGCCGAAATCGTAGATGGCGATGAAGCTGTGGTCGCCGCGCACGCTGGCGAAGGCGATTTGCTTGCCGTCGGGAGACCACCGCGGGTCCACGTTGGCGCCGCGGACGTAGCAGAGCTGATGAGCCTGGGCGGCGCCGGAAATGGGAGCGATCCAGAGCGCGTCGCGAGCCGGCCAGACGGCGTACTGGCCGTCGGGGGAGATTTCGATGTCCTCGCAGCCTTCTTCTCCGCAATCCATGTCGCCGAGGAGGCGAGGCTGGCCGCTGGAGACGTCAACGGCCCAGACTTGCTGCGCGGGCTTCTGGACGTCGCTGGTGGGGTCGGCGACTTCGCCGTTCGTGTTCGTTTCGCTGCCGCGGGAGTAAACGAGAGTCTTGCCATCGGGCGTGAGGCGAAGGCTGTCGATTTCGCGGCCGTCGTCCTGGGAATAATGCGTGACCTGCCGGGCGACAAATTCGGGGCCGTCGGCAATCCAAAGATTGCGCACGCCGCGAATGTCGAACATCCAGGCGATGCGTTCGCCCTGGCGCGCGGCGACGAGCTCGTCGGGGAACGGAAAGCTCAACACTTGTTCGAGCGTGAAGCCGGAAGGAGCGGCGGAGGCGCGGCGAAGAAAGGCGGCGCTCGAGGCGATTAATAACGCGGTTGCGATGACAGCGACTCGAATGAATTCGGATTTGAGGCGATTCATGGAATATCTCCCATCAAGAATTTTGCCGCTGCATGATACGCCTGGCGAGTCGGCAAGGAAAGATGCGGATTCGAGGAAGCTAAAGGAGGGTGAACCGAAGGCGTTGAAAGCGCGCAGGGGATTTGGGATGATGAAGAACTCCGGCGGTGCAGCGATTTCGGCGCAAGGGCGAAACGCGCCGGTCATGAATTTTCGTTCCAGCTTGGGCGGCCACTGAGGAATTCGCGGCAGACAATCCGAAAAATCAGGTTCGTGGGAGGGTGAGGGGGATGGCGAAATGGTCAGGATGCGTTTGCGCGATTGCGTTGCTCGCCGCGGGGGCTCAGGGGCAAACGGACAGGCAAGCCCTGAAGCTGGGGCATTCGATTGAATTGAGCGGAGGATACTCGTTCAGCCAGTTCCGACTGGCGGGCACGGAAACGAATATGAGCGGCGCAATTGGCGCGATCGGGTTCAACCTGACGCCGTGGCTGCAATTGCGGGCGGACGCAAGCGTAGCGTATGGAAACGACAACGGGACTCCGATACGGATTTATGCGAATCACTTCGGGCCCAGAATTTATTTTCGCAGGCGGAATGCGTTTGGCGCGTCACCATTTGGAGAAGTGCTCGTGGGAGGCTCGCGCTTAGACTTCAAGACGGGCGGGCCGGGATATGCGACGGCGGACAATGGATTTTCGTTGAAGGCGGGAGGCGGCGTGGATTTCGATATTTCAAGCCGATTCGCCGTGCGAGCCATCGATATGGACTATTACATGACGCCGTTTTTCAGTGAGCGGCAGAACAATTTATGGGTTTCGACGGGATTCGTGGTGAGGTTCGGCGGCGGGCGGCCATAAAGCTTCAATGAATTTCGGGAATGGGTCAGTTTGAATTTTGACTCCTTTCCCCCGGGCTCGACTGGCCGTCGACCCGGGAGGCCCGTTTTTGTGTCACGATCAAGAGAATTCAAACTGACCCATCAGCTGAATCTCGATAACGCGCATCGACGCGCTGCTGTTGCCGGCATGGGAACAGGCGGGCGTTCGTAGCTTCCCTTCCGGGACACCAAGCATCAAAGTATATAAGTAAAGCCCAAGCCCAGGTGTTCGGAGGAACATATGAAGCCACGCTACTGGATGGTTCTGTTTGTCGCGGCGCTATTCGCTCTGAGCGCCGGAGTTGCGCGGGGTCAGGATGACAATGATCAGGGACACGGGCACGGCCACGGCCATGGACGCGGCCACGAAAAACACGGGGATTGGGACCACCATTCGTATCATCAGGACCGGGATGACATTGACCACTGGTACCGCGACCGCGAGGACCGCGACGATTTGCCTCCGGGGCTGGCGAAGAGGGACCGCCTGCCGCCCGGACTCGAACGCCAGCTCGTGCTGCGCGGAACGCTTCCGCCCGGATTGCGACGCAGGATGGAGCCTTGCCCGGAAGATTTGGAGCGGAGATTGCCTCCGCCTCCCGAGGGCTACGGACACTTCATCATCGGCGGGCACATCGTGCTGGTGAACCGAAGATCATTTTTTGTGCTGGATATTTTCCACTTCGAGAGCGAATGACGTTTGAGGATGCGCCGGGGGAAACTCCGGCGCATTGCTTTTCCCTGCAGGAAAGTTCCCCGACTACTTCTCCGTCACACTGAGAGCGACTTCGACGTCACTCGGCTTGCGGCCAGGCAGCGGAAGCTCAAAGCGAGGCTTCTTGGTGCTGCCGATTGTGGGCACCAGGTCCGTCAGGACGAAGTCGATGCGGGCAATCGCCTGGTCCACGCGCCGCACACGCTCCTCGCGGTCTTCGATCATCGCTGATTCCTCGATGATGCTCAGCGCGCGCCGGACATGATGATTCAATTCCAGGACCAAAATCATGCGTTCCTTGGCGCGGGCGTAGGCGTCGTTTTCATAGCTGGCGGAGAGATAAAGGATCAAGAGCAGCGCGCCGACGACGCCGACGGCCAGATCGTTGACAATCGTGGCATATCCCGGGTGACGGAACCAGCCGAACGCTATATCCGCGCCGAAGCTGAATAAGAAAAGAACAAGACCGGTGAACAACGCAGGTTTGAGGCGGGCAAACGACAACCAATGCGGAAGGGATTTTAACGAGGGCATGAGCTGCCTCCTGGGGAATGCAGTATACAGGAAGCATGAAAAATCGCCAGTCCTTTTTCGCGCGACCGGCGGCGCGCGGAATCAGTCGTGATGCTCGGGAAGAGGTTCGGGAAGCTCCAGCGCGCCAAATCCGCCGCCGGGCATCCTTACAATCGCGGGCGCGTAAAGGCCGACGAATTCGCGGCGCCACCAATTGCCCGTGGCGCGCTTCGTCGCAATGTCCGTGAACCAATACTGCCAGATAACGGCGCGGATTTCCTTTGGTGGAGCGCCCGGAAAGGGATTGCGGGCGAAAAGATGGATGACTTCGGGGCTGCCGTCGAGAAGAGCTTCTTCCGTCTTGACGACGAAACGATATTCGCGCCAGTTGCCGAGAGAGGCGAACCAGAGATTCCAGTCGAAGCGCGGCTGATAGGGCGCATAAATGCGCGGGGCTTCGTTGAGAGCTTGCGGTTTGTTGCGGAAAGGATAGGCGATCCACGTCTGGCCATTATCGTTCGAGCCCTGGAATTCGATTTCATAGCGACCGCGAGTCATGACGGCGAAAAGGCCGTACTCGTCGGCGATGCGGAACGGCTCGATCGCTTCGACGGGAGAGTGCCAGAGAGGAAAACCGGGCTCGAACATCGAGATGAGGAGCGCGGAGGAAGCGTAAAAGACCCACAAGAGGCAGAATCCCGAGACGACCATCTGGGCTGGAGCGAGAATGCGGCGAGATGCGCCGCGCCAATCAGACGAAGACGGATTCGTTTGAGCATCCTGTCCGACGGGAGCGGGCAGAGAGGAAGCGAGGACGGCGATCGGACCAGCGGAAATGGTTTGCGATTCGAGCTGGCGCTGATTTTCGTGCGCTCGGCGCGCGACGGCGGCGCGGTAGTTCGGCAGCCAGTTCGCAGGCAGAATTGCGATGATGAAGCGGTCGTCGAGGAGGAGGAAGCCGAGAGACAGGACCAGATAGTTCAAGAAGCAATAGTTCGCCGTGAGGATGACCGGGACCTCCCAGCAAGTGACGATGAAAAAACAAATGAGCCGGAAGCGGCGCGGCAGAAAAAGGAGCCAGACGATGCCAAGCTCCATGACGAGCGTCGCCAGGGCCGCCGACCAATGGAACCAAAGCGGGAGATGCTGGACGTACCAGCCGATCCACGTCGGTAGCGGGCCATTCTGGTAATACTCGTACATCGCGGTGAGATGGCGCCATTCCGGATCGCCGCTGAGCAACTTCATACTGCCAGATTCGAAGTAGATGCGGAACCATTCCCAAAGCAGGAGGAAATGAGCGGTACGCGAAGGGGGTGAGAGATCGCCCCAACGAGGGCGCAGGCCGGACGGGGCATAGAAGAGGCAAAGAAAGGAAGCTTCGAGGAGCATGCCGTCGGACTGGTAGCTGGAGAAATCCTGGAGCGTGGCGATGAACGAAAGGAAGCAGATGAAGCAGATGAGATTCATCATGCGCGGCCAGAAATTCAGTATAAGGAGCACGGATGCGATCATGCCGAGCCAGCAAACGAGGAGAAGCGCGCGGTCGGAGGAGCCGAGCCAAAAAACGGAAGGGGCATACCAGAATTTCGAGATGCCGGAGACGCTGCGGTCGATCGCGTTCAGGTATGCGTTGGAAGGAAGGACGCCGTTGGGGCCTATGAGGCCGGTGGCCTGACAATACAGCGAAAAGTACGCGGAGAAGAAAATCGCGCCGAGCGCGCGGAGGAAAATCCAGCGGGGCGCCAGGCGGCCGGGAGTCTTGCCGGACTCGGGGCCAAGGAGCCAGTTGACGATGCGCCAGAGGCGAAGCATGAAGGGAGGATTATAGATGCGCGAGAGTCAAAACCGGACACAAAGGGTGCGAGGACTTAGCGCGGCTCATATTCCAGAGAAATTGCGCTGTTCTACAACCTTGTCCTGGCAAATGCACGACCGGATGCAGTCTTTAGATACTTTTCGAAAGCGGAAGCGCGGGCCCTGTCGGAAAATGCAATATAAGTTTTGATGCGCCAGGGCCGATATTTAGAAGTATGTGTCACCGCGACCGAATTATGCTTAGCAAACCTGCTTTTCAGATCGTCAGTAGGGTGAAGACTGGTGGACGGCAGGGGATTCGAACCCCCGACCCCCGCGTTGCGAACGCGATGCTCTCCCAGCTGAGCTAGCCGCCCACTGTACGGAAATAGTTTAACAGAGGCACCGGAAGGCGCAAAGAATCAGCCCGGTGCCCATGTAGTTAGATCGGTGATTATATACTTGACACAAAATTAGTCTCCTGCTATGATTTCTTCATGCTTCGATGCTTGCCAGAGACCACTTTTTTGACGTGCTTGACCACCTTTGGGTGGAACAGGTGCTTTAGCAGTTCATCGCTAGTCATGTTCTTTGGGTGCTTTGTCTTCCCTCTACGTGCCATATGAAAACTCCACTCGATGAAGCGATAAACCTTGTCGAATTAATGGAAGAATTTGGCTCGGATGATCGGTACCGTGCCGTCCTAGAGGCTCTACGCTGGCCCGAAGGTCCAAAGTGCCCTCGCTGCAAGTCTGCGGCCACAAAGATCGCCAATCGCTTCCAGTATGACTGTGACTCATGTCACTACCAATTTAGCGTGACGGCCGGAACGATCTTCCATGATTCGCACCTGTCGCTTTGGAAGTGGTTCCTTGCTACATACCTGCTCACTGAATCCAAGAAAGGCATGTCGGCCTGCCAGATTCAGCGGATGCTCAAAACCACGTACAAAACTAGTTGGTATCTCTGTCACCGAATCCGCGCTGCGATGCTCGAAACGGGAAAGGCGAAATTGGATGGAGTCGTCGAAATAGACGAAACCTACATCGGCGGGAAGCAGCGCGGACTCGGGAAGCGCCGTGGAATGGACAACAAAGAAACGGTGATCGGCATTCGGAAGCGTAACGGTGATCTGCGATTCTTCCACGCCAAAGACGCTAGGTCCGCTACGCTCGCACAATTCATCCGTGAGAATGTCAGCGAAAACGTGGACGTGATTATCACCGATGAATGGCCCGCGTATCCCGACGCCATGCGGCGCACGGGAATGACTCGACACAAGACCATCAAGCACAAGAGCCACGTGTACGTCGTGGGTGACGTTCACACTGATACTGTCGAATCGGCATTCTCTCTTCTGAAGCGCGGCATCATGGGCACGTGGCATAGAGTTAGTGTGAAGCATCTTCCAGCCTATCTGGACGAAATGTGCTTCCGATTTAATAATCGCAAGAATCCTTATCTTCTCCGAGATACAATACTCAAACTCATTGGGTCGCCCAATCTCGAATACAAGAAGCTCACCGCCGCCTAAAACTCTGGCCCTTGCACTATCGGTTTCCACCCTTTAATCGTATCCAGAAATCGCTCTGGACCCAGTGTCCTCATCTCGCTAATGGAAACGCTAATCGCCTTCAGATTCGGAGCCCCTATCGTATTCTCTGCATAGCGCCCTCCCCTTCCATAGACAAAATAAACCCAATAAATTCTGATCCGTTGGCACTGGGGACATGCAATTTGGACAAATCCAAAAATACGGTGGCCATTCCTAACTACGGTGCCGACATCTCTTGAATCGAGCAGGGCCGTTGGGCCTGCGTGCTGATCCATCCGAAGCCAGTCGAATTTCATTTGAGTTATGTTCAGTGAGTCGGTTTTTCCGTCTTCACGGTCTATATCAAATAGTACGGGGTCAGCCTCCACCTTCTCGGCAACGGCATGAAGCGGGTAGAAAATCAATGCCGGTGTCATCGGATTCACAATAATGCCGACAATATCGGGACGCATAACAGGGAGTGCCGCGGGGATGCCGGGAGTCTGCTCTTTGTCCCAGCCCGTCGGCGGAGATGGGGCTACGATTACTCGTCCAAGCTCATCGCGGGTCAAGGACGAAACGTACGAAATTCTGTAAATCACATCCGACCAAGGTTTAGTTCCTTTTTTTGCTATCGTTATTGGATATGACGCCCCCATTCCTACCAAAGCGCAAATAACTAGCAGAAATTTCGTGATTCCGTGGTCAGTCTGCCAGTGATATGCCTTCAATCCCAGTGCCGCGGAACCGAGAAAAAACAATACAAAAGCGACTGCGTATTCGTCCCATTGAGCCACAGCTATACCAGCCCCCATGAGACCCAACACTGCAACGTTGCTCGCGATCCATTTCGCCAGGGGATGATTAAAGACGTTATTGTGGATAAAATTGAGAGCAGTCGAATAGCGCAGCTTGATCTTCCAGCGCAACAACACAAGTGCGGACCTTGTCGCCATACACACTCCCGCGTAGTCTGAGATTCACCCAGACGGTCTTTCGGGAGTATACGCCTATTTTGCGTCAAAGGTATAATTCGGGTTAAATCTTTACATATGCAGCAAATTCTCTCACCTTGACGGAGTCCAAAGGCTCTCACCGCAGAAATCACTGAGAACACAGAGGAACAGCCGTTCGTCGCTGTGGTGTAAAGCTCTTACCGCAGAGGCGCAGAGATCGCAGAGGACACTCTGCTTTGGATCGAAGCGTCAGCCGAAAAGCTTGGCGCGGGCGGAGGAGACGAGGGAATCGAGGGCGGCGGAATTGGGGACAGTGCCCTGGGCGAAGGATTTGCTGCCGCCGCCTTTGCCGCCGACCGGCGCGAGGATTTCGCGGAGGAGCGCGCCCATGTCGCCGGCGAGGCTAGCGGATTGGGCGAAGACGACGGCGTTGGCGGCGCGGCTGGCGAGGAGAACGCGGAGGTTAGGATTGGCGACGAGTTTGGCGGCAAGGATGGAGAGATAGGACGCTGAGGCGTCGTCGGAGATGTGGACGAGGGCGCGGCCAGCAGCAGGTTCGCCGCCCTCAGGGGTTGAAACCCCTGAGGGCACGGCCGCTTTCGGCACGGCTGCCCCTCGACTCGGCTCGGGGTAAAATGCCGCGCCCTGACGAGGCACGTCCGCAATGCTGGGAGAGGATGCTCCCGCAAGGAGAGAGGCAGCTTCGAGTTCGGCGAGATGCTCGGTGAGTTTCTTCGCGTCGCGCGCGGCAACGCGGCGCTCTTCCTGCATTTTGGCAATCATCGCGGGGACTTCGGGCATGCCGCAGCCGATGAGTTCGGCAGACTGGCGAAGCGTCGCGAGATCCGCGCGCGCGGCGGCGAGGGCGCGAAAGCCAGCAACGAATTCGATGCGCCAATTCTGCTTCTGGCGCTCGCATTTGCGAATGAGGAGCATGCCAGCCTGGCCGGTGCGCGAGAGATGCGTGCCTCCACAGGGCTGGCGGTCGAAATTGTCGATTTCGACGACGCGAAGGATGCCTTCGCGCTCAACTTTCTTGCGAATGCCTTCGGCGGCAAGTTGTTCGGCGCTCCCGTAGCGAACGGAGACGGGGCGGTCATCGAAGATGATTTCGTTGACGCGGCGCTCGGCTTCGTCGAGATGGCGGGGCACGACGGAAGGCGCGGCAAGATCGATGGAAGAAATTTCGCGGCCGAGATGGAACGAGACGGTCTGGAACTGGAAGAGCTCGATGAACGCGCCGGACAGCATGTGCTGGGCCGTGTGCTGCTGCATGTGGTCGAAGCGGCGCGGCCAGTCGATGGCGCCGTGAACCGGGCCGAGGGCGACGGGCTGATCGGTGAAATGGAACATTTCTTCGGAGCCGGGAGTTTCATCGTCGAGGATTTCGAGGACGGAGGCGGCGCCGAGCTTCCCCGTATCGAACGGTTGGCCGCCGGAGGTGGGATAAAACGCGGTGCGATCGAGGCGAATGCGAAAACGCGAGCCGTCAGCATCGCAAGCGAGGACGCGAGCGTCGAATTCGCGGAGAAAGGAGTCGTTGTAGTAGAGGCGCTCGGTCACGGGATTGGAATTTGGCGAGGCCTTCGACGCCTCGGCTGACACTTCAGTTCCCTTTCAGCGCGGCTTGCCAGGCTTCATTGTATTTATAGCCGCAGCCGGTGTTGAAGAGGACGACGGTGTCGCCGGGAGCGATCCATTTTTTTGCGGCGAGCTTGCGAGCGGCGACGACAGTGGCAGCGCCTTCAGGGGCGGCGTACATGCCTTCCTTCGCGGCGAGTTCCCTGCCGGCGGCGAGAATTTCGTCATCGGGGGCGGCGACGGCGGTGCCTTTGCTTTCGCGAATGGCGCGGAGAATCAAAAAATCGCCGATGGCCTTGGGAACGCGCAGGCCGGAGGCGATGGTGGCGGCGTGCTCCCACATCGGCGCAGCGTCAATTCCCCTCTCGAAGGCGTCCACGATGGGCGCGCAGCCAGAGGCCTGCACGGTGACCATGCGCGGGCGCTCGCGGCCGATCCAGCCCATAGCTTCCATTTCTTCAAAACCCTTCCACATGCCGATCATGCCGACGCCGCCGCCGGTGGGATAAATGATGACGTCGGGGAGCTTGCCATTGAACTGCTCCCAGAGCTCGTAGGCCATGGTCTTCTTGCCTTCGATGCGGTAGGGCTCCTTGAGCGTGGTGACTTCGTACCAGCCGTTCTTGTCTTTATTCTCCGCGACATACTTGCCGCAATCGGAGATGAGGCCGTTGAGTTTGCGGACGTCGGCGCCGAACGCGCGGCACTCCATTTCGTTGGCGAGAGGCGTGTCGGCGGGCATGACGATGACGCAGGGGATTCCCGCTTTGGCTGCGTAAGCGGCGAGAGCGCCGCCGGCGTTGCCCGCAGTGGGAGTCGCAAGGGCTTTGGCGCCGAGTTCCCTGGCGCGGCTGACGGCGGCAGAGAGGCCACGAGCCTTGAATGAGCCGGTGGGATTGAGGCCTTCGTCCTTGATGTAGAGATTGCGAAGGCCGAAAGATTCGCCGAGGCGACTGGCGTGGAGGAGCGGCGTCATGCCTTCGCCGAGCGTGACAGGCTCGCGGGAAGGGAGAACTTCCGCGAAACGCCACATATTCGCGGGGCGGGAGCGGAGCGCTTCGCGCGTGAGAGTCTTGGCCGCCGCTTTCAAATCGTACCGGGCGAGCAGCGGGCCGCCGCAATCGCAAAGATTGCGAAGCTGATTGTGGGGATGAGTTTTTTTGCAACGGGAACATTCGAGATGCGTGATGGCCGTCTGCAATTTCGGTTCGGATGATGACGCAATGATTGGTTTAGTTGTCATAAGGAAAAAATTCTAGCACATCTGAAGACGCGCTGAATCGCTTCACTCGGCGAGGCACGATAGAATGAATCCATGCCGGTGCGAATGATTGCGATGGATATTGATGGCACGCTGCTCGACAGCCGCCACGAACTGCCCGCCGCGAACCGAGAGGCAATCGAGGAAGCGGCGGAGCGCGGAATCGAAATCGTGCTCGTAACAGGGCGGCGATTCGACTTCGCGCGGCCGATAGCGGAGCATTTCGGATGCGAGCTGACACTGGTGGTGAACAACGGCGCGCTAATCAAGTCGAAGTCGGGCGAGACGCACTTGCGTCACCTGCTGCCGAAGGAGCTGGCCCGGGAAGTTCTATGGGCGACGAAGGAATTTCGCTCAGGGACGGCCGTCGTGTTCGACCGGTTGAAAGAGAAGCAGGTGATTTTCGAGCGCGTCTTCTGGGACGATCCGATCAGCAGCGGCTATTACCAGCGCAACAAGCAATATATCGCGGAGTGCGCGCCGCTGGAGAATTGCCTGGAAGAAGACCCGATCCAGGTGATGTTCACGGGAGCCGTGAAGCGCATGCGAGCGGCGCTGGCGACACTCGATGCCATGCCGCAGGCGCGGAATTTCTCGGTGGCGCTTGCGGAATATGAGGCAAGGGACTTCAGCATACTCGACGTGATCCGGCAAGGGTGCTCGAAAGGCACGGCGCTTGCGGAATGGACGAAGCGCCGCGGCGTGACGCGAGCAGACGTGATGGCGATTGGCGACAACTGGAACGACCGGGACATGCTGGAATTCGCGGGACTGCCCATCGTGATGGGCAACAGCGTCGCGGAGCTGAAATCGCTCGGCTGGGAAATGACGCTGACGAACGACGAACTCGGCGTGGCCGCGGCGATTCGCAAGCACGCGCTCGATGGGCGGCGAGGCTAGCGGCGCGTTCCGCCCGGGCCCAGCGGACTTTGAGGCTGGGGCGGCTTCGGGATTTGGGGCATCTGGGGCATGCCAGGCAACGGAGGCTGCGCGCCCGCCGGCGTGCCGCCCATCATGCTTCCGCCGCCGATTGTTTGCACCTGCTCGAGCGGATTGTAGATGAACTCCCACTGCTTGTAGGTGGCGCCGCCTTTGTAGACCTTGAGCGATGGCTTGTCGATTTTGCTCGCGACGCCGACGATGAAACCGCCAACGACTTCACCCGTGGATTCGTTGATCTGCGGCTGAGCGCCTGGCGGGAGCGACTGTTGCATAACACCGAATGGAGCCGGCTGCGGAGGCGCAGGCTGTGGCGAGCCATTTGGCTGCTGGGCCGATTGGTCTCCGCCGGGAGCAGGAGGCGATGAGGAGGGGGACGCGCCATTACCCGTACCAGCAGGCGGCTGAGCGCCGGGAGGCGCGGGACTCGAATTCGGATTAGCGCCCGGGTTCGAGGTCTGATCCTGGGATTGGTCGCCGGAAATCTGGCCAGAATCGCTGCCAGTTGACTGCCCCATCTGAATGCCCATGATGCGCGCGCGGTCAGCGAGGGCCATTTCCTGCAGAGTGACATAGCGAACGCTGCCGATGAGCTGGCCCGCGGGGGTGACATAAATGAGGCGCCAGGAACCATCGGCGCGATTCATGGGATCCTTGTAGGGTTCGCGGAGATAGCGGAGGCCGGGCGTGCCTTTCACGAGATCGTCTATGGACGTGGGATAGCGGCCGTTCTTGCGGTAGTAGAGACCGATGGCGCGCTGGTACTGTTCGCCGCGCCAGATCATATCGGCTTCGCGCTGGCGAAGGCCCTGCGTCTTGATGCGGAGGATGGCGACGGAAGCGCCAATCAAAACCAGAGCGACGAGGAAAATGACGAAGAGAAGCGCGAAGCCACGGTCCGTTGATTTCCTACAGTGTCCGCGCTGAATCATTGGCGTTCTCAGAATCATTGCGAAGAATCGGCCGGGGACGCGAGGGCCAGCGTCGTCTTGCGGCCGCTGGAGATTTCCTCGACGTCCACGGAATTGTTGCCAATCTTGTCGACGCGATACAGACCGAGAAGCGTGCCACCCTCGGGAACGATGTAAACGTCGTTATCCCCACCAGTGAAGACTGCTTTACGCGTCCCCGTGGAGACTTCCGTGACGATGCCATAGAGAGATGCAGGGACGACCAGCGGCGGAGGCGCGACAGGCTGCGGAATCACGGGAGCCTGGACGACGGGCGCAATCTTAGGCGCTTTAGGGGCGGCCGAAGGGAGCGGCGTGGCCGCGAAGATATTGCGGTGACCGCCCTTGAATTCCGCCTTTTGTAGCTGGTCGAGAAGATCCAGGCGAAGGGCGGGATCTGAAACACCGAGAGGACGAAACGCAGCATCCGGTCCCTGGAAGCCCGGCAACGTCCCATTACGGCCGAAAAATCCATACGCGACAATGGCGAGAACGAGCAGAAGCACAACCAGAGCGTAGGTTTCGAAGCGCGTCTTTTTTGAGGTCTCAGCCATGACGCTACGCCCGGAAATACGTCCGAAGGGACAGGTTCAGTTTGATCGGCCCGGTGGCCCCAGATGCCAATGTGAGTCCATCGAGCACGTAGAAATGCGGCGAACGCTCCAGATCATTGATGAAGCGAACCAATCCCTGATAGTCGCCCTGAACTGCGGCAGTGATGGTGATTTCGGTCAAGTCGCTGTCTTTGACCTGGGACTGGTGGAAATTCACGCCGCCCGGCTGTACGCCGGAATCCGAGGCCATCTTGCCGAGGTCGGCGACAATCACGGAGTAGCCGGCGGAGCTCGAGAGCAGGTAACGCTGGTAAAATAAATCGCAATCTTTCTGGATTTCCGGGAGCTGCTTTTCGGCGGCCCTGCCCACAACAACATCGGCGCGAAGCAAGACGGCTTTCTGCGCCAGTCGAACGCGCTCCGCCGCCTGGGCCTGCGGCGCCGAATTCCTGGCCCGCCAATCCACGTAAACAAGAAGCGCATCGAGCGCGAGGATGCAGCCGAGGCAGATTTTTAGCGTCTGCTTCCAACGCCGCGGATTTTCATGCGAGCTCACGTCTTGTAACGGACCTCGAGAGCCAGGAGAACCCTGTCGCTACTGGCAACCGAGCGCGCCTGGGTGGGACGCGACTCCGACTTGACGAGAATGTCAGAGAAAGCCTGAGAAGCCTCGAGCGACTCAAGAAACCTAAGTTTCGCCGCATCGCTTTCGGCACCCATGCTGAGCGAAACGTTGATATTCCCATCTTTATCCCGACCGGGCGAAATGCTGATGACGCGAACTCCCGGCGGCAGAATCCGTTCGAGATCAGCGAACATTTTCGTCCATGGAAACGCACGTTCAGCGATCAGGCCATTCAGATTGGCGGAGCGGGCCATGGTCTGCTCAACAGCTTTGGAGTTAAATTCAGCGCGAAGCGCATCCTGTTGCTGCTGTTCGGTTCGAACTTGAGATGTCAGACGGGCAATTTCGTCGCGCGTGGCGCGGGCAGAAAGCCATGTGCGGTAGGTGTCAAAGGAAAGCACCACCAGCGCCGCCAGAGCCAGCAGGCCGATCATTGCCGCACCGGCGACGAAACGGCGGTTGTTCTCAAGAGGAGAAGTCGCGAGATTGAATCGAGTTTTCATCTCATACTTCCTAAGAACAGCCAAATTTTTGCTGCGCTCTCGCAGCCCACGCACTCATTCTGAGACGCTATGCACCACGATGCAAATGCCAACCGACCAAAGATTCCAGTCCTTGCGAGACGAGCGATCGCGCGGATTCCGACAGGTCGCCGGGCCGCGCAAGCGGCGACGCCTCGCAGTCCAATTCGCGCGCGAGGTGCTCGCGAATTTCATCCTCGCCGCCGGCAAAGCCAGCAACGCGCAACCGCTCGACTTTCCCTCCCCAAGTGTCCTGATAAAAGGCGACCGAAGGGAAAACCTCGTCCAATACGGTTTGTGGCGACAGTTTGCCGGAGCCCATTTCCGTTGAGCGATAGACGCAGAGCGTCTCGCCGCGAGCAATTACGGTCGTGAGGTTGCGCCCGCTCAAGCGAGCGAGCAGGGTTGCGTCCGCTGAGTCAAGCAAGGGCAGCGTGGCCAGCGTGGAGCTCTGCAACACGCCCGCGTGCATATCATGCGCCTCGATTGCGGCCTCATACTCCCGGATGATTTTCTGGCGAGCCACGGCGGCGACAATTTCGGGCTTGCCCTCGCGATTCTGCTGGCGGCGCCAGGAAATCACCGCTTCGTCGGCGTCGAAGGGCAAGATCTTCTTCAAGCGCCAGCGCAGGAGAGGCAACGCTTCATCGGCGCGCCGGGGAAACGTGTCGAACGACAAAATGAAGACGCGAATTACGGGATCCGGTACGAGGAGCGCGACGCCCTGCCCCTGCGCGGGAACACGATTCAGCACGCTCCGGATAGCCGAACGCAGTGCATCGGGATTTGCAATGTTCGCCTGCGTCGCCGATGGAACGATGGCGCCTTCGGGAAGCGGCTCCGTGAAGAAGGCGCCGAGATGGCCTGCCATGTGCCCCCATCGCGCGGCAGCCACGTGCGTGGCAGCAATTTCGTATACATGAGACGGGTGAGGCAATGCACGGAGCCAGGCACGAAGTCCTTTTCGGTCCGAGCTACGCGCGGGCTGCTTCTCGAGTGTCATCAGGCTAGTCAATGAAAGTCACCTTGTTGATTTCGCGCAGCGTGGTGATTCCCGCGCGCACGCGGGAGAGGCCCGACTCGCGAAGGAATTGCATGCCCTCTTCCTTGGCGATGCGTTTGATTTCAGAGGTCGGGCGTTTGTCGATGATCATCTCGCGAATGCGATCCGAGAGATCCAGGAGCTCGCAAATCGCCGTCCGGCCGTGGAAACCGCTTCCCGAACATTCGATGCATCCGGCGCCCTCGTACAACGGGACGCTGGCCCATTCCTTTGGATCCAATCCTGATTCTGCGAGCAACGGGGCTGTCTGCGTCACGCGGCGCCTGCAACTCGGGCAGATGACGCGAACGAGACGCTGAGCCAGAATGCAGTTCAAAGCGGAAACGAAATTGTAGGGCTCGACTCCCATATTGATGAAGCGGCCGATGACGTCGGTGACGTTGTTGGCGTGCACGGTCGTAAACACCAAGTGGCCGGTGAGCGCGGATTGAATGGCGATCTGCGCGGTCTCGTTATCGCGAATCTCGCCCACCATGATTTTATCTGGATCGTGACGCAGGATGGAGCGCAAACCGCGGGCAAAGGTCAGCCCTTTTTTTTCATTGACCGGAATCTGGGTGATTCCGCTGACCTGATATTCCACCGGGTCTTCGATGGTGACGATTTTATCTTCGTCCGTCTTGATTTCATTCACGGCGGCGTAGAGGGTGGTGGTCTTGCCGGATCCAGTGGGGCCGGTCACAAGAACCATGCCGTAGGGTTCGTGAATGTATTTTCGGAACCTGCGGAGATCTTCCTCGGCGAATCCAACAACATCGAGAGTGAGGTTGTGGAATTTCTCGCTCAGCGTCTCTTTATCGAGGACGCGAAGGACCGCATCTTCGCCGTGAATGGAGGGCATAATGGAGACGCGGAAGTCTATGAAACGGCCCTTATAGCGGACGCGAAAACGGCCGTCCTGCGGGACGCGGCGCTCGGCGATATCCAGCTCGCTCATCACCTTGATGCGCGAGAGGATGGTGGTGCCCCATTCTTTCGCCAAAGGCTGCATCGCATACTGAAGGACGCCATCAATGCGATATTTCACGGCGACTTCGGAATTCCGCGTCTCAACATGAATGTCACTGGCGCGACGCTCGAGGGCTGTGAAAATGACGGTGTCCACGAGACGAACGACGGGACTCACACCGGAGTCGGTGCGAGTCAATTTCTCCATGGAAATGTTTTCGTCGCTCTCCTCGTCGCTGACGACCTGGAGCGTGAAACCTTCGGTGGCCTGGTCAAGAACGCGCTGGGACTGTTCGGTGCGCTTCAAGAGGTCGCTGATTTGGGACGCCGTGGCGACTTTAATGACGAGCTTCTTGCCCAGGAGCAAAGAAAGTTCGTCGTTCACCAGGAGCTGGCTGGGGTCAGAGACCACTACAATAAGGGAATGATCTTGCCCTTCGAGCGGAACGAAATTGTAGCGGAACATGAGTTCAGCCGGGATGGATCGGAACAGCTCCGGGTCGATACGCTGTTCCTTAAGGTCGATGAACGGGCAGCGATAGCGTTCCGCGAGTTTCTGAGCGCGCTCCCTTTCCGCGGCGTCGTCGCGGGCGGCTTCGGGGCGTAACTCTCGATCCGACGTTGCCATAATTTATGCCCCAGCCGCTCCGCCTACCTGCATGGAGAACAAGGGCAGATAGAGCGCCAAGAGAATGAAGAAAACGAGTATGGCCATGCTGATCAAGACGGCGGGCTCAATAATGGAAATCAGGACGCCTGATTTCAGATTCGTCTCTTCATCGTAAAACTGCGCGACACTGGCAAGCATCGGCGCGAGAGCGCCAGAGGCTTCCCCGACTTCGATCATCTCGAGGGCCAGCTCGGGGACCAAGCGCGTTTCTGAAAGCGCGACGTGCAGCGACTCGCCCTCGCTCACACGGCGCGAAGCGCGCTGAATCGAGCCGGAGATAAGGCGACTGGCCATCGCATTCGACGCCGTTTCCAAGCCAGAAACGATGGGAGTGCCGCCTCGCAACAGCGTAGCCAGAATCCGGCTGAACTGCGCCATCTGGAACTTCGTCCAAATATCGCCGACGACCGGCAATTTCATTTTTAGCCGGTCAACCTGGATCCCGCCGACCTGGGTGCGCGACCAGAGGAACAGAAATATCAGTCCGAGGACAATGATCGCAACGAATGCCAGGAGATAAACGCCGTAACCGGTCACCAGCGTAATCAGGAATTGAGTGAGAGGAGGCAGACGAGTGCCCAGGTCTGCATAGAGCTTCGCGAACTGAGGAATGACGTAGGCAACGAGATAGGAAACAATACACGACGCGACGACGATCAAGATGGTCGGATAAATAAGCACGCCGATCAACTTCTTGCGGAAGGCTGAGGTGGTGCGTTGATATGCAATGTAATCGTCGAGGACTCCCGGGAGATCGCCACTCTTTTCGCCGGCCCGGATGGAGGTGACGTAAACGGGTGGAAAGATGTTCGCGGCCTCGACAGCATCAGAGAGCAGTGCGCCGTTGCGCACGCTGTCGCGCACATCCTGCAGCAGCGGGCGAATCGTTGGCAAAGCTACCCGTCCGGCCAAGAGGTCAAGGCATTTCAGAATCGGCAAACCTGCTTTGATCAAAGTGTTGAGCTGCTGATTAAAAATGAGGAAGTCGCTGGGACGCAGCTTCTTACTGTTTTGAAAACCCTTGAGCACCCGCGCGACGCTGATGTTCGGATGGACGGTGTAGACAAAAAAACCACGATCAGCGAGCTTTTGACGCGCCTCGGTCTCCGTCCGGGCCGTCTCCATCTGCTGGAAGACGTGACCCGTCGCATCCCCCACTTTGCAGACAAACTCAGCCATGCTCAACTTTCCCGCGATATAGATTCTCGGAGCATTCTTCAACTCAGTCTAACACATGCAGTTAGTCAGAAAGGACGAGGTCGCCCAAGTTGTGCTCTGGCAAGAACATCGCAGCATCCCACGCCCGGAACCGACGCAGCGCGCCATCATAGCGGCGCCCTAGAAGAAGAACCGCCGTCTTTCGCACTTCTACTAAGATGCAGTTTCTTGATTTCACGGTTGGAGTACGTACGTCGGTTTTTCAAAAGTGTCAAGCTACGATGTCGTTGAGCAAGTACCAAACGAACGACGAATTATTGAGCTTTCATGGCGAGCGCCGCGTCGTCAACGATGGCCACCCCTGCCGGCGGCTCGAAGTGAAATATGGATTCCTGGACAGGGATATTCTCCTTCCAGTCCCCGAAACGAAATTCGGTCTCGATATCGCCCGGCTGGCGAATGGTCACGCGAACCAATTGACTCTCGTCATTGGTTTCAAGGAGCACCTGGCGAAATGCATCTTTGTCGGCCTTGCGTGGCGAGCAGACGAGGACCGAGTTTCCGGCTTGCGTCGGGCGCAGCTCTGGATCAGTGCCGGTTCCCCCCACTTGCGCAAGTTGGAGACTGCCGCATAACTGCTCCAGTTTCACTTTGCCTGCCAGGAGTGCGAGCGGCGTGCGCCAGTCGTCGCTTTCCTTGATGCTGGTGCGGCTGGCGGTGTGGTCCGCCGGAACGTAATACCAGACATTCTTGCCGTCGACCAAAAACAGCTTTTTTTCCGGCGAATCGTAGTCCCAGCGCATCCGGCCGGGCTTTGAAAAATAGACGCGGCCGGACTCGGCGCGGAGACTCGTGCCGCCCGAAGTGAATTTTTCGAAGAATACCGCGGACATGGTTCGAGCGTGGCGATAATGAATTTCGAATGCGCGCGCCACGCCTTTTCCGGAAACAAATTTCGATGGCCCGGGAGCGACGTAAATCAATACCGCGAGTACAAATGTAGCGAGCAAACTCATAAATTGAGTCTAGCAGGCGGGCTGGCAAGCAGAGAGATAATATCGCGAAGAGGTGAATTTTTTGAGTTTGAAATCAGCGGGACGGAATCACATCTGCGCGGAAGCTGGCTTGATTATAACGTTGGCAATGCGTCGCAAGCAGCTGAACTCGCAGGTGTCACGCCTGTTGGGTTAAAGTGAATCACACCAGGTACCGTGCTGCAGAAGCTGCGCTGGCCTGTTGTTCCAAATATGATCGGTGTCGCAGTAGCAAGGTACGCGTTGTAACCGCCGGCGGCACACCCTACTGGCGGTGTAAGTGCTGCGCCAATGCCCACATATCCGAAAGTGTAGCCAGTCTTTTGATATGGTACTGACGTCATCAGCTGATCCAGCAACTCTGCATTGTTGCAAGTTGCCACCAGAAGTGTCCCACCGAGGACGCTTAAACTTGGCGGATATCCGTTACTCCACTGAGTGTTGTAAACAGTTGCAGCAGTCGTCATACCCCTTAAACTCTCCACGGCGCCTGCTTCGTGTGCGGCCATGCGTGAACGGAGGAAATTGGGGATCGCAATGGACGCAATGATTAGGATGATTGCGACTACGACAAGCAGTTCAATGAGCGAAAAGCCTTGTTCTTTCCGAGCCATGTCCGTCGCTCCGCGTTCTCGCTTCACGCTGGCCACTCCCGAGCTACCCCGATCTAACCCCGATCTAACAAAGAACAGGGGAGAAAGCTAAGCGCTCTCTCCCCTCGAATCACAACGAGAGAACTACTGCAACGCCGCCGGGTAGGCGTCGGTGGTGCAGGAAACGCCACCTGCCGTCGTAACAGTACCCGAGGCATCCTTCATGATCACGCCAGTCTGATCAATGCAAAACGTCGACTGGCCCGTAGTACCTGCGATTGCGGGGACAGCTGCCGCATCAAACGTAAGCCAGCCGGCCGTGCAGGCGGCAGGCACGGTTCCGGTATATGCCGTCGCCCCGGCGTACTTGAACCAATATCCGCTCTTCGGCGCAGTTACAACCGTCGCGTTCGAGAGGATTGGGTCAATGAATTCCCCCGCGTTGCAAGTAGCAACTGCGGGAGGTACGGCCGCTCCACCGCTGCCGAGCATGGCCAGCGTGCTGGCGAAACCGATGCCGTAAGTGGAATTGTAGGTCACGTTGGCTGTGAGAATCGTGCGCAAGGAACCCACAGCGGACGCTTCGTTCGCAGCCATGCGCGAGCGGAGCAAGTTGGGAATCGCGATCGCGGCGATGATCAGAATGATCGCCACCACGATCAACAGTTCGATAAGTGAAAAGCCCTTCTGGTTCTTTCTCATGTCTTCTCCTTGAGAGATTTCAAAGCCAAGAAATAAACTCTGGCGGCGTGCCGAGGGACTATGGTGCAATGTTGCTGCCAACGGGCCACGTGCTCACGTGGCGGACTGCTTAGACGTAAGTGCTTTGTTTAATTTAGCTTACGCAGAGCCAGAATTCAATCGAAGAACCAGACCCTGCAAGGATCGCCGGTTTCGTCGCCAGATTGACAAAATATGTCACCCATGGTTGCCAATTTGTGCGGCCCTCCGAGTCCGCTCGCTTAACTGCGAACGGCCAAGTCTGGGGCAAGAGTCTTCAGATGTCATGCTTCTTGGCATAGTGGCGGAATGAGCGGTAGGTCATCTTCAAAAGCTGCGCCGCCTTTGTTCTCACGCCACCGGCACACTCCAGGGCGCCAAGCAGGTAAGCCCGCTCGATTTCAGAGATATGCGCGTCCAAGTCGACGCCACCTTCCGGGATCAACTGAGCGGGCCGATCCTCCAACTGATTTTGTGAATAGTGGTTCTGGTAATAGAGCAATATCCTTTCCGGAAGACCCTCAAGAGATATGCGCTTGCCAGTCTCCAGGGCGACTGCCCTCTCGATAGTGTTCTCCAGTTCGCGCACGTTGCCCGGCCAGTCGTAGGCCTCCAAGCGTTCCATGGCTTTGGGCTCGACGCCATCGATATTCTTGCCAGTCGAGCTCCGGAACTGCTCGAGGAAATGCCGCACGAGCAGAGGAATATCTTCTCGACGTTCGCGGAGCGGCGGAAGATGAATTGGAATCACGCTCAACCGATAGAACAGATCCTCTCGAAACCGACCTTCGGCGATCTCCTTTGCCAAGTCCTTGTTGGTGGCGGTGATGACACGAACGTCGACATCCGCCTCTTCCGTGCTGCCGACAGGTCTGACCTTGCCTTCCTGGAGGACTCGGTAGAGCTTCACCTGCATGGTGAGGCTCATGTTTCCGATTTCGTCGAGGAACAGAGTTCCTCCATCCGCCGCCTGGAACAAACCTTCGCGATTCTCATTGGCGCCGGTGAACGCACCCTTTACATATCCAAAAAGCTCAGACTCGAGAAGCGTTTCGGGAAATGCACCACAGTTCACCGTGATGAAGGGCTCCTTCACTCTGGTGCTGTTTTCGTGTATCGCTCGAGCCACTAACTCTTTTCCTGTGCCGCTTTCACCGGTGATCAGCACTCGGCTGGATTGCGGAGCGATCGTTTGAATGAGTTCGAAGATCGCGCGCATGCCCTCGCTAGCGCCAATGATGTGGTCGAGTCCGGTAAGGCGCCGGATTTCGCGGCGAAGAATTCCCGCTTCTTTCTTGAGCTTCAAGCTATCCGCAACCTGTTGAACTGCCGGGCGGAGTTCGTCGAGGAGTTTGTCACCCTTGATGACATAACGATCTGCGCCGAAGTTTACCGCGTCGATCGCCGTGCCAATTGTCGGAACGCCCGTAATCAGAATAAATACGCAACCGGGAGAAACCTCCTTGGCATAACGCAGTAGATCGACGCCGGAAATGTCCGGCATGCGGATATCAGAAACGATGATGTCGTAGATTTGGCCCTCGAGTTTTCGTTTGGCGCCCTCGCCGGAGGCTGCCACTTCCACGCGATGGCCGTCCTTGCGGAAAGTGATCTCGAGGAGCTCGCAGATCGAGCGTTCATCGTCGACGATGAGCAGGCGAGCCATGTCCGTCAGTTCCTCGTCCCTTGAGTACCAGCAGCCATCACGGCGTCTCGGCTTTCGGGAATTCCATGAGCATTTGTTCCGCGCGGGAGTTCGACAATGAACTCTGCCCCTCCCTGAGGTTCCGACTCTACGTGGATCGTGCCGCCATGCGCTTGCACGATTTGATACACGATCGCCAGCCCCAAACCAATACCCTGGGGGAAGCCGGACTGGAACGGCTCAAAGAGCTTCGCTGCCTGGCGCGAATCTATTCCCACTCCGGTGTCGCGGATGCCGATGCGCACCGAGCGGTCCCTCGCTTCCAGTCGCACCGTCAAGACGCCGCCATTTGGCATGGCTCGCAAGGCGTTATTGCACAGGTTCCAGAAGACTTGTTTGATGCGGTCGCGGTCAACGCTCGCAGTGATGTGCGCGACATCAAACTGTCGGTCAACCCGGTACTTTCCCCGGCTCCCTGAGTTCTTTTCGATGAGCGTGAGGGCATCATCAATCAAAGCGGCGATATCCGTTTCACGGAAGGAGTAGTTCTTGTCCCGCGAATAGTCGAGAAAGTCAGAAATAATTTGATTCAGGCGCTCGGATTCGCGGCTGACAATGTGCACGAGGCGCTTATCGTCTTCTTCGAGAGGCGCCATGCGCACCAATTCTTTCAACGCGCCTGCCATTGCCGTCAATGGCTGCCGAATTTCATGCGCGATCGCGGCGGAGAGGCGGCCAATCGCGGCCAGGCGGTCCTTCATAGCAACTTCGTGTTCGAGACGCTTCAATTCCGTCAAATCCTGGAAATTGAAGACGTAGCCGCTTATCTGCTTTTGCCCTGTGCGCAGAGGGGACACGGAAAGTCCTAGAAATCGCCGCTCGCCCGAGGGCGTTCGCAGCTCCGTCTCTTTTCTCGAGGCCAGAAAGCCCTCGTCTGTAACTCGATCCGTGAGCCAGAATCCCGGGAGGACTTCGCGGATTTGTTTCCCGAGGAGCATCACCGGCGTCATCCCGACGATCTCGAAACTGGCACGATTCACCAGAAGAATGCGACCTTCCACGTCCGTCGTGATCAGACCGCCGCGCATGGAATGGATGATGTCTTCGTTGAAAGCTTGCAAATCCTTGAGCTCTTCGCGTTTCTCCTCCAGCTCGACACCCTTTCTTCGCAACATATTGGCGAGTGTGCTGCCCAAATAAGCCACGGCCAGAAAGGCGAGCAGGTTGCTCAGAATCCAAAACTCCAAGGTTCGATCGGTGAGGGTTTCGGTGGAAGTGGAAGGGATCAGGCCGAATTGAACGAGTTCTACAACCGTACCGAGAAGGGCAAATGCGCCGCCCGCCACGAGGAACACGCCGCGTCGCATCAGCAGAACGCAAGCCATGAGAATCACGATCAAGTACAGTGAGATGAAATAGCTCTCATGGCCACCCGTGGCGTAGACGAGTCCCGTGATGAGGAGCAGGTCACCGGTTATCTGAAGAGCTGTATGCCATCGAGCGCGCGGAATCCATCGAGAGAGGATGACATAGCAGATGCCAAGCAGGTACCAGAGCAGGATGACCGGAGCAAAATACTTCGCGACGAGAGGCAGCGGCGTGAGCTGATGTACGGCTAGAACGATAGCGAGTAAAAATGTGATGACAAGAAAGCGAACTCGCCCCAGCCAGGCGAGCCATTCCGTCGTGTTCTGTGCCAGTTCCATTCCCGATCCGTTTGCAACGGACTCCCCCGAGGAATCGGGACCGCCGTCCAAGTATTCCTTGGATTGTTCAGCGGCCTCCCGCTATTTCGGCGGGAAGCCGCTCGTCTCCCAGTGAAGGCTCGCCGGAGCTTCCGAAGTCGTCGAACCGATTCCTATGTTGATTGCGTCGCCAACTTGCCGATGAGCGAGAACAACGGCAAGTACATCGAAATCACGATGCCGCCGACAACGAGACCAAGGAAAACGATCATGACCGGTTCCAATGCGGTCAGCAAGTCCTTGACCGCGGCATCTACTTCTTCTTCATAGAAGTCGGCGATCTTCTGAAGCATCGCGTCCATCGCGCCGGTTTGCTCACCGACCGCAATCATTTGCGTAACCATGCCGGGGAACACTTCTGTTTCCTTCAAGGGATCAACCAGCGAGCGGCCCGCCTCAACTGCCTTCCTTGTTTTATTGATGGCGCGCTCGACGATTGCGTTGCCGGAAGTGCGCGCCGTGATGTCGAGCCCTTCGAGGATGGGAACGCCGCTCGAGATGAGCGTACCAAGGGTGCGCGTGAAGCGCGCGACGGCGATTTTTCGCATCAACATTCCGAGCACGGGAAGTTTCAAGATCGTGGCATCAATGGCCAGCTTTCCCTGGGGCGTGCCATACCACAGCTTCAAACCAATGGCGCCTCCGACGACGAAGACCAGAATCAACAGTCCGTAGATGCTGCCGACGAAATTACTTAGCCCGATAACTATGCGAGTCGGTAGCGGCAAGTCGGCGCCCAAGCCGGCAAAGAGCGTGACAAATATGGGTACGACCTTCCATAGAAGCAGCGCGATGACGCCTGCCGCGATACTCAAAACTGAGACTGGGTATATCATCGCGGACTTGACCGCTCGCTTCAGCTTTACGTTCTTCTCGATGTAAGACGACAGCCGCTGCAAGATCGTGTCCAGAATACCGCCCGTCTCCCCCGCTTCCACCATGTTGTAGTACAGAGGATCGAATACTTTTTCGTACTGCTTCATGGACGACGAGAGCGTAGCGCCGCCTTCCACCGAGCCGCGCACGCCGGTCAATATCTTCTGGAAAGTTTTGTTTTCCTGCTGCCCGGCCAGAATCTCGAGGCACTGGACGAGCGGGAGCCCGGCGTCGATCATCACCGAGAATTGTCGCGTGAAGATGGCAAGCTCCTTGGAGTTCACGCCTCCGCCGAATGTCGGGAAGGCGAGCTCTTTGCCTTTTTCCGACACTTTGCTGACGTTGATCTGCTCTCGCCGCAGCAGGTTCTGCAGCTCCGCCTTGGTGGTGGCGGTGCGCTCGCCCGTGACTGTCGTCCCGGCTCGATTGACCCCACGGTAAGTAAATACCGGCATGTTTCGTACCTCCTATCCCTTCTTGCCCGCGACCCGCGTTTAGCGGCGTAGCGGGACCTTTCCCCCGAGAGCTGGTGAAGTCACTCCACGGTTAATTAAATCCTGCAATTCGTCCGGATTCGAGGATCGCGACAACGCTGTTTCCAGACTGATTACCTTCTGAAAATAGTTGTTGGCCAGTGACTGATTGAATGTCTGCATTCCCGTCTGGCCGGTGCCGGTTTGCATAGCCGAATAAATCTGGTGGATTTTGTCTTCGCGCACCAGGTTGCGGATAGCCGGCGTGGGTATCAGGATTTCCATCACCATGATGCGCCCCCGGGCATCGGCGCGCGGCAGCAGCGCCTGGCAAAGAATGCCTTCCAGAACCATCGAAAGCTGCGCGCGCACCTGGGGTTGCTGGTGCGCAGGAAATACGTCAATGATGCGGTTGATGGTGGAAACGGCGGAATTCGTATGCAATGTGGCGAAGGTCAGGTGGCCGGTTTCGGCGATGCGCAGGGCGGATTCGATCGTCTCGAGGTCTCGCATTTCGCCGATGAGCACCACGTCGGGGTCTTCGCGGAGCGCGGCGCGCAAGGAATTGGCGAAGGAGTGCGTATCCGAGTGGACCTCGCGCTGATTCACCAGGCACTTTTTGTGATTGTGAAGGAACTCGATCGGGTCCTCGATCGTGATCATATGCTCTTCGCGCTCGTTGTTGATCTTGTCCAGCATCGCGGCAAGCGTCGTGGATTTACCGGACCCAGTCGGTCCGGTCACCAGAACCAGTCCGCGCGGCTTGTCGCAAAGACCTTTCACCACGGGGGGCAAGCTCAGCGCTTCAAAACTCTTGATCTCCCACGGAATCGTACGGAAGACGGCCGCTACGGCGCCGCGTTGATGGAAAATGTTGCCGCGGAAACGGGCAAGGCTCTTCAAGCCGAAGGAAAAGTCCAGCTCCAGATTTTCTTCCAGGCGGTGCTTCTGCGCGTCGGTGAGCACGCTGTACGCGAGAGCTTTTGTGTCCGCAGCGGTGAGCGGCGGCATATCGAGGGGGCGCAGGTGTCCATTGACTCGCACGCGCGGCGCGCTATTCGTCGAAAGGTGCAAGTCGCTTCCGCCCATTTCGATCATTTTCTTCAGCAACTCGCTCAGCGTAATGCCGGCCATACCGTTCCTCCCCCTACAACACCGACTCGCGGATCACTTCTTCCATGGTCGTCTGGCCCGCCGCGATTTTGATCAGCCCGCTGCGGCGCAGCGTAATCATTCCTGTCTCCAGGGATTTCTTTTTCAGTTCAATAGCCGAAGCGCCAACGAGAATCAGTTCGCGAAGTTCGTCATTGATTTCCATCACTTCGTACAATCCCACGCGGCCTTTGTAGCCCGTGTTGTTGCAAGTACCGCATCCGCGGCCGTGATATACAGTCGTCGTCTTGGATTCTTCGGACGTGTAACCTGCGTCGACCAGAGCTTGGGGCGTGATGTTCACTGGCTCTTTGCACTGCGAGCAAATCCGGCGCACTAGCCGCTGCGCGCAAATCAGATTGACCGATGTCGCCACAAGGAACGGCTCGATTCCCATGTTCATCAAGCGGCTGATGGTCGAGGGAGCGTCGTTCGTGTGCAGCGTCGATAGCACCAAGTGGCCCGTGAGCGCGGCCTTCACAGCGATCTCTGCCGTCTCAAAGTCGCGAATCTCGCCGACGAGAATGATGTTGGGGTCCTGCCGCAGGAAGGCGCGGAGCGCGGAGGCGAAGTTCAGCCCAATCTGCTCCTTCATCTGCACCTGATTGATTCCGCCCAGCTGGAACTCGACCGGGTCCTCAGCGGTCATGATGTTGGTGTCGATCGTATTCAGGCGCGCCACGGAGGAATAGAGAGTGTTCGTTTTTCCTGAGCCAGTCGGTCCGGTGACCAGCACCATGCCATAGGGCCGCAGAATCGCTTTTTCGAATTTCGTGAGTGAGTCGGTCTCAAACCCTAGCTTGGTCATGTCCAGGCGCAGGTTTTCCTTATCGAGCAAGCGGAGTACGATCTTTTCGCCGAAAAGGGTCGGCACGGTCGAAACGCGGAAATCCAGTTCCTTCTTCCTTCCGTCCTTCGCGTACTTGATCATGATGCGGCCGTCTTGCGGCAGCCGCTTCTCGCTGATGTCCAGCTTCGCCATGATCTTGATGCGGCTCGTGATCGCGTCTTTCAGCTTCATCGGCGGCGTCATCACGGTTTGCAAGACGCCGTCAATGCGGAACCGCACACGCAGTTCCTTCTCATAGGGCTCGACGTGAATGTCGCTCGCGCCGCGCTTCACCGCGTCCGTCAGAATCAGGTTCACCAACTTGATGATCGGGGCTTCCTCGGCGGCTTTCTCGAGCGAAGCCAGATCCATATCCGATTCTTCTTGCGCCAGTTCGAGGGCCGCATCGTCGCCGGCCAAATCCTTCATCACTTTGTCGAGTTCTTCGCCGCTCTCAATTGCTCCGTAGAATTTCGCGATCGCTTCTGAAATCGCTGATTCGGAGGCCACAACCGGTTCGACATTGAACCCGGTCATGAACTTGATGTCGTCCATCGCGAAGACGTTCGTAGGATCCGTCATGGCGATGGTCAGAGTTGAGCCCACGCGCGAAAGCGGCACAATCTGGTAGCGAACAGCGGTTTCCTGCGGGATCAATTTGATAACGGCGGGATCGACTTCATAAAACTTCAGATTGATGGATGGAACACCGTATTGCCGGGAAAGGACAGCCGTAATGTCTTCGTCACTGACGAGGCCCAGCTTTACCAGGCAGGTCCCGAGCCTCCCGCCTTCCCTTTTCTGATAGTCGAGTGCCTGCTTGAGCTGATCCGCGGAGATCAGGCTGTCTCGAACCAGAATTTCACCCAAACGGGACGACATTCACCGCACCCCTGTCTTGTGTACGCGCGAACTACCGCGGGAAACCAAAGAGTAGCATGCAGGGAAGTGGGAAGTTGGATTCCCGTCTCGGGTCGTTCTGAAACAGGAACCTGTACGCAAGTACAGGAGCCGCGACGCGTCAGTCGAGCGTTCCTTGACTTGCCATTTTTTGCCCGTTATCTTGACTGTAGATGCCTCAAGAGAATCAAAGCGTGGCGGAGCATCGATTTCCCAAGGCCCCTATGCGCGGTGGAACTTTGCCTCCAGATCGACCCGCTGGCCTGATGGCATATCACCGAGTCCTCGCGGACAGTTTAGGGCCTCAACACTGGTGGCCGGGGAAGACGCCGTTCGAAGTGATTGTGGGAGCGATTCTCACGCAGAACACTTCATGGACGAACGTTGAACGAGCGATTGCGAATTTAAAGCGAAAAAAGTTGCTTTCTCCGCTGGGCATCGAGAGTGTGCCCGTTCGGAGCCTTGAGAAGCTAATTCGCTCCTCCGGATATTTTCGTCAGAAGGCGAAAAAACTGAAGACTTTCGTCCGGTTCCTGCGAGAAGAATACGATGGTTCATTGGCGCGAATGTTTCGGAGGCCGGCCAGCGAACTCCGCGAGAAACTGCTCGCTGTCCATGGCATCGGGCCGGAGACTGCCGATTCCATTCTGCTCTATGCGGCTCGCAAGGACGTATTCGTCGTGGATGCGTACACGAAACGAATCCTCTCGCGGCACGGGTGGGCCGCAGAAGATGTAAAGTATGAGGAAATGCGTTCGTTGATTGAAGACAATCTTCCTCGGGATGTCTCGCTCTACAACGAATTCCATGCGCAACTTGTGCAAGTCGGGAAAAACTGGTGCCGGCCGCGCGGGCCACGCTGTTCGGAGTGCCCACTGGAACCCTTTCTGGAGACTCGGCCATGACGCGCAATAAATGGGTGCGCAATCTGTGGCTCGCACTGGGGATCCTGGCGGTGTCGATGCTTGCCGCCGCTGTATTCACATTGGGCTCACTGAACACGCCAGTTCAGCCTGAAAATGGAAACGACTTCGCCGTCTTTTTTGCGCTTTCAACGTTCATTGGCATCGCATTCCTGGTGTTTCTCCTAATTCTTACTCGCAGCCTCCTGCGTGTCCTCGCGGAACACCGGGCCGGACAGCTTGGCTCGCGTTTTAAAACCAAGATGGTTTTGGGGGCGATGGGTGTTTCGCTTCTGCCCGTCGTTTTTCTGTTCTTTTTCAGCTATGCGCTCGTGAACCGCACGATGAACATCTGGTTTCCCCGGCCGCTGGAAATCGCCAATGAACAGAGCAAGCAGCTCGTCTCTGAATTCGGCAAGTTGGAGCGCGAACGGCTCGATGAGAGCGCCAGGCAAGTTGTGGACTGGCTCAAGGGGCCGGGAAAAAATCGCAGCCTCAAGACCTTCCGCATTCCGGGCGGCTCCGAAATCGAGCTGCTGTGGACCCTCAGCCCACAAGGCAAAGTGGTTGGAAGCGAACCTAAAATGCCAGCGGAGGTGCGATTTCAGCGGACCACGAATCCACTGACCGACGCAGAGATGTGGCAGGTGGGTTCCAAGACCTGCCTGATTGGAAAGGCGCCGTATCACGGCGGATGGCTGATGGTTGGGCGCGCTGCGCCCGCAAACTATCTGGCACGCTTGAGCGAAATTGAATCGCAGATGGCCACCTATGAGGCTCAGCGCCAGCGCTTACGCTATTACAAGAACGAAATTCTTCTAGGCCTGCTGCTTATCACTCTGCTCTTACTCTTCGCTGCCACTTGGGTCGCGCTATTCCTTTCAAAACGTGTGACCGTACCCATCCAGGCGCTAGCCAAAGCGACGCAGCAAGTCGCTCATGGAAACCTCGATTACAGGATTACGACGAAGGCGCATGATGAACTGGGAGCCTTGGTAGATTCGTTCAATCGAATGGCAGGACAGCTCGGCGAATCGCGGCGTCAGATTCAACAATTCACGAATAGCCTCCAGCAAGCAGTCGAGGAAATCGAGCGTCGCAGAAAATTGATGGAGACCATTCTCGAAAACATCCCCACGGGCGTTCTTTCGCTTGACTCGAATGGCGCCGTCACTCGTGTGAACGCGGCAGGCGCGGCAATGTTTGGCGAAAAGTCGGCTGGCGCGCAGTCGCTGAGCGAGCTTCTGGGACAAGACGCCACCGCTGAGATCCAGCAACTTATGCGGCGTTCTTCGCGCATGGGCGTGGCGACGCAGGAAATGGAATTCACCAGCGGCGGCCGCCTGCTGCACGCCGCCGTCACGGTAAGCTCGCTCGGAGCCGGGCAGGTGAATTCCGGATTTGTAGTTGTGATTGATGATGTCACTGACGTGCTCCGCGCGCAGAAGGCTGCTGCGTGGCAGGAAGTGGCGCAGCGTATTGCCCACGAAATCAAGAATCCCTTGACGCCGATCCAACTCTCAGCCCAGCGGCTGCTTCGACATTTGAGCCGTTCGGCGCCAGCACGACGCCGCGAGGATCGCACCGAATGGCCCCAGCTTGTGGCCGAGTGCGCCGGATTGATCGAACGTGAAGTGCAGACGCTGGAATCCCTCGTCGAAGAATTTTCGCAGTTTGCGCGGTTCCCTGCCGCGCGCCTTGCGGTCACCGACGTGAACTCGGTGGTGGCAACGGCTCTCCAGGTTTTCTCCGGGCGGTTGGATGGAATTTCCCTCCGGCAAGAACTCGCGCCGGACCTGCCGATGATTAGAGCTGATGCCGAGCTGCTCCGCCGCGTCATCGTCAATCTGATTGACAACGCCGCGGAAGCTCTGGAAGGCGCGAAGCTGCAAACCATCACCGTGACTACGCGGGCAGCGGGATCAGGGGACGCCATCGAGATCAGAGTGTCCGACACGGGCCACGGCATTTCACCCGAGGATAAGGACAAGCTCTTCTTTCCGCACTTTTCCACGAAGGAGAGGGGCACTGGCCTTGGGTTGGCGATTGCAAATCGAATCGTTGGCGAGCATCATGGCGCGCTCACGGTTTGCGATAACCAGCCGTCAGGAGCGGCATTCGTGGTTCGATTGCCTGCAGCGGAAGTCCCGTCGCCGACACCGAGCGCGCAAGATTGACTCGTAGAACGACATGCCTGCTTCCATCCTGATTGTCGATGACGAAAGTGGAATCCGCGAATCTCTCGCCGCACTCTTGCGCGAGGAGGGGTACACGGCCGTGGCTGTTGCCTCGGGCGAGGAGTGTCTCGCGAGCGTGGCAGCGCGGCCGGTGGACCTGATTCTCCTCGACGTATGGCTGCCTGGAATAGACGGACTCGCCACACTCGAGCGACTGAACGAGCGCGAAGCCGTGCCGATGGTCATCATGATTTCGGGGCATGGCAAGATTGAAACAGCCGTGCGAGCGACAAAATTGGGCGCGTTCGATTTCATCGAAAAGCCGCTTTCGCTCGACAAAATAATTCTCGTCGTCAAGAATGCGCTGGATTTTGGAAGGCTCGAACGCGAGAACCGGATGCTGCGCGCGGAACTGGAACAGCGGTTCCAGATACTCGGCGACAGCGTGCCGATGAAGGCACTGCGGCAACAGATCGCGCTGACGGCGCCGACGAGCGGGAGGGTGTTGATATACGGGGAAAGCGGGACGGGGAAGGAACTGGTGGCGAGGGCGCTGCACGCGCAGAGCACGCGGGCGAAAGGAGCCTTCATCGAGGTGAATTGCGCGGCGATTCCGGAAGAGCTGATCGAGTCGGAACTGTTTGGGCATCGCAAGGGAAGTTTTACGGGGGCGAGCGAGGACAAGACGGGAAAATTCCAGAAGGCGGACGGGGGGACGCTGTTTCTGGATGAAGTGGGGGACATGAGCCTGAAGACGCAATCGAAAGTGCTGCGCGCGCTCGAGGAGCAGCGCGTGGAGCCGATTGGCTCGGGACAGATGGTCGCCGTAGACGTCCGCGTGATCGCGGCGACGAACAAGAAACTGGAAGAAGAGATCGGGCGCAACGCGTTCCGCGAAGACCTGTTTTACCGGCTCAACGTGATTCCCTTTACGGTTCCTCCTTTGCGCGACCGGACGGAAGATATTCCGATACTCGCGCGCCATTTTCTGGCCGATTTTTCCGCGACGTACGGGAAGAAGCCGAAAGAATTGACGCCCGCGGCGATGCAGGTGCTGCTCCGGTACCCCTGGCCGGGAAACGTGCGCGAGCTCAAGAATCTGGTTGAGCGGCTGGTGATCATGTGCCCATCCCAGAGAATCGAACCGCATCACCTGCCACCGGAAGTGTTCCGGGGCGCGGCGCAGAGTCCGCAGCATCCCTACGCGACTTTGCACGAGGCGCGCACGGCGTATGAAAGAGAGTTTGTGCTGCGGAAACTGGAAGAGAACCAATGGAATTTGTCGAAGACTGCATTGGCAATCGGCCTCGAACGGACGCACCTCTACCGGAAGATGAAATCGCTGGGAATCGCGGCGGCGAAAGCATCGGCATCTTAGTTCTCGTAACTTAATTCTCCTCGCTCATTTGCTCGAGCTGGCGATGCCAGTCGAGCTGTTTGACCATTGCGCGATTCTGGCGCCAGTCGGGGTGCACTTTCACGACTAGTTCGAGGAAAATTTTCACGCCCAGGATTTCTTCGAGATCCTTGCGTGCCGCCGTGCCGATTTCCTTCATCATGGCGCCGCCACGGCCGATGAGAATTCCCTTCTGACCTTCGCGCTCGACGTAAATTGTGGCGCGGATGCGGATCAATTTGTCGGTTTCCTCAAACGTGTCGAGGAGGACGGCAATCGCATGCGGAACTTCCTCGCGCGTGAGTTGGATGGCCTTCTCGCGAATGATCTCAGCGACGAGGAAGCGCTCGGGCTGATCCGTGTACTGGTCTTCCGGGAAGTAAGGCGGATGCTCGGGTAGGCGGGCGAGCCAGCTATTCACCAAGTCCGCGGTGCCTTCGCCAGTCATCGCGGAGATGGGGAAGAGTTCTTCGAAGTCGTGCTCGCTGCGCCAGCGGTCAATCAGGGGGAGGAGTCGATCTTTGCGAATGCGGTCGATCTTATTGAGAAGCAGATAGGCGGGGCCGTTAAAGCGTTTGAGCCAATCAAGGGAGTAGCGGTCGGCGGCGCTGAAATCTTCGGTGGCGTCGACGATAAGGGAGACGAGGTCAACGCCATCGAAGGCCTGGGCGACTTCTTCCATCATCTGGCGGTCGAGGGCCTTTGAGGCGCGATGGATTCCCGGGGTGTCGATGAGAATGATCTGGCCATTATCGCGATTCAGGATGCCCTGGATGCGATTGCGCGTCGTCTGCGGGCGAGGCGAGACGATGGCGACTTTGCGGCCGACGATGGTATTGACCAGCGTGGATTTGCCGGCGTTGGGGCGGCCAAGAATGGTGATGAAGCCGGAATGAAAGGCCATAGCAGGCGATGATAACAGGTCGCCAGCTTTAGGAGGCAGGTAAGCAAAGAAGCAGGAAGCAGAGGAAGCAAAGGAGGCAGAGAACGAAGAGTGTTCGCCCACGCCGTCACAATGAAATTCATTTGCGATCAACGACGGCAGTCGAGAGTCGACCGTTGAGAGTCGAAAGCCGGAACTTGGATGCCAAGAGCGCGCCAGGCCGAGAGCGACCGGCGGGAAAGAGGCGACATAATCTCGCCGCGTCCGCAACATGAGGCGAAATTTAGCGATTAGAAAAGTTCCGGTCCTTTGTTTTCTACGACTTACCCGAGGTTCTAATATTTCATATTCGCGATTAAAAGAATCATATTTCAGAGTAAGTTCGTTGCGGGATGCCGGGAATTGGCAGGGGTGGGAGGCTATCCGGCGATTGAACTCCACCGGGGGCCTCGGGACGAAACGGCTGGCATCGCGAACTGTGAGTTCTCATTCACACAGAGATATTACCATATAACTAAAAACAAGTCAATCCATTTTTGGGTGGCTTCCCACCCTTTAAAATGCGAAGGATGGGGCACCCGGCAGGGATCTTGTAAGGCAGCGCAGCCGGCCGGGGGGAGCGAGTAGAGGACTCACGCGCGGGTGTATACTCCGCGCAAAGGAGAACTCGTTGAGACACCTTCTGACGCTACGCGCGATGGTCATTTTCGGCATCATCGCTCCGCTGACAGGGGTCGTCTGGCGAGACGCGCGGGCCGACGATGCCGCCGCTCCCGACTACACGATTCAGGCGATTCGCTACGCCTCCGCTCCAGACAATGCGGCAAACATGGTTATAGGAGCGGCCAAGGAAAAAATCACCATCGCGATGGCTGTCTGGCTGATCCGCGGCGGAGGCCGCAACATACTGTTCGACAGCGGCTACCACCGCGATACATTCCTCAAAGAACTTCCCTCAACGGACTACATCCGGCCCGACGAAGCAGTGAAACTGGCCGGCGTTCAACCAGAAGAAATCACAGACATCGTCATCAGCCATGCGCACTGGGATCATCTTGGCGGCATTGACCTTTTTCCCAAGGCGACGGTGTGGATCCAGAAAGAGGAATATGGCTACTACACCGGCGAGGCATGGCAGCCCGAGGGTGACCACGGCGGGATTGATCCGGCGGACGTGCGGGAACTAGTGAAGCTCAACACCGAGGGCCGCGTGCACTTCGTTGACGGCGACAAGGTCGAGATCTTTCCGGGCATTCGCGCTTACACCGGAGGCCACCACACCTACGCCTCGCAATACCTGCGCGTGGATGGCAATCCGCCCTTTGTGCTCGCTTCCGACAATTGTTATCTCTATCGCAATCTGGCCGAGCATCGCGCCAGTGCGACGTTCACCAAAGCTTACGAGGCTGCCAACATCGAGAACCAAGCGCGCATGATCGAGCTCGCGGGCGGCTCTCCTGATCGCGTCATTCCCGGCCACGATGCGGCGCAGTTCGACAAATATCCCACGTCGGCCGACGGCCGCGTTGCCAAAATCAAGTAGGAGACGCTTCTGTGGAAAAGTTCCTACAGCTTAATGGACGTCCGCCGCAGTCCAAAGAGGCACGCTGACGCGTGCCTCGAGGTTCATCAACTAGCGTCCCACCCTTGCTGCACAAGGATGGGGCATCCGCCCTAGGGACGGGTTGGAAATACAGTGAGGAGTGACCCGTCACCGAGGATGCGTCAAGCTAAGCGACGACGCGGGATTACTCGCCTTTGCGTGCCCGGGGCATGCAGGTGTATAAGGGGAATTGGCTCTGCACTGGGAACGAAAATCTCGAGGAAAAAAAATGAATCCCGGACAAGCGGAACGGTTTCAGTGGATAGTGCTCACGATTGTTGGCCTGGTAGCAGGATTAGCTCTCGCCTTGCCAATCGGCGTTCCCATTTTTGCCGTCCTGGGGGCGATGGCCGGCACGCCCATCGTTCTCAGCATTGTCGGATTCAGTGTGGGAACGGCCCAGTGGCCGATTATCCGCCGACACATGCCTGGTTCCGGATGGTGGATCGCCGTGAGCGCGCTAGGGATGGCCGTAGGACTCACCGCCGGAGTGATCCTCGTTGAACAAATTGGCCGAGCGGCGGTGGGAGGGCCGATAAACTTTCGGATGATCGGAGTAGTCGGGAGAGCCGCAAGTTTCGGCACCATTGGCCTTATCGCAGGAGCGTCTCTCGGCTTCACGCAGTGGCTGCTGCTACGCCGCCACGCGCGCCACTCGAGCAACTGGATCCGCACCAACTCGTGGAGCCTGGGCCTCGGATTGGCGTCTGGTTCGCTTCTCGCTGATGCGCTGGTAGCCAGAACCGGATCCATCGCCGGTATTGCCATCCTGTTCGTCGTCGGGAGCGCTTGCGCCGGCATTTGCACCGCAAGGACGCTAGCAAAAGTATTCTCTGGCACCCCACGAGAAGCATCAGCAACTGACCAATAGGTGGGGCAAAAAGAGCCAGCCGCGGCAGTGCGAGCACGGACGCAGGAGTTTGGTCTAACTGGCGGCGGAGGAGGAAGCGGCGGACTGAGTCGCGCCGCGGCGGGCGCGGAGGCGAAGGACTTTGCGCTGGTTGGCTTCGAGGACTTCGAACTGGAGGCCGTCGTAGTCCACACGTTCGCCGGCGGCGGGGACGTGGCCGGCGACGTGGTTGAGCAGGCCGGCGAGAGTGGCAGCGCCGCCGCCCGGTTCGGGATCGGCGAGCTCGACGCCGAAAAGCTCGTTGAGTTTGTCGACAGCGACGCTGCCGCGGAGGACGAGGCTTCCGGCGGCTTCGCGGACGACATCGGGAGCGGGCTGGCGGTCCTCTTCGCCGATCTCTCCGACAATTTCCTCGACCAAGTCTTCCGCAGTGACGACGCCGGCGACGGAACCATATTCATCCACGACGACGGCCATCTGCTGATTCTTGCGCTGCATTTCCTTGAGCAGGCTGGAGCCGGATTTAGCTTCGGGGACGAACAGAGCGGGGCGGGCGAGTTCGCGAACCGTGCGGCGAGCAGCGTCGCGATCGGGAACCTGGAGCACGTCGCGGGCGAGGACGATGCCGATGACGTCGTCGAGGGAATTTTCGTACACGGGAAGACGAGAAAATTTCGTTTCGACGGCGACACGGCGAAGTTCCTCGATGGAGGATTTGGCGGCGATGGCGACAACGTCGGGACGAGGCGTCATGACTTCGCGGACGCTTTTGTCGCTGAATTCGACGACTTGCTCGATGAGGCGAGCTTCGTCCTGTTCGAGAATGCCCTCCTCGGTGGCGGCTTCGACAATGGCTTCGATGGCCTGCTGATCGGCGGGAGGCGAACCGGCGTCGACCGGATCCGAGAGATGCATCAAGGAGATGGAAAAGGCGAGAAGGGCCTGGAGCGGCCAGACGAGCCAAGCCATAAAACGAATCAATGGCAGCAACGGGATCAGCCAGCGGCCGCGGGTACGCGCGAGGAGCAGCGCGGGAATTAAATGCATGCCGACGACGACTTCGAGGCTAAGGAAGAAAACGGATTCGGCGGCGATGCGCCAGGACCCGCCAGCGTAGAGGATGACGGCGCGGGCCGTGAGGACGGCGACGAGTACGAGCCAGAAGCGCGCGAGGAGGCTGAAGGTGGTGTTGGCGCGGCGGCGCTCGATGTGGAGGCGCGGGTCCAGCTCGGCTTCGAAGTAATCGAGATGAGAGTGGAGGCGACCCGTGACGACGCGGCCGAGTTCGCGATAGATGCGATCGAGATAGGCGAAAACGGTGAGGCCGACCGCGAGGATGAGAATGCCGAGAGTGTAGTAGAGGACGCCCATCGCTCAGCCAATCCCGAGACGGCGGCGGAGGCAGAGTTCGAGGCGCTCCATTTCGCCGTTGTCGGTTTCGTGATCATACCCCAGCAAGTGCAGAACGCCGTGCAGAATCAGGACGCGAAGTTCGTGTTCGAGCGAGCGGCCGGCAGGAAGGGCGTTGCGCCGGGCGACGGCGGGAGCGATGGCGATGTCGCCGAGATAGAAGGCGCTGGCCCGCTCTGCGAGTGGATATCGAGCGTGAGTGACCTTCGCTCGCCGATTGCCATTCGCCGAGGCCTCCTTCGCGACGGGAAATGAGAGGACGTCGGTGGGCTTGGATTTGCCACGATAGGCGCGATTCCATTTGGCGATTTGGGAGTCGGTGACGAGGCAGACGGTCGCAGAGCCGCGAGGAAGACGCAGAGTTCGCTGGACGCGCACGAGGAAATGCTCGAGGCGCTGCGGAGCGACACGGACGCGATTTTGGCGGTTGATGACCATGGCGCGATGCTATTCCGCGGAAGAGCGGCGAGCGGGTTCGCGATGCGAAGTCGCAGCGACGGGACGCACGGGCTGAGCGGCATCGTGCTCGTCATAGGCCTTGATGATTTGCTGGACGAGGCTGTGGCGGACGACGTCGCGGTCATCGAAATGGACGATGGCGATGCCTTCGATTTTGCCGACGACGTCGAGGGCTTCGATGAGGCCGGAGCGGCGCTCGGTGGGCAGATCGATCTGCGTGATGTCGCCGGTGATGACCGCTTTGGAATTGAAGCCGAGGCGAGTGAGAAACATTTTCATTTGTTCGGACGTGGTGTTCTGCGCTTCGTCGAGGATGACGAAGGAATCATTGAGCGTGCGGCCGCGCATGAAGGCGAGCGGGGCGACTTCGATTATGTCTTTTTCGAGGAAGCGCTCGAGCTTGTCGGCTTCGAGCATGTCGTGAAGCGCGTCGTAGAGAGGGCGCATGTAGGGGTCCACTTTTTCCTGAATCGTGCCAGGGAGGAAGCCGAGGCGCTCGCCGGCTTCGACGGCGGGACGGACGAGGATGATGCGGTTCACTTTTTTCGTGAGGAGCGCGGAGACGGCCATCGCGACGGCGAGATACGTTTTGCCCGTGCCGCCCGGTCCGATGGCGAAGACCATGTCGAAATTGTCGAGCGCGTCCATATAGCGGCGCTGATTGTTGCTCTTGGCGTGAATGGGCTTTTTGCCAAAGGTGCGCGGATGGGCGTGCTCGACGGCGCCGCGGACGGAAAAGTCAGGTTCCTCGCGGGCCATGCGGAGCATGTCCTTCACCTGACCGCTCTCGATCTTGCGACCTTCGCGGACCATTTGATTATATTCGGCGAGAAACTTCGCGGCGCGGCCGACCTCGGCGGGATCGCCTTCGATTTCCAGGTCGCGGTCGCGGAGCTGCGTCGAGACGTGGAGAGTGGATTCCAGGAGCTTCAGATTTTCGTCGAAAGGCCCGAACAGCTCCTCGATACCTCCCGACATCCGGACGGTTTGTCTCATCTAAATTCTATGTTTTCTTCTTCAGAAAATGTTCCGCCCTGTCCAAGGGCGACCACACGAGTCAAAAATGATACAGGCGCTTTTCTTGCGGTAGCACCAGATTAGGGAGGGCGGTTGTTTCGCAGCCGGGATTTGCTACCGCGCCACCAACAACGAATGAGATTCCGAGAAGCGCGAGCACCGCCGCGAACAGCTCGTTCGTCGAGGGGGGGGGCCACATGCGAACCGCGAAATAGAGCGCGATCACGCCGGCCAGGATTCGCAGGGTCCGTCCCCAAAACGGCGGCTTGGGCGGCTGATCCGTCGCGGCTCTTTCACTTCCGTTCATTCGGTCTAAACAGACTAGCGCATAGGAGAGCCGTGGTCAATCCGGGCGGGGCTAACTTGCTCCAGATCTGCAAGTTGCTGCTTGCCGATACGCGCAGTATGAGCGCTCATTGCTTGGGGGGCGGAAAGGCGACTTTGGGGACGGCGCGAGATTCGGGCGAGGCGGCGAAATAGGCGTCGTTGCGCTGGAAACCTGCCCAATCGGCGAACGTGCTGTTGGGCCACGTGGCGATGTAGGTGTTGTAGTCCTGGATGGCGTCGTCGTAGCGCTTGCGCTCGATGGCGATGCGGTTCTCGGTGCCCTCCAATTGATCCTGCAACTGCAGGAAGCTCTCGTTGGATTTGAGCTGGGGATAATTCTCGGTGAGGGCGAGGACCTTGACGAGGGCGCCGTCGAGCTGGCCGTTGGCGGCGATTTTGTCCTTGGGCGATTGCGCGTTCATGAGAGCGGCGCGGGCATCGGCGACGGCGGTGAAGACGGTGACTTCCTGAGCGGCGACGCCTTTCACGGTTTCGACGAGATTGGGGATGAGGTCGGCACGGCGCTCGAGGACGACGTCAACTTGCGCCCAGTCGGATTTAATCGTTTCGTTCTTGCGGACCATTTGGTTGCGGGCGCCGACGTACATGGTGCCGAAAATCAGAATGATCAGGATTATGACGATGGAAATTGCCCAGCTTTTCTTCACGGGCGTCCTCCAGCAGTAAATTTAGCAAGCATAATTATCGTCAGCAGCCTCCCAGACGGCGGTCCACTTCGTCGGTCATGCGCTCGACGAGGTCCACAAAACCTTTCAGCGTTTCCGTGGCGTCCAGTTCGGAGGATTTCTGGCGGCCCTCGCGAACCGCGAGGATGGCGATGAAGGCGTCGGGACTGGCGCCGACGAGTTTGGCGATGTGTTCGATGATTTCGCGGCGGGAATCGGGGACGGGCCGGCCGAGAGCAATCAAGGCGTGGCGGAAGAGAACCACAAAGGCAGAAACGGAGGCGTCCATCAAGCCGACGACGACGCGGTCGCGCGGAGGAATCGCCAAAATTCCCTGGCGGAGGCGAAGAGCGTTGGTGCGAAGCTCGCGCTCGACCTGTTGCTTGTGCAGTTGCATGGGAACTTTCAATTCGCCGAGAAAGTCTTCGCCATAAAGCATGCGATGGCGCTCTTTCATATCGAGGAGCTCGATGGCGAAGATGTCGGCGGAGGCGCGAAGTTCGGCCATGGTGAAGAGCTGAGGCGAAGGATGGCCCTTCTTGCGCCACCAGGCGATGGGTTCATGAAACGCTTCGAGGTCCGTAGCGCCCACGCGTTCGATGACGCAAAGGACGTTGAGATCGGAATGATCCTTGTGGAATTCACCGGACGCAGCGGAGCCATAGAGGACGATGGCTTTCACGTTGTCCTTGCCTGCTTCAAGAAGCCGTTTTTTGAAATCGTCGAGAAGTTCTTCCATTTGTGCGATGACCTTCAGGGACTACCAGCTTCCGCTTGCTCCTCCGCCTCCAAACGAGCCGCCGCCAAAACCGCCAAAGCCTCCGCCACCGCCAAAACCACCGCCGCCCCAAGATATACCACCCGAGCCGCCCGTCCAACCGCCCATTCCACCCCAAAACCACGGATTGGCCCACCACGAGACGCCATGATTGCGGCCATAGCGCCGCGCGGCGCGTATCCGGAGGAGGAACCCAAGAAAAGGAAAGAACAACAGAAAAATAAACGTGAGAACCGGCACGGCGATCGCCTGCGGGGTCAACGGAGGCGGCTCGGTCTCAGGCCCCATCGGATTGGGAGACTCCGGGGGTACGGAAGCGAGAGTGATGCCGCGATCCTTGGCGATGGCGCTGGCGACGTCCTTGGTCAGGAGGAGAATCGCGCCGCTGTAGTTGCCGATGCGCAACTGCGGCACGGCCTGACGGCCGAAACTGCCGACAAGACCGTCGGGCAGAATCGGCTCGAGGCCGTAGCCAACCTCGATGCGGTACTTGCGATCATGCTGCGCGAGGAGAATGAGCACGCCGCGGTCTTTTTGCTTAGGGCCGATGCCCCAGCGGGTGGCGAGATCGATGGAGTAATCCTCGATGGACTCGCCGTCCAGAGAGCGAACGGTGACGATGGCGATTTGCGCCTGGGCCTTTTTGTCCACTTCGGAGCAGATGGCGTTCAAATCGCGGCGAGTATCGGGGTTAATGATGCCGGCGAAATCGTTGACGTAGCCCTGCGGACGGAGGTCGCGAGGGCGCTGCGCGCGAGCGGAGAGCGCCAGCAAGAGAAACGCCGAGACAAAGGCCGCAGCCTGGAAGCGGAGGCGGCCTGGGTGCACCCGAATCCTGGAACTGCCCGGAGTGACCATTCCAAATGCATTCTACGTCAGAGGAGGCCAAAAGTTGACGAAATCGCAAGAAACCGGGCTTTGGCGGCGGGCGGGTGATAGAGCGCTCAGGGCGAAATTGACAAAGCGAGAGCCGTCCGCTACGCTGCTTGATTCGAATTTGCGATAAATAGTTCAGGGGAGCGATGGATGCCAACGGGAACGCCAGTCAAGCATAAGAAGAGATCGAAGTCGGTGCTGAAGAATATCCGGCAGTCGGAGCACCGCGCCATCGCGAACCGAGCGAACCGGACGCGCGTGAGGACGGCGATACGCCAGCTTCGCGCGGCAATCAGCGCCGGCGACGCAGTGGCGGCGGAGAAACTGGTGCCGCAGACACATTCGGAGATTGACCGCGCGGTGAAAAACCGCTCGTTGCCGCGAAATACGGCGAACCGGTACAAGTCGCGGATGGCGCTGGCAATCAACGCACTGAAGAAGACGAAGAAGGCGTAGTTCCGCAAGAGCGCACCGAGGCAAACTCCCCACGTTTCGATTGATTAGGCGGCCGAAGCCTGGCCCGATGACGTCAGCTTCGCAATCAGAAATTCGAGGATTGCGCGGGGATTCGGGCGGCCGGATTTCAATTCGCTATCGGCCTCGGCGAGTTCCACCAATCCCGCAAGCAACGCCTCGCGGGAGATTCTTCGCGATTGAGTCAAAGCAATGGCGGCGGTTTCTGGGCGCGTGCCCAAATCACGCGCGGCCTGATAGGGCTGCGTTCCCGCGGGCAATTCGCGCGCTTCGATGAGCTTGCGGTACATCCACGCCAGCGCGCCGACGATTTGCGCCGGTTGCTCGCCCGCGCGGAGGACTCCATCGAGAAAATCCATCGCCGCGCGACGATTCCGGGAAGCCAGAACTTCGGCGAGATTCCACACGGTAAATTTCTGCGCGGAGACGACGAGGGCGTCGACATCGGCAACTTCAATGCGGCGGCCGGATGCGTACAGCGATAGCTTCTCGAGTTCGAGACGGACCTTCGAGATTTCGCCGTTGACGGCTTCGGCGAGTTCCGCGGCGGCATCGGGAGAGATTTCCGCGCCGAGCTCGCGAGCCATGTCGGAAGCGAGCGCGGTGACATTGGCGCTGCCGGCGGACAATTCGACGATGAGGGCTTTATCGGCCAGGGCTTTATAGAGCTTGCGGCGCTTGTCGAGACTGGCGGCTTCGAAGACGACGACCGAGAACGGAGCAGGGTCGGCCAGGTATTCGGAGAGGAGTTCAGCGGATTTTTCCGAGGCTTCCTCACCGCCGCGTTCGAGGGCTTCGGCGTCCTGAAGAATCAGGATTTGCGCGGGAGCGAGCATGGGCATCATGCGCGCGCGGCTGAGAAGTTCGGCGAGGCCGTCGCTGGAGGCTTCGATTTTCGTGACGGCCCATTCGCGAGCAGCTTCGGGGATGAATTTTTCAATCATCGCGGCGCGGCAACGGTCGGAAAGATAAGGCTCCGAGCCCAGGAGAAGAATCGCCGGGATGGGCTTGCCTTTGGCGATGCGGTCGAGAAGATTTTCGATGGACGATTGCGACATCAGAAGCCCTCAAGCAACGTGGAGACGAGATCTCTTGCGAAGTCGCGCGACATGCGATCGAGCGCGGGATTTTCTTCCTGAAAGAAACGGTTGACGTCGCCGGAGACCTGATATTCGTCGCGGAAGATGAAATTGTCGTTGGCGTAGACCGGCTTATTCAATTGCGCGTCGACGAGGCTGACTTTGAGCTTCATGGTGACGAGCATGGTGGTGACGTGGCCAGTGGCGGCGTCGAAGAGGAGCGGAGTGGCCTGAATGTCCGTAATTTCGCCGTTGAGGACGGCGTCGGCGCCGCTGGCGGAGGGCACGAGGCGATATTTCGTACGCGCGAGGAACTCGCTGACGACGGCGTTGGTGACACGCTGCTCGATGCGATAGGTCGGCGTGCGATTCACGAACGCAGGAACCGCGACGGTGCGCCAGCCCGAGGGCAAGCGTGAGGCGCGTCCGGCAACGTGATAGCCACACGAGACGAGCAAGGCGCAGGCGAAGAATTGCAGCGCCAGAATCGATGCGGAAGCGAAGCGGACGCGATCCCGCCGCGAATTACATTCTGGGCGCAAGCAATGCCTCCGCGATGCGGACGGCGTTTATTGCTGGAAGGCGAAGATTATCGGCGAGGCCCCACAGCCACAGACATTCAGGAGAGCCCGCGGCAGGCGCGATGCGCGCCAGGCGGATCTTGTCTTCCCCTGCGATGGTGACGTTGTCGGGGCCGGCCTCGCCGCCAGACGAAATGTTCATTCCCGCCTCCTGGAGCGCCGATTCTATCGCAGCAACGTCCGGCGGCGCCGCAAGATCGACGAACGCGGAAAAGGCACAGCCATAGAAGACGGGCGCCTGGATGAACTGCACAACCGGTGGCGGTATGCGGCCACTGAGATATGCGCCGACATCGGCGGCAGTCCGCGAGCGAAGAGTTGCGAGGCTCGGACGGCCGGCTTCGCCGTAGTCCGCGAGGAGATTGAAGGCAACCTGGGAATCAAATACGTCCCGCGAAATTGGTTTGAAAGCGAGAAGGGAGGAGGTCTGGCTCTCGAGTTCATCGACGCCGGGCTGCTCGCGTTCGCTGACCGGCGGAAAGAACAGAGCTGCCAGACGGCGCGGAGAAAACTTCTTCAAGGCCGCGGCGAGAGTGCAGGACACGATGACGGGCGGCGAAGGCGAGATGTAAATGCCCTTGACGTTTCCGCCGGGGCGCTGAGGCGGCGGAAGCAGCGCATCGAGGCCGGGAATCCATGGCGCGGCGCCGGATTCGGAATCGAGCGCGCCGGTGAGGTCGATAACTACGGCATCGGCATCGCGGGCCATATGCCAGTTGGCGCGAGCCTCGGCGGCGTTGCCGGCGAAAAACACAAAGCGCGCGCCGGAGAAATTCTCCGCTTCGAGAGGCTTGACGAGAGTGGGCTCGCCGGCGGCTTCCGCCAGCGTGCCGGCGGGCACTGAAGTGTCGAACAGCGCGATATCGGGAACCGCATCGCCCGGCCACTTCCAGTCTTGGAGGACGGACTTGAGTTCCTTGCCGCGAAGGGAGGATGCGCCGACGAGCGCGATACGGAGTGATGAATCTTCGTGCGGCATGTTCACGCTGCGGGCGCCGCGGGTCGGTGGCGCGTGCGGCGCCAGGCCTCAATCACGATTCCGTGGAGAAGATAAACGAGGGCGATAGCGAGAAGAGTGACTTCCGAATACCGGAAAATTGCGGCAACGATGAGCGCCATCACAACGACAGCGAGAGAAGGCTGCCGGCGGCCCCAGTCGACGGAGATGCGGTAATACCGGACTTTGCTGGCCATTAAAAGGCCGAGGATGATGACCAGAAGAATCCAGACGAGAGACTTTCGCCAATCTTCGATGGGGTTCCACATGGCGTGGACAACCGCGGCGATTACGCCGGCCGCTGCAGGCGTCTGCAAGCCAACGAAGTAACGCGAGCCGCCAGCCATGCCGATGTTGTAGCGGGCGAGCCGCCACGCGCAAAAGGCCACAAAAGTGAAACAGGCGAGCCAGCCAAGCTGCACAATGTGAGGCGCGGCCGGAGACTGGCTGAGCATGACGCCGCGAACTCCCCAGCCGAAGGCGAGAAACGCCGGAGCGATTCCGAAACTGACGATATCGGCGAGGGAATCGAACTGCTTGCCGAATTCCGAGCTTGTGCCCGTGGCGCGCGCGACAAGCCCGTCGAGAATGTCGAAGATAATCGCGTACCCGATGCCGCGGGCGGCGTTGTCCATGTCGCCGGCGCCGCCGCGAAGAGTCTCCAGAATGGCGTAATAGCCGCAAAGGAGATTCAGCACGGTGAAAAAGCTGGGCAAGATATAGACACCGCGGCGCAGCTTATGATTGCGGCGGCGCGGCAAGCCTTCGTCGCCGTAATTGACCGGCTTCATTTCGTGAATGGCCATCGAGCGATTACCGTGGAGCCTCCTGCGACTTTCTGCCCGCGCTGGACAAGAATTTGCGCTTCTTCGGGAAGCCAGACATCCACGCGCGAGCCGAAGCGGATCATGCCGACGCGCTCACCGGCGGCGACCTCGTCGCCCTGATGCTTCCAGAAAACGATGCGGCGCGCAACCCAGCCGGCAATCTGCTTGAAGGCCATCTCGCCGCGGGGCGTCTGGATGGCGATGAGGTTCTGCTCGTTCTCGGCGGACGCCTTTCCTTCCCACGCGGCCATGAAGCGGCCTGATTTATATTCCAGGCGCGAAATTCTGCCAGCAACCGGCGCGCGATTCACGTGAACATTAAAAATCGAAAGAAAAATGCTGACGCGCTTGCCGGGGCGCGAGCCACTGGGCTCATCCACGATTTCGACGACGCGGCCATCGGCCGGCGAAACGACGGCGTCCGGATCGGCCGGAATCCGGCGCTCGGGGTCGCGAAAAAAATACAGGATGAAAAACCCCAGGAACAGCGAGACCGATGCCCACCACCACCGGAAGGCCAGCAGAATAATTCCGAGAATCAGAGGCGGCAGAGCAAAGCGGTAGCCGTCTTTCACCATAGACGCATGCGCTCCCTCGCACGCGAGCGCACGGACATTGTACGACAGATTGTGAACGCGCGGTGGAGGCTAGCGCAGATGATTGCCTTTGCGATGGCGAGCAATCATGAGTTGCATCTGGTCTTTCAGCCGTAATTTCATTTTTTTCAAGTGCGCTTCGAGGAGGATATCTTCAGAATTGAGGTAGGTCTGACGGGTGAGCTGCTGAAGCTGCTCGTCGTATTGGGTATGCTCTTGCGCCAAACGCTGAAACTCCGCGTCGTGCGCCATCAGTTCGCCGGGAATTTCCTGAGCCGGAACTGGCATCCGCTCCCTCCTGATTGGAAATTGGGTTCACATGCGGCAAAAGCTACCACAAATGGAGGAAGACGCCAAGGGCTAGTAAGGAGCGAGGCGTCACTTTCCGGCAACAGCGAAGCAGAGCAGAAGCGCGTCGTCCGGCGGATTCGAATAATAACCGCGGCGACCGCCGGCGGAGCGGAAGCCGTGAGCTTCGTAGAGTTTTACGGCGGCGAAGTTTGAGGCGCGGACTTCGAGATGAAGTTTGCTTATGCCATTTTGCTCTGCCCATGCCAAGGCTTCCCTTAGGAGCAACGAGCCGACGCCCTTGCGGCGCGAGGCGGCAGAGACGGCGAGATTCAGGATCTCCAACTCGTCAGCGGCCTGACGGGCGAGCAGGAAGCCGAGGACTCTCTTCTCGTAGCCGGCGACCCAACACAGCGCGCCGGATTTGAGAAGCGACTGGTAACCCACGAATGACCACTGCGCCGCTTCGGGGCTGGCATCGGCGATTTCGAGGACAAGAGGCAGGTCTTGCTGCGTGACGGGCCGAACGTTTACAGGACCGCGCACGGGGTCAGGCACGGGATCGTGCAAAGGCACGAGGCTATGGCCTCTTCCAGAGAATTTCGGCGTCGGACCGGCGGACGTAGTTGGCGTCAAGATGCAAAGCGTCGGTGAATTCGCCGCGCTTGGCACGCTCGAAGGCGATGGCGGCGATTTCCGGCGAGAGAACGGGAGAAGCACGCAGGACGCTTCGGGAGACAGATTGCGGGAGCGAAGACCCTGCCGCCAAAGCAGGTTCGATGACCTCCGGCGTTGGCGAGATGAAGTGGACAATGCGGCCGTTCGCCCGAGCGGCAATCCCGGCCAGGAACTCCTCCGCGGAGCAAACTTCTTCTTCGCCTTCGCGCAATACACGGGAAGGCTCGCGGCGGAAGAGGCCGACATAGATTTGGCCGCGGCGGGCATCGAGAACGGAGGCAACCAGCCTGTCGACGGCGGGCATTCGCGCGGCGACGGCTTCAAGGCCGCTGACGGCCACAATAGGCTTGGAGAATACCTCGGCCCAGCCTTTTACGGCCGCGATGCCGACGCGGAGGCCGGTAAACGAGCCTGGGCCCGCGGCGACGGCAAAGACGTCGAACTGGCTCGCTTCGAGTCGCAACTCACCCAGAAGGAAATCCAATTGGCGAAATAGGCGAGACGAATAAGTCTCATCGGTTGAGGTGGATATTACGGCCGCCAGGCGGCCGTCGCGAAGGACCGCAACGCTCCCTGTGGGCGTAGCCGTGTCGAGGGCAAGAATCAGCATACGGGCTCATTCTATCGAAAATGTAGGGCTTTTACCCGCCAAACGCCGCCTCCGAGAAATCCGGAGGAAACCTGATTTTTGTTGCGGAAACCCTTGACCCGGCCAACGCACAAGCCTACTATTTTCTAGTAACTTCAGGGGGAGGGGACATCCCACTATGGAATTCAAGTTGGGCGAGAAAGTTGTCTATCCGAACCACGGAGTCGGAGTCATAGAACAAATCAGCTATGGATACCTCAACGGACGCTCTGAACGATACTACATGCTGCGAATCGTATCGAGCGGCCTCAAAGTCATGGTTCCACAAACAAACGTCATAAGCGTCGGGTTGCGCCCGGTCATCCGCTCGAATGAGGCCGGGGATGTGATCTCCTACCTCGAAAAGGGCAGGTCGGCATCGCATCACGACTGGAAGCACCGCTTCAAGGAAAATTCGGAGCGGATGCGCACCGGCTCGCTGATGGAAGTGGCTACGGTGCTGAAGGGCCTGGTTTCGCTCAGCAAGTCTAAGCCGCTTTCGTTCCGCGAAAAGAAGATGCTCGAACGCGCCAAGCACTTGCTGGTTTCAGAGCTGGCGACCGTCAGGAACACGACCGAGCAGACGATGGAGACAAACCTTGTGCGCGCGCTGGCCAAGGCACGGCTCCAGATGCCGGAAGTGACGGAAAAACAGGAAGCATTCTAGGATCAACGCTCGGCTTCTCCTCAGATCGGATTGTCAAAGCTGATTCCCTGCCCTGAAGTTACAGGATTGGCTGGATCGCACTAGCTTTTCTTGCCCCAGCCGCCTCCGCCCGGAGACTCGATCCGAACTACCGCGCCTGCAGGGGCGTAGAAGGTGCCCTTTGCGGGGACAGTCCGGCGCTTCCCCAAGACTTCGAGCTCGTTCTTGCCAGTTGCGCCGGCTGCTCCGCCAGCGAGGCCGTAAGGGCCGAATATGCGGCGATCCGAGAGCATGCCGACCTGCATGGGGACGAGAAGCTCGATTTCGCGGACGATGCCTTCGCCGCCGCGGTGCTTGCCCGCTCCGCCGGAGCCGCGGCGGATGCCGTAGCGGCGCAGGCGAACGGGATAAGCGTGCTCGAAAACCTCGACGGGCGTGTTGAGGGAATTCGTCATATGCGTGTGGATGCCGCTCTCGCCGTCGAGGCCGGGACGAGCACCCATGCCGCCGGCGATCGTCTCGTAATACGCGAAAGGCGCGCCACCGCGGCCCGGGCGGGTGTCCCGGCCGCCGAACGTCAGATTATTCATCGTGCCCTGGCTCGCGGCGGGGATGCGAGCGGGCAAGGCCTGGGCGAGAGCCCGGAGGAGCGTATCCGTGATGCGCTGCGAAGTTTCGACGTTGCCGCCGGCGACAGCGCAGGGAGGGCGAGCATTCACGATGCTGCCTTCCGGAGTCGCGACGCGAATGGGACGCAGAAGGCCGGAGGTGGCTGGAACCTGGTCGTCAACGAGACAGCGGAAGACGTAGAAAACGGCGGAAACGGCGATGGCGCGGACGGCATTGACGCTGCCGTCGCATTCGGGCGACGAGCCGGTGAAATCCACGTCGGCGCGATCGCCGCGAATGCGAATCGCGACGCGAACGCGAAGAGCAGCTTCCGTGACGCCATCGTTGTCGAGAAAATCCTCGGCGCGATAAACGCCGTCAGGGATTTCGCGCAGCGTCGCGCGCATCATGCGAGCCGAATAGCCGAGCAGATGGCGGCCATAGGCGGAGGTTTCGCGCTTGCCGTACTTTGTCGCGATTTCGATGAGGCGGCGCTCGCCGATGCGGCAGGAGGCGAGCTGGGCCGTCAAGTCGCCTTCGCGTTCGCGCCCCGTGCGCACATTCGCGAGAAGGAGCTGCATGACGTCGCGAACGATTTTGCCTTTCTCGAAAATTTTCACGGGCGGGATGCGGATGCCTTCCTGAAAGATTTCGCGGGAGAGGCCCATCGAGCCGGCCTGTCCTCCGCCGACGTCGGCGTGATGGGCGCGATTCGCGACGAAGAACATCGGCTGTGATTCGCGCGGCAGAAATACGGGCATGACCATGGTGATGTCGGGAAGGTGCGTGCCGCCTGCGTACGGATCGTTGAGAAGCGCTACGTCGCCCGGGCCGAGGCGAATTGCGCGAATCGCGGCGTCGACCGATGCGGGCATGGAGCCGAGGTGCACGGGCATGTGATCGCCCATGGCGAGAACTTCGCCGGCGGAATCGAAGACAGCGCAGGAATAATCGCGGCGTTCCTTGATATTCGGCGAAAACGCGGAGCGGCGAAGCACGCCGCCCATCTCTTCGGCGACGGAATGGAAGAGACTCTTGAAGATCTCGAGGCGGACGGGATCGAATTTCATCGCGCGCGCTCCAGGATGAGATTACCGAGGGCATCCACGCGGCCGCGCCAGCCGGGCTCGACGACCGTGGTGGCGCTGTACTCGGCGACAACAGCGGGCGCTTGCAGGCGATTGCCGGCAAGAAGATGCGCGCGATCATAAATATTCGTCGCGAGTTTCTTGCCGGTGAAAAGGACGCCGCGCTTATCGAGAATTGCCGCACGCGAGTCTTCGCCGCCCTTTCTTAGACGAGAAAGTTCGGGCTTCGGCGTAATGCCGATGGCGCGGGCGCGAATGTTGACGATTTCGACGGCGCGGTTCGGATCGGAATAGCCGTAGCGCCTGTCGTGCGCGGCGTGGAAGCTGCGTACGAAATCGGCAGCGGCCGATACCGTCAGCTCAAAGGACTGGCCGACGTAGCGCATGTCGAGAAGCTTTTCGATTCGTATCTGCGGAGGCGCGAAGCCTTCCTGACGCATGTCACGCACGGCCTGGCGTTCGATGGCAGCGAAGTGCTGCTTCAACGCCTTCGAGGCTGTCGACGAGTCGCGCGCGGAATTGACTTGCAGAAGAATCGTCTTCGAAAAATCCTTCACGACATCGGCGCGGAGGATTCCGAGCGCGGAGAGGCCTCCGGGAAATTTCGGAACGAGGACACGCGGAATTTCGAGCGCTGCCGCGAGGCCGCAGGCGTGGAGTCCGCCGGCGCCGCCGAACGCGACGAGCGTGTAATCTCGAGGGTCGTAGCCGCGTTCGATGGAGATGACGCGAATCGCCTTCTCCATATTGGTCTGGACGACGTCGAGAATCCCCTGCGCGAATTCCTCGACGGAGCGCATCGCGCCGCGCGCGCGGTCCATCCATTCACGGGTACGCTCCATGTCGAGACGGAAGTCGCCGCCGAGCAGCCCTTGCGGCGTGATGCGGCCGAGAACCAAATGCGCGTCAGTTACCGTGGGTTTCGTGCCGCGGCCGTAGCAGATTGGTCCCGGATCGGCGCCGGCGCTTTCGGGGCCGACGCGAAGCGCGCCGCCGCGATCGAAACGCGCGAGCGAGCCGCCGCCCGCGCCGACCGTGTGAATGTCGAGCATGGGCACGGCGACGGGGAGGCCGGCGACTTCGGACTCGTTGGTGGTGCGCAGCGGGCCGTCGAGGAGAGCGACGTCAGTGGACGTGCCGCCCATATCGAAGGCGATGATTTTGTCGAAGCCGGCAAGGCCGGCGACGTGCTGCGCGCCGAGAACGCCGCCAGCGGGCCCTGAAAGAATCGTGCGCACAGGTTCGCGCGCGGCGATCGCGGCGGAAATGATTCCGCCGCTCGACTGCATCACGCGAACGCGAGAGCTGTTGCGCAATTGCGTAGTGGCGGCGCGGCGAGAGGAATTCGCCAAGCGAGCGATGTCGCCGAGATAGCGGCTCATCACGGGAAGCAGATACGCGTTGACCACGGTTGTGGCGGTCCGCTCGTACTCGCGAAATTCCGGGAAGATTTCCTGCGACGCGGACACAGCGAACCCTGCGGCACGGAGGCGGCGCGTGAGTTCGCGTTCGTGAGCCGGATTCGCGAACGAGAACAGGAGGCATACCGCAACTGCGTCCGCGCGAGATCTGCGGACGCGGCGCAGGAGGCGCGCAATTTCGGCGCGCGAGGGACTCACGAGCACGCGCCCCTCGGCGCTGACGCGCTCGTGAAGACCGAAGCGGCGGTCGCGGGGGACAAGCGTCTGCGGCCGCTGGACGAAAAAATCATAGAGGCGAGGCCGGGCCTGGCGGCCGATCTCGATTACGTCTTCAAATCCGGCTGTGGTAACGAGGGCGACGCGGCCGCCACGGCGCTCAAGAAGGGCATTTGTTCCGACTGTGGTGCCGCAAGTGAGATCCAGCGATTGCGAACTGGCACCGCCATGTTCGCCAGCGACCTTTTCGACGGCTTCGGCGATTGCCTGCGCGGGATTTTCCGGCGTCGAAAGGACTTTCAGGATTTGCAGCTCGCCATCGCGGACGAAAACGCAGTCGGTGAAGGTCCCTCCGGCGTCGATGGCGACTCGCAACGAAGACATGGGAGCGCGATTCTATAGAATTCGCCGCCGCGGCGCAAAAGCAGGATGCGCACAGGAGGCAGGCAGGCCGGGCGCAAACGAGAGCCGGCGAATAGTACGAAAGTCCCAGGGGCCAGAATGTTTTCTTCTGGAAACGCGCGGGCTCCGCGCCGTGGCGCCGCGGAATTTCTTCGGCATACTAAATGGACGAATCTTTATTGGCTGGCGGCAGGCGGCCGACGAGCGCACCGGTGCGCGATCAAGCATCGACTGCGAATCTTAGCCTGGCAATTATGGCGACGACGAATCCAACTCGAAGTGTGAAGCCCGAAGAGCGCGAACTCGAGCGCAAGCTACTGGAGCAAGAGCGCCTAGAGGCGGAACTGGCGGAATGCGAGTTGCAGCTCGCCAGCTTGCGCGGGGAGCTTGGCGCGCTGGAACAGCGATACTTGAAATCCGTGGGCCAGCCGTATTCGGAGCTCGATGAGCTGCGCGCGCAGATCGCGGAGCGGATGGCCGCCGAAGACCCTTCGAACGACCGGCTGCAGCGAGCCGCGCGCGAAGCGCGGGCCCGCGCGAACGAGTCGCGCTCGGCGACGACGGTGAAGGACAAGGAAGAGCCGAAGCATTTTGCTCCTTCGCCGGAGATCAAGCGGCTCTACCGGGAAGTCGCAAAGCGCATTCACCCGGATTTGACAGCGGACGACGCAGACCGCGCGCGCCGGCAGGAATTGATGGCCGAGGCTAATAAGGCTTATCAGAGCAGCGACGAAAAAGGCTTGGCGCAAATCCTTGAGAAGTACGAGAGCAGCCCGGAGGCCGTGCGGGGCGACGGCGCGGGTGCGGAGCTGATACGCGTGATTCGCAAACTGAGCCAGATGAAGACGCGGCTCGGCGAAATCGAGATCGAGGTGCAGAAGCTTTCGAATTCGGACCTCTATCTTCTCAAGCTGCAAAGCGACGAAGCGCAGGCGCAGGGCCGCGACCTGCTCGCAGAGATGGCGGAAAAAGTGCGCAAGCGAATGGCCGAGTCGAAATCGCGGCTCGAAGAACTCTCGACGATGCGAGTGTCCTGATGCCGCCGCGCAAGCGACGCAACAGCCGAGAAATCGTCCGGAGCGAGAGCAAGGCCATCGCGGTTCTCTCCTCTTCGCTGGTGCTGCGCGGCCTGCGCGAATTCCCGCACAATCCGACATGGCGCGTGAGGCAGGCGTTCACGGGAACGCGGCGCCTGCTGGCGATTTCACAGCGCGGATACGTCGCGATCTTCGGCGACGAGGGCCGAACGCCGAGCCATCGAATTGACATCCATGATCTCGAACTGAGCTGGCTGCCCACTCACATAGAGATCCCAGGCGAACGGAAAGCGCCGGATGGCCCGACGCGCGCCTCGCTGGCGTGGTCGCCTTCGGGAAAAAACCTCGCGGTCGCGAGCAACGGATGGCCTCACGAGTTTCATCTGCTGGACGCGTACGGCGGAGCATTCCAATGCCGCTTCGGCAAATTCGATGTGGTGCCAGAATTTTTATGCTGGTCGGGCAGCGAGAAGTACTTCGTCGCATGCGCCAACGGCCCGGACAAAGGGATGCTTCAAATCTGGCGGAGCGGCGACGGCGCGAAGCGATTCGAAATGCTCCGCGAAATCCCGGCGAGCGCATTTGACGAGAACGCGCGAGCGGAAGACCTGGGCGATCAGGGCAAGCTCTGGGGATTTGGCTGCGCCGCTTTCCATCCCGAAGAGAAAATGCTCGCGGCCGTCCTCGAATACGACGGCGAGTGGTCGGACGATTCCATTCTCCTGCTGACTGCGCCTTCGCTCGAAGTGATTTCGCGGATCGGCGCGACAGGAGCCGTTTCGGGGCTTACGTGGTCGCGGGACGGGCGGCGATTATTTTTCTGCGCATCGGGCCAGGCATATGTTTGCGACGCGGGGAAGCGCGAGGTTACCTCCCTGCCTTTCGGGGCGGATCTCTGTTGCTATCATCCGACGCAGCCGCTCTGCGCGTTTTACAACTGCTTGCTGAAGAATTCGGAGAAGGGGCGAATATTCATCGCGGATGCGCGGAGCATGAACGCGATTGACGAATGCTGGGCCGAGGGAATCCTGGATTTGCGATGGAGCGCGGACGGACGAATGCTCTACGCGGTGGCGCAGGATGGCACAGCTTACCTATACGAAAACCATCCGATTTGAAAGTTGCTGATTCCGCCACAAGCTACCGAGCAACGCCGAGGGGAAAATTCGCAGCGGCGTTGAGAGTGGCATCGGCGCGTTCACCCGCGACGAACTTCGAATAGGCCGCGGCGGCAATCATCGCGGCATTGTCCGTGGAAAGCGGACGGCTGGGGAAAAAAACCTCTAGGCCGCGCTTCCCTGCTTCTTCCTCAAACCGCTTGCGCAACTCGCCATTCGCAGCGACGCCGCCGGAAACAAGAACTGACTCGACGGCAAATTGCTCCGCGGCCGCGAGCGTGCGGCCGACGAGATCTTCGACGACAGCGTGTTGAAAACTGGCGACGAGATCGAGCGTCGCGGGGCTAGACAGCGCGCGCAACGCATCGGCGCCCCGTTCGCCGCGGGCGAGAGCTGCCTGGCGCGCTTCGATTTCGGGCGAAAGCTCCGGATGATTGCGGAGATGATAGAGAACAGCCGTCTTGATGCCGCTGAAACTGAAATCGGAGGGATTGCCCTTCATCTTCGTTTCGCCGAAGCGGATCGCCTTGGGATTTCCGTGCGCGGCGAGGCGGTCGATGATTGGTCCGCCCGGATAACCGAGTGCGAGCATCTTGGCAACCTTATCGTACGCTTCGCCGGCGGCGTCGTCGCGCGTGCCGCCGAGGCGAGTGTAACCGAATTCGCGAGCGCCGTTGGCTCCGCTGATTGCGCGCGCTTCGATGCGATAGAGAAGCGTGTGGCCGCCGGAGACGATGAGGCAAACCGCGGGCAATTTCGGCGCGCGTCCGGCGGAATGCGCTTCGAGAAACACGGCGTGGACGTGGCCTTCGAGATGATTCACGCCAACGAGAGGCTTCCCTAACGCGAGCGCAAGGACTTTTCCGTACGTGAGGCCAACAAGAAGCGAGCCGACGAGGCCCGGACCCTGCGTGACGCCGATAGCGTCGACGTCGGCGAGCGAAATGCCAGCTTGCGCAGCTGCTTCGCGGACGACGGGGACAATTTGACGGAGATGCTCGCGCGAGGCGAGCTCAGGCACCACGCCGCCATACTTGCGATGGATATCGACCTGCGAAGCGACGACACTCGACAGGATTTTCAGGCCGTCAGCGACAACTGCGGCGGCGGTTTCGTCGCAAGACGATTCGATTCCGAGAATTCGCGCGGTCACTTCGCGGCCCCTTTCGTTTCGAATGCCTATGTTAGCATACGGCCGTGGACCGCATCCTGAAGCGCCAATTACGAAACATAGACAACGATAAACATTCCGGGGCGAATGAATTGGCGCTGAAGGCCGTGGATGCTTTGCGCGGATGGGCGAGGCGAAATCCGCGAGCGAGCCAGCAAGAGTCTCTGCTGGTGATCCACGGACTGCTGGAAACGCAGGCGGACATGGCTCCTTTCTTTCGGCTGGCGAACGAATTGGCGCTCGCCGTGGATTCCAATAAACCGCATCAAGAATTGTTCAGAGCTTGCGCAGGCTTTGAATCGGTTTTGAGGGACGGCGCGCAGGAGATCGCGAAGATGTTGCGGCGCGCATTGCGAAGCGGCGGGCGCAAGACGATTCTCACGTATTCGTACAGCTCGACGGTGCTAAGGGCGCTGGTTCATAGCAAGGCGCGAATTCAGCGAATTTATTGCTCGGAGGCAAGCCCGGAGATGGAAGGGCGAGAGCTGGCAAGCACACTTGCGGCGGCGGGGCTGCGCGTGACGCTCACGACGGACTTGTCGCTGCCGAGTTTCGTTCATGGCGCGGATGATGAGCATCCGCGGCCTGATGCGGTTGTCGTCGGCGCCGATCAAGTGCGGCCTCGTAGATTCGTGAACCGGTACGGGACGGAGATTCTCGTCGAAGAAACGCGACGAGCTAGAATTCCATTCTGGGTGCTGACCGACACATCCAAATTTGTACCCGAGATTGAATGGCGCCGTGAACTTACATCTATGGAAACATCGTCACGTTTGTGGCCCGGCGCGCCGAAGCGCGTCGAACCGTGGCTCCGATTGCTGGGCGAAGCGCCGCTTGCGGCGAACGTCCGAATCCTCACGGAGAGGGGATGGATGACGCCGGAGCAGGCGAGGCGAGCGATCCAGCAGATTCGCATTTCACCGACGCTCGAAGCGCTGCTCGAAACGCGCGATTGACAACAGACAACGCAGCACGTAATTTGCAGGTTCGCTTCTGGCAACGCGACATATGACCGACAAGCCGAGACGAGTGCGAAAGGCCGTGTTTCCAGCAGCCGGGCTGGGGACACGATTTCTGCCCGCGACGAAGGCGCAGCCGAAGGAAATGCTGCCCGTCGTGGACAAGCCGCTGATTCAATATTCGGTGGAAGAATGCGCGGCATCGGGAATCGAAAACATCATCGTCGTCACGGGGCGCGGGAAGAATGCCATCGAGGACCATTTCGATCACTCGCCGGAGCTGGAACGCTTTCTGCGCGACAAGGGCGACACGCGGCGCGCGGACCTGGTGCGCGACATTGGCGGCAAGATCCATTTCAGCTACATACGCCAGCGCGAGCCGCTGGGGCTGGGACACGCGGTGCTTGTCGCGCGTGAACTCGTGGGCGATGAACCGTTCGCAGTGCTGCTCGGCGACGTGATCTGTTCCGGCGCGGAGCCGGTGACGCGCGGGCTGTGCGACGTCTACGAAGCGACGGGCGTCGGCGCTATCGCCGTCGAGGCCGTGCCGCGCGAACTGGTGCATCTCTACGGCGTCGTGGACGCGCGGCCGGCTTCGGAGCCGAAGTGGGGCGAGCGGCTGAGGCAAATATTTGATCTTGTCGAGAAGCCATCGGCGGATACAGCGCCGTCGAATTTGAGCATCATCGGCCGATACGTGCTTCCGCCGGAGATCTTCGATTGCCTGGAACGCACGCAGCCGGGACGCGGAGGCGAAATCCAGCTGACGGATGCGCTGCGAATACTGGCGCGCGAACACGGGCTGTGGGCCCTGACGATAGAAGGAAAGACTTACGACGCGGGCGACAAACTGGGGTTCCTCAAAGCCACGGTGGAATTCGCGCTGAAGAATCCGGAGTTCGGCGATGAGTTCCGGGCCTATCTGAAAACGCTCAAGGTCTGATTCCGCGCCGTTACTTCTCTTTCTTCTTGGAGGAACCTTTCGAAGAATCCTTTGCACCTACGGGCGCGGCTTCTTTGGACTTCGATTCCGAGGCCGGCGTGGATTCTTTCGCTTCCTTGGCTTCTTTCGAGGAGCCGTCGGAATTCTTGCCGGCGTAATCCGTCACATACCAGCCACTTCCCTTGAACTGGATGGCGGGAGCGGCGAGCATGCGCTCGGCGCGGCTGCCGCACTCGGGGCACTTTTTCGTGGTGCTGGCCGAGACGTTTTCAATCTTCTCAAACCTGTGGCCACACTTCACGCATTTGTATTCGTATAATGGCAACCTTGTTTCCTCACTCCTGCGACTGTAACAGTAAATCTTATCACGCCAGCGAGGCTGGGCGAACGCGCGCGATGTTTCGATAAAGGGTCGGTTTGAATTTTGACTCCTTTCCCCCAGGCTCGATTAGCCGTCGATTTGGGGGCCCCTTCCTCGTGTCACGATCAAGACAATTCAAACTGAACCATTATGCAGGCTTCTATTCAGCCATGGCGAGGCGGAAGGAGAGTGGCGTGTGTTAGACTCCCCGCGCTGGTGAAACGCGCCGCCTTGCCATTGCGATGAATATTCCATCATCTGAAGCTCCTGCCCGCGGCTGCCTCTACCTGGTGGCCACGCCGATTGGAAACCTGGAAGACATCAGCCTGCGCGCGCTGCGCATATTGAAGGAAGCGGACCTGATTGCTTGCGAGGACACGCGGGAGTCGCTGAAACTGCTGACGCATTTCGAAATCCGCAAGCCGCTCGAAAGTTACCACGAGCACAACGAACTGACGCGCGCGCCGGAACTCGTGCTGAGGATGGAGGAGGGCGCGAAGATTGCGCTCGTCAGCGACGCGGGGACACCGGCGATTTCGGACCCGGGGCACCGACTGGTCGCGCTGTGCCTGCGGCATCATATTCCCGTGGTCCCGATTCCTGGGCCGTCGGCGATTGTCGCGGCGCTGGCGGCTTCTGGAGTGCCTGCGGAAGAGTTCACGTTTTTCGGCTTCCTGCCGGCACGTCCGGCGGAGCGACGCCGGGCGCTGCGGAAGCTTTCGGCCGAGGCGCGAACGCTCGTCTTCTATGAAGCGCCGCACCGATTGCGCGCGATGCTCGAAGACGCGCTGGAAATGCTCGGCAACCGGCACGCGGCGGTGGCGCGCGAGATGACGAAGATCCACGAAGAGTTCTTGCGCGGGAGGATCGACGAATTGATTTCCGCGCTGGCGAAAAAACCGCCGCGCGGCGAAATCACACTGCTCATCGGGCCGCCGGAATCGGAACAACCGGGCGCAGCGCCAAAGGACCGGGCCGCGAAAGGCTCGCTCGCGAAGCGCGTCGCCGAGATCGAGCGCGCCGAAGGAGTGGACCGCAAGGCGGCGCTGAAGCTGGCGGCGAAGGAATTTGGCCTCGCAAAACGGGAAGCCTACAAGCGATTGATTGCGGAAGAAAACTCCTGAGAATTACCTCTCAAAACAGCGGAATTGCTGATCGCAAACAAGTGAAACTCATTTGCGATCAGGAACTGCTAAGTGCTTTGTTTACAATGAGATGCGATTTCGCGACTGTGCGTTTCATTTGCGATCAGAAAACGCCGCCTCAGAATCCGATTCTGGTCAATTCTCGGCGGTGACGCCGGCGAAAAACGTCTCGACGCGGTCGAGGACTTCGGCAGGCGTGCGGGAAGAATGAACCTGATGGCGCAGGTCGGAACCATTGCGGATGCCGTGCGTGAACCAGCAGGCGAACTGCTTCATTTTGCCAATGGCGTCGGGGAGTTCGGCGGCAATCAGGCTGCGAAAATATCCGGAGAGCAGATGATGGCGATCCGCCTCGGATGGCTCGTCGAAATGGCGTGAAGAGAAGTACTGCTCCATCTGGCGAAAGATCCACGGATTCGTGGCGGCGGTACGGCCAATCATGACCGCGTCGCAACCGGTCTCGGCGACCATGCGTTCGGCATCCTGCGGGACGCGAATATCGCCATTGCCGATCACCGGAATTTTCACGGCCTGCTTCACGCGAGCAATCAGAGACCAATCAGCCTGGCCGGAATAGGCCTGCAAGCGCGTGCGCGGATGGACGGCGACGGCCTCGACGCCAACGCCTTCGGCGAGGCGAGCGACTTCGAGGGCGACGATGCTGGACTCATCCCATCCGGAGCGCATCTTGATCGTGAGCGGAATCTTCACGGCGGCGCGGACGGCGCTGAGAACGCTCTCCAGCTGGCGCAAATCGCGGAGCAAGCCAGAGCCGCCGCACTTCACGACTTTTTTGGCCGGGCAGCCGAGATTGATGTCCACCTGATCGAAGCCGAGATCCTCGACGAGAGACGCGGCGGCGGCCATGACTTCAGGATTCGCGCCGAAAAGCTGCGCGGCGATGGGATGCTCATCTTCGTCGTAGTAGAGGTAACGCACGGTTTTCGCCGCGTTGCGCGTAACACCTTCGGCGCTGGTGAATTCAGTCATGATGAGGCCGCAGCCGCCAAGGCCGCGAATGACGCGGCGGAAAATCGTGTCCGTGACTCCGGCCATGGGCGCGAGGAGGGTCGCCGGGCGAATGGACAGGTCGCGAATTTTCAGTTCAGCGGGAAACATGGCGGCTCAGAGAAGAATATCGCCCGCTCGCGAGGGACGCAAATCGCGATCGGATGCCGGTGCGGCAGTTGAGACGGGATGCGGCTGCGGCGCTGGCTGCCGGGATTCCGGCGAAAGCGAGCTCCTTGCCGGCGCGACATCGTTTTTTGATTGCGGAGCGACAGGCTGAGCCGGACCAGTTCGGCTCAATTGCGCGGCCAGCGCGGCGGCCGAGCCTCCGAAGAAGCCTTCGACGATTTGCGCGACGGCATGGGCGCGAGCTTCCTCGGCGCTCAGATGAGGGCGATAGAGCCAGGCGCGGCCGACGCGGCGGCGCTCGACGATTCCCTTGCGCGCGAGACGATCCATGATGGTCATAATCGTTGTATAGGCGCGAGGGCGAGCGGCGGACATCTGCGCGCGTATGTCGCGCACCGAGGCTTCGCCGATGGGCCACAAAGCGTTCATGCAAGCGAGCTCGAGAGGCGCGAGGTCGAGCACGGAGCGACGCCTGGCCGGCGGCCTGGCCTGCTTTTGCACTCCAGCGTCCACGGCGGCGCGCGCGGCAGTCTGATTCATCGCGAGCCCTTCTGCGCGGAGGGCTTGGGCGAATTGAAAAGATCGCCGGCCTGATTTGCGTTCGCGGCGCGCGCGGGAGCGGGGCTCTTCGCGGCGGCGACGCCTGTGGCCTTCTTATCGCCGGAGCTGAGATAGTCGCCGGCGCGAAGAAGATTGCGACGGAGAGCGGGATTGCGGCCAGTCCACTCGTCATCTCCCGGGGGCTCCGCGAGCGTGGCGCGCATCGCCGCCATTTTCGAATCCATATCGTCGAGCATGTGGAGCAAGACGGCTTCGCGAACGGCGGGCAATTTGGGCGAGCCGAATTCGTATTCGCCGTGATGGCTGACAATCAAATGCTCGACGAGAGCGGCGAGCTGGGACGGAAAGCCTGAAATGGCGTCGACCTTGCGCCGCACGATGCCGAGTCCGATGATGATGTGGCCCAAGAGCTCGCCTTCGGTGGTATAGCGAATGGCGCGGGAATAATTCAGCTCTTCAATTTTCCCGATGTCGTGGAGGACGATGCCGGAGAGGAGCAGATCGGCATCGAGTTCCGGGTAATGCTGCACGACGCGCCGGGCGAGGCCGCAGAGGCTGACCAAATGCTCGAGCAGGCCGCCGAGATAGGCATGATGCATGGTCATGGCCGCAGGGGCGCGCTTGAGCTTCGGAGCGATTTCCGGATCCTCGACGACGGCGGTGAGAAGTTTCTTCAACCAGGGATTGCCGACGGCGGCGATTTCCTCGCGCAATTTCGCGTAGAGCTGTTCGACGTCGTGCTGCGTGTGAGGGAGGAAGTCGTCCAGCGAATACTCAGATTCGCCGGCGGGGAGGATTTGCTCAATGGTCAGCTCTTTTTCGCCGCGATAGAGCTTGACGCGGCCACGGACGCGAATCACGTCGTCGCGCTGGAAAGTCTGCGCAACCGAGGCGAAGTTGTCCCACATTTTCGCGGAGAGGGAGCCGGTGCGGTCCGCGAGTTCGAGCTGCAGCCAGGATTTCCCCGTATTCGTCGAGGTGCGGATTTCTTTTTCGCGGACAAGGAAAAAAGAGGCGACGGACTGCCCGTCCTGCAGGTCCGCGACGAATGCGGGCTTCATGGCTGCTGCGCAGGCTGCTTCTTCTTGGACTTATCCGAGGGCGAAAGTTCCTTGATGACGAAGCTGCCACCGACCGAGCCGCTGTCCGTGTAGCCAGCCTTCACGACAACATAGCTGTCGCGGCGAAGCCGATCGAGATACTGGCGCATGGCCGGCTGGATCTGCTGCTGATAGAGATGGTTCTCGATGTCCATCTCGACTTTGTCGAGCGGCTGAAGGCCAGCGTCGAAGTGCTGATTGACGTGGAGTATTTCGAGGCCGCTGGACGTGTGAATGAGTCCAGTGGTGTCGCCTTTGTGAAGAGCGAAGACGGTTTTTTCGAGGTCAGGAGGCAGGTCGCCGCTCTTGCGCACACCCAATTCGCCGCCGTCGCTGGCCGTCGGGCCATCGGAATTGCGGCGAGAGAGAGCAGCGAAATCTTCGCCGGCGTTAAGGCGCTTCAAAACGCCTTCGGCTTTCTGTTCAATTGCGGCGGTTTCGGCTGGCGTCTTGCCCGAGGTGTTGAAGAAAATCTCGGAGATGTCGACTTCCTCGGGCTTGACGAAATCGGTCTTGTGCTGGCTGTAATAGTTCTGGATTTCCTCGTTGCTAATCTTGATGGAAGAGCCGACGTCCTGCTGGATCACTTTCTGAGTCAGCAAATTGTTCCTAAGCTGCTCCTTGTAATCCTCCCAGGCAATGCCTTGCGCTTCGACGGCTTTCTGGAGGGCTTCCATGCTCGCAAGATTATTCTGCTGGCGAATCTGGTCGAGCTCGCGGACAAGATCGGTATCGACGGTAATGCCGAGATCCTGAGCGCGCTGGACGAGGAGCGAATTGTCAATCAGCGAGCGCAAGAGGTTCTTTTTTTCGTCGGCGAGCATTGCCGCTGTCTTGTCGGGCGCGCAACCCTGGCATTCCTGCTGGACTTGCTCTGGCAGGCCGGATTCGGCTTTTTGATAATCGGAAAGCGTGATGACGTCGTTGTTCACGCGCGCGACGATTTCCTCCACGACCTTTCCGCTGGCGCGGAGCATGGCGGGAATCGAAAGCGCGAGAATTGCAGTCGAGACCGCCAAGGCAAAACGCTTCATATGCATGGGATTCTATCCCTACGATTGTAGTTGGAGCAATACGTTTCTGACGGCGCCAGCCAATCCTTCGGGCGGACGCTTCCCCTCCAGCCAAAGCACGCCGGTGGGATCGAGACGCATATCGTTGCTGCCGCGAATGAGCTTGACGAGCTTTTCGGGACGCACCGGAGTGTCTTCGTGCCAGCGAATGGCAATGCGATCGCCGCGGCGTTCGACGGCGGCGACGAGCAGCTTTTCAGCTTGGGCTTTGAGCAACGCGTATTCGAGCAGATTTTCGATCGCATGAGGCGGCTCGCCGAAACGGTCGCGCAATTCGGCACGGACTTCATCCCGCGACTCCTCCGAAGAAACGCCGGCGATGCGCTTATAAACGCGCAGGCGCTGGCTTTCATTTTCGATGTAATCGCGCGGGATGCGGATGTCCAGGCCGAGATTGAGCGTGGCGCGGCGCTCGGGCTGGACGGCTTCGCCTTTGCGTTCGGAGACGGCGCGCTCGAGCATCTGGCAATACATGTCGAAGCCGACGGCTTCGATGTGGCCATGCTGTTCGCTGCCGAGCAAGTTTCCGGCGCCGCGAAGTTCGAGATCGAGGGCGGCGATGCGGAAGCCGGCGCCGAGGTCGCTGAATTCCTTGAGCGCGGCGAGACGCTGGCGAGCGAGGCCCGAGAGAGCGGCCTCGGGCGGAACGAGCAGATACGCGTAAGCGCGCTGATTCGAACGGCCGACTCGGCCGCGAAGTTGATACAGCTCCGCCAAGCCGAAGCGGTCGGCACGATTGATGAGAATCGTGTTCGCGGCGGGAATGTCGAGGCCATTTTCGATGATCGTGGTGGCGACGAGGACGTCCGCTTCGTGGCGGATGAATTTCATCATCACTTTTGCGAGATCTTCCTCTTTCATCTGACCGTGGCCGACCACGACGCGGGCCTTGGGGACGAGGTCCTGCACCATTTTCGCGAGCGAGGCGATGGATTCGACGCGGTTGTGAAGGAAAAACACCTGGCCTCCGCGAGCCATCTCTTCCGTGACGGCGCGGCGAATGAGGCCGGTGTCGAACGGCGCGACGACGGTTTGAATCGCGAGGCGATCCTTCGGCGGCGTTTCGATGACGGACATGTCGCGGAGGCCGACGAGGGACATGTGGAGCGTGCGCGGAATCGGCGTCGCGGACATGGTGAGGACGTCGACATTCTTGCGCATCTCCTTGATGCGCTCCTTGTGGCCGACGCCGAAACGCTGCTCTTCGTCGACGACGAGAAGGCCGAGGTCGTGGAACTTGACGTCCTTCGAAAGAAGGCGGTGCGTGCCGATGACGATGTCGATTTTTCCGGCCTCGATTTCGGGCAGGATTTTATTCTGCTCCTGACGGCTCTGAAAACGGCTCAGCATCGCGATGCGCACGGGGAACGCGGCAAAACGGCGGCGGAACGTGTCGTAATGCTGAAAGGCGAGGACAGTGGTGGGCGCGAGGACGGCGACTTGCTTGGAGTCGGCGGCGGCCTTGAAGGCGGCGCGCATGGCGACTTCCGTCTTGCCGTAGCCGACGTCGCCGCAAAGGAGGCGATCCATGGGCAAGCCGCTTTCGAGATCGTGCTTGACGTCGTCGATCGCGCGGGCCTGGTCGGGCGTCTCCTGAAATTCGAAGGCGTCCTCGAATTCTTCCTGCCAGGGCGTGTCTTTCGGAAACGAGTGTCCGCCAGCAGTCTTACGTTCGGCATAGAGTCGCAACAAACGCTGGGCCATGTCGCCGACGGATTTGCGCACTCGCGATTTGCGCGCTTCCCATGCCTGAGAACCAAGGCGATCCAGCTTCGGCGCGGCGCCGCCGAGGGATTGATACTTCTGAACGAGGTCGAGGCGCGTGAGCGGGACGTAGAGCTTCGCGTCTTCGGCGTATTCGAGGAGCAAAAATTCGCCGTTCACTCCGTCGACGCTGACCTGGCGCAGGCCGGCAAAACGGCCGATGCCGTGGTCCACGTGAACGACAAAGTCGCCCTGCTTGAGCTCCGAGAAATCGCTGAAGAAGCTGGCCGTTTTGGGACGCGCGCGCGGGCGCGCCGGCGCGGGCGTGACTTCGAACAAATCCGAATTGCCGAAAATGGAGAGTTTCGCGGAAACGAATTCGACGCCCTCGTCGAGCGGCGCCTTGACCAGCACGGCGGCGGGCACGCTGCCGCTGCTCGAGTCGTCGGCGAGGCGCGACGCGGTGGCGCCTTCGGCCGTCTCGCCCATGGAATACGGGAGCTCGAATTCGTGGCAGAGATCGGCAAGGCGCTCGAGTTCGCCCGTGCTTGCGGCACTCAGCATGATTTTTTCGCCCGAGTTCAGACGGCCCGAGAGTTCGGCCATGAATGCCGGAACATTGCCGTGATAGCGCGCGGTGGGACGCGAGGAAAGCGACAGCGAGGAACCGGCTGAGACCTCCACGGACAGGCGTTCCAAATTGAGGATTGCAGCCGACCGCAGAGCCGCTTGCCACTCTTCGTCGCTCAAGATGTATCGCCCAGGCGACGCGGAGTCTGGCTCGCGCGACGCGCCTTCGCTCAATCGAGCACGATAATCATCAAGCGCCGCCGCCAGGGCCGTTGGTTCGTCGAGAAGCACCAGAGGCTTTTCCCAAAGGCGGAGCAAATCCGCGCCGCGCTTATCCGCGAGAAACGCTCGAAATTCCCAGCCGGGAGAAAATCCTTCCGGGGAAGCGGATGCAGGCGCACTGGAAATATTCTCACGATCGCCGTCAATGGAAACGTTAGGTGACGACTCGTTCCAGAACTCGCGGCGAGGGAATTCCGTCAAGGGAAGCAGCGTGACCGTTTCGAGGGAATTCGCCGAACGCTGCGTATTGGGATCGAATTCGCGGAGCGATTCTACGGTATCTCCCAGAAGCTCAATGCGCACAGGGCGTTCGGATTCGGGAGCGAAAACGTCGAGGATGCCACCGCGCACAGCGAATTGGCCCGGCATTTCGACGGTGTCCACAGCCTCGTAGCCAACGCTCGCCATATGCGAGAGAAGCTCCTCGCGCGGCACATCCTCGCCGCGGACCAGCGAACGGGCCAGGCTCCTATAAAAATCAGAGTCGCGAAGGCGGAGCACGGCGGCGGTGACGGGCGCGATAACGAGGTCCACCTGCGCTGACGCGATGCGCAATAACGCCGAGGCACGCGCCTCGGAGATTTCCGGGTGCGGCGACTGGTGGTCATACGGCAGCACTTCATGCGCCGGAAGAATCGAGACTCGCGGTTTCGATCGGCAAAGCGCGCGGCTGAAATACTCGGCCAGCGCGGCGAAGAAATCGGCCTTCGTGTTCGATTCGACGACAAGAATCGCGGGGCGCGATAGATTCTGGATGACTAATGCCGCGATGAGCGTCTTGGCGGCATCGGTCAGTCCCGCGAGGCGAACTTCCTCCGAGCCGCGCCGGAGACGGTCAAAACTTTCCTCAACCGCCGGCTGGCGGCCGATGCGGGAGAGCAGTTCGCCAACCAGGGGCAGAATCATGAGGGGAGTTTCGCTACGCGTTCGATAATCGCGGAGGTTGAAAAGCCCGGCTCAAGCGGAATGGATACGACGCGGCCGCCCGCGGCTTCGACTTCCTCCCTGCCAACGATTTCGTCGGGGCCCCAATCGCTGCCCTTGACGAGTACATCCGGCAGGACCCGCGAGATAATCTCGCGCGGGGTCGGCTCGTCGAACAGGACGGCATAATCCACGGCGGCGAGCGCGGCAATCACTTCAGCGCGCTCCGCTTCGGGAATAATCGGACGGCCGGCGCCCTTGTTCGCGCGGACGCTGCGGTCGGTATTCAAAGCAACGATGAGCAGGCCGCCCAAATCGCGGGCGGCTTCGAGAAGGTGAACATGGCCCGGGTGGAGGATGTCGAAACAGCCGTTTGTGAACACAATACGGCGCCCATCGCGCTTCGCCTGGGCGATGATTGGGAGCAACTCAGTTTGCGAAACTACCCGTCCCAAAGGGCCTCGGGCCGCAGAGGGCAGCGGCAAACGCACACAAATCTTATCACTCTTATGACGAGCTTATGACGCGGAAACGAGGTCTTGGGAAACGGAAAGGATGTCGGCAGAATCCCAGGCTAACAACTTATATTTTAAATCGGAGTGAAAATTCTGTCAATCGCTTTCTTATGTAGGCAAAAGTCGTCCAAGGTAAAAAAGTGTCAAGGCCCGTTATTCGCGTATTTTTTAGAAGCCTCTGAGAAGCGCGGCTGCAAACAAAAGCCGCTCTGCCCATAGAGCAGAGCGGCCAGTAAGGCTGGGCTAAGATCTCTTAGGGGAAGCTTTTACGCCATGAAGCGACGAAGAGCGAGCCCTACCAAACCCGTGCCCAAGAGAAGCAGTGATGCTGGTTCCGGCGTACCTCCGCCGATACCGCCACCGCCAGTCAGGCTGCCTGGTGTACCTTCCAGAGAGAACCAAGTGCTGGCACCGTTCGCCAATCCTCCTGTAAAGGTAACAACCACGGAATCGCATCCGAAGGTGCCCAGACCACCCGGGCACCCCGCACCGGCTGAGAAGGTCATGTTTGGACCCTCATAGCCAGTTGCCCCGAGGCAATCTGCGGCGTTAAAGAGACATACGCCGTCGCCGTCGAATTGGCCGAGGCCACCGAACGTGTTGTCAGATGCAGTTAGAGTGATCGAGTTCAGCGTCGCCCCGGTGTTATTATCGAGACCAATCAACGTATCCTCAGTTCCATCGAACGGATTGTTATTCCCTGCATTGGAGACGGTGAAGGCTGAAGCCACCCCACCACTTGCGCCAGTAACATTGATCACGGCGCCGCAGCCTGTTGCGCTTCCTACAGGCAATGCACCTGCGCATTCGTCTGCATGAGCCGGTAAAGCCAAAAACAACAGCAGGCTACACCCCAGAAGGGCATAGACTGCTTTTTTGATGTTGTTCATAGGTGGACCACCCTCCTGCCAAGGCATAGAGCATTTGCCGTACCAACTGTGGATATCTGTAGGACGTTCAAAATCAATAGGCTAGGGAGGCGGCAAACGCGGCCTGTGCAGAATTACGCAGTTCGGGGGCCGGCGAAGCTGCAAAGTCCTTCACAATGTAGGTTATAGAACCATGTCGGGGTTCAGCGCGGGTTAGAAGCGAAAGATTAGGCCGGCGGTCGCTTCGCCCTGCTTGGCGTGGGCGCTCGTTGTGACCAGGAAGCCATTCTGAACGCTCTGCTGCGGAACGGTTCGCGTCGCTAGGTAACGAATGTCGAGCCGGAGGCCGAAGTGATGCGCCGGAAAATATTTCACGCCGCCGCCGAGATTGTAAGAAAACTTATTGCTGAAACCGATTTGCGTCGAGTTGCTGTTGGTGAAGTGCGTCCAACCAAGGCCGGCACCCATGAAAGGCTTGATTTTGGCTTCCGCGCTGCGAAATTCGTAGAGAATTCCGAATTGGTAGATGTCCATGTCGATGTTGCCGACGTTTGTGAACGTGTTGGTTTGCGTGTCATGTTGCAAGAGGGAGGTCGGCTGACGATTCCACGTGAACTCGGCCTGGAAGTTGTCCCACAGGTTGTAGCCGAAGTTAACTCCGTAGTTCTCGCTATTCTTGATTTTGTCGTAATCGAAGAATCCACTGTTTTGAAGAAGAATGCGACCGCCAATCTTGCCGCCGAAAAATGGCGTGATTTCGTACCGGCTCTGAGCTGAGGCAAGCGTGCCGCTGCAAGCGATCACGAACAGGATGACGATCAGTTTTCGCCCAAGCATGTGTCTCTCCCGCATAGAGTTGTATCGCCAGTGAGATGCCGCCTAGTGGCGCAAAGTTTCCTTAAAGGCTTCGTTTACCGACGCTTCCATCCTACAGGAGACAGGTCCGCGATGATTCCTATTCGTCCGGTGTCATCTCAAGAGTAAACCACGCTCGCCTTGTGGTTCGCGGATTGATGCTATACTCCGCAGACTGGCCGCACGGTATGAGAGAGATGATTCGCCGCTGCGGCCGATTAGGGCGGTCACCAAACGATGAATCGGATTGCGGTGGTCGGGGGCGGGCCCGCGGGCGCGCTGTGCGGAGAAAAACTGGCTTCGGCCGGCTTTGGCGTAACGCTATACGACGAGCACCTGGCCTGGGAAAAGCCATGCGGCGGCGGACTGACACACAAGGCTATCGAGAAATACCCGTTCCTCCTCCACGGACCGCAAGCCAAGAAGGAAATCCACACCGCGGAACTGATTTCAAGCCGGGGACATCGCGCGCGTTTCGAGATGTCGCGTCCGCTGGTGATTTATTCACGGGCCGTGCTGAACGGACTGCTGCTCGATCGCGCGGAAGCGGCCGGCTGCTCGATGGTGCACGCCCGGGTCACGCGCGTAGATACGAATGAAAACAGGGTCAAACTTTCCGCTGGCGGAAAAGACGACGACGCTGATTTCGTGGTCCTGGCCGCGGGCGCGAGAAACCAACTGCTCCCGGAGACGACTCCGCTCGAACCTAAAGACCTCGAAGTGACGATGGGATATTTCATCCCCGCACAGGAAAATATCGTGAAAATCAAGTTTCTGGAGCGGCTCGCGGGCTACCTTTGGTCGTTTCCGCGAACGGATCATCTCTCCGTGGGAATCTGCGCGAAGATGGCGGAATACACGACGTCCGCGTTGCGAAAGCATCTGGAAGATTTCATTCGCGAGGAAAAAATCCCGACGCAGGACGCCCGCTTTTACAGCCACGTGCTGCCGTCGCCGCAATTGGGGACCTTGCGAAACCGAAAAATCGTGGGGCGGAACTGGGCGCTGGCCGGCGATGCGGCCGCTTGCGTGGACCCGATTACCGGCGAAGGACTTTTCTACGCGCTGCGGTCCGGCGATCTGCTCGCGCAGGCGATCGCAGCAGGACAGCCGGAAAGCTATCCGGCGCGATTGCGCGCGGAATTTGTCGCGGATTTGGAGTTTGCGACGCGCCTGGTGCGGACCGTTTTTCGAGGCACATTCCTTGGCGGCGCGGTGACGACGCGCATGGTGCAGTTCGCGCGGCGCAGCGCGACGTTCCGCGAGCTGTTGCGCGACCTCTTCAGCGGTGCGCAGGACTATCGAAGCCTTCGGAAGCGGCTGTGGAAGCAGATCGGAATGACCCTCACGGAATTTGTCGGAGATTTCTTCCATTCCCCCGCGGCGCAGGCGGTGTCCGGCGAGGACACGCGGTGAAGGCACGCCGAAAAAGAGCGAAAAAAGCTGGAAAACGCCGAAGCAAAGCTCAGAAGAAATCCGGAGGGCAAAGTCCTCGCCTGGCCATAGGCCTGTCCGCGAAAATCGAGCGAGAGGTGCCTTTCGAGTGGACGATTGCGGCTTATGATTCGCGGCTTCCAGCTGTTTTCTCGACGCCGTCGATGATCGGAATGATGGAAGTTGCCGCGGCGCAGGCGATTGCCCTTCATTTACCCGAGGGCTCCATCAGCGTCGGCACGCGCATCGAAGTCGACCACCTGAAGGCCGTTCCCCAAGGCGCGATTGTTGTCGCTCAGGCAAAATTGGCGGGCGCGCGAGGTCGATTTCTGGTGTTCGAAGCGGAAGCACGCGCCGGTGATATTGTTGTCGGCAAGGGCAAGGTATTCCGCGCCATCGTTCCGCTAACTTCCTTCCAAGAAAAAGCGTCCGCCCGTCGCTAGACTTCTCAACGTAATCGGCAAGATTAAAGCGACTCACTTCATTACTGAGATTCAAGCGCGAACAGTCGAAAGCGAGTGGAGAATCTCGTCGGGTTCTTGGAGTGGATTAGTAAGATGGCCGATGCGAACCGGCGCGGGCCTTGGGAACCGCGGCAGGCGGCCGGGGAACGACCGTGGCCATTTTGCGGATCATGGCGAGCACGAGTCTCTTGTCGTCGTCAGTGAGAGTGACGCTGTACTTCTTGATGTCCGCGAGGAATCGGATTTCTTCTTCGCTCAGCTCGCCCAGCACTTTCTTGGTTTCGCGGTCCTGGGGTGTGTCCGCGCCCGGGAAGAAATCAGCGAGGGAAATCTCCATCGCCTCGGCTATTTTTGCGAGCGTCTCCAGCGACGGAACCGTGTGGCCGTTTTCGACGCGAGACAGATAGCAGCGGAGCAGGCCGGTGCGGCGCTCGATGTCCCCCTGAGAAAGGCCCCTGTCGTTGCGGTAAGAACGGATTACTTCGCCAATATTTACCCTGGGTTTTTCCTTAGGCACGCCGTTTCCCCCCTCCGGCCCGCACATCTTACTCAGTCGCTCTAGCTGCCGCAAGTGTTTTTATCCAGTATGCAAACAGTAATGTATCAGGAATGGAGTTTGCGATAAACGGAAGTGCGCCAAATCGACACCCTGACGCCGAGCCGGCTTGCGGCTGTGAGAAGCGTCACGATGCGGCGACGACTATGGGCGCGCGCAACGTGAAATCGAGAACCGTCTCGCTGGGCACCTTGACCTGCTGGCCCTTGGTGAGCACCTGGACGGCAGTGCCCGCGCCTGCTCCTGCTGCGGCGCCAATGGCAGCACCCTTTCCCCCACCGGCGATGGCCCCAATGACCGCGCCAAGAGCGGCAACGCCACCGATCCGCTCCGCGCTCTGCTTGCCGCGCGATTTGCCGGCCACGTCATAGTCGCCGGAAACAACCGGCAGCAAGTTCCCGTTGATTCGAATGCTCGTGAGCTCGAGTTCGAGCTGCGATTGACCCTGAATCGAGCCGGCGGACTTGACGGTTGCAAGTCTCCCGTAAACGTCCGCGCCTTTCGGCGCGGCCACGACGCCGTTCACGACGATGTCACTCTCAAGGCTGGCGTGAAACTGGTCGCCGACTTGATTCGTCGTGGAATCGACGCCATCAATCATGCGGACCGCGATGACCGTGCCGGCCGGAATCGTCGGCGAGCTGGAGGATGAGCGACGCGGCACTGCAGACGGGCCCGGCGCCACCGTTGGCGTCGTTGGCCGCGATGCAGGAGTCGTCGTTGCCGGCTTCGGCGCGTCACTTGTGCCCGCGTCAAAGCTCAGCGTCAGAATGTCCTTCGTGTTGTAGTACTCGATTTTGTTGTTGACGATGAATCGAATGTTGAATTCCGAGCCGCCGATGTACTTGCCGTGAACGACAGTGCCATCTTTCAACTCCAGCGTGTCAGCCGAAGCGGCGATTCCGACCAGGCTAACGGCGAGCGCGAGCAAAACAACGCGGCAGAAAATCGAATGCTTCATGCGTGTTCTCCCCTGTCGGCGAAAGGAGCGCATAGCCAACGCCATTCAATCCTGGCCGTTGGCGCAGCCTTCGCCATCCCCAAGATCATCCTGCGAAATCATATCGCAAATTCGATTGGGCGGGCGACTTCCCCGCCGCTCAACGGACCACCTGCAATTGGTAGGATGCCAGTCTTCGGCAGAGGGTCAACCAGCGGACTCGAATGGCGGGAACACAGTTCAGCGTGGAGGGAGAAAAAACTGTTTAACGAACGGCCTCGGGCATGGCCATGTGAATGCTCCTACGCTGCTCGGTGCCATCCTTCCCGGTGCGCTTGTGCTCGTAGAGAGCATCATCCGCCCGCCGGAGGAGTTCTTGCGCGGATTCACCCGGCCGATAGTCAGCCCAGCCGGAGGCAAACGTGACGCGGATCTTCTTATTGGCTGCGACGTCGACATCCAGGCCGCTCAAGCGTCCCAACACATGCCGAACTTCCTCGGCGCGGCACTCGGGCAAAATGACTAAGAATTCGTCTCCGCCTAACCGGACAGCCAGGTCCGAACCGCGAATCGCGCGCTTAAGGCGTTCGGCAAAGGAGCGGAGCAGAGCGTCGCCGGCAGCGTGACCGTACTTGTCGTTGCACTGTTTGAGGTCGTCGAGGTCCAGCAGTATCACGGTCAGCGGCCGCACGTGGCGCGCGGAACGCGCAATTTCTTCGGACAGGCGCTGCTCCCCAGAGCGCCGGTTGTGCAGTCCCGTGAGCGGATCGAGCACCGCGAGTTTGTAAACTTCCTCCGTCAACACTTCGACCTTCGCGACCGAATCTATCTGGTCAGCAAGCTGCGCGCGAATGCGGTTGATCTGGAGTTGCTGGTAAATGCTGTAGACGCTGAAAATCAAAACCAGGCCGACCAACCCGCGGACAGATTGCGAGAGGAAAAAGGAATATGTCCCTTCATCCACGCGCAGCAGCGAGGGGAACGTGAATGACGCAACGCCCATCGTCAGCAGCAGGATGACGAGCACTGCGGAAGACCACATCCACCACTGCCTGCGGTCAAGGGTCTTCAGGTTCGCGCGGAGTTCGTTCCAGCTCTCGGAACGCGGATCCGTCGAAGGAAGCTCCGGGGCGATTCTGGAATTGGTGTCAGGCACTCACCTGATTTCACACAAGTATTCGGGGGAAATGAATAGTACTTCGCGGATGTGTGCTCAGGAAACAACCCCAGAAAACCATCTGAATTGTGACGGATTACGTGGTTTGCAGGCTAACTGTCCCGCGGAACAGGTGCGCGGGACCACCGGGCGGGGGCCAGACTAATTACGGCTCTCGACCGTATCGCGAGGCACAAGCGGCGGGAACGAGATTGCCCAGAAATTTGTGGCCGCACTGACGAATTCTATGCCTACCGCTGACTTGCCGCCCATCTGCGAACCCACGCTCACGACGCGGCAATCCTGCTGCTGGGAAGTGCGGCGGTTGACCACTCGAAGCGTTTGTCCCTTTTGGACGCTGGCGGCCAGCTTCAAAAGCCCTCCATGGGCATTTACAGAGAGCATTTCCGTCGCCTCGCGGAAGGATACTTTTTCGCCCTCGTGCGAACTCACTTCGACTGGAATTACCAGTTTGAGGCGTTTGCTTCGGCGCAGAGCTTTGCCATCAGGGCGAGTCATCAGTTTGGAGTGTTCCATGCAGGACCAGAATACGGGGACGCGCCACGACGGGCAATGGTACCGGCGCGGCAGCGCAATTAGTACGGTAGTCCTAACGAGGGAACTGGAGGAAAACATGCGAAATTGCTGGGGTTTGGTGCCGGAGGAGGGGGTCGAACCCTCATGATGCTAAGCACCATTGGATTTTGAGTCCAACGCGTCTGCCAGTTCCGCCACTCCGGC
>DATEFX010000043.1:0-72031 GCA_035280405.1 Candidatus Acidiferrales bacterium | reverse complement strand
CCGTGAACATGGTTCGGCATCACCACGAATGAATCCAGTTCGATAGCCCGGAACCTTTCCGTCAACCCGCGCCACACCGACCAAACAGCATCTCCGGCGCGATTGGTTTGCATCCGGCCGCTTAGGATCCGTCCGAAGAGGAGCCGGCGGCGAAGAGTGCAAATGGTGAAGAAATAGTTCCCCGGCTGCGAATAATCATAGTGCGGCAGCCGAATCGAGCGCCGCGAGGAAGCTGACCGGGAAGGCATGGGCGAATTATAAACCCAGCAAAATTAAAGAGTGAGCAACGTTATCTCAGCGGTGAGGGCAGCCGGGCCAGCAGCAGGGACGTCGCATTCCTTCTTTCAATTCCGAGCGCACGCGCTCAACGTGCTCCCTGCGCGTTTCCGGTTTCTTGACGGAAATGACCCAGCAGATCCATTCATTGCGCGCGAGTGGCGTAATGTCCTCCCATTTCGCGCGCGCCGCCGGGTCGGAAACGAGGGCTTTGCGCAGATCCGCCGGCACGCTATGCACCGCGCCCGCGGAGATCGTTTTCCTGGGCATGGCGTTGATTCTACATCGCCACGCAAGTCATCGCGCAATTCGCCGCCCAAATCGCCTGGAAGTCGTCCGTTGTTCTCCAAATTGCCGCGGAGCACAGGGCGGACACTGACTCCGGCGCCCAAAGAGGAACTTGCCCCGAACCTGGGAGGCTCGTCACTTTCCCCCTTGACGCGAACTTCGCAAAGTGCGAAGATTCTCCGAGATGCGGATCGTCAGCCGAAAGGCGATTCGGGAAGCGACCGCCGGGCACAGCGAATGGGGAGCGTCCCTGCGAGCATGGTTCAAGATCACCAAGGCGGCGGATTGGAAGAATTTCGCGGACGTTCGCGGCAGTTGGAGGAATTCGGACGTCGTGGGCCGCTTCGTGGTCTTCGACATCAGCCACAACCGGTGCCGGTTGATCGCCACGATCAATTACAAATGGAGGATGGTGTACATCCGGCGCATCCTGAGTCATGCCGAGTACGATGAAAAGGAATGGCAAGAGACATGATTGAAGTCTCCGAAAAATACGCGCTCGATGCGAGTTCGCCGGCGCCGATCGCCTCCGAGCGCCAGCATGAAGAGTACCTCGCGGTGCTGCAAAGGCTGGCGAGCAAAGAAAGACCGACTAGCGAAGAGGAAAAGTACGCCGAAGTCCTGATGACGCTGATCGAGGCATACGAGGAGAAGCATCATTCCATTCCGGAGGCTTCCCCCCTCGAGGTGTTGCAAGCGCTGATGGAGGCCAATGGGCTGCGCCAGAAGGACTTGGCGCCGATTTTCGGCTCGGAGAGCATCGTCTCTGAAGTGCTGCACAAGAAACGCGGCCTGAACAAGACCCACATCGAGAAATTGAGCAAACGATTCCGCGTTTCGCCGGCGGTCTTCTTCTAGCGCCGTTCCGCGACGCGCGTACCGCCGTTATAGTAGAATCTCGCCATGACGGGACGACCGGAAGCCGCGGAAGCCGCGCCGTACTACTTCACGTACATCAACAAAGTGGAAGGCGACGACGCCGTCGCGGCGATCGAGAAGCAGCTCGAGCCTTCGCTCGCTTTCTTTGCGGGCATCTCCGAGGAGAAATCGCTGCACCGCTACGCGCCCGGCAAATGGAGCGTCCGCGAAACGCTCGGGCACGTGAACGACTGCGAGCGGCTGTTCAATCAGCGCGCGTTCTGGTTCGCGCGAGGATTCGAGACGCCGCTGCCAAGCTTCGACCAGCACGTCGCGATCGCCGCGGCGCACGCCGACAGAATTCCCTGGGCCGCGCACGTCGAGGAATTCCGGCGCGTCCGGCTGGCTTCGATTTCGCTCTTCCGCAACATGCCGGCGGAGGCGTGGTCGCGGCACGGAATCGCTAGCGACAATCCGTTCAGCGTCCGCGCGCTGGCATTCGTGGTCGCGGGACACCTGACGCATCACGTGAACATCATTCGCGAGCGATACCTTTAATTTTTAATCCTCACCCGTTAATCTTTCGCGCGGCGCGCACGTGCTCGGGGCGGAAGCCCATGCCGACGATGCGCGCGGGAAATCGCCGCAAGTACGGCCAGCGGGCCAGCAGCTTCAACGGCCACGGCAACGACGCGGGCTGCGTACTCCCCAGCACTCGGCGGATGACGCGATTCTGAATGAAGACCTGCAACCGTTGCGTCGCGCGCGTGGGAAATCTGCGGCGCGACTGCACAGCCGCCAAATCCGCTTCGGTGAGCGTGCCTCGCGCGAGCTTTTCGCCCAGAATATTTGCCGTCGCCACGGCGTCCTGAATCGCCAGATTGATTCCCACGCCGCCGACCGGCGACATCGCGTGCGCCGCGTCGCCAATGCACAAAAGCCCGGGCACGTGCCAGCGCTTCAGGCGGTCCACCGCGACGGTGAGGAGACTGATGTCTTTCCAGTCGCGCAGCTCGGCGACGCGGTCGCGCAGCCAGGGCGAGAGGGCCGCAATTTCCTCGCGGAACGCGGCGATGCCTCGCGCCTGAGTCTCCGCGAAGCTGCCCTTGGCAATCACGAAGGCGCATTGCCAGTATTCGTCGCGATTGAGGGCGATGAAGAATCGCCCCCGGTCGACGTGGCCGAACGTTTGCCCGGGATCGCCGGCGCGGCGGTTGATCCGCATCCACAGGACGTCCATCGGCGCGCCGAAGGTGAGGACTTCGAGTCCGGCGCGCTCGCGCACGGTCGAATGACGCCCATCGGCGCCGATCGTCAGGCGCGCGCGAATTTCCAGCGGCCCGTCCGGCGTTTTCGCGCACACGCCGGCGACGCGGCCGTCCTCGCGAATCAGATCCGTGACTTCCGCGCGCATCATCACGCGAAACGCCGCATAGCGCGCGCCCTGCTCGGCGAGAAAATTCAGGAACTCCCATTGCGGCATGAACGCGAGGAATTTGCAGTGCGTGGGCAGGTGCGTGAAGTCTCCCAGCGTCACCATTTCGCCGCCGACCTGCGCGGAGAGCTGGCGAACTTCCTGATGCGGGCGCTTCAGGAATTCGTCAATGAGGCCCAGCTCGTGCATCACCTCGAGCGTCGAGGGATGAATCGTATCGCCGCGAAAATCGCGGAGAAAATCGCCGTGCTTTTCGAGGACGATGACGTTCACGCCCGCGCGCGCGAGCAGAAATCCGGCCATCATTCCCGCCGGCCCGCCTCCCGCGACGCAGCACGTCGTTTCGATTTTCCTCGCCGCCGCCTCCGCGAGCGGCGAAGCGGAAGCCTGGACGGCGCTTCGGGCGGTATCGGGCGTGTTTGTCAGTTCTCCCATGCCAATTTTGCCAGTGAACGCGCGCCTTCCGCGCCCTCACATTGAACCATCAACGCATTTTTCGCGGAAGCTATTTCAGAATCGCGATACTTGACTCCGGCGGCAACTGAGCGCACAATCCGCGCAATTCCGATGCTCAGCAAGCCTGGAATGTTCGACACGTCAGCGGCCGCAAATGTCTCCGCGTCTCTGGACGATTACATCCAGCCAACTCTCAACCACGGCTTGCGCGTCTGGTGGGCCTACTACTGGCCAACGACGCTCGCCGTTATCGCCATATCAGTCGTTGTCGGCTTCTTCTTGGGGATTCTGATGGGACTCGGAGTTTTGTCCCCCAGCTCGTTTCGCACAATCGCTGTTTACCAGACCTATGTATGGATGGTCGTGGTTTCAGTATTTTCTATCCGCTATATTCTGGCAAAGCGGTTCAGCCACTTTCGGATTGTCCTGCTACCACGGGTGGGCGGGGGCACCTCAAGCCCGTTACCGAGAACCGCTCGCCGGACGATTCGCGTCTGGTGGGCATTCATCTGGCGCACGGTTGTATTCTCCCTGATAGTTCGCTTCACCGCGGGGCTTGTCATTGGCCCTATTGTGATCCTTCTCTCTTCGATAGGCCGAGTGATGGCTGTTATTGTCCCTCTTGCTGTGCAAGTGGCCATCGACGGCGCCGTGGGCCTGTTTGTGATGTACTCCGCGGTCCTTGACGAGGAATTTGGCGACTTCCGCGTCGCATTGCTGCCGCGAAAGAGCGAAGCCGAAGCGCCCGCCGCCGCTACAGCGCCCCCCGCGCCGACTGCAGCCGCACAATAAGACCATTGCCTTATGGCAAGGAATCGAAGCATCGAGGTGTGTTTACGTTTGTTGCGGCTGCGGATCGGGCGGCTGCGGCTGTTCCTGCTCGTCGGGCTTCGGCGTCAGCGTGAACGTGATGCCGAGCTTGTAATTCAAGTTCACGGTGGCCTGCAAATCGAGCTGGTCGAGCGAGATGCTCGACTGGATTCCGTACGTGGTGACGTAGTTGATGCGGTCGTCCTGCACCCAGTATTTCGTCACGCCGAATTCGATCCCGTCTTTCGTCACCAGGTATGCGACGGCTTGCGCCTGCCCGTCCGAAGGCGCCAGCAACAATTGCCGCGGCTCGGAAGGAGCGAACGTCGTCGGGCCAATCGAATTCACGCTCGCCTGGTTCTGTTCCGCGGGCGTCGGCGAAGTGTAACCGCCAATCGGATAGAGCGAGCCGGTGAGGGCGGGATCGTAGCCCCACGGAGTGCCCCATCCCCAGCCGAACGGCCCGTTCCACGCCGGCGCGAAGCCGAAGCAGTTGAAGAAAGCATTGTCGAACAGGCATGGCCCGCCAAATCCGAAGGGGCCGCCGAACGCGAAAATGAAAAATGGCCCGCCGAAGCCGAAATCGTCGAAGTCGCCGTCAAAGCCGATTCCGCAATTCTGGAATCCGGGACTGCACAGCAGAGGCGGCACGGGCATCGTCGCGAGGCCGAAAGTCCTGCCCGCGGTTCCGCCCATTCCCGGCTCGAGCACAACGTGCTGGAATTTTGGCGGCACGGGCAGCGGCGCGGCGAGTCCGAATACGGGAGCGACGGGAGTGCGCGCGCGCGTTCGTGGCGCAACCGGCAAGACGTGGAATCGCCCGCGCGCCGGCGGAATCAGCACGGGGCGAATTCCGGGATTCGGCGGGGGAATCGGAATCGCGCGCGGCATCACAGGCGAGGGCGCCACGGGCGTGACGGGCATTCTCGGCATGGGAGGAGGCGTCATCACCGGCGCGCGAAACACCGGCGGCGTCGCGACCGGCGGGATCATCACGGGCTGTGGCGCGACGGGCCTCTGCATCATCGGCGCAGGCGCGACCGGAGTCGGCATAGGCATCGGCCGCGCGGGAGGAGGAGGCGTGCGCTGCTGTTGCTGCTGCGGCAACGCCGCGAATGCCTCCGGCGACATCCACAAATGATTCCGCGCCGCGAGCGGCTGCGCGGGCGCTGTCACGTTTTCCATCGTCACGCCTGTGATTCGCGCGCCGCCGCTGATAAAAACCGAGCGCGTCACGCGATTCTCCGCGGGATTTTGCGCCGCCGCGGGCGAAACGAAGCTTGCGCGCGCCATGCCCGCGCTCGAAGAAATTGCCGTGCCCGAAGATTCCGCGGCTCGGTTCCCTTCCGCGCCCATGTTCGCGGAAACATGCGCGGGAGCTGGCGCGACGTGCGCCGAATCGTCTCCACGGCTGCTGGGTCCATGACTGATTGCTCCGTGCGAGCCGCCGAAACTTCCTCCACTGTGCGAGGTGCTTGCGTGGCCGCCGGAGCTGTGTCCGCCTCCTCCTCCGTGCGAGCCTCCGCCGCCGTGGCTGCCGCCCCCATGGCCGCCGTGCTGCGCCATCGCGGGCGACGCCAAGAACAGCGCCAGGCACACAGACGCGGCGCAGAATAAACCTGTCCTTAGGAAGAATTGCCCTGCGGGCTTGGTCGAACTTCTTGGAGCGGCTGCGTTCATCCTCGCTCCTAAACTTGCCTATAGTATAAGACCCTTATCCCCGTCCAAAGGTTGCAACTTTCTTCGCCGTCGTGACTACGCAGGCGTATCCTTGCCTTGTTCCGGGGGGCCTCTTTCCCTGTGTGCTGACCTGGGTCCCAGCAAGGAGGCACTATGCGCAAGTGGGGCATCGTCGTCACTGTCTGCTACTTCTTGATCCTCATCGTCTTCCTGCTCCCTGCTGCTCTCACCCTAATCCGAGGCGACACGCCCTTCATGAAAGAAATAGCCGACTATTTAACCCATTGGCAAACCTGGGCCACTTTCGCCGTCGTTGTCGGCGGACAGGCGCTGTTGCTGTTCGTTTCCGTGGACACCCCGCGGAAACGCCTAAAGCCGCGAACGCACATTATGGTTAGCGTCATCGTCGCGGGCATGTTTCTGTCCATGCTCGCCTATGCCGCGATTTGGTCCGTATACGTCGCGATCCGCGGGGACAAGTTTGACATTGACGTCGGACCCTTTTTCGCGCTTTGGGGGCTGCTGTGGCTAATTTGGGCGATTGTGTTCTATCTCTTCAATAAAAACTCGAGCGAAATCGTTACGCGGGCCACGTCGTGGCTCCTCCGAGGCAGCGCCCTCGAACTCATCATCGCCGTGGTTTCGCATGTCATCGTCCGGCGGCGCAACGACTGCTCCGCTCCCGTCGTCACCGGCTTCGGCATCGTCACCGGCATCGCCATCATGCTTCTGTCGTTCGGCCCCAGCGTCCTGTTCCTCCTCAACAGGCGCATGGACGAGCGCGTCCCGCGCGGTCGCAACCCCCTATCGCCGCCGGCTCCGAATGGCAATGACAAGCCCAATTAAGAGCGCGCAAAACAGCGCTATTGCGAGCGGGCGGAAATGGCCGACGATGTAATATGTGTCGCGCACAAATATATGTGCGGCAACGAGTGCAGTTAATCCGGAGACCAGTTTCGCCGTCAGCATCGCGCTTCCTTATTGATTGTCACTCGTCATTAGCTTGCCCCGAGCGAAGCCAAGGGGTCACTTGTCATTGTTCGTTCGCCGTCTGCTTCGCGAATTGCTCCAGGGATTTGTCAATCTGGTCCAGCTCCGCCTGCAAGCCGTCGAGCTTCCCTTGCTCGAGCTGCAGCTGATCCTTCGCCGCCATGACGCTGCCCTGCGCCTGCTGCTCCGCAGCGGCCGCGGAGTCGAATTGCTCCTTTATGCGCGGCAGCTCGGCTTCAATTTGCTGGCGTTCGACGGCATTGGGCGTTTGCTCCTCCGTGACCCTCTCCGTATCATATTTCAGCTCGTTCTCGATTCCGTTTCGCGTTCTCTGGGCCTTGTCGAGCGCCGAATTGGCCGCATCCACGCGCTGCTGCGCCCGCGCGACGGCCGTCTGCTGCGCCTGCATGCGAAAGAAAAGCAGCTGCGCGCGCTGCGTGTTGACCATGCTCGTGCGTAGTTCCTGGCGCAGTTGGCGCACCTCGAACAGAAGCTGCTGCAGCGTCCGCGAATCGCTCGACGCCGATTGCGCGAATGTAGCCATGGGGGAGAGCAAAACAGCGGAAACAAGAATCACTGTGCGGTGCATGGGCCACCTCCGAATGCCACCGAGTATACGCCCGCGGGGCAACTCCGCTGTCAGGTGTTCGGTGCCCGCCGCTGCGGTCGCGAGCCGTCTCCCTACCCGCCGCGGGCGGGCTGCCCTTCGTTCCACCTTCGCCCTGTACTTCGGGCGAGTGCCGCTCACGTCACGAAGAAATTCGCCCTGCCAGCGCCGCCTTGCGCCATCTGATAGACTCCCGCTTTCACTCATGAATCTTCCCGCAGCAATCCGGAGACGGCCGTGGCCCAGAAAATCCTGAGTTTCACTTCCCGCAACATCGCGCGCATCGCCGCACTCGCCGCGTTCGCGCTGCTGTTCAGCTCGATGTTCGGAGTCCACCAAGCCGCCGCGCAAAAAATCACGGTCCAGTTCGATCAGGACGCGGATTTCAGCCACTTCAAGACGTTCACCATCATGCCGGGACGCCTCAGCAGCAAGAGTCCCGCGCTCAATAGCGACCTGGTGCGCAAGCGCATTGACGACGACATCATCAAGGCGCTCGAGAAGAAGGGCCTCGAGCACGTCGCCGATCACGCCGACCTCAACGTCGTCTATCGCCTCGGCGCCGACCGCCGCACGCAGGTGGAAGCCTATCCCGCCGGATGGCGCGGATGGAACACGCGCTACGTCCGCGTCCCTTACGCCGAAGGCACGCTCGTCATCGACCTGCGCAGCACGGCTTCGCGCTCGCTCGTCTGGCGCGGCATCGCCGAGGAACAGAAGTCCGACGCCACGAAGCTCCAGGGCAAGCTCGATGACATGGTCAAAAAATCCTTCGACAAGTACCCGCCAAAATCGAAGTAGCCGCCGCGGAGTTTACCCCGACGCTGCAAGCCGGGGCGCGCCGCTCGCGCCACGACTCGGGACGGTCCCCCTTCAATTCGTCGCGTTACCACGCTAGATGAGCCACTTCGCGCCTCGGGTTTTGTGTTAACCTCTGCGGCACTTATGACAGATGCAAGAGGCATGGATCCCCCGGCAAAGGAATCGGCCCGCGAAGAGCTGCGAAGAAAACGGAAAATCGTTCAGGAATTATTGCATCTGGAAACGGAAGCTCAGGTTGCCGGCGCCCTTCGATATTGGGGAATTCCCGAAAGGTCTAACGAGTGGATCGCCGCGCTCGCCGCTTGGCGCGAGTACCAGAGGCAGCGTTTTTGACAATCGCTTCCAGCCCTTCCCACTTTTCCCGCTGCTTGTCCGCGGGCAATTTCGAGACGTGTTCCTCCAAAATTTCCAGCATTTTCTCGGTCGCTTCTTCAAGCGCGGATGCAGGCGGAGCTTTTAGCGCGTGTCCCATGGTCATTCCTTTGCTTGCATTATACCACACCCGAGATCTCCGCCCTGTGCTCTGCTCGAACTGGCTCGATTGTGGTACGCTCGCCGCGCCGGTCGCCGGTGGCGCGGATGGCCAAGCCTCGCTTCATCATTTGCCCGAATTCCAATTGCGGCTATAACGGCCCCGCGCGAACCGAACCGCGCGGCTCCTGCCTGATCGCCGGACTTCTCTTCCTCCTCGGCATCCTCCCGGGCGTGCTCTACATCGTATTCCGCCGCGGCTACCGCTACTATTGCCTCAAATGCGGCCTCCAAATCGCCGCCGACAATTGAAGCCCTCGGCCCCTCCCGGTCATTCCAGCGCTGTTCAGCCGTCACACACTAGCGTAACGGCCGTCACCGCGTTCTCCATTCCCTGCGCGTAGCTTAACCGTTTAAGCAGCGGGAGGAGCCGTTGTTGCGGCTGGTGCGCCATCCCGGCGCACGTCTCCCCAAAAGGGATCTTCTTCCATGCCGCGACGACCAAGCCCCGCCGCTGCCCTGCCGCGGCTGCTCACTATCACTTGTCTGGTGCTCGAAGTCCGGCCAGTCGAATGAAACGTGTCAGAGCGAGGAAAAGCGACACGCTCACAAACCGAAAGTGGGCTCCTGCAAAGTCAGAGGCTCGATCCCGGGCCACCCGTCCGTGGACCAGCCCGCGGCTCATTGCTGTAGTTTCCGTTTCTTACGTCTCCCGCTGAAAACGCGAACGGAAAAGCGGGCCAAGGCCCAGCAATCCCGTACCGAGGAGCAGCATCGAAGACGGTTCCGGCGTGGGCCCAGCGTCATTTGCAGTGACGGAAAACGTCAAGAAGGGCGCGAAATAGGTCAGTCCGCCAAAGGTGATAGTGGGATCAGTGTCTCCAAGGCAGTTTGGGCAAAGATACGAGACACCGACACGCATGCTGGTGACACCAGAATCAAGCGGCGACTCGGTTTCGCCGCCGAGAGTAAAAGATGGTGAGGAGATTGACACCGATAATGTGCAGGACGAGCCGACGCCTAAGCTTGTGAGGCCATTACAACTGCCAGGCAGAAAAACAAACCCGGCGTTATCCCCCACGTCGCCAGAAACAGGACCAAAACCGCCCTGAAACAGGGTGCTCAGGAGTGTTCCTCCCGTGTTGTTAGTGAAGGTGAAATCGGCGATGATCGCGCTCCCTCCCTCCGTTACCGTCAGGCTCAAGGGGCTGGTCGTCGTTATGCTGACGCTGCCGGCGGACGCAGGGCGAACAAATAGAATCAGCGCAAGAGCAGCGATTCCGAGAACGTTTCTGACGCCGCGAACAAGCTGGAGTTCGGACACGGTTTTGTTCTCCTTACTCAGATTGTGGGAAGATGAGGGCCTAAGCGCCCAAAGGATCTGAGCAATTTACGGGCCAGGCCGTTCCTGGCCGCATCGCCATGGCTTGGAAGAAGTTACGCTCCGCAACGAAATCGAAGTCGCGATTCTGTGCATGTGGCTGCAGCAGAGCCGCAAATACTTGCAGGTGACGAATGGGTGCGTCCGTTAAACCGCATTTTCCTATTGAACAAATTTCTGCCTTATCGATAAGACAGCCCATGAATCAGCGGCCACAGTCGATCATTTCCATCCCTCTCGCCCGAGGTTCCCGGTGGAGCTTCCTCGCCGGTTAGCCTCCGACCGCCGCCGCTCCCCGGCATCCCCCCGAATTCCAGGCCGAAATTTCAATCTCCTGATCGAAAATGACATGCACAGTCGCGAAAGGTCATGTCGTTGCAAACACGCCACTTATGAAATCCTGATCGAAAATGAGTTTCACTGTTGCGCTCGGTTTCCAGAACGCTCTTCCGGCACCCATCTTGACCCGTCCGCATCGGCCGCTCTATATCTTTACGTGTCCCCTACCGCCCGTCTTGAAGGAACAGTTCCCGCCGTGAAAGCGTATATTTGGGTGGGCGCAATGCACACATTCCACGCGGCAAAGAGGCAGCGATGAGGACGACGAACATGCGAGGCAGGATTTCAGGCTGGATGACGCTCGGCGGCGCGGCGGCGGCGGCGTTGACGCTGGGCGGGTGCTTCTATGGCGGCGTCGGCTCGTTCGGGAAGGTCGGTCCGACGCAGACGGAGACTTTCTCCGTCCCCGCGGGCAAGGCGAAATCCGTGCGCGTGCATTTGAAAATCGGCGCGGGAGAGCTGGAAATCGCCGGCGGCGCGAAGCATTTGATGGACGGCACCATCACGTACAACGTGCCGGACTGGAAGCCGGACATGAGTTACAACGTGGACGGCGAGAACGGCACGCTGATGGTGATGCAGCCGGAGGGCGGCGTCCACTCGAACGCCGGCAACGTGAAGTACGACTGGGACCTGCAGTTCAGCGACAAGACGCCGCTCGGAATAGCCGTCGAGATGGGCGCGGGGAAATCGAACCTGAACCTCGCTGGGCTCGATTTGCAGGATTTCAGCATGGAATGCGGCGCGGGCGACGCGACGGTGGACTTGAGCGGGCCGTGGAAGAAAAATTTGTCGGCGACGTTTCAGGGCGGAGTCGGCTCGATCCGCATCAAGCTGCCGCGCGAGGTCGGCGTGCACGTGACCGTGGACGGCGGGCTGGGAAGCATCAACGCGGAAGATTTCAAGCGCGATGGAGACGCCTACGTGAACGACGCGTACGGCAAATCGAAGGTGACGCTCGAGGTGCACGTCGAGGGCGGCATCGGTTCCGTCCACCTGGAGCTGGCCGGCGCCGAAGGCCCCGCGTGAGCGTAGTGCAAGTGAGTGGTGCGTGAGAGTGACGCGCGGGAGTGTCGCGTGAAAATGGCGCGGCGGAAAATCAATCGGCGGTACGGACGGGGGGATGTCCCTTCACGGAACGAGCTAGCGTGAGGAGTTTGGAGCTGATGCGCAGATGCGATGCGCTCGCGGCGCGCTGGGTCGAACAAAAATGAGCCTCGCCAGCGAATCAACTGCACCTGAATACCCAGTCAGCTGGCAGCGAGGCGCGCGGTAGTGCTTTGAAACCAGGGCCTTACGGAGGGCGGAGCCGAAAGCAAGAGATTGGTAGCGCGGCGGCATGTTTCAGGCTGAAACACAAGATTCGAAGCGGACAAGTTTATCGCGACGCAACGAGCAGGGCACGGTCGCGCCCACGATGCGAAGTGACTTGATACACTGGCGAGAGCCATCAAGCCATCCAGCGGAGAAAAACTGAAAATGAAGACTGACCGGGCGGTCCACTGGGGGCTCGGAATCGGCGCGGTACTAATCGTGGCGGCGCTGATGTGGCAGAGCTACGCGCCGGTGCGCCCAGTTCACAACTTGTACTCGGAAATTCCAAAGAAATGGGAGTTTACGGCGGACAGCAGCATCAAAGGAGCGCTGGCGCTGGCGAGTGACGGAACGCTCTACGCCGCGAGCAGCGATGGATTCGTCTACGCGCTGGACTCCGAAGGCAATTTGAAGTGGAAGTTTCGCACGGGCCCAATCACGGCGAACCCGGCGATTGGTCCTGACGGGACGATTTACATCAGCGATGCAGGACAGCACATCTACGCCATCAATCCAAATGGGACGCAACAATGGGCCGTCGGCGGCGGGCCCTCCGCGGAACGAGACTATCAGGGCATAGCCCCGGCGCTGGATCGGAACTTCTTCTACACACCGTGGGGACGCGACGTGCATGCGATTCGATTGAACGACGGAAACATGGATACGGTGACCGGAACGTACTACGAAGCCGGCAACGCGATTACGATTCTGCCGACCGGGTTAGTCGAATACCCCGCGCGCGGAAGACTGCAAGCGATCGATAGCGATGGAAGAATCGCCTGGCAATATCCGACGCTGACCCAGGAAGCGATTGACAGGAATGGCGGCTTCCCGCCACCGGGAAACTTCTGGCTCAATTCCATGTCAGCCGTAGGAAGCGACGGTACGACTTTCGCGTGCGCGGACAATGGGCGACTGGTCGCCATTGGCGCGGACGGCCTGCTGAAATGGGAGTTCAAGCCGAAGAGCGGGTGGAGCGGAAAGCGAGCCGGGCCGGTGATTGCGTCGGACGGGACAATTTATTTGTTTGGGTGGACTGGAAGCCTCTACGCGCTGAATGCCGACGGAACGCAGAAAGCGGCGGCGCAAATTCCGGGCGACGTTGACGTGACGCCCGTGCTCGCGGAGGACGGAACGATTTTCGGCGTCTCGGGTAGCAAAGTGCTTGCGATTTCGTCCGACGGCAAGGTGACGGCCGAAGCGGAAATCGGAGTCGGCGTCACCTCCGCGTCAACGATTGGGCCGGATGGGACGTTTTATGTCGCCACGCTTTCCGGAAAGATCATCGCGTTAGACGGGGGGCACGGGGGATTGATGAACAGTCCATGGCCGAAATTCCAGCGGGACCTCGCAAATACGGGCCGCGCCGCCTCGTACTGAAGCGCCGGACAGCCGCATACGCCCTCGACAAGCAGCAACTTTACTGTTGCATGATTCCGTACAATATGCTAGATTTGTACGCTGACGTACAATGGCTTCCGGACTTCAAGCCGTCCTCATCGCCGACGTAGTCGCGTCGGGCACGCGCGCGCCGCTGCGCACGCTCCTGCAAGCGCGGCTCGCCGCCGCCTCGCGCGCGCATCTCCGCAACAAATGGATTCGGCTGCCCTATGCGATCACGGCGGGAGACGAATTTCAGACGCTCGCCGCGCGACTCGACGTTCTTCCCCGGATGCTGCTCGACCTCCGGAGCCGCATGCGCCCGCTGGGGCTGCGGATCGGCGTGGGGATCGGGAAAGTGCCGGGGCGGATCGCGCCGCCCGTGAACCGGCTGGACGGCGAAGCTTTCCGGCTCGCGCGGCAAGCCATCGAGAGCTTGAAGAAGCCGGGGGCAAATTCGACAGGAGGTCTGACGGCCTTCCGCACGCGCAACGCGGAATTCGACTCCGAAATCAATCTGATTTACACGCTTGAGGACACGCTGGTGCGGAAGATCACCGAGCCGCAGTGGAAAACGATTCGGGCGCGGATGAAGAGCCGCCGGATCGAGGATGCGGCGCGGGCGCTGGGGCTGGACGCTTCGACAGTGTCGCGAAACCTGAAGCGCGGGTATTATGGTCAGCTGATGGCGACGACCGCGGGAGCGGAAGCGTTCATCGGACGGCATTTTTAGCGCCTGCACATAGACGTACATCTCGCGAAACGTGCATGATTCCATACATTAGCTACGCTGCGGGGACGCTGACGACGCCCGGCGCGCTGTTCGCCGCCTTGATGGGGCCGCGATTCGGCGCGAAGCTGACGATTGCGATTGCCATTTATGCGGCGGTGATTTTCGGCGGGGGCTACCTGATCCGCTGGATGACGCGTTCGCTGATGGCAAGCAGTTCGCAGCCGGAAGGCGAGTCGCACGAGCAGTTACGGAACGCGGGAATGTACATCGGCTGGCTGGAGCGGTTTCTGATTCTCACGGCCCTGCTGCTGCATTCTCCGGCGACGGCGGGATTGGTCCTCACCGCGAAGGCCATCGCGCGGTATCCGCAGTTCAAGCACGTGCGCTTCGCGGAGTATTTTTTGATTGGCACGCTGTTGAGCCTGAGCGTCGCGCTGGTTGGCGGGCTGATTCTCCTCAAATTTCTTTACGGCACGGTCGCGGTCGGCGACTGACGCGATGATTCCCTTCCTACATCTTGGGCCGGTGACGCTGGCGACGTACGGGCTGTGCGTCGGAATCGCGATGCTGGTGTCGTATTTCGTGATGGCGAGGGATTTCGAGAGGCGCGGGATCACGGCGCCGGCGGACTTGATGGTGGCGGTGCCGTGCATCGCGGGATTGATTGGCGCGAAGCTCTACCATGTCCTGGAAACGCCCAAGGAGCTGTTCGCGGACCCGCGGCTGCTCATCAGCCAGTACGGATTCGCATGGTTCGGAGGCTTCCTCGGCGGATTGATCGCGTTTGTGATTCTGGCGCGATATTACCGCGCGCCACTGCTGGAAATTTTCGACGCAGCTTCGCCCGCGGCGGCGCTGGGCTACGGGCTGGGGCGGATTGGATGCCTGCTCTCCGGCGACGGCGATTACGGGATTCCGACTTCCCTGCCCTGGGGGATGAGCTTCCCGAATGGGACGGTGCCAACGACGCAGCGAGTTCATCCGACGCCGATTTATGAGCTGATTGTCGCAATTTTCATTTTCTGGTGGTTGTGGCGCTCGGGGGCAAGGCAAGTCCATGGCGTCGCGAAGTCGAAGGGCGCAAACGGCCCTGCAATGCCGGGATCGCCGCGCGGCGCGGTGTTTGGACAATACCTTGTGCTGACGGGCCTGGCGCGATACCTGGTCGAGTTTATCCGCATCAATCCGCGGTCGTTTTTCGGGATGACGAACGCGCAAACGGCGAGCGTCGTCTCGGTGATTCTCGGCGTCGCGCTGATTTGGCACCTGCGCAGGAAGAGTGCGTAGGACATTTCCCGCAAGCGAAGCCGGCCGCGCTCCGACGCCCTCGCGGCAAAACTCCTTGACTCGGCGCGCGGCGCGCGTATATTTCGATACATATAATGATCTTGTCCTAGAGTCATTTCGTTCCGGCATCGTCCCCAGATTGCTGGTCTTCAGCGCGTGCGCACAGCGGCTGCCAAACGAGATACGGGACTGAAGTGAGCGCGGCGATTCGCGTATGAGTGTGTGCTGCGGCGTGCGGGCCGCTGGCGTATCACAGCATGGCAAGGGGTGGCGACATGAAGCTGATTTGCGCGAAGAGAAGCGCAGCGCGGGTGATTTTGAGCCTCGTCGCGGCAGCGAGCATCGCGGCGGCGCCGGCGGCGATGGCGCAGCAGGCGCAGTCGCAGAATCCCCATAGAAAATTCAGGGTCATCCACGTCGTGCCGAAGTCCACGACGGCGGGCGCCTCGAACGCCGCGATGGTGACCAGCCAGGTCGCTGCGGGCGCGACGATTCCGATGTGGAATTTCAGCCAGGTCGCCTACGACTCCAACACTTATGCGGGGCAAATGGTGGGGCGGAACCCGTTTGCGCGCGGGCACAGAACTACAACGATTGCGACGGAGGTGGTGCCGCTGAAAATCACGATGCGAGATACGGGCGACGTGTTCGACCCGAGCGTGGCGGATTCTTGCGCGCCCGGCGGAAAGTCCGTGGACACGATCGTGGTGGCCTCGCCGATATTCCAGAACGTGAGCTTTTCGATGGACGGCGTCAACGTGGGCACGACGCAATATCTGGACGCATTTCAGCGCGCGAATTTCTGGTCGAAAGTGAGCGGAACGCCGTACCACACGGTATTCAGCGCGAGTCCGACCGTGCTGGCGCCAGTGAGCGTGAGCGTGCCAGCGGCGGATGGGTCGACACTTCCTGGAGCCCTTTTCGGAGGCTGCCGTGACCTGGCGACGATTGACATCAACTGGTTCGACAATCAGCTGGAAGCCGTCATTTTGCCGAAGCTGGCCGCGCAAGGAGTCGGCCCGCAGAACTTCCCGCAGTTCGTACTCGACAGCGTGGCGTTCACGGTCTCGGGGCAATGCTGCGCGCTCGGTTACCACAACGCTTTCCTCAACGGAAGCGGAGTGCTGCAAACGTATTCGGTGAATATGTACGACACGTCGGGAGGCTTTGGCGGCGACATTGAAATCATGAGCCACGAGGTGGGCGAATGGATGGACGATCCCGGCGGCGGAAATCCGACGCCCGCGTGGGGTGCGGAGGGCCAGGTCACCGCCGGTTCCTGCCAGGCAAACCTGGAGGTCGGCGACCCGCTCTCGGAGGGATTCGGCACACCGTCGAGCCCGTTTATCGTGACGCTGGGCGGAGTGAGCTATACGCTGCAAGAGCTGGCGTTTTATTCGTGGTTCTACGGCTCGCCCTCGGTAGGCGCGGGCGGGCTCTTTTCGGATCATGGGACGTTTACAGGCAACGCAAAGGCGTGCCCGCCGGGCGGGACAAACTAATGCGCCGGATGAAAATTCTCGCCATCGTTATTAGCTTCGCGGCGATGACGGCGCAAGCCGACACGATGGTCAACGTAACTTCGCAAGCGGGCCAGGGAGCGACCGATACCGCGTTGTGGTCGCAACTCGGCGCGGACCAGAAGCTATTGACCGCGAGCTTCGCAGCGACTTCAAGCGGCGGGCTTGGAGTCACGGTTTCGCTCGCGGGGCCAAACAGCATCGTTTCGGTGGATTGCGTGGCGACGCCATGCAGCTGGGAAGGCGGCTCGGCGCTCAGCGCAGGCGACAGCTTGATTTGGACATCGGACAACGGGAACTCCGGCAACGGGCCGATCACGTTCACGTTCGCGCAAGGAGTTTCGGGCGCCGGCGCATTCGTGCAGGCGAACGCGCCCGGGCAGTTCACCGTGCAGATTCAGGCGTTCAACGGCGCGACGCTGCTGGGCACGTTCAGCGAGGCGAGCGACGCAAGCGGCGACGCGATGTACATCGGCTTGCAGGATGCCACGGGCGCAAACATCACGAGCGTGACGATCAGCCTGACTGCATGCGGGCCGCAGGATTCGTCCAGGTGCACGGATTTTGCGGTGGACACTCTGAATTTGAACGACTCCGTGACGAAGCAGGCCTCGACGACGGGCGTGACTTCCTCGCTGAATCCTTCGACTTTTGGACAGCTGGTGACGTTCACGGCGACCGTCACGCCGGCGACCTCGGGCACGCCGACGGGCAGCGTCACATTCAAGAATGGCGCAACGACGCTGGCAACGAAGACGCTGAGCGGCGGCGCGGCGTTATATGCGACGTCCGCGCTCGCGCCCGGCTCGCTTTCCATCACGGCTGTCTACGGCGGCGACAGCAATTTCACGGGCAGCACGTCGGCTGTGCTGACGCAGGTGGTGAACAAGATTGCGACGACGACGTCGGCGCTGACGTCGTCGCTGAATCCTTCGACGTACGGGCAGGCGGTGACTTATTCCGCATCCGTGATTTCGGCAACAGGCGTGATTCCGAATGGCAGCGTCACGTTCAAGGATGGAACGACAACGCTCGGGTCGGTGGGATTGAACAGCTCCGGCGTGGCGAATTTCACGACGACGAAAACGTCCGCCGGCACGCGCTCGATCACGGGATTTTTCGGAGGGAGCACGGATTATGCAGCGAGTACGTCGCCGGTCTTCGCTCAGGTGGTAAGCCAGGCCGCGACGACGACTTCGGCTCCCACGTCGTCGCTGAATCCTTCGACGTACGGGCAGGCGGTGACTTATTCCGCATCCGTGATTTCGGCGACAGGCGCGGTCCCGGGCGGCAGCGTGACATTCAAGGATGGAACGACAACGCTCGGGTCAGTGGGATTGAACAGCTCCGGCGTGGCGAATTTCACGACGACGAAAACGCCAGCCGGAAGCGGCTCGATCACTGCTGTGTACACGGGCACGGTGAATTTTGCGGGCAGCACGTCGCCGGCGCTGGCGCAGACCGTGAATCAGGTCACGACGACGACTTCGGCGATAACGTCGTCGCTGAATCCTTCGACGTTTGGACAGGTGGTGACTTATTCCGCATCCGTGACCTCGGCGACGTCCGTGGTGCCAGTCGGGACGGTCACGTTCAAGAATGGCTCGGCAACGCTTGGAACAGCGAGCGTGAACGCGTCGGGCATTGCAGCGTTCACGACGAAAACGACAGTAGCCGGGACGGACACGATTAGCGCCACTTATGCGGGAAACTCAAATTTCATCGGCAGCGCGGCGCCCGCGGCTCTGACGCAAACGGTGAACCAGGCGGCCACGACGACGTCGGCCATCACATCTTCGCTCAATCCGTCTACGTACGGGCAGTCAGTGACATATTCCGTGACGGTGACTTCTGCTACCTCCGTGACCCCGAGCGGAGCGGTAGTGTTCAAGAACGGGACAACCACGCTTGGTTCAGTCGGGTTGAACTCCAGCGGCGTCGCGAATTTCAGCACGACGACGACGCCGGCGGGCACCGGTTCCATCACGGCGTTCTACATGGGGAACGTCGATTTCATAGCGAGCACTTCGCCGGCATTTACGCAAATGGTGAATCAGGCCGGAACGACCACAGCGGTGACTTCGTCGCTCAATCCCTCCACGTTCGGAACGTCGGTGACATTCACTGCGACGGTGACGCCGGCGACGCCAGGAACGCCGGCGGGCACGGTGACGTTCATGGACGGCGCGACGACGCTGGGGACGCGTTCCCTGACCAGCGGGAAAGCCACACTGGCCATTTCAACGCTGGCGTCGGGGAGCCACGCGATAACCGTCGTCTATGGCGGGAGCTCGAACTTTACGGGCAGCACTTCCCCCCTCCTCACGCAAACAGTGAACTGAGCGGCTGCGGCGAGGCCTCGCCTGTTCGACAGAGGCGGGGACGTGCCTTAGGGGCGTCGAGTACTGGAACCGCGCCGCCTCCGGCGTTGAGAAATTCAACGGCGACTGAAAATTTCAACAGCTTCGGCGCTGTGTTCCCGCCGGCGACCGACCTGCGGTTCCCTAACTTCTGTGAATCCAACAGGCTCTTCCCTGCTGAAGGCAATCAGCCCTGGTACTCCAAATGCAGCGAAGACGATGAAGTTCAAATTCCAGCACGGGGGGATTCGGACATGGCAAACAAGCGAAACGCAGGGAAGAAGGCAGCGGGCTCGAAGAAGCTCCGCCAGGCGAAGAAAATGAAGGAAGTGAAGCCGTTGATCAGCCTTTCGTACCAGAAGATCGAATACTAGGGCATCTGTGGAGATGGCATCCGGGACTCAGGACTCGCCGCCGCCAAGAGATTCCTGGGACCAAATCCAGATCACGGAGCGAGGCGATGGCGACTAAGAAGCTAACGAAACGGCGCAATGCACTGAAGGGCGCCAAGAAGCTGAACTCGCAGAAGACGCTCAAGAGTGCGCTTTCACCCATCCCCATCCCCTATCCCAATGTCAGTTGAACGCCCTGAACAGGCTGGCAGTTCCATCGAACGGGGGCTTTTTTGCGCGGGGGCCCAGGCCAAGTAAGTAATTCAGATCGAGGAGAGAAACGATGGCGACGAAAAAGAGCACCAAGACCCTGAAAAAAGGCAAGAAACTGGAATCGAAGAAGACGCTGCAGAAGGCCTGGCTACCGAGCAACTATAGCTAGTGACTCATTTTCAATCGGTGGGGCGACGCGTATCAGCACAACTGGCTCAGGTTAGGGCAAGTTCAACCGACGAGAGGAGCAATCGCATGGCGACGAAGAAGGCGGCGAAGAAGGCGGCGAAGAAGGCGGCGGGTTCAAAGAAGCTTATGAAACCCAGGAAGCAAGGCAAGGTTGTACCGCTCAAGTGGATGCCGGTCCTATCCTAAACCATCTGTACCAGGCACCTCGCTACTGGGGCTACGGAGAAGGGATCCGGTTTGCCGGAGAAAGGAAAAAACAATGGCAACGAAGAAAGCAGCGAAACGGCCCAAGGCTCGGAAACTGAACCGGTCGAAGAAGATGAAGGAAGTAAAGCCGCTTGCGGTTGATGCGTTCATGAAGTTCTAGGGCGTGTCAAGCTAGCGGCTCGTGGATCGAAGGCATCTGCTAACGCTGCCGACGGCAAGTTGGAACATGTCGGCCGGCAAGGGAGTCGCGCGTTCATTGAACGCTTCGCGGCTCTCCGGAGGCCTGCGCACAACTTGAAATAAACAAGGGGAGGAAAGAGATGGCAACGAAGAAAGCAGCGAAACGGCCCAAGGCTCGGAAATTGAACCGGGCGAAGAAGATGAAGGAAGTGAAGCCGTTGATCAATTCCTTCTCGTTCGGCGCATCGAATCCGGCCGACTGAATCTGAACTGATACGAATTCGTTGCCGGACGTGACGACAGTCGAGATGGCGACGGTGGTGTGGCCGCGCTCGGCCAACGAACGGAGTTGTAGTTATGCGGCCAAGCCCGAGGGAAATTGATCGGATACTGGGTCGTGAAATCTGATGACGGAGGCGTGCGATGGGAACGAAGAAAACTGCCCGCAGACCAAAGGCCACGAAGCTGGCCAAAGCCAAGAAAATGAAGGAACTGAAGCCGCTGTGGGGCGTGGGAAGAGCTTTTACGCAGAGTTAGCTGTCGTCGTGAGCCGCAGGCAGCGCTCCATCGAAGCATTCTCTGGTGACCAGGCCCCAGCGCGTCTCGCGCGGCGTTGCGCCTGCGGAGAATCGCTGTGTATATGCGGGATCAGTTAAATTCAAATAAGGAGGAAAGAAATGGCACATAAGAAAGCGGCAAAGAAGGGCAAGACGCTCAAGAGCGGGAAAGTGCTCCGGAAGCAGAAGACGCTCAGCGAATTTCCCATCGTAAAGACCACGGATGCGTCAAGCCCGAAAATGTTCTAGCTGATTCGTCATCGGCCCAGTAAATTCAACGCAGAGGGAGCCGATGGCAACAAGCCGGTCAACCAAGAGCAGCAAGTCTCGCAAACTGAACCCAGGCAAGAAGGCGAAGGGCATCAAGACGTTGTCCGGAAAGAGGCAGTGGACCCCTTGATTCCGCGCGGCGCGGAAGTTCCGTAACGAGCCTGTTTGCATCGAATGGCGAGCAGGCTGACTCGGGAGGCAAACAATGGCAATCAAAAAGGCAGCGAAGAAGTCGAAAGTGAAGAAGCTGGCCAAGGCAAAGAAGGTCGGCGAAGTGAAGACGCTGGTTCGCATCGACAAGTGGTAATTGCAGACAAACCGGGGCCCGCGAGCTTTCGCTTTCGGGCCGAGATGTTTCGTAAATTCAGGGCCACGCATCGCAAGTCTCAAGTGGAGGAGCGAGATGGCAACGAAGAAAGCGACCAGGAAGCCCAAGGCCAAGAAACTGGCGAAGGCGAAGAAGATAAATCAAGTGAAGCCTCTGACGATATCGAAGTACCTCGATAAAACTTCGCCCCTGTGACATGCTCGCCGCCCGGAGGTGAAAAATTTCCGGGCGGAGCAGCTCCTGGATGTTGGGCCCGATGAGTCAGTCCAAATCAGGACGCGAGTGAGATGGCAACGAATCGGAGCTCCGGCAAGCAGACAAAAGGTTCCAAGAAGCTCGGGCGGGGAAAGAATATGCAGCCCGTAAAGCCGTTGGCGCTTGAACCTTACGTTGCGATTCCGGGCGCGAAACAAGGCAAATAAGATTTTGCAGATCAGCTCTCCCGCTTGGGCGGATTCGTTTGCGCGGCACTCAGCCGCCCGGCGGGAGTCGGTATTGCTAACCTGAAACGGGCGAATCCGTCCGAGGCGGAGTTTCAGTTCCCTCCTGATACCGCGATCGTGGCGACGAAGGCGCTGTCGGCCTCGGCCGTGACGTCGTGCTTCACGTTGTTGCCGAGGACGATCAGATTTCCCGCATCGAGCACGGCCACCTGACCCGGCAATTGCATCCGGATGCGGCCCTCGAGGACATGAATCGCGGCCTCGCCTTGCGCGACGTGTTCGGCGATGTGCGCGCCGGCGTGAATCACGATGAGAGTGCAGCGCAATTTTTCGTGTTTCGCGAGCTGCTTCGCGACGCGTCCCGACGAAGCGAAACTCGGCTCGCGGCGCAAGGCTTCGATCTCCTGACGAAAATTGAATTGCAGAATGGGGTTACTGAGTTGCTCCGCGCGCGGGGACATGTGGCCTTCGGCGTCGCGCGGCAGCGATTGGCGCTTGGCGCTGGAATCAGACATATGAATTTTCCTCCGGCGTAATTCTCGCGCTGCGGCTCTTCTGTGGCAACAGAGAATCCCATCGAATTCTTCATCTTTGCGCTATTAACTTGACTCTATCCCATTCGTGCCGTAGCATCGTCGAGAGCGATGTTGTGCGTACTTTCTGCGCACGGTCCTTGGGGGACGTCTTGTGCGGAATCGCCGGGTTCACTCACAGGAGTGGCGTATTCCGTCCTGAGCAGATTCGGAACGCGGTAAATTCACTGATTCATCGCGGGCCGGACGAACAGGACACCTATCAATCCAGCGTCATATCCTTGGGCTCAGCCCGCCTGAAGATTATTGACCTCGATTCGGGTAGGCAGCCCATGGTGTCGAATGACGGGGGCACGCACCTCGTCTTCAATGGTGAAATCTACAATCACCTGCAGCTGCGCAAGGAACTCGAGAATCTGGGTCACATCTTTCACACCAACTGCGACACGGAAGTTGTCCTGCAAGCCTTCCTGGAATGGGACACGGCGTGTTTTTCGCGGCTTCGCGGGATGTTCGCAATTGCGCTCTGGAACGAATCCCGTGAGCGGCTCGTGCTGGCGCGAGACCGCATCGGGATCAAACCACTCTATATCTACCGCGCGAAAGGCGACATCTGCTTCGGCTCCGAAGTGAAAGCGCTCTTGGTCCACCCGCGACTTGACCGACAACTAAGCCTCGAAGGGCTTCACTGCTACATGTCGCTGAATTACGTTCCCTGCCCCTGGACGCTGATTGAAGGGATTGAAAAACTTCCTCCCGGCCACTTCCTCGAATGGCGCGATGGCGAATCGCGAATCAGCAGTTACTGGCAGCTTTCCATGGAGGAACAGCCGCACTGGACCATGGATTCAGCGAAGGAACAACTCGATACCCTTCTGCGCGAATCGGTTCGCGAGCACCTCGTCTCCGACGTGCCGCTGGGAATCTGGCTAAGCGGAGGAATTGACTCGTCCACGATTCTGCACTACGCCGCGGCGCATACTCCTTCGCGGCTGAAAACGTTTTCGATTTCGTTCCATGGCCGAAGTTTCGACGAGTCCGTCTATATCCGCCGGATGGCGGACGAATACGGGACGGAGCACCACGAGATGGACTTGGGACCGAGCCCGGACCTGGCGGATGCGATCGCCGAATTTGCGTATTACTCCGACGAGCCCAGCGCTGATTCGGGCGCGTTGCCAGTGTGGTTCCTGTCGCAAATGAGCCGCAAGCAGGTGACCGTCGCGCTGAGCGGCGAAGGCGCGGACGAGCTTTTCGGCGGCTACCTCACCTATCAGGCCGACCGATGGAACCGGATTACCGGGCGGCTCCCCGCCTCCATCGTGCGGACGTGCCTGAAGGCGATGGAGCGCTGGCCAGTCTCCGACGACAAGATCAGCTGGGAGTACAAGGCAAAGCGCCTGCTCCGTGGCGCGCTGCTGCCGCCTAACGAAGCTCACTTTTTCTGGAACGGGACGTTCTCCGAAGCCGAACAGCGGACTCTGATTAAAGGAGCGAACCGACATCACCTTTTCGATCTGGCGCCGCCGCTTCCGCGGGAATCGCGGCGGGTCGGCGCGCTGAATCGTTTCCTCTGGCTGGATCAGATCACGTATCTTCCGGACGACATTCTCTACAAGAGCGACCGCTTGAGCATGGCCCATTCGCTGGAGGTGCGGCCGCCGTTCCTGGACCACCGCATCGTGGAATTCGCCGCCTCGCTTCCGCAGAATTTCAAGATTCGCGGCTCGCGCGCAAAATATCTGCTGAAGGAATTGATGAAAGACAAGCTGCCTCGCCTGATTCTCGAGCGCAAGAAGATTGGACTCGACATCCCTACCCACGACTGGCTGCGCGGCGCATTGCGGCCCATGTTGCTGGACACGTTGACGCCCGAGGCGATTCAACGGACGGGGATTTTCCGCGCGGACGCCATTCAGCACTTTGTCCGCCTTCACATGGAGCGCCGCGCGAACCTGGGCTTTCACCTCTGGGGTCTGATGATTCTGTTCCTTTGGATGAAACGATGGCGGGTCCAGGCAACGCCCGTCTTGGAAGAGAGAGCTTGGGCGCTCGAAAAAGCTCTTACCCGATAGCCGCTGTCCTGCTCCTTGCCGCGGTCGTTTATCTCGGATGCGCGGTTTCCCCGCCGTCGCTGATGGACGACGTGGATGCGGTGCAGGCGCAGATTGCGCGCAACATGGCGCAGTCCGGCGATTGGGTCACGGCGCGGCTCGACGGCGTCAAGTACCTGGAGAAGTCGCCGCTCGTCTACTGGACGATCGCGGTTTCCTTCCTGATTTTCGGCGCTCACGACTGGGCGGCGCGAATCCCGATCGCGCTCGCCGTGATTGCTCTTTGCTGGCTGACAGCGAGCTTCGGAGCGTGGGCGTTTGGCCGGCGCGCCGGCTTCTACGCGGGCTTATGCCTGGCTACATGCGCCGGACTGTTCCTCTTCACGCGAATCTTGATTCCCGACGTGATGCTCACGCTGGCGATCGCGCTGGCGATGTGGGCGTTTCTGCGCGCTCTGGAAGATGAAGAGCCGCATCCGCGCCTGTGGGCATTCCTGCTTGCGGCGAGCATCGCGGTCGGGCTGTTGCTGAAAAGCTTGATTGCCGTGGTCTTTCCATGCGGCGCCGCGCTCGCCTATTTGCTGCTGACGCGCCAGCTTTTCGTCCGGCGGACGTGGCAGCGGCTTCATTTGTGGAGCGGCCTGCTGGTGATTCTGCTCATCGCCGCGCCCTGGCACGTGCTGGCGACGTTGCGCAATCCGCCTTATTTCGCGTCCACGCTGCACAGCGGGCCCGGCCAGTATCATGGCTTCCTGTGGTTTTATTTCATCAACGAACAACTGCTTCGCTTCCTGAACCTCCGCTATCCGCGCGACTACAACACCGTGCCGCGGCTGTATTTTTGGCTGCTGAATCTGGTCTGGCTGTTTCCCTGGAGCGTCTACTTCCCTGCCGTGGCCAAGCTCGCTTACGAGCCCGTGGATCGCGCGGGAAAGGTGCGCTTGCTGGCGCTGTGCTGGGCGGGATTTCTGCTCATCTTTTTCACCTTCTCTACGACGCAGGAATACTATTCCATGCCGTGCTATCCGGCGCTGGCGCTGCTGCTCGGCTCAGCGATGGACAGCGAAAGCCGGTGGCTGAAGTATGGGACAAAATTCCTGATGGTCATCACGGGCGTTGCTGCGGCCGCAGCGTTCGCGATTTTAGTGCTGGTCCGAAACGTGCCGGCACCGGGCGATATCTCGTATGCGCTGACGCAGCACCCGTCGGCATACACGCTATCGCTCGGGCATTTGCAGGACCTGACGTTGCATGCCTTCGCCTACCTGCGAACCCCTCTGCTTGTCGCGGCCATCGCCTTCCTGGTGGGAATGGTCGGCGCGTGGAGGTTCGGCACACGGCGCGCCTTCCTTGCGATCGCCGTGATGATGGTAATCTTTCTTCACGCGGCGCGCCTGGCGATGATTGTATTCGATCCTTACATGTCTTCGCGGCCTCTCGCGGAAGCGATTCTGAAAGCGCCGCCGGGCCAGTTGATCGTGGACGATCAGTACTACGCATTTTCATCCGTTTTTTTCTACACTGACCGCCCCGCATTGCTGCTCAATGGCCGCGTGACAAACCTCGAATACGGGTCGAACGCGCCCGATGCTCCGCGCGTGTTCATTGACGACCCGGAGTTCAAGAAACTGTGGCTCACGTCCGAGCGCTATTACGTCGTTGCCGATCATTCCGCGCGGCCGCGATTCGAAAACCTGGTCGGCGCAGCGAATCTTTTGACGGTTGCCGAGAGCGGCGGCAAGTTTGTGCTGACGAACAAGCCTTTGTGAATCTGTATTCGCTGTGTTGTAATACGCACGAATCGCATTCCCTCCGGAGGCGCGCGCCCTAACATGGAACTCGTCGTCGCGCTCGCAATTCTCCTCGTCATCGTCGGGCCCATTCTGGGCATCATTGCGTTCGCGCGCGTGCGGCAGCTGGAAAACCGCGGGATAGGCATCTCGCCGGACGCGCTCACGTTTTCCCAGCTCGAACAGCGGCTCGCGGGCGTGGAAAAGGCGCTTTCGCGGCTGATTGACCAGGTTGAAGCTGGAGCTGCCGCTGGACGCGTTCCGACTGTATCTCCTGCGCCGGCTGCGCCAGCGACCACACCCCCATCAGCGCCGCCTCGGATTCCGACGCCGTTGGCCGCAGCGCCAGGGTCGGTCGCAAGCACTCCCGCGCCGATTCCAGCGGCGACGCGGCCGCAGGTTCCCTCGCGCTCGCCGGAAAAAATCCCCGCCGAACATGCCCCCGGCCTGGATCTCGAAAGCCAGGTGGCCGGGAAGTGGCTGCACTACGTGGGGATTGTCGCTCTGCTTTTTGCCACGGCGTTTTTCATCAAGTACGCGTTTGACAACAACTGGGTGGGCGCGCGCGGGCGCGTCGCCATCGGGCTGATCGCCGGCGCGCTCGTGCTGGCCTGGAGCGACTGGTTGCTGCATCACGGCTACAAATATTTCTCCGAAGGCATCGCGGGCCTCGGCGCGGCAGTTCTCTATTTGTCGCTGTGGGGCGGCTGGCACTACTACCGGGTTTTCAATTCGGGCCAGGCGTTTGCGGGGATGATCGTCGTCACGGCCGTGATGGTTGCAATTGCGCTGGGGCGCAATTCGCGGCGCATCGCGCTGCTCGCGCTCATCGGCGGCTTTTTGACGCCAGAGCTCGTCAGCACGGGAAAAGATCACGAAATCGTGCTCTTCACGTACTGCGCGATTCTCTCCGCCGGGATGCTGGCGCTCGAACGCGTGCGGTCGTGGAAATGGCTGCCGCCGCTCGCGTTTGCCGCGACGCAGATCTATTTCTGGGGATGGTACGGGCAATTCTATGCCCCGGAGAAGATGGCGAAGACAATTGCGTTCGCGACGCTTTTCTTCTTTGTTTTTGCCATTCTGCCGCTCATCCGCTCGCGGCGCGAAGGCCGCATCGGCGATTCCGAATATTTCATCGCCATCGGCAACGTGCTGCTCTTTCTGCTGGCGTTGCAGCAAATGCTCTGGCCCGACTATCGCTGGGGGCTCACGGGATCTTTCCTGGCGCTCGCCGCGGTGCATTTGATGGCGCTGCGGGCGCTGCCCGAGCCGAAGGCGGGCATGACCAGCGAAACGGACCACGTGCGCTGGCTTTTCGCCGGCCTCGCGCTGGTGTGCATCTCTCTGGCGATTCCCGCGCGGCTCGACCATCAATTGCTGACGATTGCGTGGGCGATTGAAGGCGCGCTGCTCGTCTGGAGCGGCGTACGCGTTGGTTCGTGGATGCTGCGCGTCGCCGGAGCCATCTTCTTTGGCATCACCGCAGGACGGCTGATTTTCCTCTACATTCCCGCAGGACAATTCCTGTGGAATCAGCGCTTCATGACATACGCCATCGCCGTGGCCTGCTTCGCGCTGGCGTGCCGGTTCGTCCGCGATGCGATCGAACACTTCAGCGAAGAGGAGCGCGCGATGTTCGGCGTGGTCGCCGTCGGCGTGAACGTCTACGCGCTGATCGCGCTCTCGCTCGAAATCTGGGATCTCTTCGGGCGAACGCAGGCCCTTGGCCTGGAACGATGGCTCGCGCAGCAGCTCGGCCTTTCGGTCCTCTGGACGCTCTACGCCGGAGCCCTGATCGCCGTGGGACTGGCGCGACGCTCGGCGATGCTGCGCTGGCAGGCGCTCGCTCTGCTGGCTCTCGTCGTCGCGAAGGTTTTCCTCTACGACATGTCTTCACTCGACCGCATTTACCGCATTGCGTCGTTTCTGGTGCTCGGCGTTTTGTTGATTGGCGTGTCGTTCGTCTATCAACGCCGGCTGGCCGCGCACAAAGCGGAGAAGAAGCCTTGAAACCAGCCTCGCGGTGGAGGCCCTTTTACGTTTTGATGGGACTGCTGGCGCTCACCGTCGCGATCGGCCTGGTGGCCGTTGTCCCCATCCTGTTTCATAACGCCGGGCCGCTGACGGCAGACGCGCGGGCAAAGGGTATGGCTGCGGAAAACCGGGCTTCCCTTCCCTCCGCATGGACGAACTGGAAATATTTCCGCGCAATTCAGCTAAGTAGCACTTCTACTGCGCGCCTCATATCGGTCACCGTCCCGCCGGAAGTTTATACACACTCAGCGAACCGGCTCGCCGATCTGCGCGTCATTGACGATTTTGGAGCCGAAGTCCCGTATCTCCTCCAGGCCCGCTTCGGCTCGCAGCAGTCCACCGAGCAGATTTGCCGGATGCAGGAAAAGAGTTTCGTGCCCGGCAAGTATTCCCAATTCATCTGCGACAGCGGAGAATCGCAGGCTTTCCACAACGGCGTCCTCGTTGAAACGCTCGAACAGAATTTCATGGCCTGGGCGGACGTGGCGGTGAGCGACGATGCGCGCGAATGGCGGATCGTGAACGACCGCTCGCCGATTTATTCCTTCACCGGACGAAATCTTGCCGGCGTGAACACGCTTCGCTACGGCGAAACGAATGCGCGCTACATCCGCGTGCGGATTTTCCGCACAGACAGGCAGTTCGCCGTCAACAGCCTGGTCCTGCTCCATGAAGAATCGGAAACGAAAGAGACCGCGCCGATCTCGGCGACGGTAGGGCCCGAACACGGCAACTTCCCGGGAGAGTCGGTGTGGCGCGCTGACCTCGGCTGGCCCGGCCTGCCTGTCGACGAGGTTGGCGTCGAAACCACGCAGCCTGAATTCTCCCGGCGCGTCACCGCGCAATCGAGCAACGACGGTGTGAACTGGACGTCCTGCGGCGGAGGCGACGTTTACCGATTTCAGCAGGGCGGCTCGCGAAAGGAGTCCTTGCGGATTGGCCTGTACAACGAATGGGCGTCGTCCCTGCGCATCTACATCGCGAATGGGGACGATCCGCCGCTCGACGGACTCCGCGTCACGCTATATCTGACCCCGCGAAGGCTTTTCTTTCGCCAACTGCCGGGGCGCGGGTACACGCTGCTCTACGGCCAAAGCGAGGCGCACGCGCCGCAGTACGACATCGCGCAGACATTGAATATTCAACAAACGCGCGCCGCGCAGCCCGCTGCAAGCGTCGGCGCGGAGGAAACGAATCTTGGGTGGACCGATCCGCGCCCGTGGACCGATCGGAACTCTGCCGTGCTGTGGGTCGCTGCCATCCTGGCCGCCCTGCTGCTTGCTTACGTTGCCCTGCGGTCTCTGCGGCCTCCGGCGCCGCGCCAAAACTAGTTCGCCAGCGCAATTGCTCCTCGCTGAGGTCCCATCAAGGTGCGCGGCACAATTCGTCTAAAATCAATCTGAACGTGGCGTAGTCGATAGGGTGCAATCTGCAGTCAGGTAAACACCTTGGCGAAAGCGAAGAGTTCATCCCAGAGGAGCACGCCAATAGGCAAGCCTTCGTGCACACGAGAGGAGCCGTAATATACTCATATAGAACGACTTAAGTAACTTTTGGCGCAACTTGAAAATAATCTTGGCCCTGTGCAAAACTCGTGCTATAATTAGTTTGCGTTTGTTGCTCTTGTGACTGCTTTTTGAGACATCGACGAGGCTGCTGGGGCACCGGCCCCCGCGGCCTTTTTTGTTGGACTCGGGAGGCGACGACGAGCGCAAATAGCTACACCAGCTAAGGAGTACGAAGTTGAGTAGAGAACAAGGAACAGTGAAGTGGTTTAACGCCAGCAAAGGCTATGGGTTCATCCAACGCCAGAGCGGCGAGGATGTCTTCGTGCACTACAGCGCGATCCAATCGGAGGGCTACAAAACCCTCAACGAGGGTCAGGCTGTGGAGTTCGAAGTGAAAAAAGGACCCAAGGGCCTGCAGGCGGAAGCCGTCGTCGGCCTCTAGTCCGCATCAAGGGCGGGCCAAAGGCCCAGCGCTCTGCGGCCCGCTCACCTTAGGAAATCAAGCCGGAAGCACCACAAGCTGCGCAAGTTCGCAACTTTAGCTGGTTCGCTGAGGGAACCACCCGCATCTAATCATCGAGCGGCTCGATTCACCGCCTTCAGCTCATCGTTCCTAAGGCTTTATAGAAAAAGTACTTTGCACCGGCTGCCGTCGGGGCCGCAAAAAGGCCGCCGAGCCGGAACGCACCAAATAGCTCTATCGGTCGGCGACAAAAAGGAGGACACAGTGCAAGTCTTGGATGCAGGACAAACTGTTCGTCACGGACAATACGGAGTCGGGACCGTCACGGAGTCCGACAGCGAACGCACCAGCGTCGAATTCGACGACCACGGATTGAAGAAATTCGTCACCACGCTGTGGACTGCCGAAGTGGTCGGCGAAATCGCGGGACGGCCGAAGCGCCCGAAGCGCCGCCGGAAGTCCGCAAAAGCCGTCGCGAAAGCCTCAAAGAACTAACTTTCTTTCTGTCTCGCCATCGGCTTGGCCCAAGCGAGCCAAGCCGATGGAAGCAATTCCCCTTCCTAAACGAACAGCGTTTCCGAGCCCAATATGATCCCAGCCAATATTCGCTCTTGACCCTGGAATTTATTCCAGGGTTTAGGCTGGTCCGGTGAGATCATCTGCCTCTGCAGACCGTGCCTCAGCAGAGCGGCCGCTATATTCGGGCGAGCTCGCTCGGCTTGCGGGGATCAGCGCCGACACGCTCCGTTTCTATGAGCGTCGCCGGCTGATTCCTGCGGCGCCGCGTTCGGCCGCGGGCTATTGCCTGTTTCCGCCGCACGCTCTGGCCCGCGTGCGTCTGATCCGCGGAGCGCTTTCCATCGGCTTCTCCGCCAAGGAGCTTGCCGCCATCCTTGGAGAGCGCGACAGCGGCGGCGCGCCGTGCCATCGCGTTCGAGCCCTCGCGGCGGGGAAGCTTGCGGAGCTCGAAACACGCTTGCGCGAACTGCGCGCCTGGCGCGGCGAGTTGCGCAAGACGTTCGCCAAACGGGATCGCCTCCTGGGGAAGACGCCAAACGGGCAGCGCGCCGGTTTGCTCGAAGCCTACGCTGCATCTCACCCGACCCGCACAATGCGCGCTCGCGACGCGCGCGCGCTGACGGGCGGAATTCACAAACGGGAGAGAAAACGATGAAAGTAGTTCTTGTGGCAACAGCGTGCATCCTGGTTCCCTTCGGTCGTGCCCATGACGACTTCCCTTCCCTCGACGATCTTGGTGCCGACGACAGAAAACGTGTCCGGTTTCCCGGCGACGGCGGAGATGTGATAGACGTTGATCTCGTCGCGGCAGGGGCTGTCTTTCACCATGCACGTCGAGGCGCCGCGCCAGGTGCCGACAAGTTTTGCCGCACCGTTGTCGGGCATTTTCTGCCCCGAAGTTTGCGCGAGGCAGGCGATGGCGGAAGCGAGCGAGACTGCGGCGGTAAATCGCACCGATTTCGCGTCTGGGCTTTTCATGGGCGGCCTCTGGCGATTTGGACGCGGGAGCAAGAGAAAAGTTTGCCGCGCGCGCGGATTCGCGATTTGAAACGAGGTGCCCGCGTGCAACCCCCGCGGGGTCAATAACAATCGAAGCATTCTGACTGCCAGTAAATTTCAGACCATGCGATTCCGTGGCGACAACGGGCGCGGGATACGTTAGAATTTTCGATTTGCAGTTATCGCGGTTACCCATACCGTGGATGTTGCGCGCGAGACGAACCATCGAAAAGCAGATTTCTCACACCGCCCGTCAGGAACAGGCGAGCGGGTTCGGGATGACAGCAAAGTAATAGAGGGCAGGCGGAGGGAAGGAATGAGGCGGGGGAGCAAAATCCTTGGGAGCAAAGTTCTGCGCGCGCGCCCAGCCGGAGCGTGTCTCGCATGTTTTGCAATTCTGGCGCTCGCGGGATGCGGCTCGACGAGCAATCCGAATTTGAAAATTACCGGCATCTCGCCCGCCAGCGTCCCCGCGGGAACGCCCGGAATCACGCTCGTCATCAGCGGGACCGATTTCAACACCGCCACATTTTTTTCCTTCGGCGCGGACAGCAAAATCGCCCCCATCATCGTGCAGCAGCAGAATTGCCCCGTCGCGCCGTGCGGGCAGACGGCGTTCGTGCTGATTCCGCCGAATGACCTCGAGGCGTCAGGTACGTCGCAGGTGGTCGCGTCGTCCGGCGGAGCGCATTCGAACGCAGAGACGTTTGCGATTACGTCTCCGCAGATTGTGACCATGTCGCCAGTCGCGGTGACTTCAGGCGGGCCGTCGTTCAACTTGACGCTAGAAGTGCTGAATGCGGGGCCGAACGTCGAAGTCCTGTTTGGCAAGGATCCAACGCCGCTCGCGCCGGCGGGGCCCGTGAGCTGCAATCCTCTTACGGCGTGCGCGGTCACCGTTGCTGTTCCGAAGGCGGACGTTGCGACGGCGGGGCCGCTCACCGTCACGGTATTGAATCCGTTCGCAACCTCGGGCGGCACGGCCGCGGCGAATTTTCTTGTCGCAAGCGCCGGAACCGCGACGTTTCCATTGCTGGAATCCGCGAGCGGAACGACTCCGGGGAACGGCGCTAGCACGCATTCCTCCGTCTCCGATGGCGGCGTGTTCGTGGCGTTCGATTCGGTGGCGACAAATCTGAATGGCTCGCCTTCGAGCGCGCACTCGGAGGTTTATCTGACCTCGAACTGTTTTGGCGCGGCCAACTGCACGCCCGGAACGAAGCTGATTTCGGCTGGCTCGGGAGGTGCGGCGGGAACTGGCGGCACGAACGGAAGCGATAAGCCGCAAATCTCCTCCGACGGGCGATTCCTCGTGTTTGAGAGCGACGATACGAACCTGACTTCGGGCGGCACGGCGGCGGTCGAACAAGTTTATCTGTACGATTCGTGCAACACGATTTCCGGCGCGGTGAAGAATTGCACGCCCGGGCTCACGCTCGTCAGCGCGGACTCGACGGGCAATGAAGGGAACGCGGCGAGCGCGAACCCGTCCATCAGCGCGTTCGGGCTCTACATCGCGTACCAGTCGGCGGCGACGAATCTGACTTCGCCCGCGCCGAGCGGCACCACGCAGCAGATTTATTTGTTCCTGAGCTGCAGCGGAATCTCCGGCGCGATTGCGGGCTGCACGAAGGGAACGCAGCTCCTCTCCTTCGACCAGAGTGGCTTTGCCGCCGACGCGAATGCAACCAGCGCGGCGGTTGATCCGCTGGGGATGAGCGTCGCATTCGCGACCGCCGCCGACAACATCGCCGCCGGAATCCCGGGAAACGCTTTCCAGCAGATTTACGTGCGGCCGACGTGCCTGGAAGGCACGCCGTTTCTCGGCCCCGGTTGCTCGCAGACGGCGGTGCTCGTTTCGGGGACTTCGGGAAATCAGCTTGGCTCGGGAGACAGCATCGCGCCCGCGATCGCGGCGGGGCCAATCGTGGCCTATGCGACGCATGCGCAGAATCTGATGACGGCGGCATCGACCAGCCAGCAGATTCTGGCGACGAACATTTGCCTCGGGCTGCCCGCGACGACGCAGTGCTCGCCTTCCGGCGTGCTTCAACTTTCGGAAACCAACGCGAATCCGCCGCAGGCCGGGAACGGCGATAGCTCGAACCCGTCGGTGAATGGCGTGACGGCTGCGTTCACCTCGCTGGCCACGAACCTGCAATCGGGCGTAACGACGCAACAGGTTTACGCCGCGACGGTCTGCCTGCCCGCGATGGCGCCATGCCAGCCGACGGCGACGGTTATTTCGGCGAGCGGCGGAAGCAACATCGGCGGCGATTTCGCGGCCGTCGGCGCCGGAGGATTCGCGGCGCTTTCAAGCTCGGGCAGCACAGTCGCGCCCGGCACGCCGGAGATTTTCCTCGTAGTCTCGCCCGCCCCGGCCGGGGCGGTCGCGAAACTCCGCAGAACCAAGCCGGAATAGTCAATTCCTTCCCTGCAATTTTGATTCACCCGATCGCCTCGCAAAATAACGGGCCTAAGCCGTCGCTCACTTTTCCAGGACGAACATCACCGGATGATTGTTGCCGTTAGCGAAGAAGACAAACTTCGACCGCGAGATCATGATGACTTGATTCGACGCCGGCGCGCCCGTGAACGTGATGGCGCCGACGCCGTTAGCGTCAATCGAATAGGAAGTCGTGATGAACTCACCGGACACGAGGCCCAGCGGCCCTGATTCATCGAGCGTGCCGGTTATCGAAGGCGAAGCGCTCGAACCGTTTGCGGTGAACGCGCCTGCTATGAAAGTCGAGAGGCTGGAGACAGGATCTTCATTGCCGCGGAAATACTGGCCGCTGAACGAAGTGCTGTCGAACGGGCCGGCGGACTGAGCCTCAATATAGAGAAGCGGAGAGGCGACAGCGCAGAGATTTTCAAAGAATACAAACGCGCGAGGAGACAGGCCGATTTGAAACGTTAAACCTGTAAGGCAAAACCGCTCACCGCATGCTAAGGACTGTCCTTGCGAGCCATCTGCACCCGCAGGTGGCGATGTTGCTTCCTCACCTAACGCCTGGCGGAGCGCATAATCTGAAAGAAGCCCATGCCATCCCTGATGAAATCGAGAAGCTGGCGGTCGAGCATTCCTTCGCCCATCTCTCCCACGTAGTGCAGGCCCACGTCCCACCACCAGCCGCCCGGGCGCGTGAACGTGTGCGTGAATCCGCCGATTTTGAATTGGCGCTCGAGGACGAGGACGCGCCAGCGGCGGAGGCGGGCCATGAGACTCGCGAAGGCGAGCCCGCCAATTCCCGAGCCGATGACGACGGTGTCGAATTTTTCTGCGGAAGGCACGCGGATGGGGTTCAGGAGGCGGCGCCCGGGCTGCGGGCGAGCTCTTCGAGTTTGTAACGCGTGCCGTGGAGCGATTCGACGAGGCGGGCGAGGCGTTCCGATTGCGCCAGGGCCTCATCGGGCGAAGGCGAACGCGAGCCGTCGGCGCGCTTGAGTTCCACCTGCGAATGGTCGGAGGAAATTTCCGGTTCCCAGCCCATCTTCCGCAGCTCCGCGAGCGCGGCCTTGCGATCCTTCTCGGAAACGACTTCGGGCGCGCCGCGGCGGAGAATTCGATATTCGTAGCCGAGTTCGCCGATGCCCTTCGCCAGATTCGCGACCACTCGATCCAGCCCCGCGCTTGAAAAATCGGAAGGGATCAGCAGATTCAACTGGCGCCATCCCGCGCCGACGAGCTCGCCTTCGAACGTGTGCGTGCGCCCTTTTTCTTCGTAGACCACGCTGGCAAGATTCCGCGCGCCACGCTGAATGCGCAGGGAAAAACCGCGAAAGTCGGCCGCGCGGGGCGTCCGCCGATTGACGTACACTCTTGCTCCTCCAAGCCTGCGGGATGATAAACAAACGCACGCGAAAAAGCGATGCCCGTTCGCGCGGCCCTAATGCAGTGTTCCGAAATGGACAGAATCCGAACGAATTGCTTGTATAGTAGAGGCTCCAGCCCGCTGTTAAATTTCAATTCCCCGACAATAATTTTCGGCAAGGTCGTCTAAACAATGAACGACAACAAATCAGTCGAGCGAAAGTACCCTCGCAAGCAACTCGAAAAAGGCATCGTCGTCGCGTGGCAGGGCGTGGGCGGAAGGCACGTCGGCCGCGCGAAGACGCTCGGGATGGGCGGACTTTACATCGAAACGGCGGAACCGCCCGCGCCAGGTTCCTACATGCAGGTCCTTCTCGATACCCCGGAAGGGGAGGTGCGTGCGCGAGCCGTGGTACGCAAGGCCGATATCGGACAAGGGATGGGCATCGAATTTGTCGGAATGGACCAGGCCGCGCGCGCGCACCTGCATTCCCTGCTGAAACGCTTGCTGGCATGACCTGCCGCGACGCGCTTCACGCCCTGCAAGTTCCGGCGACATCGGAATCCGGACGGCAGTCCAGCTAACTGGGATTACACTTTTGGCGGAAGGCAGCGGCCTTGACTCCGACGCGAATTCCAGCGAGACTTTCGGCATCATCGCGGTGCCGTGTGACCTTGGGGCGCGGCATTTGAAATATTGTCAGCGTAGATTTGCCGAGGCGAGTGGTGCGCCCGGGAAAAATGCAGCTGAGCGAAACGGACTGATAGACTGACGACAAAATCTCTTACTTTCTCCGTGCCGCTGCAAAGGGATTTTGTCTCCAGCCTGCAGAAGCCAACCGCATACCGCCCCATGGTGCGCGCCGGGATTTTTTTGGTTCCGGCAACGCTCTAGCCCCGTCCGTGGGCGCTCGAGCCGCGGCGAGACTTGCGTCGAGGAGACTTGCGCGTGAATCCGAAGAAAGTGGAAGAGCTGGCGTTTCGAGTGGTGGGCGACATGGGCGGAACGTTCACCATGGCGCTGGCGTACATCGGCGATCGCCTGGGATTGTTCAAGGCGATGGCCGGCCAGGGGCAGATGCGAAGCCCGAACCTGGCGGCGCGGACCCAGTTGAACGAGCGGTACGTCCGCGAATGGCTGCGCGCGATGGTCGCGGCGGAATACATCGAATACGACGTGACCACCGACATGTACTGGATGAGCGAAGAACAGGCCTTCGTGCTGGTCAAAGAAGACAGCCCCATGTTCACCGGCGGAATTTTTCAACTGGCCACGCCCACCGTGTGGAACGTGCCGCGAATCGTCGATGCGTTCAAGAACGGCGGCGGAATTCCCTACTCCGAAATCGGCGAAGACGTCTGCTGCGGAATCGAGCGGATGTTCCGGCCGGGGTATGCGAATTTCCTGGTGAAAGACTGGCTCGGGGCCATCCCGGGACTGAACGCGAGGCTTGAAAGCGGCGGCCGAATCGCGGACGTCGGATGCGGCGCGGGAATTTCCAGCGTGACGATGGGAAAGGCGTTTCCGAAATCGAAGATCACGGGAATCGATTTCCACGGGCCCAGCATCGAGCGCGCGCGGAAGCACGCCGCGGAGGCGGGCCTGAAGAACGTGACATTTCTGCAAAAGCCAGCGCACGAACTTCCCTCGCGCGAACCGTACGATCTGATTTGCAGCTTCGACTGCATCCACGACATGGTGGACCCCCGCGCGACGCTGCGCGCGATCCACGATGCGCTCGCGAAGGATGGCGTGTACTTGTGGTCGGAGCCGAATGCGTCCGACAACGCCTACGAAAACAGGAACCCGGTGGGCAAGGCATTCCACGCGATCAGCCCGCTGCACTGCATGACGGTCTCGCTGGCGTTCAACGGCGCGGGACTTGGGACCGTGATTGGAGAAAAAGGCGCGCGGGCGCTGGCCAAGGAAGCCGGGTTTTCGCACTTCGAAAAGCTGCCGATTCAAAATCCGTTCAATCAATTCTTCGCGTCGCGAAAGTAGACAGCCGCCGCCATCTTCGGGGCCGCGGCGATTTTGCCCGCCTGTACGAAGGGACAGTTTCGGCGGGCGCACGCGAAAGACGGTTGCGAAATCGCTTCCCTGCGTTTCGCGCGATAATTCCCTTCATGGATTGCCCAAAGTGCAAGACGGTGAATGTGGACACGGAGCAGTACTGCCGGCGCTGCCACATGACGCTGCTCTTCAAGTGCCCGTCCTGCGGCGCGACGCAGCGGCACGGCGGAACCTGCGACCATTGCGGCGTGGATTTCGCGAAATATTTGCAGATGGTCCTGTCGCAGGAGCAAATTCGCGCCAACCGCGAACATGACAAAGCCCGCGAGCGCGCCACCGGCTGGAAGCAAATCATCCTCTTGCCGTTCACGGGCGGACTGTCGCTCCTCAAGATCATCCGCGACCGCACCCGCGCGTAGCCAATCGCCCGCGAACACCTCACACTTCCAATCCTACGTTGCTTGCGCCGCGGCAAACGGACGAGGATCAAAAACCGTTTGGATGGAAACAATCCTGCCGTCTTTCACCTGATACCATGACGAGAAGAACGTGGTCACCGTCTTCGTCTTGAAGTCGTACAGCACGCAGACGTCGTCTCCGTCCACGAACACTTTCTTCAAGTCGTAATTCCCTTGCTGGTTCCGCATCATGTTCAAGAACTCATCCGGGCTGCGAAAAGCTTCCCGGGCTGGGCCCTTAATGCGAACATTGTCGCCCAGATAATTCCCGGCGGACGCATAGTCTCCGCTGTCCAGCGCTCTTAAATACGAGAGGACAATATCCTTGACGATCTGCAATGGCGGAATACGAAGCTCCCTCGCAAACATGCTTGCGCTATCCAGCTCAACATGCGGTGACGTCCATCACCATTGCGCGGGCACAGGCGCCCCAGCCGCCCGGCGATGGCGGAAATCCTCCTATGCGGATTGCTGAGCGGCTTTGCCGCAATTGACCATCCACGGAACGCCGAAGCGGTCGGTGACCACTCCGAATTTCACGGCCCAGAACGTTTCCTGCAGCGGCATTTCCACTTTGCCCTGTTCCGCGAGGGCGACAAAGGCGCGCTCAGCTTCCGCAGGATCCTTCGTCTCGATGGTGACTGAACATCCCTGAGGCGGGTGATACGGATATCCGGGCGCGATGTCATTTCCTGTCATCGTGCTTTCGCCGAGCTGCAACGTGGCGTGCATGATCTTGCCGCTGAATTCGGACGGTGTGTCTTTGGCCATCGGCGAGGCGCCGTACGTCATGATGAACGAGATTTTTCCGCCGAGGCGCTGCTCATAGAATTTGAACGCGGCTTCGCAGTTGCCGTTGAAATTCACATGCGGATTCAAGCGCATGAATTTTCTCCTTAGCTAATCCGATGCGACCGCGACGAGTTCGCTGCCGCCCGCGATGGCGCCGATGACGTAGAGCGGCTCTTTGCCAGAAGCGATTCCGTCGGGAAGCGGCGCGTCAGGTGAATTGTGTGTGATGTCCTGCTCGCAGGCGAAAAATCGCAGAAAGGGGCGGCGCTCCTGCGTCGCATGGTCGCGAATCGTGCCGCAGAGCATCGGATAGCGCGCTTCGAGCGCGTTGAGCACGGAACGCACCGTGACTGGCGACGCGACCTCGAGATTCACTTCCCAGTCGCACTTCGCGAGCGTGCGTAGATGCGCGGGCAATACGACGCGGATCATTTGAGAGTTTGGACCTCAACGGACAACACGCCCGGCAAATGCTCGGCAATCGCTTGCCACGAATTCCCGGAATCCGCCGAGGCATACACCTGACCGCCCGTCGTGCCGAAATAGACGCCGCACTTATCGAGCGAGTCCACGGCCATCGCATCGCGCAGCACGTCGACGTAGCAATTCCGCTCCGGCAGGCCCTTCTTCAGCTCCTGCCACTCGTTCCCGCCCTTCTTGCTGCGGTAGACTCGCAGCTTTCCGTCCTTCGGAAAATGCTCGCCGTCGCTCTTGATCGGCACGACGTAAATCGTTTCCGGCTCGTTCGCGTTGACGTCAATCACGAAGCCGAAATCCGTCGGCAGATTCCCGCTGACTTCGGTCCACTGGTCGCCGGCATTGTCGCTGCGCATCACGTCCCAGTGCTTCTGCATGAACAGCACATCCGGCTTCGCGGGATTCATCGCGATGTGGTGCACGCAATGGCCCACTTCCGCCGTGGGATCCGGAATGTAATTGGACTTCAGGCCTTTGTTGATCGGTTTCCAATTCTTGCCGCCATCATCGGAGCGAAACGCGCCCGCGGCCGAAATCGCGACGTAAATCCGGTTGGGATTTTTCTCGTCGAGAATGATTGTATGCAGGCACATCCCGCCGGCGCCCGGCTGCCATTTCGGGCCCGTGCCGTGCCCGCGCAGGCCGGAGAGTTCGTGCCACGACTTGCCGCCGTCCGTGGTGCGGAAAATCGCCGCATCTTCGATGCCGGCATAAGCCGTATTCGCGTCGGTGGGCGAAGGCTCGATATGCCAGACGCGCTTGAATTCCCACGGATGTTGCGTGCCGTCGTAAAACTGGTGAGTCGTGAGCGGTTTCCCCGTCTCTTTCGATGTGTCGTACACAAATTTATTGCTCTCGCCCTTCTGAAAACCGAATTGGTCTTTCTGGACTTCACCCGGCGGCGTTCCCGGCTGCATCCACGTCTTCCCGCCGTCGTCCGAGCGCTGGATGATCTGGCCGAACCAGCCGCTCGTCTGCGATGCGAAGATGCGGTTCGGCTCCGCTGGCGAGCCCTTCATGTGATAAATCTCCCAGCCGTTGAAGAATGGGCCGTTGATCTTCCACGTTTTCCGCTTGCCGTCCGAATTCAAAATGAACGCGCCCTTCTTCGTCCCCACCAATACGCGTACCTTGCTCATTGCCTTGCTCCTCTCTGATTGCCGCACACTCTTCAGTACGATTTCAACCGCGAAACTCAAGTCCAAACGCGAGTCCTTCGGGCACTCGCGCCAAATCTCAACGCGCTACAGCGCCGGACAAACCTTCAGCCGCCTCGCGAGCGGCCACCGCGCGACCGACAAATGCGAACGCCACCAGGGCCGCGCCCGTGAACCACGCGCCGGCGGTCGAAAATTGTGGCGCGTACATGCCGATGAGAATTCCCGGAAAAACGAGAGCCACGCCCAAGGCGATGAATTGGCGCATTCCGTAGAGAAACGAAAATGGAAGATAGTGCGCGCCGATGACGATCATCGTGCTCGGGAAAAACCACACGGCTCTGTGCAACGTGGCCGCGCCGACGAGGAAAAGCAGCGGGCCGACCATGAGCGCGACTTCGATCGCCAGTTCACGCAGAGGATTGCCGGCCGGAAGCGACGCGGGCTTGCCGGCCGCGCGAAGAACGAGCTGCAACAGCGGGTAAATGAAGAAGCCGCCTATGATGAGCACCCAGCCCCCAACGAGGAGCGAGTCCCACGTCGCGAGTGCGGCAGAGGCGAGCCACAAAATCCCGATGATGAGCTGTCCGACAGAACCGCCGATGTAAATCGAGCGAACTTGCCGTTGCGCTTCCGCGATTTCCATAGACTCAACACTCCCCCGAGCGACGTTACTCGAACTGAAGCCCAGCGCTAAGCCAGACGATATTTCTGCGGCGTTGAGGCCGTTCTCTCAATCAGCTTTCTTGCTTCCAGATCGAGTTTGACGGTCTCGCCGTACCAACTCACGTTCCCGGAGAATTTGCCCTTCACGCGCTTGGCAAGGTGGCTGAATAATTCCGTGTGTGTCAGCTCCTTGCCTCTCAAACTTGCAAGGATGCCGCGCTTGATCGTCTCATATTTCCGGCGATCAATGTTCTTGCCGCTCTTGCCCTGCGGATGCTTGGTCAGGATTTTTTGTTCCGCCATATCGCCCTCCCGAACCGAAGTTTGGCGCCAATTTTCCGCGGCCGCAATGCTTTGCTGACGAGGGCAAGCCCGCCGCCGCGGGCTTCCCCAGTGGCTCTCGGATTCATCGTCGTCGCTGTTACGCCCGGCTTTCGCGCAGTGTCTCCTGCCAAGCGCGAAAGTCGGGCCGCTCCTCCTCAGAATGACGTTCCTATTTTGTTCGCGCGGTTTACTTCGCGCTCGACGGATTGGCCGGCGGAGATCCCTGGCTGGCCGGCGGGACGATGCCGTTCATGCGCAGGTATTCCACCATCTGGCCGTAATGGTCGAACGCGTGCGTGCACGCGAAGCTCGCGTACCCCAGCCGCGTCTTGATGAACGAAAAGGGCGGCTTGGCCAGTGCCGCGACGGCATTTTCGGCCGTGAGCGACGACATCGCCTTATGGCCCAGCGCGAACGAGTCCTTCAGGTACTGCACGATCTGATCTTTCGTCGCGATGCTGTCCGGGCCGTTCATCTGTTCGTTGGCGCTGACGCCGGGCGGCGGCGTCTGCTCGAGCACGGCGCTGAAGAACGCGAAGTTCACGGTCGCGACGTGCCTCACTTCCTGCGCGAACGTCCGCACGCCTTTGTAATTGCCTTCCGTCGGGGCGAAATTGTATTTGTCCGCCGGCATGGCTTCCGCGGCGGAGACGAATTCGTGCTCGACTATGCCGAGTTGCGTGTTCATTTCCGACGCGAACGTCGGCGGGCCGGACGGCTGCTTCGGCTGCTGCGCCGGAGCCGAGAAACTAAGCGCGCAGAGAACGAGCGCCGCCAAGGTAAATCTAGCTGCTTGTTTCATTCTTGCTCTCCTTTTCGCGTTGAATTCATTTTGATGTGGAGCTCACGCCGCCGCGTCATCTCTGTTGCAGCGGTATGAGCGAACGCAGGCGCGCGTCCCGCAGGTAAAGCGCGCCCCAGAGTAAAATTCCGAATATAACGGGAAAAATCGTTTCAAACACAGTGTCGCCCGAGCGCAGGTTCAATTCCGTGGCGCCGCCCAGATAGCCCGTCAACAGAATCGCGCCGAGAATCGACGTCCGCGGGATGACATAGATGATGATGCAAACCAGCAGGATGCCTCCGATGATGGGCGCGAGGCGCAGCGGATAGCCGAGACGTCTCAATGCGTCGAGAACAAAGGAAGCGCTCATTAATTTCGTGATGCTGTCGAACAGCAGGAAGAGAACAAGAATGCCGCCGAGGATCCGGCCGGTCCAGATGGCTTTATTCGAGACAGAAACAGCTTGGGCCATCGTGTTCATGAATTGGTCCTCCGCGTTTCCGGGACTCCGAAGATGGTCGTCATATTACATGAGCTGGCCGGATTGGATGCGCGAAACGGGTCTGGCGTCGCACTCATCGGCTCCGGTATGGGCGCGCCGGGCGGCGCTGTCTTGAGCTGACATGATGCCGCCGCCCTTGCGCGCTGGTTCAGTTGGAACCGCGGGTCAGGCCTTCGCCGCGGTCGCCTGCGGTTGCATCTGTTTCATCCACTGGCGCATGGCAGCCAGGTGGCCCGGCGAGCGCGTCTCGACCCACCTCTCGTAGCGCTCGGCGGCCTTCCCGATATTGCCCGCGAAGGATGGGTTCACAAACTTCTCGCGAGCCTCGGCGATAAAGGGCTTCAAGCTCTCCCATACGCCGAAGAATTCCCCGCTGGTCTCGAAGAACAGATCATCGTGCAGCAGGTCGTAATTGAGCAGCGCGCAGGCGTTCTCCCAGTAGCTGATCACCTGCATGAAGAGCGCGCCGTTCTCGCTCATCGGCGGAGCGATGCGCAAGGCTTCGTCGAGCGTCTGTGCGTGAACGTTCTTGAAAAACCAGTCGCGAGCCTGACGGAGCATGGCTTCGCGCCGGAGGTCGTACACCTGCAAATGAAGCTGGGCCTGTTCGTGAGTCGGTTTCGATTGCGACATTTCCTTTTTCCTCTCTCGTTTTTATTTTTGGTGCTGGCTGGCCCGGCCTGTCGCTCATCCTCTGCGCTGGCTGGAAGCGTCAGCGGATCAGCGCGCATGGCCGAAATTCATAATCACGATTCCCTTCCGCGCTTACGTCGCTTTCTTGATTGCGTCCTCGCCCACGCTGATGTGGTGGACGAGCCCGTTCTTGTCCCTGAATTCCAGCTCTGCTTTGCCGGAATCGTCGTATCCGTTCAGAAGAGCCCTTTTGCCGACTGCCGCATAAATTGCCCGCTGCTCCTCTATCGGTAAGCCTTCCGCGAGGCCCAGCGGCACTCCCGTGAGAATCACTTGCTCGCCCGGTTTCGGTTTGTCGTCCGTTCGCCTGTTCGATTCGGTCCCTTTCAACGTGACTGTTCCTCCCTCAAGTTGGCATTAAGTCAGTTCGCGCTCTTCACCGTTCGTCTCCGCGAGGGCAGGCGCCATTCGCCGTTCACCTGCAAGGGCGAAGCGTCGCCCTGCTCCCAGCGGCGCCGGACTTCCGCCAGAATTGCTCCGCGGTTCTGCTCCATCATCTCGATGACGGCGCCGGACGCCGCGGTTTCCTCGTGGCGCGCGCCCCATATCACGAGGTCGAGGAGAACCGGGGCGAGGTCGATTCCCTTCTCCGTGAGCTGGTAGCTGATTTTGCGCCGGTCCGATTCGTCCGCCTCCGATGAGATGATTCCCGAGTCCTGAAGTTTCCTCAGGCGGTCGCTCAAGGTGTTCGTCGCGATGGCTTCGCCGGATTCCGCGAATTGCTTGAACGTGCGGAAACCGCGAACCATCATGTCGCGAACGATGAGGAGCGACCAGCGGTCGCCAAGAAGTTCGAGCGATACGCTGACTGGGCAGCCCGAACGGTGCTTCGAGTTTGGCTTAAGTGCCACCGCCGAGACAATAGCAATATCACTTGCAGTATGCAATCAATCTTTTCGAATATTTTGCGCCCCATATCTGTTGACAGCACGCAAGTTAGCCTCATACGCTGAAACCCCTGACGAATTAGCCTTGCGAATTGGCCCCCGCCCCCGCAGGAAACTCTCGCCGCAGTTTGCGCATTTCCCCCGCGAGCATCGGGTGTAAACTTTCGTGCATCCAACGCGACGGTTACCGGAGGCGCGATGAAAGGATTCATCTGGGGCGTTTTCCTCACGATTTTCGTGACCGCGTGCGTGGCTCTGTTCATGGCCCTGACGGGGCGCGTTTCCATGCGTGCCGACGTGCCGCCGACGCAACTCGAGACTGAGATTGCCGGGCGCGCGATGGACGCGAGCGTCGCGCGCAACGCGCCGAAGATGACGAATCCTCTGAAGGCGGACGAAACGACTCTGGTTGCGGGCGCGACGATTTATCGCGACCACTGCGCGGCTTGCCATGGCGATCCCGTGCATCCGGAATCGCCGCTGTCCAAGACACTCAATCCTCCGCCGCCGCAGTTCATGAGCGACAGCGCGGACATGCCCGAAGACCAGAATTTCTACATCACGCAGCACGGCATCCGCTGGACCGCCATGCCCGGCTGGAAAAACGCATTGTCCGACCAGCAGATCTGGCAGGTCGTGACCTTCCTCGCGCACATGGATTCCCTGCCGGCGCCGGCGAAGGACGTCTTCCTGAACGCGCAGCCGGGAGTCTTCAACTTCCTTTCCCCCGCAGCCCCGGCGCCTGCGAAAGAAAAACCGGCGGACAAGACTACGCGCAAGCCGCCCAGGTCCTCTCGCCCCAATCCGCACAAGTAGAATACGGAGCCTTGTAGCTCAGGTCCCGTCCCGATGGATGATGGCGAGGCCGAAGCCACCGGAGCATGCAAGAACAGCAAGCAGGCGACGAGGCAGAAACCAAGCACCAATCCGCGTACTTAGTCGTCGGAAGAAAAGTACGCTTCGATCCAAAACGCGAGAGTATTCTTATCCCTTTCCGGAGGGCCGATGGCAATGTACTCGCGTTCAAACCGCTCGCGCAAGACTTCCGCCCTCAGATTCTGAGTCGCGGCCAGATACTTTACATCCTCGCGATCCACCTCCGCGTTTCTGCTTAGCTTGGAGAGAGCTAAATCATAAGGATCGGGAACGAAGAGTCCCAGGTTCTTGAAACGCCCTGGGAATAGCCTTGTGAGCCTCTCGTCGTAGTTTTCAGGAAGCGACGTAACGCGGGCGCTGTGTATATGCACCTTGTACTTCCGGGCGAGCGTCGAACCCGCGCCTGCCAGTTCCTCGAAGTATCCGGTGCGATTGGCTGGAATCAGAGAATAGTAATCCAGGTCATTGGTACTTCGCGGAAGGCCATAGGCGGCGACAACCGCAAATCCGCCGATGCAGTGAAGCACGAACCGTTCATCCAGAAGCGTGTCAAACTCTTCCAGAAATTCGGCCCACGGTGAGACCAGCTCATGTGACATAGCGCAGTTGAGCGGGGCGCAGATCGCTCAAGAGATTCCATTGCGCCGCTTGCTCGGAGCGATTGCCTCGAAGCCAGCGAACCTCCGCATCGTTCAGCACGCGGCAGAACGAATCCTCTTTAGCCAGCTTGCTGTCTAGAAGGGCCTGCTCGGGAGCATCGAGGGCCGCTTGGCGACTTGACATCCTCGCCAGAGTCACAACAAAACCGAGACGATTTTGCAGGCTTTTCGAGCGCGCTTGCGCGGTCAACCACTGGAAGTTCATGTCGGGATAGCGAGAAACAAGCCACGCCAATCCTTCCGCGACGCGGGCCTCAAGATCGTTTTGCTCCAATGCCAGCACCAGGAACTCTGCCGGATTCAATCTCCTCGCTCCTCGGCGAAGATGCGCCAAGCCGGGGTAACCCAGAGCGGCCAGCCCGCGGGCCCAAAAATCGGGAGTCGGGTTTCCGGGAGCCCCAGAAACAGGAAGCAGAGTTGGGGGCGCTCCGTACACTCGCATTAGTTTTCGTGCCAGGTGAGCGGAAGGGCTTCTCTTGCCGCTTTCGAGCATCGAAAGATATGCCTGGGATACACCCAGCCTTGCAGCCGCCTCATGTTGGCTCTGATGGCGTCGGAGCCTAACCTGTTTTAGAACGGATGTTTGCATGACATAATCATAACCCCTTTCTGTTATAGAGTCAAGCGCGTGCCTCCAATGACGTGTTGCCTCACTATATGGTCGGAATCGGACAATCCTTGCCGCTTTGCTTCGGGACGGTACCTGAACCACACCGGGAATAAAAGGCAGCTACCGCGACGCAGGCGGGATCTGGGCAACACAGCGGAGAAGTGTTGACTCAGCCGCACACTGCTTTGCAAAGGAAACTGCATGCGCGCTCTTTCCCCCGATAATTGGGGCTGAGAGGTTTCCTCCGATGAAACCGATTCGGATTCTCATTGCCGTATGCTGCGCGGCGCTTTGCGCGCCGTGGGCCGCCGCGCAGAGCCTGGTTTATATGGTTACCACCGGGACTACGACCGCGAGCTTCCGCGCGAAATTTCCAAACGGCATTTTCGGGACCACTCCCGAGCAGCGTCTGGCGATGCTGCGGCGGACAGACAAGAACCAAATATGGTCCGTTTCGATGGCCGACGGCAAGCGGACGCTCCTCTTCTCCGACGAAGGCATGAGCAATTTCGAGATCGTGTCCGCGACGGACACTTCGAGCGCACTGCTTGCAAGCGGAAAGGCGCTGGTGCGTGGAGTGGAGCGTTCGTGGCGCGGCCAGCCGAATCCCGGCGCAATCGAGACGCCGCGCGGAATTTACGAAGTCAGCCTGGATGGCACAAAGCGATTTCGTAGGTTGATTGACGCAAAGCCGAACATGGGGCCGCTCATGCTGACCTCCGACGGCGCCAAAGCGGCGGTTGATTCGCTCGATCCGGCAAGCAACAAGTACACGCTGGATGTTTACTCGCTGCCGCAATGGAAGCTGCTGCGCACCGTGGACCTGAGCAAGGCGTTTGAAGCGCATTGTCCCGATTGCTTGGTGCAATCCGGCGGATGGCTGGCCGACGGCAAGAGTCTGTATTTCGACGTCCAGCCCCGAGACGAAGAGGGCGAGGACGCCAGCCCGAATCAGGTTCCGGGAAATTACATCATCTCCGACGAGGGCTTGGACGCCGGAAGGATTCCACGGGAAGCGGGGCGAGTGAAAATGGCCGGGTACGAGAGGCTCAATTCGTTTGGCGCGAGCGTGGTCGCGCAGCTCGCGAATGGAAATTACGTCTTCTGCGATTATGCGCTAAAGACCAATCCGAGGCCGAAGCCGCCCGCAGAGTACGAGCGTTTCCTGGTGATTACGGACAGCCAATTCCACGTGCTCAAGCAATTTCCAATTGGGCGGCTGCGGACGTCGGGATACGTGCTCGCCGCGAACGGGAAATCTATTGCGTACGTCGAGGACCGCATGACGCCGGATTACAGGACAGAGTGCCGCGTGTGGACGATGGATCTGGTGACTGGCGCAGCGAAGGAAGTCTTCTCGACGCCTCCGCCGAATCCGCCGCCGTCGCCAGAGCCGAGTAAGTCCGTGTTCATCCTCGGCTGGATGGATAAATAATCACGGCGCTCGCAGTGGCATCCAGGGACAGTTGGCGCATCGGCGACATCGGTTAGTGCGCGGGCGCGCCGAGCGCTCGGCTCACGTTAAAATTGCTGCATGGTTTGCCCGCGCTGCCAGAAGGACAATCCGGAAGGCGTGCAATTCTGCACGAACTGCCACGCGACGCTCTTCTACAAATGCCCGAAGTGCGACCACATGCAGTCGCACAACGACGTCTGCGAGAAATGCGGGACGAACTTCGCGGCGTTCTGGGCCGGCTACCTGGAACACACGTTTTCCGAGCAGCAGCAACTGGAGAACGATAAGCTGAAGGCCGTGGCTACCGAAGCATTCAACGTGGCGACGCTGCCCTTTGGCATGAGCCGCGGAATCGGCGGGTTCCTCATATTCCAGTTGGTCGGCCGCGCGATTTCTTACTTCCGCTCGCGCTGAATTCGCCGAAGCAATTCACGACGGATCGACGATGAGCTCGCCCTTCATTTTGCCGTGGCCGAAGCCGCAAAAATTGCAGCACTTGAACGTGTAAGTTCCCGGCGTCTTGGCCTCGAATTCCACGGTGACGGACTCGCCCTTCCCGATTTTCCAGCATTCCTGATGATCGCTGAAGACGAGCCCCGGATCGCCCGCCTGCGCGGCGCCGTCGGGATACGCGAGCAGCTTGAAGCCGTGATTGTGGTCCGTCGCCGTGATTTTCAGCTGCACCTTGGCGCCGGCTTTCACGTGGATGGGCGAGGGATCGAATTCGTATTTTTTCGCGGAGATTTCGATGGCCTGAACGTTCTCCGCCGCTTGCGGAAACGATAGCACGATCGCAAATCGCTTCGCGTTGCCATTGGCGTCGGCGGAGCGCGCCAGATTGCCGCTCGCCAGAATCAAGACCGCAAGCCCCAGCATCGACGAAATTCGCCACGCTGCTCCGCGCATGTTGCCTCCCCGAACCGTACGTTGGCCAGCGTCTTTTCGATGCTGGGGTGCGAGGCAAGGATGCAAGAGCACAGTCTTCGGCGGCCCGTGGCTAATGGGCAGCGGCCAGTGGCCATTGATCGGTGGCCAGCGTTCAGTCGTCAGTCGTCCGCTTTTTTTACGCTGACGCTTGCCGCCCGTGCACGCCCGCGTGGACGCCCCACGGAGTGTTGAGCCACGTCTTCAGGGCTTTCCAGCGAGACGGCCCTTCGCGCCGGGATGGCCCCGCGGCTTCCGCCTGCCTCGCGACCATCGCTTCCGCAGCTTCCATGTGCCCAGCTACATGGCGTTCTACATCACTTCGTGCGGGCGCTGCGGTCGCCGGCCCGAACATCCGCCCAACTCCGCCGAACAGAGCGGCTTTCGGTTCTGCGACTCTTGGCTCGGCAACTTTTGGCTCAGAGATTCTGGCCTCCGCCGCCTGCCGCGGGCTTTGCGTCTCCGACAGCCTTTGCAGGTCTTGCAGGAATTCGACTTGCGCGCGCGACGCGACGCTCGATGCCACCAGCGGAGCGGACAAAACTCTCAACAACCTGCGCCCATACGCCACGACTGCCGAGAGGATCGCGAGCAGGAGCGTCAGGCTTCCCAGCTCAAACCAATAGCTCTGAATGAAATCCAGTATGTCGTTCATCCTCGGGCCTCCGCGCGAGAGCATACGCGTCAGCCGGGCCGCGGCGTAACTGCCTGAAAGGACAAAAAACGTACAGGCCCCGCCACTGTTCCTCTGGCCTAGCCCTCCAAGGTACGACGGCCTTCCGGCCGGCCACGCCTTTGATTACGTCGCCATCCTGAGGGGGCGCCGAAGCAGCGGCTCGCAAGCTGGCGCATTTGTAGGGCATCGTTTCTTTCCAGCCTCTGAGCTCTAGAACCACGAGGTTACTTTGCAGGCCCTGCCTTTGTGTGCTTGAACGTATGGCTCTTCATCAGCGTCGCGTCGCTGTCGCCGTCGTAAAACGTCGCAATAAAGCCGTCCGGCGTCGCTCCTCCCACCACCTGTTTGCTGATCGTTTTCTTGCCGTTTGCCTCGAATTCCCAGCGATTCACCAGATTTGCGCCTTCCCAATGGCCCAGCCCGTTGTACACCAGGCAGCCGCGGATAGTCCTCCGCGAATACAACTCAATCGAGTGGCTTTTCTCTTCGTGAACTTCCCGGACCGGGCGCTCGCTTAGGGAGACGCGATGCGTGCATGGGAGAGGTTTTGAGCTTAACGCACAAGAAATACTCGTGTCCTAGATCGTTCCGCTCCAAGTAGTCCGCCACCTCGTCGCATCCGTTGTGATCGCACACATACGTCCGGTCCGATGGATGCTCAAGCTGAAAGTATTCCATGGTCGGATGATATCACGCCCTCACACGCCCCTCTGTTTGCTAGAGTTAGTCTTCGCCTTTGGTACCAAAGCGCGCGGAGGGGAAAATGCCCGTCGATCCAAACAAGATTCTCAATATGACTGACGAGGACCTGATCCGCTGGACTTTGAGCGGGGATGCAGGGTCAGACACGCACCTTCTAGGGCAAACTGTCCTGAACATGCGAGTAGCGACTCGAACTCTTGAAGCAAACCGTGAGATGGTGAAGCAGACTCAACAATGGCTGGAAGCAAATCTGCAGCTTGACTCGACCACAAAGGAGCTCGCGGACCACACTCGCTCGCTCGTACGTGCCACGCGGGGTCTCGTGCTTGCGACTTGGGGCGTGGTCCTCATCACGCTCTTCACCCAGGCCGCCCTGATTTATCTGGCCGTCCATCAGAGGTAACGAGGAAGCTGTCCAGGTTTGCCCTACTGTGGTTCCTTGTCATCCCGTTTTGCCCTAGTTTAATCGGTATCCTCGCGCGATCCGGCGATTGTGCCCCGCCCCGATACCAGTGCCACTTCGCGGTCGAAATTTGGCTTCCTTTCGGCGTGGAGCTTTAGGGCCACGCCGCAGGCCGTAGCGACCCGCTCCAGCATCGTGAGCGAGTGCACAGTGTATTCGGCGTCCTCAAGGCGGGCAATCACGGACTGCATGGCGCCGACTCTCCTGGCAAGTTCGGCCTGAGTTAGGTCCGCATCCTCGCGCATCTCGCGGACCAGGAGAGCCAAGTCAATCTGATGCAGCGTGCGCTCGAAGGCCTTGCGGTAGGTTGGGCTCTTGCGCGCGCGCGCTGCTCGACAATCTCGCTATGTCCGTCACGCTTGGCAGCTTGTTTCATAGGCCCAGCTCCTTCAGGATAGCTTCTCTTTCCTCTTGCCATTCACCGAATCCACAATTCGGGGGCGGCATTCGCGCGCTCGGCATCTTCACGTGCTCCATCGTGAGCGATTCCGCCGTAGCCGGCGAAGCAGAACCTGATCTTTGTCGTCTCCAGGTGCGGACTTTGCTTCCCCCTTCAATCTTAGATCGTCGAGCACGATGAACCACTGATGAGGAACATCTACTAGAACGTCTGGAAGGCGGCAAAACCAATTCCGTAACCAACCCTTTTTACAACTCGACGACCCACCTAATCTGGTGGTAGCATGACGGGAGCAGGGTATAGGGAGTTCTATTATGGTTCGTCTCTCTGCTTTACTCGCGTTGTTTGCTATTGGGTGGTGTACTCCGTTCGGTTTTGGGCAAGGTTCTCCCCAGGTTCCAACGATTCAGATATCCACTCGCTTGGTCCGGATAGATGTCATTGTTCGTGACAAGGATAGGCCTGTGGAGAATCTGAGCAAAAGCGATTTTGTTATTCTCGACAATCACAGACCACAACAAATTAGCATTTTTTCTGTTAATTCCAGCGCCTCAACACAACAGATCGTGCCGCCTCTCCCACCCAACACTTTCTCCGATCTTCCGCAGTACAGGACTGGCGCGTCTCGGAGCGTTACTATGGTGTTGTTGGATAACTTAAATACACTTTACGGATCTGCACCAGAGAGTGAATATGAGGCTGCGCCCGCTTGGCTTGAAGATCTCGCACTTCAAAACGCTAAGGTGCATCTGACCGAGTTCTTAAAAAAACTCGCACCGGAGGACCGGGTTGCAATCTATGGTTTGCGGCACTCGCTCCATGTCCTGTGCGATTTCACTTGCAGCCGTGAACAGCTCCTCGAGGTTCTGAAGAACTATGACAGTCGCTCCGTCACTGACCGAGCGGTCGTCGAACCAGGAGCGAAGCATGCCCCGGTTCAGGGTGGTTACGCTGACGCCTTCGAGAATGGAGCAGCAGCGTTCAGGGCGGGAAGCGCCAATGAGGAACGCGCCGCAGAGACGATGACCGCTTTACAACAAATCGCCGCCCACGTTGCAAATATCCCCGGTCGCAAAAATCTGGTTTGGCTCACCGCAAACCTTCCTTTTCCACCCGCTGCGATGGCACGCATTCTGAGCCCCGCGGAGATCGCTGCGTATCCGATTGATGCACGCGGGCTGCTTGCGCGCACGACCCCTGCAGCACTCGACGAGCATTCGCACACTCTAGGGAGCGGACCAGGAGCCGTCTCCATTGACGGGGCAGCGCCCGCCCAATCCTCCGAACCTATAGGCCTCTCGACAATGGAGGAACTCGCTAGCGACACCGGCGGCCAAGCTTTTGTCAACACGAACGACATCACCGGCGCCATCAGGAAAGCGGTTGAAGATTCTACTGTGACGTATACCCTTGGCTTTTACATCAATCGCGATGCCCTCGATGGGAAATTCCACGAAGTTAAAGTCGAAGTCCGGGGCAAAGACCTTACCATCCGTTATCCCAGGGGCTATTTCGCCTTCCGAGATGCCACTCCCACCAAAAATGAAGACCAGTTGCGGCTTATGACGGCAGTGCAAAGCCCCATCGAATCCTCCTCGATTCCGGTCGAAGCTACCGTGGAGCGGGCCGCCCAACCGCCGCACTGGTTCAAGGTCGCATGCTCTATTGACGCTCATGGCCTCCGCCTAGCACAAAACGGGAATTTGCGCAAAGGAGCGGTCGATGTGTACAGTATCGAGCAAGACGAAACTGGCAATGTGCTTCTACAGTCCGGTAAGACGTTCAATCTTGAGTTGCCCGAGAGCCGCTACGACGCCCTCCTGAAATCAGGCCTGCTATTTCACGAATTAGTGCAGCCCCGACCCAATGCGACGACGCTGCGCCTCCTAGTTGTGGATCGCTCTTCCAATTACGTAGGCAGCGTCATCATCCCCTTGTCTGACGTTCATTGAGCTGTACTGGAACCTTTCGTTTTCGACCAACCTCCACGAAAGTTCAACCCTCTTAGGACGAACTGTCGTAGGCTGCGAACCGATGCTCGCGGATTGCGTTATGAGACTGTAAGTGTCTATTTTTCGGACGATCTTTGCAGAACCCTGCTCGTCAGGCGGCACCCGGATCGCGAAGAAATCGAGGAACAATTCATTCACTGGCGCCGCCCGGGCAACATCGCCTACGACTTCGACCTCGAAGACGACCGCTATCTTCACCGCCATGCGCAAGCTGTTGGCCTCTACGCCCGCCGCCGCGAAAATTATCTTTTCACTCTCGAAAATTTCCTCGAGCGCGGCGACGAAATCGAACTCACCGCCGCGTCCTATATCAAAGCCGTCCGCGCCTACGCCTGCATGTGCGACACCGTCCGGTGGCACGAGCCCGTCGTCAGCGTCCAGCAGGAATACGTCCTCCACGACCATTCGCACTCCGCCGCCGCCCGTGATGGCGCACAAAGCGAAGAATCGACGTCTGGTTCCCCTTCCTCGCCGCCGCCTGCCCGCCGTGGCGGGGAGGCGGCTTCTGAAAATCCCGCGAGAAGCGCCAAGCACGGCGATCCACGCGACACAGGCCACGAACCTCCAGCCACGGGTCACGTTTCACTTCCAGCCTCCAGCTTCAAGCCTCCAGCGTCTAGGACTAATCGTCCCTCTTCGCGATTAGAAACCGGCGTAACTGACAGAAAACAAAGGAAGGAGGCGAATCCTAATCGTCCCTAATTCACGAAATAAAATTTCCCCTTTTTCGCGGACTTCGCCCCTCTCGCCAACTGGCGAATCGCATCGCAGGTTGACGAGGCTGGCGAGGAAAAACGCAGCGGCGGCGACGCCGCCAACAAGCCAGCCAGAAAGCGAGGCGGGCATGCTCTACCTGCGCCCCGGCACGGTGTAGAATGCCCGGCGAATTGGCGTTGCAGCACAACGGAAGCGGGGGGGAGCGGTATAAAAATGAATTCTTCGATGCTGAACTCGGCGAAGGCCGGCATTTTGATTGGAACGATATGCGCAAGCGCATTTGCGCCGCGGGCGAGTTACGCGCAAGCGGCGAAATCAATTAATCCTCCAAGCTCGACTGATCTCCCAGGCTCCCTTAGCCAGGGACCTGAGAGCCCCTCGCGCCGGGGACTTGGGCGACCCCTCCCGAGCGCGGCGCCCGATAAAACACTCGACAAGAACGTGGACGCGTACGTCGAGAGCGAGATGCACCGGCAGAAAATTCCCGGGCTGTCGGTGGGCGTCTATCGCGACGGCGAAATCGTCAAGGCGAAAGGTTACGGACTCGAAAACGTGGAGCTGAACGCGCCGGCGACGGCGAAGACGATTTACGAATCGGGTTCGATGGGCAAGGAGTTCACGGCGACGGCGGTGATGATGCTGGCCGAGGAGGGAAAGCTGAGCCTCGACGACAAGATCAAGAAATATTTCACGGACGCGCCGGCTTCGTGGGACGACATCACGGTGCGGAATTTGCTGTCGCACACGTCGGGCATCAAGAATTACACGACGAAGGCGATGGATTATCGCAAGGACTACACGGAAGACGATTTGGTGAAGATGGCGGAGTCATCGCCGCTCGATTTCAAGCCCGGGACGGACTGGAGTTACAGCAACACGGGGTACGTGCTGCTGGGGATACTGATCCACAAAGTGAGCGGCGAATTTTACGGCGACTTTTTGCAGGAGCATATTTTCAAGCCGCTCGGGATGAACGCGACGCGAATCATCAGCGAGAGCGACATCATTCCGAACCGCGCGGCGGGATACCAGCTTGTGAAAGGCGAATGGAAAAATCAGGATTGGGTGTCGCCTTCGCTGAATACGACGGCGGACGGGAGCCTGTATTTCACGGTGCTCGATTTGGCGAAATGGGACGCGGCGCTTTACACGGAACAATTGCTGAAGCGCGCGGACCTGGACCAAATGTGGACGATCGCGAAGCTCAACGACGGCAAGCCGAACAAGGGCAATTACGGGTTCGGCTGGGAAATCAACAAGATGAACGGCCACCGGCTGATCGAACACGGCGGCGCGTGGCAAGGATTCACGACGATGATTTGCCGGTACGTGGACGACAAACTGACCGTGGTGGTGTTGACGAATCTGGATTCAGCGCATTCGGATCCGGAGCGGATCGCGCACGGCGTCGCGGGGATTTATGAGCCGGCGCTCGAGCCGCCTCCGCCGGAGAAAGCGATTCCGGATGCGGAGCCTCAGGTGACGGCGCAGTTAAAAAATCTGATTGGGCAAATCGCGGCGGGAAAGGTGGAGATGTCCGCCTTCACGCCGGAGGAGCAGAAGCACTGGACGCTGGATTTTCAAGCCGCGGCGCAGGATTTCTTTGCGAATGAAGGCGCGTTGGACAAGATTGAGCTGCTCAGCCGCAAGGAAGGAAACGGCGTGCGCGTCTATCGCTACCGCGCGCATTTCGCGTATTCGCCGAATGCGATTACGTTGACGCTGCGGCTCGCGGCGGACGGCAAAATCGCCGGGCTGGGCCTCGGCCAAGGAGATTGAGGCGCGGCGCCGCTACGAAAGGCCCTCACCGCAGAGACGCGGACCCCGGGAGAAGCGCGCTGCCAGAAGCAAAATCAGGCGACGGCGGAGCGGCCGCCGATGGGCATGATTTCTTCGCGGACGGCGGAGACGAGATGAGCGAGAATCTCCGGCGAGATGGCGCGGAGATGATGGCGCGTGCGAATGTGTTCGATGGCGCGAGCGACGGCTTCGTCGCCACTTTCGCCGCGGGCCACGAAATCACAACCAGGGATCAGGTCGGCGCAACGCAGAATCTTTGGCATGGCGGCTCCTTTGGTTGGCTCTCCGGCTGGGGCCGGGCGGGGGCTCGCGAGTCGAGGAGCGGCGACGAGCTTACGCTTGCTCGTGGCCGAGGTCAATAGAACCCGGACTGCGTGTCACGTCTACGGCGCCAACTGGATCGCCGACGTGAGTTCGGCCGCGAAAACGCGTCGTGATGGCGTAAGCGGCGAGGACGACGAAGAACGGGTCCATGGGGCGGCGATAGTAGTCCTCGGGATGCGTGATGTAATAGACGAGCGGGAAGAAGATAAAGACGATGAGGTAAGGCATCGCGACGGCAGTTCCCTTCTCGCGAAAGGCGCGGCGGAGGCCGAGGAGGGCGAGGATGGTCAGCGAAGTGAGAAAGAAAATGTTCGGAGGATCCATCGGCTCTTCGGCGAGGTAGCGCTTGCTGAAACTCCAGAAACCGGTCCAGATGTAAACGATTCGACGGAGCGTCTGCTCCGCGTAGAGTTCCTTGTGTGTTCCGATGAACGCACGGGCTTCTTTGCCTTTCAGTTCCATGTAGGCTGTCTCGCCGAGTTGCTGATACTCGTTCCAGTCTGTTCCGCTATCTGAGGGGTGGTATCCCGGCGGATCCCAGTGCCAGCTGTCCGCATTGTTTCCGCAGTAGAATTCAAACCAGAGGCCGGAGCGGAGAGGAACGATGTGATGGAACGTGCGATAGTTGCGCAGGAACCACGGCGAAACGATGAGCACAACGCCAATCAGCGCCGCCGCGCCGAGCGAGAACCACTCTTTTCTGCGTTTCCAGTAACGATAGAGGAGCCACAGTGCCAGAAATGGCGCGACGGACAGGCTCACAGGGTTGGTGAGAGCCGCGAACCCCGCGAATGCGCCAAAGCCGAGCCAATGCAACAGCCGCGGCGAATCTTCCAGGTGTAACGCGATCAGAAGTACGATCGGAAGCAGAAGTGTCGCGAGAGACGTATCCCAGATGAAATCCGCCGCAAAGTAAATAGAGAGGGGAAAGAATGCCCAGAGCCATCCGGCCCAGAGAGCGGCGCGAGCGCCGAAGCTTTTTCGCGCGATGAAGAAGACTGGAATGCACGTGAGCGCGGAGAACAGACAATCGAGCGACAGAATGACGAGCGCCGACGCATTCGAATAGACGCCGAAAATCTTGAAGACGCCGGCGAGAAGGTAAGGGAATACAGGCGTGAGCCAGGCAGTCGGACCTGTGTCAGCAAAGAACGGGCTGCTGAAACCTTTGCCTTCGACGATCGAACGCGCAATGCGGCCGGTCTCGCCGCCGAAGCGCCAATGGTCGCGCGCGGGGTTTATGCGCTCCTGGTACACGAAGGGCACGATGGCCAGCCGGATGGCGAGAGCGACGCTGACCATCACAAACAGAATCCGGCGAGAGGATGCAAATGAGAGTCTCAAGGAGTCCTTTCCTTGTTTCCCGAGGCGCGAAGACGCCGACGAGAGGAAAGCCGGGCACAAGTATAGCAATCGGAATCGCGGGGAGGCGATTTCGCCGTGTTAATTTGCGCTCGGGGGTAACGAGCTAGGAAGTCTTCTTGGAGCTGGACTTCTTCTTCTTTGCGGTGTGCTTCGACTTCGACGACTTATGCGTGGCGGCTGATTTCTTGTGCGACTTCTTCGCCGTCTGCGCGGCGAAGGCGGCGGACGCGGGGGCCGCGCTGGTGGCGGCGACGAAGCCGGGCGCAACGAGAGCAAAACCAGCCAGAACTGCGAGAGCGAGCAGCTTCTTCATGAATTCTCCTTGAGCGGCGAGAGAGTATTTTGCGGCCCGCCGCAATTATATCGGCAGAAAAATAAGGCAGAGGAGGATGGATGTCAAGCAATGAAATTACCGAGAGAGGCACGGGCGGGTGCCCCTCCCGGAATCGGAATAATCATGGAGCGTTGTTGTAGAAGACGGAGCTGCTCAGGGGCAGACCCGGAGACGAGGCGGAAAATGCGGCGCCTCCGATGAGCAGAACGCGCGGCGAAAGCACGCCAGTGGACGTCGGGCTGAGCAGCGGGCTGACGACGGCAGCGGCGTTGAACACGTTCGCGCCGATCTGCTGCGGGCCGGAGTTGATGCCCGCCCAAGCCGCGAGCGTGCCGCCAGAGTTCACGGTGGTCTGCTCGAGCTCTTGCGTGCCGATCGTGCCGATGTAAGTGCCCTCCGGATCGATGACCTGATCGAAGATGTGCCACGTATCGTGCTTTTCGCGATTCGCGACGCTGGGAGAGGTCGAAGTCCAAGCGCCGACCAAACCGAAATGCGCGGGCGCGAGTTCGACGGTGGTGGTGCCGGTTACGGCCTGATGATTCGGATCCGTGGATGTGTTGGTGTCGCCATCGATGACGTAGAGATTCTCGGAGAAGCCGAAGACGGTGGCGAAAGAAACGGCGGTGGGATACGCGTTGGCGGAAGTGCTCCAGGCGCCGAGCGTGCCGTCGTTATTCACCGTGGCGACGTAAACGGCGCCGGTGTGATTGCCGCTCGAATCCAATCCGCCGACGACGTAGATGTGGCCGTTGTAAATCGTTGCCGCGGGGCCGACGACAGTGGCCGGAAGCGCGCTCGAAAGCGCGGTCCAACTGCCGACGGCGCCAGTGGCGGTATTCACGCTGGCCATGTAAACCGTCGTAGTGCCGCCGGGAAGATCTGTCGCGGTTTGCTGGCCTCCGATAACGTAGATGAAACGCGAGCCGACGGGAACGAGCGAATTGGTGTCGTCGGCTTCGACCATGCCGAAATGCGCACGCGACGACGGCAGCGCATTCGTGGCGATGGACGTCCAACTTGCGCCGACTGTGCCGTTGGCGTTCAAGGTATTCGAGAGAACCTGAGTCGAATCGTTCGTGCCGTCAAAACCGCCGGCAACGACGATATATGCGGTCGGAGGCGGCCCGGCGACGCCCGGGACGGCGACGGCGCCCAATCCGGACATGGCGGTGGGGAGCGCAGTCGTGGTGGTCCACGTGACGACGTTCGTATTCAGCGTGACGGGCGAGACGAGATTGAGATTGAGCGCGTTGCTCGTGCCGCCGGTGGTGACGACTGTGACCGAGGCGGTTCCGGGCACGGTGAAGCCCGTGCTGGGAACGGCGGCGACGATGCCCGTGGATGTCCAGTCGGGGGCGGTGGGGACGACGTTGACGATATTGGCGCCCTGGGTGAAGACGACTTGACCGGGAGTGCCTTGAAAGCCTGTGCCATTGATTTCGATGGACCAGTTGACGGCGCTCGAAGGAGTGGTGGCGAAATCAATGTTCTGGATTACGGGAACGGGCGGCGGAGGCGGCGGGCCGTGATGGGTATTATTGCAATTCGATAAGAGCACAGTCAGCAGAGCGACAAGGAATGCACTGAGAGCAGCGACAGATTTCCCCCTGAACATAAGTTGAATCCTCCCAAGCGGCCGGTGAATCCGGCGGGCTTAGGAAGAGTTTAGGAGAAACAGAACCACTTTCTGGCGCGGGAAGCGGGAGGATTGCGTAGGCTTAACTGTACTTTCGTACAGCCAGTCCCAATTTGGCCGTGACGATCGGGCCGCGGCGAGCGCAATCTTAGAAGTGTTCTTTCTCCTCGGATTCCGAGAGAGGTGAAACAGCGACTTCTCCAGAGATGCGGGCCCAGGCGCTGGTGCGCCAGTTGTCGGTGGGCTTCGATTCGAGACTCCATCCGGCGACAGGCATGAGCAGGCGAACGGAGAGCGCGGCAACGTAAGGCTCGTACATCTGGCGAAGCTCGCTGAGTTTCATGTCGTCTTCGGCGCGGCATTTTGCCAGCCCGGCAGTGACAAGATGCTTGCGCAGATTCTGCAATTCGCCGGGCGAGAGGCGGTCGCCATTGGGCGCCCGCGGAGGACAATTCAGGACTTGCGCGAGATCCACGATGGCGTGGCGGGAAATCGCGAAGGTCATGCGGGCCTGCCAGCGAAGGGCGTCGTCGGCATAGGCGAGGAGAAGCGCGGAGACGTCGAGAATGGTGGAGAGCGCGGCGAGCCAGGATTGATTATTGTGCTGCGAGCGGAAGTAGCAGAGCACGGGATAGGAGAGATGGCTCTCCATCAGTTCGGCGGCCCACAATTCCCAGTCGCGAAGATATTGGACGAGAGCTTCGGAGCTGTTCGATTGCGTGTGGCGGCGCAGGAGCACGGCGGCGGTGGGCGGCGAGCCGGCCCGGGCGTCGAGAAGCGAGATATTGGCTTCGCGGCGGGAGAAGGCACCGTAGAGCACGGGCAAGTAGCTGATGACGACGGCGAGGAAGCCGAAGCCGATGCCCGCTTCGGCGACCGTGATGACGCGGGCGAGGGCGGTTTGCGGGGTGACGTCGCCGAGGCCGAGCGTGAAGAACGTGGAGCCGCTCATATAGAGATCGGTCCAGAAATTGGCGTGTTCGCCCGGTGCGTTGATGGCGGAGCCGGCGGCGAAATGCAAAATGGTGAACGCAACAATCAGGCCGACGGCCCAGACCGCAAACAGGAAAAGCAACGAGAGCGGGCCGAAAAAACTGAGAAGCGATTCGCGAAGATTGCGGCGCTTGATGAGCTGCGCGACGGCGCGCCACGGCAACCACGTGGATTTGTAGAAGAGGCGCGCGAGACGGAAGCGGCGCGTGACGCGGCGAGGGAGGATGATCGTCTCGAAGACGTCCCAGAGGACGACGGCGAGAAGCATCAGGCCGATTATCCAATCGAGAGCGAACATTGCAATTTACCGTCGGAGCGGATTCGACAGCTGAGAATCAGTTGATCCTTGCATTGGCGACCGCTTTTGCTAAGAGCGACGTCACGAAATTAGCGAAGCTAAGTTCCGCAGAAGGCTCCTTATAGTCGCCTTGACGACCACTCTTCGCATTCGATAGAAGCAAGCATCCGGCGTCGTAAAGCCGCTCACGAATCAGCTTGGTGAGCAGGATTTCGTATCGCTTCGCGTAGGAAGCATCCTTGAATTCGGGGAACACCGAGAAATGCGGCTCGCTTGGCCTAACCGGGCGCAGCGATCCCGGAGCTTCTTCAAGCAGCATGAGATATCCGAGCCAGGGCCGCGCCGATGGCTTAAAAGCGCCTTCCCGGTAAGCGGCAAGAATATCGACGGCGCTTCCGATGGCTTCTTCAGTTCGGTTGTTGTAATTGTTCCCAAACGATCCGACCTGCGATTTGAACTCAATCACCGCGAGCAAACGACCATCGGCAACAACCAGCAAGTCCCATTGTTTTTCTGGCCTGTACCACCCTGGCAGTTCTACGCCCGTTCGCCAGAAAATTTGAGCTCGAGGTACACCATTCCCGCAGAGGAGCGCGCGAATCAGAGACCCAAAGCCGTGCATTTGCGCGCCACCGGTAACAGCAGTGCGCGCACCGGCGTCTTTCCTTCCCTCGTGGGAACCTTGCCTCCTCGCTTGTGCGATACGCGTTGTCCAAAAAGTCCGGATTGCCTTCCGTAGCCTCGTATCCAGCTGCGACGGGGATGGAAGGCTCACCGGCCGGCCGTTCGCTTGAAATGAAGATCAGCGTGGCTGAATAACAAGGAAGTTTCATGCGCGATGCGCTTCCGCGCATATTCAAAATAGGCGTCGTCGACTTCCACTCCGACGCTGTTGCGTCCCCATTTCGCTGCGGCAACCGTCGTCGTTCCCGTGCCGAGAAACGGATCGAGAACCGTATCACCCACGAAGCTGAACATTCGGATGATTCTTTCCGCAAGCTCCAGCGGGTAGGGAGCGGGGTGATCTTTGGTGGATGCTCCCGTCAAGCCACTCCAAATTTGTTGAAACCATTCCTTGTGTTTGTCTGCGGGTATGACGCTGAGCACTTTTGTCGGGAAATCGGGACTCCGGTATCCTCCCGGCTTTCTTTCCATCAGCAGGAACTCGATATCGTTCTTGATGACGGCGTTCGGCTCATAGGGCTTGCCGAGGAAACTAGAGCCGCCCGCGACTTCGTAGGCCGCGTTGGAGATTTTGTACCAGATAATTGGGGCGAGATTATCAAATCCGATTCTCCGGCACTGCTCTTGAATGGAGGAATGCAGAGGGATTACCGTATGGCGGCCGCCGTTTTTCCGACGAGAGAGGCAGACATCGCCGACCACACACACGAGCCGTCCACCGGGAACCAACGCGCGGAAGCAATGGCACCAGACCTTGTCGAGTTCAGAAAGAAATTCATCATATTCGGCGATGTGCCCCATCTGGCCCTGCGAGTCGCGATACTGCTTAAGTGTCCAGTAAGGCGGTGAGGTGAGAACAAGCTGCACGCTTTCAGGGCTAAGAAAATCCAACTTGCGCGCATCACCGAGGTAAGCGTGGTGAGTCGTCGGTATCTGGTGAACTGCCGCCTCAGTTGCCTGAACGAGGGACGGATTCTTTGCGATCGATGGGATCGTGCTTTGAGATGACCCCATGGCTCTGATTTCAGCAGGAACGAGCGCGCCGAGCCCGCCGGGCGACTGGATTGGGTTCTCCGCGGAAGTGTATGAAACCGCGGCGGCGTTGGAATGTGCCCTCGACATCGATTGGCTAGAGTCTAACAGATTCGAGATAATCGCAACATGGCACGAGTAGGCGCGGTGGATGCGGTGAGGGACAAGGCGCGCTCCTCTGGAGCGAAATGGCAGCGAGCATTGTAAGCGGAGAGGCGGGAAGATGCCATGCACAAGCCGGAGTCGCCTACGACCACAGGGGCGTGAAGCGTAAAGATGGCATGCAGAAGGCGTCAGGCACGGACGTTCACGCAACCGTGAGAAGAGATGAGCCAGATCGGGGGGGTGCTACTGGCGGCGGAAATTGCTGATCATGACGACGTCCGTCTTGCGATCGCCGCGGGAATAAGCGAGATGCCTGCCGTCTTTGGACCAGGCGAACGCGAACATATTGCCGCTGGTGAAATGGGTGAGCTGAATGGGATCGCCGCCCGACAACGGCTGTTCCCAGATATTCGCGGCACGGTCCCGCGCGAGGATATAGCCGTACGACTTGCTGTCCGGCGCAAATCGAGGAGACTGCATTCCATAAGGAGCAGGAAATGTACGCACAGGTATTCCCGTGGTTGAGGAAGCGACGACAATGCCGCTTCGCATGTTCCCATTCTCGATTGATTCGGTAAGATAAATCACCAGCTTCCCATCCGGTGAGAATCCCGCGGAAGAAAACGGCAAATTCAGCTTCACGGGCGTGCCGCCGCTTAACGGGATGACCCACAGGGCGGACTGCGACGCATAAACGACGGATTTGGAATCGGGAGAGCAGAGGGGACTTCCAATGATCGTGCCGGGAAGCAACTGCACGGGATGAGAACCATCCATATCGCTCCGCCACAGGCTGTATCCGCCATTCGTCCAGTTGGTGTAAATCACGTAGGTTCCGCAGGCGATAACGGTATTGAGCGGCCGGTGGTCGCTCGCGAACGGGGCCCTGCCGCTTCCGTCGGGTTGCATAAAGAAGACGCGGCCCTGGGCGTTGGCGACCGCGAGGTTGTCTCCTATCCAGTTCAGTCCAGCGCCCAATGATTCACCGGAGGTGATCTGCGTCGCGCCCGAGGCATCCGCATTCGATACCCAGACATCGCTGAGGATGGAATCCTGCAACGCGACCAATGAGTCTCCGTCGCGAGTCACGTCGAGGCAGCAGGGATTGTAATTCGACAGGTCATTCGTGAATCTGGACGCCTGCCCGCCCGGGTAGCTGACGTACCAAAGCTGTCCGAGGCCGCTATCCTTATCGCGCGCCACCACTAGCAATCCGCGACCGTCCGGCAGCCAGGCCACGGCACGGGCTGTCAAAGGAAAACTGTGAAGGTCGCGCTCCTGCCCCGTCTTCGCCGAAATCGTTGCGAGCACCCATTCATTCGCGCCTTCGCGAGTTTCACCCGAGACGAGCGCCAGATTGCGGCCGTCGGGCGACCAGGAAACCGCGGCTGAACCAGCTTCGAATCCCGGTCGTGACGCCAAGACGCGCTCACCGCTGCCGTCCGCATCCGCGATCAAGACGTTGTTTCCCGACGGGTCGAGAATGCCGCGGACGAAAGCGAACTGCTTCCCGTCGGGCGCAAAGGATGGCGCGGAATCAATGTCGCGGACGAGCTGCCTGGGTTGGCCGCCGAGGACGGGCATTTGATAGAGGTAGCGGAAATTCTGCGTAGTCGTGTCGGAGCGCACGAACATGATGTAATTGCCGTCCGGCGTAAAACTGGCGGCGACGAAATGCGCCTGAGCCGGCGGCAGGACCAGCACGGCCGTGCTGGTCGCCAACTGCGCCACCCACAAGCTCTCTTGCGCGCCTTCACGCAACGAGTAGACGGCGTACCGGCGGTCGGGCGAAAGCGAGGCGGTTTCCACGTTGCCTGTTGTCGTCAACTGGGCGATTTTCATGCTTTGCAAGTCGAAGCCGCGCGAACGACTCGCCCAGAAATAAATTCCGGCGGCGGACAGTACAATCGCGGCGGCGGCAATCAAGAGATAGAGCGCATTGCGGCTTTTCCGCGCCGATGCCGCGACAGCGCCGCCCGCAATCGCCGTCTTGCCCGAGGCGGAATCGCGTTGCAGACGCTTCAGGTCGGCGCGCAAATCGGAAGCGGTCTGATAGCGCAGCTTGCGATCTTTTTCGAGGGCCTTGGCGATGATGCGATCGAGCTCCGGCGGAATTTGCGGATTGATACCTCTTGCCGGAGCCGGCATCCGATTCAGAATCGCGTCGTGGATTACGGCGCTGGTGTGGCCTGGAAACGCCTGACGTCCCGAAGCCATCTCGTAAAGCACGGCGCCGAAGCTGAACAAATCGGTGCGCGCATCGAGATCCTCGCCGCGCGCCTGCTCCGGCGACATGTAGGCGACGGTGCCCATCGCCGTCCCGGGGCTTGTGAGCAACTCTTCGGCCGTCTCCGTCGCCATCGCGGAGACGCCGACGCCTTCGGCGACGCGGCGCGCGGACGCGACTTTTGCGAGTCCAAAATCGAGAACTTTCGCGTGACCGCGCGAAGTGACGAAAATATTCGCGGGCTTGATGTCGCGGTGCGTGATTCCCTGCGCGTGAGCCGCGTCGAGGGCGTCGGCGATTTCGACGCCGAGGTCGAGCAACGTGTCGAGCGGCAGCGCACGCGATTCGATGAGATGCTTCAGCATCTGGCCGTCGAGAAATTCCATGGCGATGAAGTGCTCGCCATTGTGGTCGCCGATTTCGTGAATGGTGCAGATATTGGGATGGTTCAACGCCGAGGCGGCCTGCGCTTCGCGCTCGAATCGCCCGAGGGCCTGCGAATCGCGCGCCACTTCCGGCGGGAGGAATTTCAGCGCGACGAAGCGATGCAGGCGCGTGTCTTCGGCTTTATAGACGACGCCCATGCCCCCGCCGCCGAGCTTTTCGACGATGCGATAGTGCGAAATTGTCTGGCCGATCATCAGCGCGAGCGCACCCGTGGCGGAATCTTAGAGTGCGGTGCGAGCGAAGTCAACGCGGGGCAGAAACCGGTTATCCACAAATGCGCTTGACGCTGATGTGTAAGCGCTTTTAGTGTTCCCCGCCAATGAACGCTGCGGGGAAGCCTGCGGGCGAACCCGCCACGGCGGGCAAGCTCCGGGCAAGCCCTTCGAACCTGCCACCGGCAGTTTCTCTGGGCAAGCAAGCGGCGCCCCTACGAAGGAAACACCAGATCCTTCGTCCGCCGAAGGGGACTCAGGATGACAGCATAAAGACGAGCGGTTCAATCTGCCGATTTAGCGCGCAAGCGAAACTTCGTCAGATCCTTGAGGCCGAGCCAGTCGAGGAAGCCGGCGTGGAGCTGGTCGGAGAGCTTGTTGTAAGCGTCCGAGGCTTCGGATGGCGCGGGCGCGACACGAGTGCGCACGGGGCGGCTGCCAGCGGGCGTCTCGATGAGGCGGACGACGGCGTCGGCGACCTCTTGTGCATTTCCCGCGGCGGCTTGAATGGCGGCGGCCATGCGCTTCGGAATATCACTGGCTTCGCCGTAGGATCCGGCGCGTGCGGCGTCTTCGGGCAATTCGAATTTGCCGAAGATGGACGTGGCGTAGGCGCCCGGCTCGACGAGAATGAAATCGACTCCCTGCGAAGCGAGTTCGTCGCGATAGGCCTCGGAGAGAGCTTCCAGAGCAAATTTCGTGGCGGAGTAAAACGCCAAGCCCGGAATGGCGACGCGGCCCGCGCCGCTGCTGATATGAATGAGCAGGCCGCTTCCCTGCCGGCGCATGTGCGGCAAGACGGCGCGATTGACTCGGACGGCGCCGAAGAAATTCGTATCAAAGATGCGCTGGGCCTGCGCGACGGTGAAGGCTTCGGCGAGGCCGGCGATGCCGTAGCCGGCGTTGTTGATGGCGACGTCGAGGCGGCCGGCTTCGGCGATGACGGCATCCACGGCGCGGTTGACGGATTGCTCGTCGGTGACGTCGAGTTCGAGGACGCGAAGATTGAGCGATTCGCGCCCGGCGAGCTGCAGCAGCTCGGTCGCGGCGGCTTTGTTCTTGCCGGAGACGCCGCGCATGGTTGCAAAGACAAAATAGTTCTTGCGCGCCAGCGACTCGGCCATCAAGCGGCCGAAGCCGGCGCTCGCGCCGGTGATCAGGACTACGTTTTCTCGCGCCATGGGGCACCTCTCGTTTATTGCGACTGCCGCAAAATGTTTCGGATGCGAGGATAGCGCAAAAGATGCAACAGAGGCAGTGGCGAGTGACAAGTGACGAGCAGGCGTTTGTGTAACGGCAAGGCCGCGCAGGGCGGGACCGGTCGAGCTTCCCGACAAGCGTGATTGGGATCCAGACGGTGCCCCGACGAAAACCATCCGGGTGAGCTCCGGCTCGACCCCACAGGACGCGGCGAGCGTGCTAGGCGGCGGTGGCGGTTTCGTGGTGTATGGCGGCGCGCACTCTGTGGAGCAATTCCGGAGTGAACTCCCTCAAGTTGTGCATGATGTGGGCGTGCTGCGCCAGGTTGATGATGACTTCGTCGGATGATTCGCCTTGAATGACGCTCGGACACCCCGGGAAAATTTCGCCACAGCGCAGAGTCTTCGGCATGAGTCCCCCCGGTACCTCATGGTTGCAGACGCGCTCAAGCTTAAGAATGGGAGTGGCTGGTGCGGAGGATGCTACGCGCGGGCGCGCGGGGAGTCAATCGAAATAAAAGAGAAAACGCGGGTGACATTTGACAGATTGTACAAAATTGAACAGCGCAACTCACCGCCGCGCCCTGAGGAAGCCCGTTTAGCGGACAGTTTCTAGGCGGAGCCGGCGCGGCGGGCCGGGTTCGCTTCCGGGAGCGTGCCAGTCTCCGCGAGCGGGCTGGCCCAGCGCTCGCGAATCGCGGCGCGGACGAGCGCAGCGATTTCGGGAGTGATTTCCTCGAGGTGATGCGCCTCGCGAGCATGTTCCGCGGCTTTCGCCAGAACTTCGTCACGCGAAGAGCTGCTGGCGACGAAGCGGCAATCGTGGAAAATTTCGCTGCAATGAAAAACTTGCGACATGAATCCCCCCGCGCAGGGCAAGTAAACAAGCAGCCCGAAACGGAACAGAGCAAATCGATTGCCACGGGGCGGCCGGCAGAAACGCGCAAATCGTTTTGATTCAAGAGGAGTGTGGAAATTTCCGATTCCAAAACCGGACATTTCACCTCGATGTGCAGGAATGGTGCGCGACGAGGAAAAATTTTCTTCCTAGTACATTTCCACAAGTCGCAAAAAGCTTGCTCGAGCGCGCGGCGGCCGGAACGGCTGTGCCGGGTTAAAAGCGGCTTGCGCAGGACGGGCGGCGGGGGCATAATCGCGGCACGCGTGGTGGCTGCGGGACGTGTCCGCTGCACGATTTTACGCCCTTGCGCCACCGTACGCGCACTGTCCCGCACAACCGGAGGGATCACATGAGTTTCCGACTCCCAGCCCCCGGACGGTATCGTCAGTCCATATCAAATGCGCGAAGAATTTTGCGCGGCAGCATGGGCGTCGTGTGCGTCGCGATATTGCTGGCTGCGATGGCCCCGGCGGCGCGGGCGCAGAATTTCGCGGACGACACGCGATGGGAACTGGGCGGGCATTTCGCACTGTTGAATTTGCCGTACCAGTGCAGCGGGCAGGCGAATTGCGACACGGGCTCGTCGGGATTCGGCGGAAACCTGACTTACAATATGTCCGCGTGGGTCAGCCTGGACGCAGAGATGAATTTTTTTCCGGACAACGGAAATCCGGCGACATCGGTGACCGGCGGCCAGGTGACCGAGGGGCTTTTCGGGCTTCGCGTGGGGCCGACGACGCGGAAATGGGGATTCTACAGCGTGCTGCGGCCCGGGTTCGTCAGTTTCAGCCGCGTGCTGGAAGGAGCAAGTACAGCGCCGGGCGGAGTCGCTGGCGCGACGACGGGACAGCGGCAATTCACCGCGACGCTTTTCGCGCCGGACGCGTGGCGTTCGCCGAAACTTTATAGCGCGCAGACGCTCTCCACGGCGGGACTGGGATTTTCGCGCAACACGGATTTCGCGCTGAATTATGGCGAGGCAATCGAGTACCGTCCGACGAAGCACGTGGCGCTGCGATTCGATATCGGCGACACAATCGTGACGTATCCCGGCGTGTCGGTGCTCGGGCCGTTCAAGCAGCACAATTTTCAGGTGTCGCAAGCGCTTGTGATCCGGTTTTGACTGACTTGTTCCACACTCTCCACGGCGCGCTGGCAATTCCACAAAATGACTCTTGCCAGGCGATATTGCACAAACAAGAATCACGCCAAAGACCACAAAGGGACGACAAGTCGAACTGTGTACCAAAGCGGAAGCACGCAAAGAAATGACTTTCATCCTGACGCAGAGTGTGAGATACACTTCCGCTTTGCGTAACCGGGCGAATTCCCTCTCTCCAGCGCCGAGCATCGCCCGAGGCACCCAAGATTATGAAAATACTGCTCTATAGTCCCGACAACGGCGTGACGCGCAATTTCATGCCGCATCTGTGGATGTTTCTCCTGCAGTCGCTCACTCCGCCCGGGCACGAAGTGCTGCTGATTGACGGCAACGCGCGGCCCATCGACGAAGCGGGCATGGCGGAGTACGTCAAGGAAAATGAAATTGACCTGGTGGGCATCGGCGGGATGACGCGGATGATAGCCAAGGCGTATCGCATGGCGGACGCGGCGCGCTCGGCAGGGGCGAAGGTCGTAATGGGCGGACCGCACGTGACGGAAATTCCCGGCGAGGCGCTGGGCCAGGACGGCGGGCCGCGGCACGCAGACGCAGTGGCGCTGGGAGAAGCGGACGAGACGTGGCCGAAGGTCGTGGCGGACGCGGCGCGCGGCCAGCTTAAGGAAGTTTACGCGCCAGTGGATGAGTTCGGGCAGGAACGCAAGCCTTCATTGAAGCCCTATCCCGAGATCCCCTGGGACAAGATCGACCTCCACCAATTCAATATCGTGCCGAAGCTGGCCGCGCCGTTTCTGCGCCGCGTCGGTGGCGGCTGGGGAACGTTTCGCATTGTCCCGGTGGAATCGGGGCGCGGCTGCCCGTATGGGTGCGAGTTCTGCACGGTGACGGGATTTTTCGGCGACTCGATCCGATTCCGCTCGAACGAAAGCGTGGTGAACGAGCTGCTGCTGCTGAAAGCGCGCGCGCGCGCGGAGGGCGGGCAGATCGCAGTTTTCTTCATTGACGACAATTTCGCCATCAACATCAAGCGCACGAAATCGCTGCTGCGCGACATTATCGCCGCGGACGCGCAAGTCCACTGGGTGGCGCAAATCAGCGCCAACCTGCTGCGCGACGAGGAGCTTGTGGACCTGATCGCCGCCTCCGGAGGCAAGTGGGTGTTTATCGGGATGGAGTCCATCGACCCGACGAACCTGGCGAGCGTGAAGAAAGGATTCAACAAGCCGGGCGAGTACGCGGCGGTGCTCGAGCGGCTGGCGCAACGCAACGTGTACGCGATCACATCGTTCATTTTCGGCATGGACAACGATACGCCGGGCGTCGCGGAGCGGACGCTGGAGCAGGTGCGCACCTGGCCGCCGGGCCTGCCGATATTCGGCCTGCTGACGCCGCTGCCTTCGACGCCGCTGTACAAACGACTGGAGGCGGCGGGACGGCTGACGCGGCCGCAACACTGGAAGGAATTCGTGCCGTTCGCGATGGCGCACACGCCGCTGAAGATGACCATTCCCGAAGCGCACGCGGAGGTGAAGTACGGCTGGGAGCACGCGTACAGCCCGCAAGCGATAGCGGGGGCGGTGGACGCGCTCGAAGGCAAGCCGCTCGGGTATCGCATCAACATCCTGGTTGCGCGGCTTTGTTTCCGCGGGATTTATTTCCCCATGATGGGCCGCTTTGCGTGGGTGCGGCTGATGGCGGAAAACCGGATGACAATCTTCAAGCTCGTGAAGCAGGGGTTCCGCATCGGACGCAAATTGCAGCCCGAGCCGGTTCATACCGTCCGGGGGGTTGCGCCAGTCGCAGCAAGCGAGCAAGTGGAAGCTCCCGGCGCAGACTGAAGCCTGAGCTCGGTTTCCGTGGCGGAGCTTTCTTCCCAGCGATTACAAAAACCATGTAGCGAGAAGGCGAAAAAGCAACTGCAGATTCCTCTCTGAGTCGCGCGGCCCGGCGAGCCGAGCCAAAGAAAAGAAACGCGCGACTTCGCTCGGAATGACAGTGCGCGCGTTTGACGGCGGAAATCTGGGCTGGAGGCGAGGGAGCTAACCGGAAACAGCGCGGCTGCGGCCTCCCAGCAGGCTGAAAACTTCAGAGACAAGCGCGCGTTCGTACCCAGCGTCTTTGGCCACGAAGCGATCCACAAGCTTCGAGACGGCATGACGGGCGCGGCCGTCGGCGGAAGTCATCACCAGCGGGATTTGTGGCGCAACGCGGCGCAGCTCCCTCGCGAGTTTCTCTCCATTCATATCCGGCATACGGGAATTTATGACGCAAACGTCTACCTCCTCCGTCTTCGCGATGCACAAAGCGTCGATTCCGGCGGACACAAGGACTGGCTGGATGCCAAAACGGCGCAGTTGATGCGCGAGGTGCTCGCGAATGGCAGGATCGTCGCCCACGCAGAGAACTCTTGCTATCAAATGCCCCATCATATTTTCCGAAACGGGCTGAAGAGGGCTGACGCGCGAAATATGCCGCGAAAGGTTTGCGAATGCTGTACCGAATTGCTCAAGGTCGAATATTTTTAATGGAGCAGCCGCGTGGGATCGTTTCCGCGGGCCGGCGATTTTCGCGCGAAATCAGGCTGCACTGGAGATGGCGAGGAGATACGCCGCTTCCATGACGAGACGCGCGGCGAACTCGTCATTCTTGGCGACGAAGCGATTCACGAGATTGAGAACCGAGGAAGGCGGAGCGCCATTGCCGGAAATCATCAGGAGTGGGACGCGAGGAACGAGCCGGCGCAATTCGGCGGCGAGCTCGGCGCCGTTCATTTCGGACATTTGATAATCGAAGACGAAGAGGTCAACCAGCTCGGATTCGGCGAGACGGAGCGCGTCGCGTCCGGAAGAAACCGCGCGAGGGTGAAACCCGGCCGATTGCAAATGCCAGACGAGCAATTCCTGCATGGCCGGGTCGTCGTCCACGCACAGAATGCTGCGCCTAGAGCTGGGCCATGAACCGTTTTCCAATTTGAGCCCTTTCGACGGGGACGGATGACGAGGTCGAATGACTTTCGCAGAATGGAGGCGGTGTGTCTGTCTCATTTTATACATTGGGCGGCGGGATATCCACAGGCTGCGGCGGGCGGGCGCGCCGGAGAACACGGCGCGAGGCGTCGCCCCCTTCGTTCCTCAGGGCAAGCGGGCGTGGCCCTTCCTTCGTCAGGACAAGCGAGTCCTGCCCCTACGAAATGCAGATTGCCGCCACAGCGGGCAAGCTCCGAGCGAGCAAGCCCTGCACGATCAATATGCGAACAGCACATCCTTCGACTCGCCACGCTCGCTCAGGATGACAGGCGTGTGGGGTGCCGTGCGCGAGAGCGGAGGTCAACAGAGCCGAGATAGCTTTAGTCGTGGAGGAGGACGTCGACGAGGGACTGACGGATCTGAATGCCCCCGTTGTATTTGAGGTAGCCGAGCTTGCGGAACCTGTTCATGAAGTGGCTGACGCGAGAGCGCGTGGTGCCAATCATGGCGGCGAGAGTTTCCTGGCTGACCTTCGGGAGATGGTCCTCGGTCGGCTTGCCGTCCTTGCCATAGCCGGCCATGACGAGGAGGGCGCGGGCGAGGCGCTTCTCGCTGGAATTGAAGAGCTGGTCCACA
>DATEFX010000042.1:0-85928 GCA_035280405.1 Candidatus Acidiferrales bacterium | reverse complement strand
GGAGGCGTACGTGCTGACGAAGGAAGAGGGGGGAAGGCACACGCCGTTCTTCACGGGGTACCGGCCGCAGTTTTATTTTCGGACGACGGACGTGACGGGAGACGTGGCGCTGCCGGCGGGAGTGGAGATGGTGATGCCGGGAGACAACGTGAGCGTGGAAGTGGCGCTGATCACGCCGGTGGCGCTGGAGAAGGGATTGCGGTTCGCGATCCGCGAAGGCGGCCACACGGTGGGCGCCGGCGCCGTGACGGCGATAACCGAGTAAAGGGCCATGCGAGAAATCATTACATTGCAGTGCGGTGAATGTAAGAACCGGAACTACACGACCACGAAGAACCGGAAAAAGCACCCCGACCGGCTCGAGACGCAGAAGTTTTGCAATACGTGCCGGAAGCACACGGCGCACAAGGAAGTGAAGTAGCTGGAAGGACAGCGGTCCGGTGGCCGAGTGGTCATGCTACATGGTGCGATGCAAAGATGGTTCACTTTATGTAGGCATTGCGAGCGATATAACGGAGAGACTGAAGCGGCACAACTGGGGAGTTGCGGCGCAGTTCACCGCGAAGCGACGACCCGTTCAATTGGTTTGGAGCGAGCGGTGCGGCTCAGCGTCAAAGGCCAGACAGAGGGAAAAGGAAATCAAGAGCTGGAGTCACAGCAGGAAACTGGCGCTGATGAAGGCGGGTCACTGATTCCAGGATCGGCAGACCGCCGGCTTGTCCTGAGCGTGCGAAGTGAGCGAAGGATCGACAAGACCCGGAGAAGAAGGGAGCCCAGTGGAGCAGAGCCCGCACAGGGTAAACCCTTCGAACTCGCCACTGGCGAGTTCTCAGGGTAAAGGGGAGTAGGTTCAACGGCAGACCGCCGGTCTCCAAAACCGGATGTGGGGGTTCGAATCCCTCCTCCCCTGCCAGTTTTGGAAGCGGCGAGCGGCGGCGGTGGATGAGCAAATAGGAATGAGCAAGGGAACAATGACGGAAGCAAGGGAAGAGGGTTTTCACGGCGGCGGAAGCAGCGCAGGAAGCGGCGGCGGGAGCGCGGTTGGTTCGTCATTCGGGAAACTTGGCGAATACCCGCGGCGCTGGATGCAGTTCTATCACGACACGCGCGCGGAGCTGGCGAAGGTGGTGTGGCCGTCGCGGAAAGACGTGATTTCACTGACTGTGGTCGTGACGATTACCGTGGCTTTTTTCGGAGTGTTTTTCCTGGGAACGGATTCGCTGTTTGGCAGAATCGACACATGGGTGCTGAACTATTTTAAACACTAACGAACAAGGAAGCGGCATGGCGAAGCAGTGGTTCATCGTCCACACGTACTCCGGCTTTGAGAAGAAAGTGAAGGAGAGCCTGGAGGGACGCGTGGCGGCGTTCGGGCTGCAGGACAAGATTGGCCGGATGATTATTCCGACCGAGTCCGTGATCGAAGTGCGCGGCGGGAAGAAAGTGATCTCGCCGCGGATGTGCTATCCCGGCTATTTGCTGGTCGAGATGGACATGGACGACTACACGTGGCACGTGGTGCGCTCGACGCCGCGCGTCACCGGTTTCGTCGGCTCCGGGCAGACGCCCACGCCGCTGACTGATGAGGAAGTCGAAAACATCTTGAATCGGGCAACGACGACCGCTGAGAAGCCGCGGCCGAAATTGTCGTTTGACCGGAATGAGCAAGTTCGCATCGTGGACGGCCCATTCGCGAATTTCACGGGCGTGGTCGAGGAAGTGAATTCCGACCGCAGCACGCTGAAGGTGAGCGTCACGATATTCGGGCGCTCGACGCCCGTGGAGCTGGATTTCGCGCAGGTCGAAAAGGTCGCGTAAGGATTAACGTTTCCGGGGCGGCTGCCCCCTAGTTTAAGAGAACGGTTCGAGGGAACAGAAATGGCAAAGAAAGTTCAAGCGCAAGTCAAATTGCAGCTACCGGCGGCAAAGGCGACTCCGGCACCGCCCGTGGGCACGGCGCTCGGCCCGCAGGGCGTGAACATCATGGATTTCTGCAAGCAGTTCAACGCCAAGACGAACAAAGAGCCCGAGGGAATGATCATTCCCGTGCTGGTGACGATTTACAGCGACCGGACGTTCACGTTCATCACGAAGACTCCGCCTGCCTCGGAGCTCCTGAAACGCGCGGCGGGCATCGTGAAGGGTTCGCCGGAGCCGAACCGGAACAAGGTGGCCAAGGTGACGCGCAAGCAGGTGGAAGAGATCGCGAAAACCAAGCTGGTGGACCTGAACACGACGAATTTGGAATCGGCGACGCGCACCGTGATGGGCACGGCGCGAAATATGGGAATTGAAGTGGAAGGGTAGGAGAGAAAGATGAACCGCAAGGGCGGGAAGAATATCGAAAAGGCGCGCAAGCAGGTGGAGGCGCGCGCCTACAAGCTCGGCGAAGCCGCGGAGCTTTTGAAGAAAGCGCATTTCGCCAAGTTCGACGAGACGGTCGAGCTGGCCATCAACCTGGGCGTGGATTCCAAGCAGTCGGACCAGATGGTCCGCGGCACAGTAGTGCTTCCGCACGGCCTGGGGAAATCGAAGCGCGTACTGGTGATTGCGGGAGGAGAAAAAGTCCGCGAGGCGCAGGAAGCGGGAGCGGATTTCGTCGGCGGCGAAGACATCGTGCAGAAAATCGTCGGCGGCTGGACGGACTATGACGCCGTGATCGCCACGCCGGACATGATGAAGTCGGCGGGCCGTCTCGGAAAAGTTCTTGGCCCGCGCGGGCTGATGCCGAATCCTAAAACGGGTACGGTGACTTTCGAGGTCGCTCGAGCGGTGAAGGAGATCAAGGCAGGAAAAGTGGAATTCCGTCTCGACAAGACGGGCATCATCCATTCGCCCATCGGCAAAATCAGTTTCGACGCGCCGAAGCTGGCGGAAAACGCGCTAGCGCTGCTGGGCGCGGTCGCCAAGGCCAAACCGGCGGCAGCGAAGGGCAAATACTTCCAGCGCGTCACACTGACTTCGACGATGGGGCCGGGGATTCTGATTGATCATTCGGAAATCGACGCAGCGATGGCCACCGCCGCTTGATTGGCGATTTGAGGAGTTCGGCATGGGAATGAACAAGGCGCAGAAAAAGGAACACGCGGAGAAGCTGCACGCGGAGCTTGCCAACGTTTCGACCGTGATCCTCTCGACGTTTCAGGGCATCACCGTGGAGCAGGATACGCAGCTCCGGCGCGCGGTGGAGAAGGCCGGCGGGCGCTACATGGTCGTGAAAAATACCGTGGCGCAGCATGCCGGCGCGGGCACTCCAGTGGAACCGCTATTCCAGAATCTTTCAGGCACAAATTCGATTGCGTTCACGGCCGCGGATCCTGTGACGCTGGCGAAAGTGCTTACGAAGGTCGCGAAGGACGTTCCGGCGTTTCAGTTTCGAGCGGGATGGGTGGAAGGGCGCGTCGTTTCGATTCAGGGAATTCAGCAACTGGCGCAACTGCCGTCGAAGGAAGAGCTCATCAGCAAGCTGATGTTCCTGATTAACGCGCCGGCGCAGCGGCTGGCTTCCGTGATTTCGGCAGTTCCGCGAAATCTGGCTGTGGTGACGAGCGAAGCGGTGAAGGCCAACAAGTTCGGCTCGGGCGGCGAAGAGGCTGAACCGGCCGCGAAGCCCGAATAAGAGATTTCACTTTTACGAGGAGAGGAAAAGGCGATGGCGAGCAAAGTAGAAACAATCCTGGATGAGATCAAGGGCTTGACGCTGCTGGAAGCGTCGGACCTGGTCAAGAAAATGGAAGAGGCGTTCGGCGTCTCCGCGGCGGCGGCAGCCCCCGTTGTCGTGGCCGGAGGCGGCGGGGCGGCGGGCGCGGCTCCAGCGGAAGAGAAGACGGAATTCTCCGTCGTTCTCACCGAAGTGGGCGCGAACAAAATCAACGTGATCAAGGCGGTCCGCGAGGTCACCAGCCTGGGGCTGAAGGAAGCCAAGGATCTGGTGGACGGCGCGCCGAAGCCTGTGAAGGAAGGCGTGAACAAGGACGAAGCCGCGTCCATCAAGAAGAAGTTCGAGGAAGCCGGAGCCAAGGTCGAGATCAAGTAGTGCCGCCGGCGCGGACAATTCGCGCTGCGGCAAAGGACTTCGCCCACGTGCGCGGTGAATCGAGATGCCATATCTCGTCACCCGTCCACCACGGACCTGAAGCGGTAGTGTCTCTGCCGAAGGTCCCCAGCCCAAGCTTGGAAGGAATGAGGTAAGCCGATATGCGGAATGGTAATCGCGCAGTGAGGGAACGGGAACGCCTGGATTTCGCGAAGATTCGCGCGGCCGTCCAGATTCCCAACCTGATTGACGTGCAGAAGAAATCCTACGAGCGCTTCCTGCAGATGGACAAGCTGCCGAGCGAGCGGGAGGACACGGGATTGCAGTCCGTCTTCAGTTCCGTGTTCCCGATACAGGATTTCCGGGGATTGTCGCAACTCGATTTCGTGGACTATGCGATTGGCGACTGGGAATGCAAGTGCGGGCACCTGCGCGGGCTGCACCACCTGCGCGCGACTTGCCGGAATTGCGGGGCGTCGGTAGTGACGAACCCGTATAAGACGGGCGACGTGGTCTGCTCGAAGTGCGGCGCGTTCAACCGCAACACGCCGACATTCTGCAACAAGTGCGGCGACCCGGTGACGCTGCAACTGAAATATGACGTGAGCGAATGCGAAGAGCGCGGCATGACGTATTCGGCGCCGCTGAAAGTGACCATCCGCCTGACGATTTACGACAAGGACCCGGAGACGGGCGCCAAGTCCATCCGCGACATCAAGGAGCAGGAAGTATTCTACGGCGACATTCCGCTGATGACGGAGAACGGGACGTTCGTGATCAACGGCACGGAACGCGTGATTGTCAGCCAGTTGCACCGCTCGCCGGGCGTGTTCTTCGAGACAGCGAACAACCGCACGTACTTCTTGGGGAAGATCATTCCGTACCGCGGATCGTGGGTGGAATTCGAATACGACACGAAGAATATTCTTTACGTGCGCATCGACCGTAAGCGGAAGTTCCTTGGCTCGATTTTCCTTCGCGCGCTGGGAATGAAGTCGAACGAAGAGATTCTGCGGACTTTCTATCAGGTGGAGCGGATTTCGCTGCGCAACAAAGACCTGATGTGGAACGTTTCCGAAGGACTGGTTGACCTGAAGCTTTCGCGGGAAATCAAGCACCCACATTCAGGCGACACAATTGTGGGCGCGCACAAGCGCATCACCGAAGCGCTGTACAAGGAAATGTTGAAGGCGAAAGTGAATCATGTGGAAGTGACGCCGGCGGATCTGGAAGGCGCAGTCACCGTCGGCGAGCTGGTGAATCGCCAGACTGGCGAAGTGCTGCTCGAAGCGAATAAGCCGCTGAGTCCGGAAAGCTGGGCTGCGCTTGCCGAAGCCGGAATTTCCGAAGTGGACATCTGCTTCCCGGAGCGCGACGACGTCGGCGTCATCATCAGCCGGACGCTGGACAAGGACGCGATTCGCAACACGCGTGAAGCTCTCATCGAAATCTACCGCAAACTGCGGCCGGGCGACCCGCCGACGCTGGAAACGGCCACGGCACTATTCCAGGGGATGTTCTTCGACGCGCGCAAGTACGATTTCAGCCGCGTGGGGCGCTTGAAATTCAATATCAAGCTGGGGCTGGACACGCCGCTTGAGAAGCGCACGCTGGATCCAGTGGATTTCGTCGCCGCGATCAAGTATTTGCTGAAACTGCGCAAGAACATCGGCGCGGTGGACGACATCGATCACCTGGGCAACCGGCGCGTCCGCGCAGTCGGCGAGCTGCTGGAAAACCAGTTCCGAATCGGCCTGGTGCGCATGGAGCGCGCGATCAAGGAAAAGATGTCGGTATATCAGGAAATGTCCACGGCGATGCCGCACGACCTGGTGAACGCGAAGCCCGTGATGGCGGCGATCCGGGAATTTTTCGGAAGCTCGCAGCTGAGCCAGTTCATGGACCAGACAAATCCGCTAAGCGAGATCACGCACAAGCGGCGCCTTTCGGCGCTTGGCCCCGGCGGATTGTCGCGCGAGCGCGCGGGATTCGAAGTGCGCGACGTGCATCCTACGCACTACGGGCGAATTTGCCCCATCGAAACGCCGGAAGGGCCGAACATCGGGTTGATCAGCTCGCTTTCGTGCTACGCGCGGATCAACGAATTCGGCTTCATCGAGTCGCCGTACCGCAAGGTGAAGAACGGCCGCGTGATTGATTACGTGCAAATCGTCAATGCAGGCGGCAGCGAATTCAAGCCGGGCGAGATCGTCGAGAAGGACAAAGTGGACTCGGCGAACGCGGAATTGAGCCGCGGCAAGATTACCGCCGAGGCGTATTGCTTTTACCAATCGGCGTGGGAAGAGGACCGCTACGTCGTGGCGCAGGCGAATGCTCCGCTCGATGAGCGCGGGAAGATCACCACAGAACTTGTGAACTGCCGCCAGGCGGGGGACTTCGTCCTCAAATCGCGCGAAGAAGTGGACTACATCGACGTCTCGCCGAAGCAGCTCGTGTCCGTAGCGGCGAGCCTCATTCCGTTCCTGGAGAACGACGACGCGAACCGCGCGCTGATGGGCTCGAACATGCAGCGCCAGGCGGTGCCGCTGATTCGCGGTGAAGCGCCGCTCGTCGGCACGGGAATGGAACGCGTCACCGCGCGCGATTCCGGCGCCGTGATCAGCTGTAAGCGCGACGGCGTGGTGGACCAGGTGGACTCCGAGCGAATCATTGTGCGCGTCGAATCCGACCAGTCGGGCGTGCTGAGCCGCGAAGTGGGGTCGGATATCTACCTGCTCACGAAGTTCAAGCGCTCGAACCAGAACACCTGCATCAACCAGAAGCCACTGGTGCGGACGGGCGATCGTGTGAAGCAAGGCCAGGTTCTCGCTGACGGGCCGTGCACGGACCGGGGCGAGCTGGCGCTTGGGCGCAACGTGCTGGTCGCGTTCCTGCCGTGGCGCGGTTACAACTTTGAGGACGCCATCCTGGTGAGCGAGAAGCTCGTGCAGGAGGACTACTACACTTCGATCCACATCGAGGAGTACGAAATCGAGGCCCGCGACACGAAGCTCGGCCCCGAGGAAATCACACGCGATATTCCCAACATCAACGAGGGCTTTCTGCGGAACCTCGACGAAAGCGGCGTGATTCGCATCGGCGCGACTGTGAAGTCGGGTGACATTCTGGTCGGCAAAGTGACGCCAAAGGGCGAAACCACGCTCACGCCGGAAGAAAAGCTGCTGCGCGCCATCTTCGGCGAAAAGGCCGGCGACGTGCGTGATGCTTCTCTCTACTGCCCCCCGGGCATCGAAGGCACGATCGTGGACGTCAAGATATTCTGCCGCAAGGGCGCAGAGAAAGACGAACGCCATAAGGCAATCGAAGCGGCGCAGGTATTCAAGCTCGAAAAGAATCTCGCCGATGAAATCCGAATTCTCACGGATGAGCGCCTGAAGCGCCTCACGTCGCTGCTTGGCGGCCAGAAGCTCATGGCCGACCTGCACGATGAACGGACGAACAAGCGCTTGCTCACGAAGGGCACGGACCTGACGCGCGAAATCCTGGAAAAGATTTCGACGCGCAACCTGAAGCGCCTGCGACTTTCGGATAAGGATCCGCTCCTCATCGAGAAAATCGACGAAATCGAAGAGATGACGTCGCGGCAAATCGACGTCCTGCGGAAAATCACGGAAGAACGCAAGGAAAAGCTGAAGAAGGGCGACGAGCTGCCGCCGGGCGTCATCAAGCTGGTCAAAGTCTATATCGCCATGAAGCGCAAGCTGTCGGTCGGCGACAAGATGGCGGGCCGGCACGGCAACAAGGGCGTCATCGCGCGAATCGTGCCGCAGGAAGATATGCCGTATCTGCCCGATGGCACGCCGATGGAAATCGTTCTCAATCCCCTTGGCGTTCCTTCGCGTATGAACGTGGGCCAGATTCTTGAAACGCACCTCGGCTGGGCGTCGAAGGAACTGGGCGGGCAGATCGCGAAACTGCTGGAGCAGGAATCGCGCGCGGAAATCGTCCGCAAGTGGTTCAAGGACGCATTCGGCCAGACGTCCGTGTGGGAATCGATCAAGGAATTGGACGATGAGGAAATTCTCGGCCTGGGCGAGAATTTCCGTGAAGGCATTCCCATGGCGACGCCCGTGTTCGATGGCGCGCGCGAAAAGGACATTCGCCAGCTCCTTGAAACTTCCAAGCTGCCGGAGTCAGGGAAGATCACGCTCTATGACGGCATGACGGGCGAGGCATTTTCGCAGCAGGTTACCGTCGGCTACATCTACATGCTCAAGCTGTCGCACCTTGTGGACGACAAGATTCACGCGCGTTCGATCGGTCCGTACTCGCTCATCACGCAGCAGCCGCTCGGCGGCAAGGCGCAGTTTGGCGGGCAGCGGTTTGGCGAGATGGAAGTCTGGGCGCTCGAGGCTTATGGCGCGGCGCACATCCTGCAGGAATTGCTGACGGCGAAGTCCGACGACGTCTATGGCCGCGCGAAGATTTACGAGGCCATCGTGAAGGGCGAGGCCGGCATCGAGCCTGGCGTGCCCGAATCATTCAACGTGCTTGTCCGCGAATTGCAGTCGCTGTGCCTCGACGTGGAGTTGATGAAGCGGCAGAAGCCGCAAGCGGAACAGGCGGCCGATTGATTTCTGTCCCGGCCGCGGCCGGGATGAATTCGCAAGTTTATTGCTCCGGTTCAGCCGGGGCGGGAGGATCTGCCCTTGTATCGATCGAGCCCTTATGATCGCGCCAGCCAGATTGCGGATTTCGATTCCATTCGCATCAGCCTGGCGAGTCCGGAAAAGATCCGGTCCTGGTCGCACGGAGAAGTGACTAAGCCGGAGACCATCAACTACCGCACGTTCAAGCCGGAACGCGACGGCCTCTTCTGCGCCAAGATTTTCGGTCCGGTGACGGACTGGGAATGCTTGTGCGGCAAATACAAGCGGATGAAGCACCGCGGCGTGATTTGCGACAAGTGCGGCGTGGAGGTCACGCTCAGCAAAGTCCGCCGCGAGCGCCTGGGACACATCGAGCTGGCGTCGCCGTGCTCGCACGTGTGGTTCTTCAAGGGTCTCCCGAGCCGCATCGGCTATCTGCTCGATATCACGATGCGCGACCTTGAGCGCGTGCTCTATTTTGAGGCGTTCGTCGTCGTCGATGCCGGCGAAGTGCCTGAAATAAAAGAGAAGGAGCTCCTGCTCGACGACAAGTATCGCGAACTGCAGAAGGAACATGCCGGGAAGTTTCGTGCGGTCATGGGCGCTGAGGCGATCAAGGAACTTCTCCGCGGCGTGGACGTGGAAAAGCTCTCTGAGGAGCTTCGCGAGAAGATGAAGGCAGATCCGAGCCTGCAGAAGCGCATCAAGTACGGCAAGCGGCTCAAGGTGGTCGAGTCATTTCGCAAGAGCGGCAACCGGCCCGAATGGATGATCCTCGACGTTCTCCCGGTGCTGCCGCCTGAGCTGCGGCCGCTCGTGCCGCTCGACGGCGGGCGCTTCGCCACGTCGGATCTGAACGATCTTTACCGGCGCGTCATCAACCGGAACAATCGTCTGAAGAAGCTCATGGAGCTTCACGCTCCGGACGTGATCGTGCGCAACGAGAAGCGCATGCTCCAGGAAGCGGTTGACGCGCTGTTCGACAATGGCCGCCGCGGACGTGTGCTGCGCGGGACAAATAACCGCCCGCTGAAATCGCTTTCCGACACGCTCAAGGGCAAGCAAGGACGCTTCCGCCAGAATCTTCTGGGCAAGCGCGTGGATTACTCCGGCCGATCGGTGATCGTGGTCGGGCCGGAACTGAAGCTTCACCAGTGCGGACTGCCAAAGAAGATGGCGCTCGAACTTTTCAAGCCATTCATCTATCACCGGCTGGAAGCTGCTGGCCACTGCACCACAATCAAACAGGCCAAGGAACTCGTCGAGCAGCAGGAATCGATCGTCTGGGACATTCTGGAAGAAGTGATTCGGCAGCATCCCGTGCTCCTCAACCGGGCGCCGACGCTTCACCGCCTCGGCATTCAGGCGTTTGAACCGGTGCTCGTGGAGGGCAAGGCCATCCGCATCCACCCGCTCGTGTGCACGGCGTTCAATGCCGACTTCGACGGCGACCAGATGGCGGTGCACATTCCGCTTTCGCCGGAATCGCAGGTCGAGGCGTCTGTGTTGATGCTCAGCTCTCACAATATCCTTTCGCCGGCCAACGGTGGTCCGCTCGCCGTTCCGACGCAGGACATGGTGCTCGGCATTTATTACCTGACGAAGTCCAAGCCCGGAGCGAAGGGCGAAGGGCGGGCATTCGGGACGGTCGAGGAAGTCCTGCTCGCGCTCGAAGCCGGTGAAGTGGAGATTCTGTCGCCGATCCGTCTGCGCTTTACCGGCGAGGTGATCGATCTCACGACGGCGTATGACGATCAGGATGTTCCGCACGCCGAGCCGGTGATGCTGAACAAGCAGTTCCTGCAGACGACAGTCGGGCGCGTCATCTTCAACGACCATTTGCCGTCTGAGATGCCGTTCATTAACGGGCTGCTGAAGAAAAAAGGTACGCAACAGCTGGTGCAGTATTGCTACCTGCGCTTCGGTCTTGAGCGCACGGTGCAAATGCTCGACAAACTCAAGGAGCTCGGCTTCCATTACGCCACACGTGCCGGAATTTCCATCGGCATCAGCGATATGGTCATCCCGGGCGACAAACCCAAGCTGGTGGAAACTGCGGAGCACGAAGTCGTCAAAGTGCAGCAGCAATACCTGGACGGCGCGATCACGAACGGCGAGCGCTACAACAAAGTCATCGCGATCTGGAGCGATGTGACCGAAAAAGTTGCGGACGAACTCTTCAAGACGCTCGAGGAACAGGACAAGCAGGGCACTATGAATCCAATTTACATCATGGCGGATTCCGGCGCCCGCGGCTCGAAGCAACAAATCCGCCAGCTTTCCGGCATGCGCGGCTTGATGGCGAAGCCTTCCGGCGAAGTCATCGAGTCGCCGATTACGTCGAACTTCCGCGAAGGCCTCGACGTGCTGCAATACTTCATCTCGACGCACGGCGCCCGCAAGGGTCTGGCCGATACGGCGCTCAAGACCGCCGATTCCGGCTACCTGACGAGGCGTCTCGTCGACGTGGCGCAGGACGTCATCATCAACGAATTCGACTGCGGCACCGCGGATGGGATCTTCGTCGAGCCCATTCTCGAAGCAGGAGTCGAAGTCGAGCCACTGCGCGACCGCGTTGTGGGCCGAGTTTCGCTGGAGAAGATCAAGGACTATGAAGGCAACGTGATTGTCGACGTCAACGAGGAAATCACCGAGGAACTCGCCAACGCGATTCAGGCCGCCGGTATCGAGCAGGTGAAGATCCGCTCGGTGTTGACATGCGAGTCGCGCCGCGGAGTGTGCGCCCGGTGCTACGGGCGCAATCTGGCCACTGGGCGCTTCGTCGAGATGGGCGAGGCCGTCGGCGTCATCGGCGCGCAGTCCATTGGCGAGCCTGGCACGCAGCTCACCATGCGGACGTTCCACATCGGCGGCACGGCGACGCGCGTGACGGAGCAATCCAAAGTGGAGGCCAAAAACAATGGCTTCGTGAAATTCATAGACCTCAAGGTGGTCGAGGGCCGCGGGAAGTCGCTCATCTCGATGAACCGCTCCGGCCTCATCTCCGTTGTCGACGAGAAGGGGCGCGAAAAGGAGCGCTACCACGTCGTGTACGGCGCTCGCCTCAAGGTCGAAGACGGCCAGCCGGTCACTGTCGGCCAGTCCATGGTCGAGTGGGATCCTTACACGTTCTCGATTCTGACGGAGAGCGGCGGCGACGTTCAGTTCAAGGACTTGCAGCCCGGCCTGACGATTGAAGAGCAGGTTGACGAAGTCACGGGGCTCTCGCAGCTCGTGGTCACCTTGCCGCCCGGCGACGAGAAACATCAGCCGATGATTCTCGTTCGTGATTCGGCGGGCCGCGTCCGCAAAAAGTACCTGATGCCATCGCGCGCTCACTTGATGGTCGCCGACGGCGACGAGGTGCAGCCCGGAGACGTGCTGGCGAAAATCCCGCGCGAAACAACGAAGACCAAGGACATCACCGGCGGCCTGCCGCGCGTGGTCGAATTATTCGAGACGCGCAAGCCGAAAGATCCCGCTGTCATTAGCGAGATCGATGGCGTGGTCAAGTACGGCGATATCGTCAAGGGCATGCGCAAAATCTTCGTCGAAAGCGAGGACAGCAAGACCGTCAAGGAGTATTCGATCCCGCGCGGCGTTCACATCAACGTGCAGGAAGGCGAGCATGTGCGCGCCGGCGAGCCTTTGATTGACGGTCCGCTTAATCCCCATGACTTGCTCGCCGTGCTCGGCGAAAAATTCACGCAGGCCTATCTGGTCAATTCGATTCAGGAGGTCTACCGCCTGCAGGGCGTCAACATCAACGACAAACACATCGAAACGATCGTCCGACAGATGATGCGCTGGGTGAAGGTGGAAGATGTCGGCGACACGACCTTCCTGCTCGAAGAGCAGGTGGACAAGTTCCGCTTCCGCGAGGAGAACGACCACGTGATCCGCGACGGCGGCCGGCCGGCTACCGGGCGTCCGCTGCTTCTCGGCATTACGAAGGCATCCCTCTCAACGGATTCCTTCATCTCCGCCGCCAGCTTCCAGGAGACAACGCGCGTCCTCACCGAGGCCGCCATCTCCGGCAAGGTGGATTATCTTCGTGGCCTGAAAGAAAACGTCATCATGGGCCGCTTGATTCCCGCCGGGACCGGCCTTGAGCGCTACCGAGGCGTCCAGCTCCTGACGGAAATGGTGAAGGAAGAGCCCGTAGCCGAGGAACCTCAACTCACCGCCGAAGAAGCGGCCGCGCTCGATTTCTTGAGGAAAGACAGCGACACGGTCGCGGAAGGCTAACTTCGAGGTTCATTTTTTCTGGCCGGGGAGGCGCCTGTAGACTCCGCCCCGGCCTTGTTTTTTATCCGGCCTCATTGAGGCTCTGGAAACTTCCCCGCAATACGGTTTGTTACTGTCTCATCAGCTTTCCTACAATGTTTGTTATCGGCCTTGATAGTTTGCTCCACCGGCTGAATTACTCTGCGGGAGCCGCACCATCAGCATATTTCGTCCAGCACGCAAGCCCGAAGCGGAAAAGCCCACGAAATGGGAAGAGATCGAGCGACGCGAAGCCTCTCTTTGGCGAAGCAGCCTGTTGCTCCTCCTCCTTCTCGCACTTACCGTTGCCTTCATCGCCGATAAATCCTTCCATCCCCTGCCCGGACGTTTGGGCGACCTGCCTTACGGCCTCGTGGTTCTCATCGCGTTGTTCGGCTTTTACGTCTGGACTCAGCGCCGGGAAATCTCACGGCTTCGAAATTACTTACAGGGTTTTGCGGAAGGGCAGGAGCGTGGTCCAAGCGACCAACAGCTCGAAAAGCTCTTCGAAGTGGTTTCCCGGTCACAAACCAGTTTCCGCGAACTGATCGACAGTTTTGACCGCATCGCGTTCAGCATCTCGCTCGATGGCCAGATCCGCGTCGTCAACCGCGAATTTGCGGAGATTCTCGGCCTTCCTTTCGCCGAGATCGTGAATCATCCGATCGAAGACTTCATCGCGGAGCCTGCCCGAGCGGACCTCGAGCGCGCGCTGCCGCGCTTCATTGAGAAGCGTTCCTGGAACGGAGTGCTGCGAGTTCGATGGAAGAAGTCGAATGTAGTTCGCTTCTATGACTGCACGCTCTACGCCGTGGTCAAGGACGGCAGCGTAGTTGGCGCCAGCGGCCTCGCGCGTGATATTTCGTCGCAGCGCGAAGCGGAATCGCGATTCACCGACCTCTTCGAGACTCTGCACGAAGGAGTTTATATCAGCCAGCCCGACGGAACGCTGGTAGATGCCAACCCCGCTTTGGTTCGCACGCTTGGTTACACCGATAAGGAAGAGCTTTTCGCTGCAAAGCCGGAGGATCATTTCTTCAATTCACGGGAATTCGGTCCGTTGCTTGGCGTTCTCGAAAGACAGGGACAACTGCGTGATCAGGAAATCCTGCTGCGCCGCAAGGACGGATCGTCAGTCCCAGTTCTGAACTCCTGTGTGGCGATCCGCGATGCTTCCGGACAAATCGTTCGCATACAGGGCTCCCTTGTGGATATCACCGAGCGGCGTCAAATGGAGCGGCGGCTCCGGGAAGAGCAGGAGTTCGTTCGCAGGCTTGTTGCCTGCTTCCCCGATGTCATCGTGGTCCTGGATACCGACGGGCGTTACACCTTCGTGAGCCAGCGAATCCAGGAGCTCCTGGGTTACACGCCAGAGGAGATTGTTGGCGGTGAGTTGGAAGATCGGCCTCACCCGGAAGACCGCGAAGCGATGATGAAATTTTTCAAGGATCTCGTCTCCGGAAAGCTACCCGTCGGCGCGCTGGAGTACCGGACGCGGCATAAAGATGGCCGGTGGAGGATTTTTCGAGCGAATGCCAGTCCGCTCACTGACTCCGATCAGAAGGTCATCGGAGTGGTAGCTTCCGCACGCGACGTTACTGAAGCGAAGCAACTCGAGCAGCAGCTTCTCCAAACAGAAAAACTGGCGGCCATCGGACAGATGGTTTCAGGCGTTGCGCATGAACTGAATAACCCGCTCACGGCCATTATCGGCGTAAGCGAGCTGCTGCGAGAGCGCGCTCCGGACGATTCCTTCCGGAGACAGACCGAATTAGTGCAGAAGCAGGCTCGTAAAGCTGCGGGACTGGTGCAGGACCTGCTGACGTTTTCCCGTCCCTCTCGCCCTCGCAGCCAGCAGGTGCGAATGGTGGATCTCATCAATCGCGCAATCGATCTTCGTCGCCAGGCTTTGGAAAGCTGTCACATTTCGGTGGAATTCGATCATCCCGAGCACTTGCCCGCTGTCGAAGCGGACCCGAACCAACTTGCCCAAGTGTTTGTAAACATCCTCTCGAATGCCGAACAGGCAATATCTTCGATCCGGAATCAAGGGCAGATCAAAATTCGCGCGGACGAGGTGGACGGCAAATTGCAAGTCTTGATTGACGACGATGGACCGGGAATACCATCGGAAATTCGATCCAAAATTTTCGATCCCTTTTTCACTACGCGTCGCGCTGGAGGCGGCTCGGGCCTCGGGCTTACGATTTGTCTCGTTATCGTTAAGGAGCATGGTGGCGTCATCGAGGCGCTAGCTTCGCCTGAGGGCGGCGCTCGCTTGCGGGTTCTGTTGCCTGCATCAAGCTCGCCATCAACTTCCGAAGCAGCCGTGTCGCCCGCGCAGCGGCGCGAGGGATTGAAAGGCAGTTCTATCCTCATCGTGGACGATGAAGACGACATTCGAGAGCTGGTTTCAGAGGGGCTCGGCACCCGGGGAGCGTCCGTCGATGCGGCGTCGAATGCGGATGAGGCATGGAGCCGACTATCGAGGAAAACATACGACGCGGTCGTTTGCGATTTCAATCTCAAAGGGACTGGAGGGCTGGATTTGTTCGATCGCGTTCTTCAAAGAGATGCGCATCGAACTCCTCGATTTCTTTTCATCACGGGCGATCTTCTGGACCCCAGCCAGATCTCCTCGCTCGAGAAGAAGGGCGCCCGCGCACTGCAGAAGCCATTTCAGATTTCCGAACTGGCGACCGCGCTTGAAAACTCTCTTGCAGGCTAACTTACTTTGGCTTTATCGATGCGCTGCTGTTCTGGCGATCCACGCCGAAATCCCAGACCATCAGATTCATTCCTTCCTTTGGCGTTGATTCGACAACGGCATATTCGCCAGGCTTGAGGGGCTCCCCCAGAGTGAAACGAAAGACTCCATTCGCCACCGGCCATTGTTGCAGCAGGATCGATTTCCGCTTTTCTTTCTGCTGATAGAAAAGCGTGTCGATATTTTCAATTTGCCGCTTCTTTCCCTTCACATGGACGGCTATAAGTTCGATGTCCGGCTCAACGGTTTCGGTCGTCCGAAGGTAGAATTCCGGCTGTGAATTCTTGATTCGAAATTTGGCCCGCGGCCCGCCGAGAAATACCGTGCGCCGCGAAGGGATGATGGGTATGGGAGTCAGCACCTGTTCCAGCACTCTTCCTTTGCTCACTTTGCTGGAAGCCTCAGACTGGCTCAAAGGGAATATCGCTTTCCCATCGAGCAGGAAGATTCCTTCTCCAGGAGGCAGAAAAACGTGGGGAGCCACCTCGAGGCTGGCATCGACATCAACCGCCATCGCCCTTGCCTCCGCCTCTTCTTTTTTCACTTTGGCGACTAGCTGAGCTTCGTCTTGAGCATCCGCTTGTTCCGCTTTTTTCGTGGCGTCCCAATCGATCATCGCCGCCGGAACTTGTTCCCATTCTGAGCGCTCCATACTGTAGTAGCGGACCCGGTCTCCATTGACTTCGTAACTCTTTACGACAAGAATGCTGCCATCCTTCATCACAAGCTGCTTCCCTCTCGGAAGGTTTGCACGTGCGTTTTGCCGCGAAGCACCGGCGGTTTGAGTCTGACTATCCTGCGCAGCCGCCAACTCCGGGGCAGCAGCCAGGCAAAGGAACGCACAACAAACGACGAGCAGCTTGCGATGCCGAAAACCTCGGCGTTTTGCGGTCATCTTCGATTCTTTCGCGATTAAGAACCCACTTTACTCTGGGATGCTCAATTCGCCAAACGCGTTTGAGGCGGGGCTCCCATCTGTGGGCGCATGTTAACTATGGCATTCCGCTATCACGCATTTCCGCAACCGGATCACAGCGGTCAGAACGCTGGCGAGCAATCTGAGGGGGATTTTGCTGTGGGCGAAGCAAGGGTATCGCGGTGAAGCGCTTTAGTGTTGGCAGCGGGGATACAGCACGTTGAGGATCATCAGTTCCGAATTCGTGAAGAGCCATTTTTCGGCTTCGGCTCCGGCGGCCTCGGCGGCTCGAATTAGCGACCCAATATGCTTGCTTTGAGCCAGATTGCGCAGATGCTCCAGGCAGATTCCAGTGAGACTGGAAACTTCATCTTCGGTAAAAAGCTTTTGGCCTGATCGGATCTTGACCACGCTTACCGCCTCCGCCCATTACCATTCGCCACTTGCGACTCATTGATGTCCACAGCAATACAGATGCCAAAAGTGACCGAAAGTCTCGCCGGAGGGACAGATTTCTTAAATCCTTGAAATTCCTGAGGTTTCAAGCACCCACGAAGCCAATCCGGCGGACAGAGGAGCTTCAGTTGACAGTTTCAAAGAAAATAAATGTCCCAAAGCGCCCTATGTTTCCTAATATTTGGCTATGGTTTCTGGAATTCAAACGGTGGCTGTTCCGTGTGGCGGCTTCACGCGGCAGCGCGCCCAGCAAGTTCATATGCATGCGCGATTTGAAGCACTTTAGCCTCTGCGAAGTGCGGGCCGATGATTTGCATTCCGACAGGCAGCCCCGCAGTAGTCGCGCCGCAGGGAACCGATATGCCGGGAACCCCTGCCAAAGACCCCGTAACAGTATATATATCAGCAAGATACATGCTCAACGGGTCGTCGATACGTTCACCGATCCGGAACGCAGGAGAAGGAGAAGTGGGTGTCACAATAACGTCGACTTTCTCAAACGCCTGAGCAAAGTCCCGCGCAATCAGACTGCGCACCTTCTGGGCGCGCAAATAGTAAGCGTCGTAATAACCGCTCGAAAGCGCGTAAGTGCCCAGCATGATTCTGCGCTTGACTTCGGGGCCGAACCCCTTGCCACGCGTCCTCTGGTACATCTCACGCAGCGTGCCCGATTCTGCCCGCAAGCCGTAACGCACTCCGTCGAATCGCGCCAAATTCGAGCTTGCCTCAGCCGTAGCAACGATGTAGTAGGTGGCGATGGCATAATCCGTGTGCGGCATACGCAGTTCCACCGACTTACATCCGAGGGATTCGAGCCTCTTAATCCCTGCTTCAACATGGCGCCGGACTTCGGGATCCATACCTTCGCCGAAATACTCCTTTGGAATTCCGATGCACGTCCCGGAAACGGATTTCCCGATTTCTGCAGCGTAATCTGGCTCCGGCGCTTCTGCCGACGTCTCGTCATTCGGGTCGCGTCCGGCAATTACGCTGAGAATCGTTGCAGCATCCCGCACGGTTGTAGCGAACGGCCCGATCCGGTCCAGGGACGACGCAAAGGCGATAAGTCCGTAACGCGAGACTCTTCCGTAGGTCGGCATCAGAGCTGGAATGCCACATAAGGCGCCCGGTTGGCGAACCGAGCCTCCTGTGTCGGTGCCGAGCGCTCCGACTGCCAGTCCCGCTGCGACTGCCGCAGCCGAGCCCCCGCTCGACCCGCCCGGAACTCGATCCGGCGCCACGGGATTGCGCACCGCCCCGTAAGCCGAGTTTTCGTTCGAGCTGCCCATGGCGAACTCATCGCAGTTCGTTTTTCCTAGAAGAACTGCGCCGGCTTTCTCCAACCTTTCCACTGCCGTTGCGTCGTAGGGCGGGACGTAATTTTCAAGGATCTTTGAACCGCAGGTCGTGCGCACGCCTTTCGTGCTGATCACATCCTTGATTGCCATCGGGACGCCGGCAAGAGCTGGCAATTTGTCACCTCGGGAGAGCATGGCGTCTATGCGGTCAGCTTGCGTCAAGGCTCGCTCGGGCGACAGAGTCAGAAAGGCATTCAGTTCCGAATTCCGCTTTTCAATGCGGGAATAGAATTCTTGTGTCAGTTCGCGAGCGGAGAGCCGTTTTGATTCGAGCGCCTTGCGAATCGAACCTACGTTCCAATGGTTTGTCGCGGTCATCGCTCGATGACCCTTGGAACGCGGAAATACGGTTTACTCGATTCAGGAGCTTGACTGAGAACTGAACTTGCTACGTCACACTGCGTCACTGTGTCATCGCGAAGCGTAGCGTCGGGATTCGCCGTGGCCTGCAGGACCTGTGCCATCGGTTCAATTCCCGAGACATCGAGCTGTTTCAGCTTGTCTATGTAACTCAGGATGGAATCGAGCTGAGCGCGAAGCGATTCCGCCTCAGCTTCGCTGAGTTCCAAGTGAGCCAATTCAGCGACGCGAAGGACTTCCTCTTTACTGATCTTCATGGTGATTCGGGTTTCTTTTGCGGACGAATGGAGTGTGGCGATTATCATCCGCATAGGACAGCCGGGGATGTTGCGGGGCATTCGCATCGACGCGAACGCGTTGAATCAGCGCGCCGCCCCACGCCCGATTCACTCGCTCGCGGATTGTCGCCCCCATTGCTTCCACCTGCAGTTTCCATGCCGCGGAATCTGCCTGAATGCGGACGACGCCTTCATGAAGTTCCGTCGGCCGCGCGTGCGCCGCTATGCGCTCGCCGGCAAGTGCAAGCCAATTTGCCGCAAGCCACGCGGGGGCAGCCGCAGGGTCGTTCAATTTCCGAAGCGCTGATTTGAGAATGTCGCTCGCTCGTTCCATGAGAGATGCAATTCTAACATACGCCGCACGCGGCGTTTTTCCGCCGCACCACGATCTGTCCCGGTCAATTTGGCCTCCGCCACCGACGCCTATGCCAGGCCAAGTCTGTCCGAGACGGATTTCATCGCCTCGATACAGAAGGAGATATGCTGATCGAGCGGCAGGCCAAGCTCCTCGGCTCCACGCCGCACGTCATCGCGATTGACGCCTCGCGCGAACGCCTTGTCCTTGAGTTTTTTCATGACGGATGGAGTCTCGACTTCGGCGATTTTCTTGCTCGGTTTAATCAATGCACACGCCGTGAGGAAGCCGGAGAGCTCATCGCAGGCAAAAAGCGTGTGGTCGAGCGCAGATTCACGCGTGACGTCCGAATAATCAGCGTGCGTCAGGATTGCATGAATCATTTCCTCGGGGTAGCCGCGATCGCGAAGGATTTTCGAGCCTTCGGCGGGGTGCTCACGGTCAGGCAGGTGATCCGCATTCGGCCAGCGCTCGTAGTCGAAATCGTGCAATAGTGCGGTGACGCCCCAAAGTTCCTCATCCGCGCCCTGCTTTCGCGCGTAGGCGCGAACGCATGCCTCTACAGCCAGCGCGTGCTTGCGCAAGTTCTCGCTTTGCGTATATTCACACAACAATTCCCAAGCCTCATCACGACTCGGCACGCTCCCCACGATTTTTCCTCCGTTATACAAAATGGATTCGCTTAACAAAACGGGCCTTCTTGCATTCGCCCCGCTCATATCGCAGAAAATTTTGCTTTAGCCACCCTCCCAACTTAGAATCTTTGGGGCTGTTGGGGAATTCTCAAAAAAGACTTGACTCAGGGTACCAGGGTGTAGAGAATGTCGCTCGCGCCAGTTTCTGCCTTCCCCCTTTGAGACGTTCCTCCCCTCCGCGCCGCCGGAAAGGTCTGCGAGGAAGACCAGTGGGCGAAAAGAAAGTGCACGAAGCGAGCTCGGACATGGATCGGGAAGTAGTCCGTTGCAACGTTTGCGGACTGGTGCAGTACCGCACGCGCACGGACAACTGCCGCCGTTGCTTGCGCTTGCTACCGGCGAAGGTGACATTTGTCATACCTACTCCTTCGCAGCAGGACATGCCAGGCGACGACCGGCAACTGTTCGAAGACTGGCCGAACCGCGAAACCGTTGAAAACATCGGTCAGCGGATCCGCCAGTTGCGTGAGTCCCGTGGCATGACGCAGAGCCAGCTGCAAGCACGCTCGCGCGTGTCTCGCTCCTATCTCTCGCGCATTGAGAGCGGCCAGATGACCCCCAGCCTCGGTACGCTCGAGAAAATCGCCGAAGCTCTCGGAGTCGGCCTGAACCGTTTCTTCGTGCCGGAGTCGACGGGGCAGACGCTGCTCGAGGACCCGTTCATCCAGGGGCTGCGGCCGTTCCTGCGCCAGCTCGACTGGGCGCAATGGCAGTCCATTTTGAAACGATTGCAGGCAATCAGCGATCACGTCAGCAGTAACGTGGTGCGAGCGCCCGTGCATCCGCCTCAGCCAATGCAGCAAGCGAAACTGCCGCAGCTTTCATCGCGGCGGCACGGCGGGACGATGGCGTCAGCGCATCGCTGAACTGTTTGATCGAATTGCGATACTCGCGGGGGCGCCGGAAGCTCATCCGGCGCTTCACGTTCTCAATTCCCCGCAGAATCCCGCATATCGCGCACCGCAGTTTAGAAAAATCTCACTTTGACGTCCGGCTTGTTGTAGAGATGCACGGTGTCGATGAAACGCACGTGGCGCTCGCCGTAAGTGAGCACGAGCGAATGCGTGCGGATGCCCTCGCCGAAAAAGCGCACCCCCTGCAGAAGGCTGCCGGTCGTAACGCCAGTGCAGGCGAAAATTATCTTTTTGCCCGGGGCAAGGTCTTCCGTACGATAGATCCGCTTGGCGTCTTTCACGCCCATCTGGGCGAGCCGCTCCTCGTGCTCTTTTTTCGAGACGACGAGCCGCGCGAGAATCTCGCCATTTAGGCAACGCAGCGCCGCGGCAGTGAGCACGCCTTCCGGCGCGCCTCCCGTTCCCATAACCGCATGGACGCCTGAGCCTAAAACCGCCGCCGCGATGCCGGCGGAGAGATCGCCGTCCGTAATCAGCCGGATGCGAGCGCCGGCGGCCCGGATTTCGGCAATCAGCTTTTCGTGCCGTGGACGATCGAGGACGATGACGACGAGGTCTTCGACCTTGCGATCGAGGCGTTTCGCAATCACCTGCAAATTGTTTTTCACCGGAGCATCAAGTTCGACCGCGCCCTTGCACGTCGGCCCGACGATAATTTTCTCCATGTATAAATCCGGAGCATGGAGCAGACCGCCTTTTTCGCTCGCTGCAAGCACGGTAATGGCGTTTGGCTCGCCCGTGGCGCAAAGATTCGTGCCTTCGAGCGGGTCCACGGCGATATCCACATGCGGGAAGCCGCCGTCGCCTTCTTTCGCAGCGAGACCCACTTTTTCGCCGATATAGAGCATGGGTGCTTCGTCGCGTTCGCCTTCGCCGATGACAATCGTGCCGTGCATCCCCACGGTGTCCATTTCGCGGCGCATGGCTTCGACGGCGACGGCGTCAGCCTTGTGGCGGTCGCCGAGTCCCATGGTATGCGCCGCGGCGATAGCGGCCTGTTCGACCACGCGGAGAAATTCGAGGCTGAGCTTATTTTCCATGCTTGCTCCGATTTTTGGGCGAGGGGCACGGGCTCATCAGGGCACCGCCTGAATCGTTGCATTCACGAGAAATGGGTCTTGAAAATCGGTGCGGTCGCCGACTTTCTTGCCTTTCACGGGCAAGAGGCGGGCCGAAAGCGGCTTGTGCCATTTGAACGCGAGGCTGGCGACATCGCGCAAGATGGCGGAGAGCTGGGCTTCGCTGGTGTCGCCCGGGAGAGGAGCGACGTCGAGGCCTATGCCGCAGACGGACGAATACAGGAGCAGGGAACTGAGCGATAAGCGGCCTTCGCTCCAACGCTGCGCAATCACCGAGTCCTCAAGTACAGGGAGCATGAGGCCGGAATAGCCGACGCGGGTGACGGGAATTTTGGCGAGGGCGCGCGTGATGATCGCGACGGCGGCCAGAGTGCCGCTCGAGCCGAGAGGTTCGTGAGTGAAGCCCTCGATGGCTGCTCCAATCGAGACGTCTTTAAGCGGCGCGGGGGAAAGATCGATGCCGGTGAACTTCCATCCTGAATCCTGACTTGCCTGCTTGCCGATGAATTCCAGTTGCGCAGCCCATTTTCCGAGGGCCTCCTCGATGTTCATTTGAGCTCGTTCTGGATCGGTCGTAGAAGACATCGCCGCGGCGACAACACTGGCGGATTCAAGGCCGATGGCAAAGGTATGGTCGGCATTTATGTGATAGGAGGCGGGATAAAACGGTGCGCCCGGAGGGACCATCGCGATAGCAGCGAAACGAAAATTTCCCAAGCTGCTCGCCGTATTGTCCGCGACGTAATGCATGAGGCTCGTGGCCTCGCGGATCCCATCTTCGTGGATGCCGTCGTTAGACGCGATGACAATGGTGCCTTCGAGGATTTGCGTGGATGCCAGGATGTGAGAAAGCAGGCGGGCCTCGCGCGGGTCATCGCCAGAGCGCATCATCGCGGGGCCGATAGAAACGTCGAGGCCGTCTTTAGCCGCCAGGCGGTCAAATTCCTTGAAGAAGGCCAATGCCCGATCGTCAGAAAGATTGCGCGTGTACGTTGGGAATGGCTGGGTTGTGAGGCGGAGCGTCTGGACCTGGAAGCCGGCCTTTTCGAAGATGGCCTTGATTCTCTGAAGCGACGCGACGGTAGATGCGACCTGGTCCTGGTAATGCGCGGGGTCAAAGTTGATAAAGGCGGTCAAGGCGCGGATTTTGGGGCGGTTCATGTCAGTGGATTGGGTACGCAGCGAGGGAGCGAAGCCGAAAGACAATGCTGCGGCCAACGCGAAAATCGCCACTCCTCGGGCTGATGCCAAATTTCGCCGAATTTGCATTGGTTTCATTCAAACGCCGCGATTCCGGTGATGCGTTCGCCAATGATGAGCTTGTGGATGTCGTTGGTGCCTTCATAGGTGTAAACCGATTCGAGATTGTTCATGTGGCGCATGATGCAGTAGTCGTCCACGATGCCGTTTGCGCCGAGGAGTTCGCGCGCCTTGCGCGCCGTTTCGAGGGCCATGGCGACATTGTTCATTTTCATCATGGAAATATGCGAAGGAAGGACGCGATTCTGATCTTTCAGGCGGCCGACCTGCAGGGCGAGAAATTGAGCCTTGGTGATTTCGGTGATCATCCAGACGAGTTTTTCCTGCACGAGCTGGTGCGAAGCGATGGGCTTGTTGCCGAACTGCTTGCGCTCTTTTGTGTAGCGCAAGGCGGTATCGTAGCACGCCATCGCCGCGCCGATGCCTCCCCAGCCGATGCCGTAGCGAGCTTGATTGAGGCAGGATAACGGCCCGCGGAGGCCGGAGACTTCGGGAAGGATATTATCCGCGGGGATTTTGCAATCGGACATGGAGAGCCCGGAGGTTACTGAAGCGCGCAGAGACCATTTGCCGTGGACGTCCCAGGCCTTGAAGCCGGGAGTGCCCTTTTCAACGAGGAAGCCGCGGATCTTGTCATCTTCTGTTTTTGCCCAGACGACGGCGACGTCGGCCAGCGAGCCGTTGGTGATCCACATTTTTTCGCCGTTGAGGACGTAGGAGTCGCCCTTGCGAACGGCGCGAGTGAGCATGCCGCCGGGGTTGGAGCCGAATTGGGGCTCGGTGAGGCCGAAGCAGCCGATGGCTTTCCCCGAGGCGAGCAGGGGGAGCCACTTCTCTTTTTGCGCCGTCGAACCGAAGGAATAAATGGGATACATCACGAGGGCGGACTGGACAGAAGCGAAACTGCGCAGGCCGGAATCGCCGCGCTCGAGCTCCTGCATGACGAGGCCGTATTCCACGTTGGACATTCCCGCGCAGCCGTAACCCTTGAGGTTGGCGCCGAAAAAGCCGAGTTCCGCGATTTGCAGGAGGAGCTGCATCGGAAATTTGGCGTCGCGGTTGTACTGTTCGATGATGGGCAGGATCTGATCGTCCACGAACTTGCGCGCGGTCTGGCGGGCGAGCTTTTCTTCGTCGGTGAGGAGGGAATCGAAGTCGAGAAAATCGACCCCGGAAAATGCGGGCATCCGGCTTCTCCTTTGGCTTGGAAACTGGCTCGGAAACGGGCGAGACAGGATAGCATCCCGCAGGCTGGAAGCGGAATAGCTGCGTTGTGACTTCGCCGGAGTGAAGGGAGGCAGGCTTAGGTTTGCGCGACTGGTGCGTTCGGCCCTGGAAATGGCAGGTTCTGCCGGCGAGGAGAGGCAATCTGGCGACAGAGGCGGAGGAGATGAGAAACGGGACGAGCGAAGGGGAAGCGAATGATGAGGGAAATAGAAAAACGCGAAAATATGTCGATTAGAAAGGGGTCCGGTCCTTTGTTTTCTATAACTTAGCTCAGATTCTAATTCCGGAATGTGTCGATTAGAAAACTCATAGGCTGGGGTGGGGATGTCTACGCGAAGGTCGTTCCGCGGCGAATTTGGCCCGCGCGAGGCGGGTAAATTGGCGTGATTTCTGGTCACGCGACCTCAATAATTCTGAAAACCGTTACGATTGTAACGCTACTTTGGTGCACCTTCCAGCGAACAATGGAGCGTAGAGGCGCGGAGCGCGCGTAGTCGCCCCGGGCGCGGGATCAGGCCGTACGGAATGCGAGGAACTGCGCTTGCGGCGCGATTGACGACGTGTTGAGGGGATGCGATAATCTTTGGCTTCGCTGAGCGTGAGAGGTGCGCCCTGTGGCGGTGGCGCGCCACCGAGCGGGAGAAATTCCTTGGGAGGCCAGAACGAGAGCGGCGTTCGTGTGCGATGCAGATCCTGCGACAGCTCGGCGAATTGTTCCTCGAATCGGTCCCCACGATCGTCATTTTCCTTTTATTTTATTGGTTCCTGCGCGCGAATTTTTTCAAACCGCTTGAGAAAGTCCTAGCCGAACGCAGCGCGCGAATCACCCAAGCGAAAGCCGACGCGGAGGCCATCCAGGCCGCAGCAAAGGAAAAAACCGGGTCGTATCAGGAGGCGCTGAGGAAGGCGCGAGCGGGAGTGTTCGCGGAGCAGGAAGCTTCGCGGCAGGCGGCCCTGGAGGAGCGCGCGAGGGTGCTGCGCGTGGCGCGAAACGCGGCGCATGACGCGGTGCGGCGGGAGAAAGATCGAATCGCGCGAGAGTTCGATGGGGCCAAGGCGCAGCTCGAAGAGCAAAGCGAAAACCTGGCTTCGCGAATCGCGCAGATGATTCTGGCGAAGCCGCAGAGCCCGCGCGAGGAAGCGCGATGATGCGGCGCGCGATGCGGTTCGGCGGAGGCTTTTCGGCGGCGACAGCGGCAATTTTGCTGGCCGCGCTTCCGGCGCTGGCAGCGGCGAATCCGGAAGAAGCGGCGAATTCGACGACCGGATGGGTCTATCGCTGGTTGAATTTCCTGATTTTTGCCGGGATCATCGTCTATTTCTTCTGGAAGAAATCACCTCCATTTTTCCGGCGGCGTCAGGAAGAGATTGGCCAGGCGATCGCGGAGAGCGCGCGTGCGCGCGAAGAGGCCGAGCGACAGCAGCGGGACGCGGAAGCCAGGCTGTCGAAGCTCGACGCGGAAGTGGCCGAGTTGCGCGGGCGGTCGAAGATTGAAATTGCGGCGGAAATCGAGCGAATCCGCGCGCTGGCGCAGGAAGAGGCGAAGCGGATCGAGCAGGCGGGGCGCGTAGAGATTCTAGCCGCAGAACATGCGGCGCAAACGGAATTGAAGGCCATGGCGGCAAGGCTGGCGGTCGAGCGCGCGGAGGCGCTGCTGCAGCAGCAGATGACTGCGAAGGCTGAATCGGCGTTATTTGGCGGCTTTTTGGCGGAGCTCGAAGGAAGCGTCAATTGAGCGCGCTGGCACAGCGTTATGCGGCGGCGCTGGCGGACGCGGCGCAGGAGGGGAAGTCCGGCGAGGCGATGAGGCGCGGCCTCGAGACTTTCGCGGAGTTGGCGGCGAGTTCGACGGAACTGCGAAACATGCTGGCGAGCCCGGCAATCGCGCGCGAGGCGAAGCAGGAAGTGGTGGCCAAGCTGATGCAGAAGCTAAAGCTGGGCGAGGAGCTGCGGAATTTCGTGTTCGTGCTGATTGACCAGGGGCGGACGGGGATGCTGGAGGAGATCCGGGTGGCATTCGAGGCGGAGTTGAACAGCCGGATGAACATCGTGGAAGCCGAGGTGATCTCCGCGAGGGAGCTTTCGGCGGATGAGCGGAAGCGATTGGGGAAAGCGCTCGAACGCGTGACGGGGAAGAAGATCGAAGCGCGTTACCGTCTGGATGAAAAACTGATTGGCGGGACAACAGTGAAAATTGGGTCGATGGTGTACGACGGATCGGTGCGCGAACAGCTGAACCGGCTGCGAGAGCAATTAGAGTCGTAGGAAGTGGAATCGCAATAGGAGCGATGGATGGCCACAATCAAGGCGGACGAGATTACAAAAATCATTCGCGAGCAGATCGAGAACTACCAGCAGGTGATGGCCGTCGAAGAGGTCGGGTCGGTGATCACGGTGGGCGACGGGATCGCGCGAATTCACGGGCTCGACAAGGCCATGGCAGGCGAAATGCTGGCGTTCCCGCACGAAGTGTTCGGAATCGCGCTGAACCTGGAGGAAGACCAGGTGGGCGCGGTGCTGCTGGGCGACTATGCGGAAATCCGCGAAGGCGACACTGTGCGGAGGACGAAGCAGATTATGTCCGTGCCCGTGGGCGACGCGCTGGTGGGGCGCGTGGTGAACGCGCTCGGGCAGCCCGTGGATGACAAGGGGCCAATCGCGACGAGCAAGCGCAGCCCGATAGAGCGATTGGCGCCAGGCGTGATTGACCGCCAGCCGGTGCGCGAGCCGCTGCAGACGGGCATCAAGGCAATTGACGCTATGATTCCGATTGGCCGCGGACAGCGCGAGCTGATCATCGGCGACCGCCAGACGGGTAAGACGGCGATCATCCTCGATACAATTTTGAATCAGCGCGGCGGGGACATGATTTGCATCTACTGCGCAATCGGGCAGAAGCGGTCGACCGTGGCGCAGGTGGTGAAGACGCTGGTGGATAGTGGGGCGATGGAGTACAGCATCGTTGTGGCGGCAACAGCGTCAGAGGCCGCGACGATGCAATACATCGCGCCGTATTCGGCTTGCGCGATGGGCGAATTTTTCCGCGACACGAGCCGGCACGCCGTGTGCTTCTACGATGATTTGTCGAAGCACGCACAGGCGTACCGCGAGATTTCGCTGCTGCTGCGGCGGCCACCCGGGCGCGAAGCGTTTCCTGGAGACGTGTTCTTCCTGCATTCGCGATTGCTGGAACGGGCGGCGAAGATGAACAAGGACCTCGGCGGGGGGTCGCTTTCGGCGCTTCCGGTGATTGAGACGCAGGCGGGAGACGTCTCGGCGTATATTCCGACCAACGTGATTTCGATTACCGACGGGCAGATTTATTTGGAATCGGATTTATTCAACAGCGGCATCCGGCCGGCGATCAATACGGGGATCAGCGTGAGCCGCGTCGGAGGGAACGCGCAGATCAAGGCCATGAAGCAAGTTGCCGGTACGCTGCGACTGGAAATGGCGCAGTTCCGCGAGCTGGCGGCGTTCGCACAATTCGGCTCGGATTTGGACAAAGCGACGCAAGCGCAATTGAGCCGCGGGCAAAGGCTGACGGAGATCTTCAAGCAGAATCAGTACCAGCCGCTGTCGGTGGAAAAGCAAATTCTAATCATTTACGCGGGCACGAACCGGTACCTTGACGACCTGCCGGTGGAGGACGTGGGGAGGTTCGAGCGCGAGATGTACAGCTTTCTCGAGACGAATTACAGCAGCGTGCTGAAGACGCTGGCGCAAAAGAAGGCGTTTGACGACGCGCTGCGCAGCGAAATCAGCAAGGCGCTCGACGACTTCAAGGAGCGGTTTGTGGCGAGCCGCAAGACGGCGGAAGCCGCGGCCGCGAATTAGTCCGAAGACTCCGACCAGCAAATGCCCACACTTCTCGATTACAGACGGCGGATACGCTCGGTGAAGAATACCCAGCAGATAACGCGCGCCATGAAATTCGTGGCGGCGGCAAAGCTGCGCCGGGCGCAGGAAGGCGTGTTCAAGGCGCGGCCCTATGCGAAGGAGATCCGGCGCGTGCTGCAGTCGGCGATGGAGCGCGTCAGCGAGCCGCAACATCCGCTGCTCGAAAAACGGCCGGAGAACAGAGTTCTCGCGCTGGTAATTACGTCGGACAAGGGGCTGTGCGGGGCGTTCAATACGAACGTGCTGCGGAAGGCTGCGGAATTCCTGCGGCTGCAAAAAGGCAAGGATGTGCAGGGAGTGGGAGTGGGCCGCAGGGCGGTAGAGTATTTGCGACGGCGGCGGTGGAAGATGGTGGGGGAGTACATCAACATCTCGATGCGCGTGGAGTTCCGGCACGCGAGGGAGATCGCAGCGCGAGTGGCGGAGCTCTACACAACGAAGGAAGTGGACGCCGTTTACGCCATCTACAACGAATTCAAGAGCGTGATGGTGCAGCGGCTGTTGGTGGAGAAACTGCTGCCGCTCGATCCGGAAGCGCCCGCGTATGAGCCGCGTGGCGGGACGAAGACGACGGGCGCGGCGGAAGCGGTGACGCCGGTGGATTACATCTACGAGGAGTCGCCGGACGAGATTTACGCGGACCTCGTGCCGAGGTACCTGGACACGGAAGTGTTTCGCGTGCTGCTCGAATCGGCGGCGGCGGAACACGCGGCGCGAATGACGGCCATGGATTCGGCTACGAGCAATGCCGGAGAATTGATTTCGGACCTGACGCTGGAGATGAACAAGATTCGTCAGGCGAGCATCACCAAGGAATTGATTGAAATCGTGAGCGGCGCGGCTTCGGCGGCATCCTGAGAAGCGAGGGAGATCTGTGATGGCTGAGCAGAAAAAGCAGAAGACCGGCAAGGTTGTGCAGGTGATCGGCCCGGTGGTGGACGTGCAGTTCGAGGAGGGCCACCTGCCGCTGATTTTCAACGCGGTCCAGATCACGAGCGAAGGTTTCGACGTCGCCGAGCCAATTGACATCGTGACCGAGGTGCAGCAGCACCTCGGCGAAGGGCGCGTGCGCTGCGTTGCGCTGAAGCCGACCGAAGGACTCGTGCGTGGGATGAAAGCGATGGACCTGGGGGAAGGGATCTCTGTGCCCGTGGGGCGCGGGACGCTGGGGCGTGTGCTCAGCGTGCTCGGCGAGCCGGTGGACAAGCTGGGGCCAGTGAAAGTGACAGAGCGGTGGCCGATTCATCGTCCGGCGCCGCCGCTCGACCAGCAGTCCACGACGCTGGAAATGTTCGAGACGGGAATCAAGGTGGTGGACCTGATCGAGCCGTACCTGAAGGGCGGCAAGATCGGCCTCTTCGGCGGCGCGGGCGTGGGCAAGACCGTGCTCATCATGGAATTGATTCACAACGTGGCGATGAAGCACGGCGGCGTATCGGTGTTCGCGGGCGTGGGCGAGCGGACGCGCGAAGGCAACGACCTGTGGTTGGAGATGACCGAAGGCGGCGTCATCGTGCCCGGGAATTCGGAGAAATCGCGCGCGGCGCTGATTTACGGGCAAATGACTGAGCCGCCCGGGGCGAGACTGCGTGTCGGACTGACGGGATTGACCGTGGCGGAATACTTCCGCGACGCGGAAGGGCTGGACGTGCTGCTCTTCATCGACAACATTTTCCGGTTCGTGCAGGCGGGGTCGGAGGTTTCGGCGCTGCTGGGACGCATGCCGTCTGCGGTAGGCTACCAGCCGAACTTGAACACGGAAATTGGCGAGTTGCAGGAGCGGATTACTTCGACGAAGAAGGGTTCGATTACGTCGGTGCAGGCGATTTACGTGCCGGCGGACGATTACACTGATCCCGCGCCGGCGGCGACGTTCGCGCACCTGGACGCGACGACGAACCTGAGCCGGCAGATTGTCGAACTGGGAATTTTTCCCGCGGTGGACCCGCTGGCGAGCTTCTCGCGGATTCTGGACGCGCGGATCGTCGGGCAGGAGCACTACAACGCCGCGCGAGCGGTGAAGTCCACACTGCAGCGGTACAAGGACCTGCAGGACATCATCGCGATTCTGGGAATCGAGGAATTGCCGGAAGAGGACAAGCTGACCGTCGCGCGGGCGAGGAAGATTCAGCGGTTCATGTCGCAGCCGATGTTCGTGGCGGCACAGTTCACGGGCCTGGAAGGGAAGTACGTGAAGATCGAGGACACGATTCGCGGGTTCAAGGAAATCGTGGAAGGGAAGCACGACGAGCTCCCGGAGCAGGCGTTTTGGATGGTGGGCGGAATCGAAGAAGCGCAAGAAAAGGCCGAGAAGATGGCGGCGACGGCGTAAAGGCGTAAAGTAGGGAGCGGAACGCGAGATATGCTGCCGGAAAATATCGAGCTCGAAATCGTCACGCCGGAAAGGCACGTGCTGCACGAGACGGTGCAGTCGGTCGAGTTGCCGGGCAAGGAAGGATACATGGGGATTTTGCCCGGTCACGCGCCCCTGCTCACGGAGCTGGGGATCGGCGCGCTGATTTTTCGCAAAGGCAAGGAAGTGCAATACCTCGCGGTGCTGCGCGGTTACGCGGAGGTGCTGCCGGCGCGCGTCATCGTGCTGGCGGACGCATGCGAGCGGGCCGAGGAGATTGACGTCGAGAGGGCGAAGTCGGCCGCGGAGCGCGCGCGGACGAGGATGTCGAAGGGAATGTCGGCCGATGTGGATTGGGACCGCGCGACGCTTGCGCTGAACCGCGCGCTGGCGAGGCAACAGGCCGCCGCGAAAGGCGGATTCTCCAGCCAGTAGCAGCGTGATCCGGGTCACTGCCCGTTTTTTCCTATTGATGCAGCGTTGGAAATGTGGGTTCATCCGCATTTGAATCCAGCGCGGATTTCCCGCATCCTAAACTGTAGAGGTTCTCAGGAGACCGATTTGGCATGGCCCCGATTACGATGTATACGACGTTCTGGTGTGGCGATTGCCGCCGGACGAAGACGTTTCTGAAGGAGCACGGTATCGAGTTCCGCGAGGTGAATATTGACTGCTCGCCGGAAGCGGAAGAGCTCGTGCTACGCGTGAATGATGGCAGAAGGAAAGTTCCAACGCTGGAAATCGACGGACGATATTTCGCGAACAGCCCGTTCGACCCGTACAAGCTTGCCGAAGAGCTGAAGATCCCGCTGAACTTCTGAACGGAAACTTCTACGACAATCCCGCGCCGCGAGTGCAGACGCGCGCGACCTTGAGTTCGGACGTGAGGAAGACGAGGTCGGCATCGGCGCCCGGAGCGATGATGCCTTTTCTATCCGCCAGACCGATGCGGCGGGCGGGATTCAGCGTGGCCATGCGCACGGCTTGAATCAGCGGCACTCCGAGGCGAACCATGTGCTGCACGGCACGATCGAGAGTGAGTGTGCTGCCGGCGAGCTTGCCTTCGCGATTGCGACAGACGCCGCCGGAGACGGTTACGTCGAAGGTGCCGAGGCGGTAGGAACCGTCCTTCATTCCAGTAGCGGCAGTGCCGTCGCTGACCAGAATGACGAGTTCAGGGCCTTTTACCGTGAGGAGCAGGCGGAGCGCGGGATCGTCCACGTGAACTCCGTCGGCTATGACTTCGGCGGTGACGTTCGAATCGGTCAGGACGGCGCCAAGAACTCCGGTTTCGCGGTGCGAGAAGGGGCGCATGGCGTTGAAGACGTGGACGGCGTGGCGCGCGCCGCGAAAAATGGCGGCGTGGGCTTGTTCGTACGTGGCGTCGGTGTGGCCGAGGGCGACGACAACGCCGCGGGCGTAGGCGCGTTCAACGAGGTCAAGGGCGCCGGGGACTTCGGGAGCGAGCGTGAGGATTTTGACGAGGCCGGCGGCGGTTTCGAGATAACGGTCGAGGAGCGCGGCGGAAGGTTTGGAGATAGCTCCCGCTGGATGGACGCCGCGGCGAGTGAGGCTGATGAACGGGCCTTCGAGATGGATGCCGAGGATTTCGGCGGCGGTGGATTCAGGTGGCCGCGCGTTCGCGGGGCTCTTGATGTAATGAGTAATTTGCTCAAGGCACTTGCGAGTCTCGTCGGGCGGCGCAGTGACCGTGGTGGCGACAATCGAGGTGGTGCCGTGGCGGGCGACCGTGCGCGCAACGGCGCCGAGAGCTTCTTCGGTGGACGACATCACGTCGTGACCGCCGGCACCGTGGATGTGGATGTCCACGAAGCCGGGGACGACGATCATGTCGCGAGCGAGGATTTCCGGGGCGCCAGCAGGAACTGGAACCGCGTCGCGAGACCCGACGGCGGCGATTTTCCCGTTTTCAACGACTATGGCGGCGTCGGAAATTTCTTCGTGAGGCGTGAGGACGCGACCCGCCTGAATCACCTGTGAAGGCATGGCGCTTTATCGTACTTGAAGTGCTGCCCGGGCGGGGAGAAACGAGCCGCAGGGGTTGCAAGAATGCCAAGCTCCGATACAATCGTCGGGCAGGATAAACCGACCGGAGGCCCTAGGATGGCGAATGAGAAGCGGTTCGTGGCCTGGAAGAGGCATCAACGGAAGCACAAATCCGCGAAGGCCAAAATGAAGCTCTACGAGCAGGGGAAATTGCCGCACGAGAAATTGCCCGCGTTAGCGAAGTCTTTCCTACGACGCAAAATGAGATTCCTGAGCAAGGCAGAATAACTCCGCGGAAAATGCAAAAGGGAGGCGCTGTTGCGCCTCCCTTTTTTCTGGCTCGCGGCTCGCGCCCAATGCAAGGCGCGAGGTTCACGGGGAAAACTTATTCGCCAGTGCCCGTTGAGGTTGAAGTGGCCGTCCCCGAAGTCTTCGGCACACTCAGATAGCCAACGGCCTTGTTCTTGCCCACTTGATTGACAACGAGTTCAAGCGGAGCCGAGTAGCTGTGCGTGTAGAAGTAGATCGGCTCGTCCACGGAGCGGTTGTGCTTATCGAACCGCTTGTCGTCGACGTAGAGGACCATCGAAAAGATCTGTTTCTTCGGGTTCGTGCCGCGAAGCTCGACGGTCATGTCGCCAACCTTCTTGCGTATGCCCCTGCGGTCCACAGTGAATTCGATGATGTTCCGCTCGCCCATCAGGCGGAGCTGCTCGATTTCGTCATGGTTCCGCGCGATCAAGTTGCCGAACTGATCCCGCGCCATCTGCAAGTTCTGCTTGGTGGTGTCGAGATCGGTCTTCACGCCAGTGACGTCGGTGCCGAGCTTGTTGACGTCGTCGGCGCTTGCTTTGGTCGCCAGCGCATCAGACACCTGCTGCGTCTGCTGCTGAACCTGCGCGACGTCCTTGGCTTCCTGCTTCTTGATCGTGGTGGCTTCACGCCGGGCCCGCGTCAATTCGCCCTGCGTCAGCTTGAGGCGGTCGGTAATGACGTTGACCTGCCCTTGCACCTGCGCATTGGCCTCTTCCGTCTGCTGCAAGCGCTGTTCGAGAACGGTCTGTGATTGCTTGTCTGCTTGAACCTGGGCGGTCAAAGCCTGCTGGCCCGACCTGGCAGCCTGCTCGGCTGACCAGCCGACGCCAAGCGCTATTAAAGCCACGACAGCCAAAACCACCACAGCAATTCCCACCCAGCGGGGAGCTGGCGCTCCTTGAGGCGTTTCCTGTCCCATTAACTCGCTCATTTGTTGAGTCTCCTTAAACTCTAGATTCCCCCCTGCGGTAGGACAGTGAGCAAGGCGATAGCCAATCGCCTTTGGCGGGGGAGTTTACGGTAAGTCGCTCATAGATAGGGAGTTAGTTACACTGTTCGTTCGTACAGGTAGGACCTGGCCTCGTTTCGCTCTGAAATCTTTACCTGTCGTCTGCTATTTCTGCCGTGAGCCGCCAAACACCATAAAGAGTGCAATTCCGGCTACCGGCTAATCTGCATGTTTTTGAGGATTTCGATGCGATTGTCGAGGGGCGGATGGGTGCTGAAAAGGCCGGCGAAGAAATTCCGCCCCAGGCGCGGAGCAACGATGCAAAGCGACGAGGCGGAAGGCGATATCTGCATGGGAATCTGCTTGTTATAGGCTTCCAGCTTTTCGAGGGCTTTAATCAGACCGTACGGGTGGCCCACCATTTTCGCGCCGGAGGCATCGGCCTGGTATTCGCGCTGGCGCGAAATGCCAAGTTGCAGTAGGAGGGCCGCAAGCGGAGCGAGGAAGAGCATCAAAATCGCCGCGATGCCGCCGCCTTCGCGGTCGTCATTGCTTCCGCCGCCGTACCCGCCGAAAATCAGGCCCCAGCGGCCCATCTCCGCGAGCCAGGTGACAGCGCCGGCGAGCGTGGCGGCGATGGAGGACGTTAGGATGTCGTAGTTGCGGACGTGGGAGAGCTCGTGAGCGATCACGCCTTCGAGTTCTTCGTCGTCCATGATTTGCATCAGGCCGGCCGTGACGCAGACGGACGCGTGATGCGGATTGCGGCCGGTGGCGAAGGCGTTGGGAGCGGGCTGAGGGCTGACGTAGAGCTTGGGCATAGGGAGGCCGGATTTGCCCGCCAGGCGCTCCATGACGGCGTAAAGGCGCGGCGCCTGTTCGCGCGTGACCGGCTGGGCGTGGCTCGAAGCCAGGGCGATCTTGTCGGAGAAGAAGTACGAGACGCCATTCATCACGACGGCGATGAGCAGACCGAGAGTCATGCCGCGCGAGCCCGCAATGAGCTGGCCGCCGAAAATGAGCAGCAGCGTGAGTGCAGTGAGAAGGAACGTGGTCTTGATCGTTTTCATGCTAGCCCCCTGATTCGTCCCGTATTCAAGTCTAGGTTGCCGAATGTTTTGCGTCAATCCTTTGCAAAGATTCAACGTATGAGCCGCGCAATTATTTCGCGGCGCCTGCTTTTTTCTTTTCGCGCTGGAATGTCATCTCGCCAGACTTCGCGTTCGCTTCCACGAGCACTTCGTCGCCGGGCAGAATCTTGCCGTCGAGAATTTCGAGTGCGAGCGGATCCTGCACGAGCCTCTGGATAGCGCGGCGCAAAGGACGCGCGCCATAGGCCGCTTCGTAGCCTTCTCGGAGAAGCAATTCGCGCGCGGCGGGAGTAAGCCGCAGAGTGACGTGTTTCGCTTCCAGCAGCCTGGAAACCTGCGCGAGCTGCAAATCCACGATGTGGTCGAGCTGCTCCTTGCCGAGCGGCAGGAAGAGGACGATGTCGTCGACTCGATTCAGGAATTCCGGCCGGAAAGTCTGGCGCAGCGCTTCCATGGCTCCGGCGCGAGCGCGCCTGGGATCGCTGGCCGCGAGGTCGAAAATCGCGGAGGAGCCGGCGTTGGAAGTCATCACGATGACCGTATTGCGGAAATCCACGGTGCGGCCCTTGCCATCGGTCAAGCGGCCGTCCTCGAGAATCTGAAGGAGTACGTTGAAGACATCCGGATGCGCTTTCTCGATTTCGTCGAGAAGAACCACGGAATAGGGATGGCGGCGGACCTGCTCCGTTAGCTGGCCGCCCTCCTCGTAGCCGACGTAGCCCGGAGGCGCTCCGATCATGCGCGCGACGGAGTGCTTCTCCATGTACTCCGACATATCGAGGCGAACCATGGCGCGCTCGTCGTCGAAGAGGAATTCGGCGAGTGCGCGGGCCAGTTCCGTTTTGCCGACGCCAGTCGGCCCGAGAAACAAGAATGAGCCGATGGGGCGGCGAGGATCGGCGAGTCCGGAACGGCTGCGGCGAACGGCATTGGAGACGCGCGCGAGAGCATCATCTTGACCAACGACGCGCTGGCGTAAGCGCTCTTCCATGTGAACGAGTTTCTGAACTTCACCTTCGAGCAAGCGGCCGACGGGGATGCCTGTCCATTTGCTGACGATGCGCGCGATGTCTTCCTCGCCGACTTCCTCCTTGAGCATGGCGCGGCCCTTCTGTTTGCGCGCGAGTTCATCTTGAGCCTTCTGCAAATCGCGTTCGGCGGTGGCGAGCTTGCCGTAGCGAATTTCCGCAACTTTGGCGAGTTCACCAGCGCGTTCGAGGCGCTGCTCCTCAGTCTTGAGCTGATCGATCTCGCCCTTGATATTGCGGATGCGCGCGATGGCGTCCTTCTCGACCTGCCATTGCGCTTTCAGGCCACTCGATTTCTCGCGGAGGCCAGAGAGCTCCTTTTCGAGCTCCTTGTGGCGTTCGCGCGAATGAGGATCGGATTCTTTCGAGAGCGCCTGGCGCTCAATCTCCAGCTGCAGAATGCGGCGCTCAATTTCATCGATCTCCGCGGGCATGGAATCGAGCTCCATGCGCAGGCCCGCGGCAGCTTCATCGACCAGGTCGATGGCCTTGTCGGGGAGGAAGCGGTCGGAAATGTAGCGGTGCGAGAGAATCGCGGCGGCGACGATGGCGGCGTCTTGGATGCGGACGCCATGATGGACTTCGTAGCGTTCCTTGAGGCCGCGAAGAATGGCGATAGCATCCTCGACGGACGGCTCGGGAATCATCACGGGCTGGAAGCGTCGCTCAAGAGCAGGGTCTTTTTCGATGTACTTGCGGTACTCGTTGAGCGTAGTGGCGCCGATGGCGCGAAGTTCGCCGCGCGCGAGCGTGGGCTTGAGCATGTTGGAGGCGTCCATGGAACCTTCAGCGGCGCCGGCGCCGACGACGGTGTGCAGTTCGTCGATGAAGACGATGACCTGGCCTTCGGATTCGGTGACTTCTTTGAGGACCGCTTTCAAGCGGTCTTCGAATTCGCCGCGATATTTCGCGCCGGCGACGAGGGCGGCGAGATCGAGCGCGACGATGCTCTTGGGCTTGAGGATTTCGGGGACGTCACCGGCGACAATTCGCTGCGCGAGACCTTCGACGATGGCGGTCTTGCCCACCCCGGGCTCGCCGATGAGGACCGGATTGTTCTTCGTGCGACGGGCGAGGATTTGCATGACGCGGCGGATTTCTTCGTCGCGGCCGATGACAGGATCAAGCTTTCCGCGGCGGGCAAGCTCGGTGAGGTCGCGGGCATATTGTTCCAGGGCGCGGTACGTCGTTTCGGGATTCTGGCTGGTAACACGATGGCTGCCGCGGACGCTGACGAGCGCCTGCAAGATCGCGTCGTGCCTGGCGCCATTGCGAGCGAGGAGCTCCCCAGCGGGATCGCGGCCCAATTGCGCGATGGCCAGGAGCAGGTGCTCGGTGGAAACGTACTCATCCTTGAAATTCTGCGCTTCATCGAACGCGCGAGAGAGAACGTCACTCGACGCGGGGCTCAAAAATTGCTGGGCCACACCGGAAACCTTCGGAAGGCGTTCAATCTCGCGGCGGGCGGCGTCGGCAAGGGCATCGGTTGCAACGCCAAGTTTGGCTAGGAGGGGCGAGACAACGCCCTCGGTTTGGAGGAGCGCGGCGAGAATATGCAGCGGCTCGACCTGCTGCTGGCTGGACGCGGCAGCAAGCTCCTGCGCGGCCTGGAGCGCCTCCTGGGCTTTGACTGTCAGTTTGTCGAATCGCAACATATTTCCCTCGCGGGTCTCCTGACAATTCTATCTCTGGCTAAGATGCCGCGGGGCAGGCACGAAACCGGCCCCGCTGGCAGAGTTTTTTCAGTGCTTCCCATTGCTGACGGCGATCTTCACCTGCTTCTGCTTCGATTCGGCGCGCTTCGGCAAGGCGATGTTCAGAACGCCGTCTTTGTATTCGGCCTTGACGGCTTCGGTGTCGACGGAATTCGGGAGCGAAAAGCCTCGGCTGAATGAGCCGTAGGAGCGCTCCATACGGAGGTAGTCTTCCTCCTTCACATTCTGCTCAAACTTGCGCTCGCCGTGGATCGTCAGCAGGCTGTTTTCGACGCGGACGTCCAGATCCTTTTCCGCGACGTCGGGCAGATCGGCCTTGATGACAAGCTCGTTTTCGGTCTCGTATACGTCAACTGCCGCTGCCCAAGCTGTCAACGTGGAATCGCTACCTCGGGAGGGGAAGCTGCTCTCAAAGAGCCGATTCACCTGCTCCTGCAGGGAGGTGAGATTCCGGAAAGGTTCCCAACGCATAACCGTGTTCATGATAGAAGCCTCCTTCTGATAGTGACTACAATGCGTTTATATAATATGAGTGCATTACAGTCAAGTATTTTCTTGCGTTTTACTTTGCTTACACTTACGAGAAATAGTCTCCTATATTGCCTTTAGAATAAGGCACTTAAGATAGTGTGTTTCCGGCATCGTGAGAAGGACGGGGTGGTCGCGAGACTGGGTGCGGCGCTCTACGATCTGGATGGCTCGCTTGGCATCGTTGGCGGCCTCGGCAATGAGTTGGAGGAAGAGCGGCTCGGAGATGTGGTAGGAGCAGGAGCACGTGATGAGATATCCGCCGGGTTTTAGGATCTTCAGGGCGCGGAGATTAATTTCCTTGTAGCCGCGTACCGCGGCGGCGACGCTTTCGCGGTTCTTGGCGAACGCTGGAGGATCCAGTATGACGGCGTCGAAGGTACGGTGGGCGTCGTCGTAGGCCTTCAGGACATCGAAAGCGTTGGCTTCGCGAAAGGTTACGTTATGAATGCCATTGAGTTCCTGATTTCGACGGGCGACTTCGAGGGCGGCTGCGGACATTTCGATGGCTTCGACCTGCGTGGCGCGCGATGCGACGGTAAGAGCGAATCCGCCCTGATACGTGAAGCAATCGAGGACGTCGCCGGAGGCATAGGTCATGGCGGCGCGATGGTTTTCGCGCTGGTCGAGAAAACCGCCGGTCTTCTGGCCCTTGTGGAGGTCGTGAAGGAAGCGAACGCCATTGCGTGCTGCTTCGATTTCCTGAGGAACTTCGCCGGAGAGAAGTGACACGCGGCGGGGCAGCCCTTCGAGGTCGCGGACTCTGGGATCATTGCGTTCGAGGATGCCGCGCGGGGAAAACAGCTCCGAGAGAATCGAGACGAAATCATCCTTCATTCGATCAGCGCCCTGGCTTAGAGTCTGTATGACGAGGAAACCGGCGTAGCGATCGACGATTAAGGAGGGAAGCAAGTCGGCTTCGCTGTATACGAGCCGATAGGCTTCCGTATCGTCGACAACGCACTTGCGACTTTCCGCCGCGGCCCGGATGCGCTCGGCGAAAAACGCGCGGTCAACGGGTACATCTTCGCGAGTGAGGAGACGTATCGTAATCTGTGAGCGATTGCTGAAAAACGCGCGGCCGACGAAGTTGCCATGGTCATCCGTCAGGCGAACGATGTCGCCGGCCTCGGCTTCGGACGAGCGGACATCGCTGCGATAGACCCATAGGTGGCCGGAACGAAGTCGCTCGGCTCCTCGCTGACTGATGACGACGTGGCCTTCCGCCATGTTGTTTGCTGGTGAAGCGATCGGGTTTAGGCTTCGGTACATCGGGATTCGCGCGACCGGGAACAGAAGTTGCGTCGCGGGACAACCGCGCGCGACCGCCTGATTTAATTGGACTCATAGCACATTTCGAGTGCTGTGCCTAGTGGCCTGCGCGGCGCTGCCGAGAAAGTACAGACGGAAGTGAAACTCAGCGATTTTGATTACGAACTGTCGCCGGAGCGCATCGCGCAATGGCCGCTCCAAGAGCGCGACGCATCGCGGATGCTTCTGCTTGGCCGCAACTCCGGTGCTTGGGAGGACCGAAACTTCCGAGAGCTGCCGGAACTGCTGCGGGGAGACGAGCTCATAATCATCAACACATCTCGCGTATTGCCCGCGCGGCTTTTTGGCTACCGCAAGGGTATTCATGCGCAGCACCCGGCGAAACATGACCCTGCCCGCCACGAACATTTGAGCGCCAGCGTCGAAGTGCTGCTCCTGCGGTCATTCGGAAATGGGGAATGGGAGGCTCTCGTGCGGCCGGGAAGAAAAATTCCGGTCGGCGAGATAATCGTCTTTGGCGAAAGCCAACTGGAAGCAGAAGTAACCGCACGCGAAGGATACGGAATTCGAAGGCTTAGGTTTTCGGCGACGGCCGATTTGACGAAGGCCATTGAACAGATAGGCCACATTCCCCTGCCTCCGTACATCAAGCGCGAGGATTCGCCGCTCGACCGCGAACGATACCAGACTGTCTTTGCGAGGGAGGGCGCAGCAGTGGCGGCGCCGACCGCTGGGCTGCACTTCACTCCCGAGATCCTTGCGCGAGTGCGAGCGAAAGGAGTCGAAATATCGGAAGTCATTCTCGATGTTGGCCTGGGCACGTTTGAGCCAATTCGCGCAGAAACCCTGGAGGAGCACCACATTCACAGCGAAGCCTACGAGATTCCGGAGGCCACGGCGGAGGCGATTACGCGCGCACGTTCCGATGGCCGACCGGTGCTGGCAATTGGAACAACCGTCGTGAGGGCGCTCGAAGACGCGGCGGAGAAATCTGCGGCGAGCTCGAGCCCGCTCCAGGCTGGAAGAGCAGAAGCGAATATATTTCTTTATCCCGGCAAGAAGTTCCTGATCGTAAAGCAGTTGCTCACGAACTTTCATTTGCCGCGTTCGAGTCTGCTGGCGCTGGTCGCGGCGTTTGCGGGCCGCGAAAAAGTGCTAGCGGCGTACCGACACGCCGTGGAGAGTGCGTATCGTTTTTACAGCTACGGCGACTGCATGCTGATTCGATGAGGTTCGTGGCGTTCCACGGAACCGCCCCGGCGAATCGTGCATGGGGGAGAAGCATCGTCTATAATCCGAGGGCTTCGCAAAGCGCGGAGGCCAATGCGCTACCTGGTTCTGAGCGATATTCACGCGAATCTGACGGCACTGGAGGCTTCTCTAGCCGCGGCGGAAGGCCAGTGGGAGAAGGCCGTGTGCCTGGGAGACGTGGTCGGCTACGGGCCGGACCCGAATGAAGTGATTGATCGCATCCGCGGCATCAGCGCGATGACGATTCGCGGGAACCACGACAAAGTGGGATGCGGCCTGACCGACGCCGACGATTTCAATCCGATCGCGCGCGCGGCGGCGCTGTGGACCCGCGAACAGCTCCGGCCGGACAATCGCGAATATCTCGAAAAGCTGCCAACCGGACCAGCGCCGTTCAACGGGATGAGCCTGGTTCACGGCGCGATTCGCGACGAGGATGAGTACGTCGTCGCGCCGGCGCAGGCTTTGGATTCCCTGCTCGACGCGCCGTCTCCGGTGACATTTTTCGGGCACACGCATTTGCAGGGCGGATTCGCTCTGGGCCCGGACAATCAGGTACAGACGCTGCGGTTCAGGCCCGCGGATGGCGAGAAAGTGGTCAAGTTCCAATTGCAAAAGGGAACGAGCTATTTACTGAATCCGGGATCGGTAGGGCAGCCGCGCGATGGAGATCCCAGAGCCGGGTTTGCCATCGCGGATGCGCAGAAGGGCGAGGTGGAGTTCTGGCGGGTAAGCTATGAGGTAGAATCCGTGCAAAGGCGCATGGAAAAAGCGGGACTCCCGGAGCCGCTCATTCTTAGACTGTCGTTTGGCCGCTGAGGAACGGAAAGCCTTGCGGCGTTTGCGCAGTAAGTGGAGCTGAGAATGGAAGAAGAAGGGAAGCGCGGATTCGCGGGGCCGTTCCTGATCGGCTTGGTCATCATGGCGATTTTGTTCGCTGCGTTTTATCTAGCGATGAGCCATTCGGCGCAGCCGAGCCCGGTCGCGGAGAAGCCTCTCGCGTTCGGTGCGGCGGAGCAGGCTTATGTGGCCGAGATCAAATTCGGGAATCTGGATCTGTTGGCTTACGAAAACATGCTCCATCAGAAGGTGACGTATTTGAACGGCGACATCACGAACTCCGGGCCGCGGACGATTCGCGCCTCGGACGTGACAATCGAATTTTATGACGCGTCAAATCAGCTGGTGCTGCGCGAGACGCGGAGGATTATCGGCGGAACAGTACGCCCGCTGGGCAGCGGCGAAACGCAATCGATTCAAATCGGATTCGAGACCATTCCGCCGACATGGAACGGGCAGTTCCCGGCGATGAAAATCAGCGGCCTCGATTTGGAATAAGGCGAGCCGCGCGGTTCCCTCGATTCTTGAAGCTGTACCCCTTCCATGGATGAGTGGAATGAATTAGAGCAAGCCCTCGGCCGGCTTACGCAATCGGGAGCCGTCGAAGTGCGCGAGGACGGCGAGTGGCTGGCAGGGCTCGATGGCTTCCGCTGGGAAGTGCGCCGCCGAGGCAAGCAGGCGCTCATTCATTTGTGGTCTACGGAAACCAATCTCGTACGAACAATTCAGCGCGTCGCGGCTAGCGAGCCGGGGCGGATCCAGCTTGAAGTCCAGCGATTCGGCAAGGCGAAGCCTGCGAGGCTTGATTTCTTGCAGAATGCAACGCCACGCGCGGCCGCGCGAATCAGCCGCGAACAATTTAAGTCGCGTTTTGGCCGGATGCTTGCCGAGCAATTTCCGGACGCGCGCGTGGAATCCCTTACAACGGCGGCGAATTTGAAGCGTTCATTTTCGCCGCTCTATACGCGCGGAACAATGTCCGAGGGCAAGGCTTCGTGGGCGGTGATGGGCGTTGCGCCGTCGGAGGGTTCGGCGGCGTTCGAGGGCATCCTGAGCTTCGGTTTGCTGTGGCTCGATTGGGCGAGATCGCACGCCGAGCGCCGCGCCGTCGAGGGATTGCGGTTGTTTGTGCCCGAGGGTCAGAGCCGGATTACGCTGGAGCGCGCGCATGCCTTGCGTTCGAGCGTGGGATTAGAGGTATTCGAGTTCAGCGAGCGCGACTGGCGCGTGCACCGCGCGGATATCTCTGGACGGGGCAACGTCGAGAGCTGGCTGATCCCACGACGCGATATCGAGAATTGTCTGGCGGCTGTGCAGGGCGTCGTGGGGCGCATCCGAATGCTGCTTCCGAGCGAGCCGGACTCCGTTGAAGCGACCGTGACTACGGGAGCGCGTGAAGTCGCGCTGCGATTCCGCGGGCTGGAGTTCGCGCGATGTGCGAACGGCCAGGTCCATTTTGGAATTGGCGATGAGAAGCGACTCCTTACGGGCGATGCCGGCTGGGCGGCATTGAAATCGCTAATCGAGCGACTGTCGCTCAAGCGCAGCCCGCTCAGTTCGGATGCGAAGGACGCGCTCTATCGCACTGCGCCGGAGCGCTGGCTGGAGACGATTGTCATGGCGGACCCGTCTCGGCTCGACGCGCAACTCGATACCAGATTTCTCTACTCTCAGGTGCCGGCGCTGGCCGCAGGCGATCGGGGCGTGATCGATTTGCTTGGCGTGACGAGGCATGGAAGGCTGGTTGTAATCGAACTCAAGGCTTCCGAGGATTTGCAGCTTCCGCTGCAGGCAGTGGATTATTGGCTGCGAGTCCGGCGGCACCTCGCGGAAGGCGATTTTCATTCCTTCGGCTATTTCAACGGCATCGAGCTTCGTTCCGACGCTCCGCTCGTCTGGCTTGTTGCGCCGAGCCTGCGATTCCATCCGTCGAATGAGATCGTGCTGACGTATCTCGGTCCAGAGATCCAGGTCACCAGGATTGGGGTCAGCGAAAACTGGCGGCGCGGCGTGCGAGTGGTCTTGCGTCAGTAAGCTCTCTACTTCTGAAAGGTCTCCACAAAAGAAGAGGGGAAGCAGCGTTTGGTCTCCCAAAGCCACTTCCCGGGGTGTGTCCTAGAGTGTTTGATTATATAGATGCCCGCAGAAATGAAAGGTTGCTAGAGAACTGCGGAAAAAATACTGAATCCGTGAGTCGGGTGATGACCTGGCGCGTCCGTCAGTAAAACAAATACTTACGCCACTTCTCGTCCTTGTGGCCGATGAGGCGCATCAGCTGGCGGGAAGTATGCAGAGTAAAGGGCCGTGGACGGCGAGCCAGCTTCAACCCGGCTTCCTCGGGAGTGCGGTCGCCCTTGCGGTTATTGCACTCGTAGCAGCAGGCAACCAGATTCTCCCAGGACGAGCGGCCGCCGCGCGAGCGCGGCACGACGTGATCCAGCGTGAGATCGGAAGCGGAAAAGATACGCCCGCAGAATTGGCACGTATTGCGGTCGCGCAGAAGAATATTCTTCCGCGACAAGGCCCGGCTCTGCTGCGGGATATGACGGTACGTCAGCAGGCGAATCACCGACGGTACCGAAATAGCTTTGCTAGTTGAATGGACTTCGCTCGCCTGGGTTTCTTCCGCCTGAGCGACGCCCTTGAGCATTAGAACGAGCGCGCGCCGCACCGCCGTTACGTTGATCGGTTCAAACGTAGCGTTTAGAACCAAGACCGGAGCCTGCATCAAAGATGGGCGACGAAAGCCGGTGGATGAATCGCGCTTGAGTGGTTCAGCACCGACAGAAGTACGGCTTCCCGGGATGGAGATGATTGGCCGGGGTCGCAGCACGTCTTTGTAGCGATATTCCATTCGCTAAGCCGAATCCTCCGGAAGCAGGAGAGATATAGCCTGCCTGCCCGAATTACCCAACCATATTATCAGATGCTTGGCGTTGCGCCCGGGATTGCCCTTTTTCTCGCCTGGGATGGCGGGAGAGGCACGCCTGCTGTGACCACTCGCGCGACCGTCAATCCTGTAACGCTCTTTGCACCGGCTCGTTTGAGGGCGCGCGCGCACGAATCCAGGGTCGCGCCCGTCGTACATACGTCATCTATCAGCAAGACGCGCAGATTGTCAACGTTCGCGCCGCGGCGCATAGCGTATGCGCCACGGACGGACTCCCAGCGTTCGCGCCGGGAGAGCAGGAGGCGCGGCGGGCGGGGTTTTGTGCGGACGAGCAAGTAAGCGCGCAAGGGAAGTTTGAGTTTTTTGGCCAGCGGCCGGGCAATCAGCTCCGCCTGGTTGTATCCGCGCTCGCGGCGGCGCGCGGCGTGGAGTGGCACGGGAACCACTACATCGGAATGGAAGATTTCCGGTTCAGTCTGGATTCGTTCCTTCAGTTTGGCTGCGAACCAGTTGCCAAGGCTCAACACTTTTTCGTATTTCAACAGGCTGATGGCGCGCGCCATCTTGTCGCTATAGCTGCCGTAACTGCGCGCGCGGTCGAAAGCATAGACGCCTCGGCGGCAGGCGAAACATAGCGGGCTCGCGGCGTCCGTCGCGAAATCGGAAGCGAATGGACGGCCACAGACGTCGCAAGAGGGGCCCGCAAGCGGAGCGAGTGACGCGAGGCAACCGTCACATATGGGGAGCAGGCTGGTCGTGTTCAACACTTCGCCACAAATCCGGCACGGGGCAGGGAACAACACAGAGATGAGCGCATCCACGCCTGAGCGGAAAAAAGAAAGCATTGCGTTAACCGAGAGGGAACGTCCAAAACTACTTTAGTTTCCTTGAATAGGGAAGCAGAAATTGCAGAAGATCACACAGGGCCTTTAATTGTTAAAACCCGCCCTATTTATTTTAGGATTGACACGAGCGGTATCGCCGAGAGAAAGCGAAAATCTAAAGCTGGCCCTTCTCCTGTTTTTCCTGGCAGGCGATACAGTAGCGCGTCCATGGTACTGCCTCGAGCCGCTTCTGCTGGAGCTCCTGTTCGCATGAGGCGCAGAGGCCGAACGTTCCTTCGCGGATGCGGGCAATCGCTTCTTCCACGAGGCCGAGAAGCGTGCGGTCGTTGTGCGTCTGGCCGAAGAGGAATTCCTTGGTATAGGAATTGGCGGCTTTGTCGGCGAGATCCACCGTGGGATCCTCGTCGGCTTCCCGGCCCTCCTGTCCGGTGCGGGCAATGGCCTTCAGAAGTTCTTCACGCCGGGCTTGCAGTTTCTTCCTATAGTATTCGAGCCGCTTCTTGTCCACGTTTAAGGCCCTCAGCGAGCAAAAGCCCTCGCCCAAATCAGGGGATTCTACGTGCATCGTTCTTTCGTGTCAAATCGCCTGGCGGGATGGGATTGGAAAAGGGACATCGTTATCCCAGGCAGGTTCGGTGTGCATGGGGCCGGAGCGGAGGAAGAAACTGGAGTTGCGTTTGGGGCTGGAGGTGCGCCCAGCACGTGAGAATTGCGCGTGAACTGAAGCATGAAGCGGAAAACTGGCGGAGAGGGGGGGATTCGAACCCCCGGTACACGTTTTAGCGCGTACAACGGTTTAGCAAACCGCCGCCTTAAGCCTCTCGGCCACCTCTCCAAAACTAACTTCTTGCTGCATTGTAACTTAGCACCCGGTTTTGTGACAGCTCAGACTTCGGCTGCCCAGTTTTGGTGCAAAGCGTCACCGTTTTGTCACTGTAGCCCGTCAGTTTTTTCGACCACTGCTCGCTTGGAATCGAGGTTTAGATGCGTGTAGCGCATTGCGACCGGCACACTCGAACGCCCAAGGAATACCTGCGGATAGAGTTAAGCATTCATTCCTAAAATGCGTGATTGTCCCTTCGCGGTGCCGGCCTCCTGCTGGCCAGGGCCTATTTCGTTGCGGAGTACTTGAATGGTGAGGGTAGGCTGTTTGCGCCGTCGCAAGCTCCGCCTATCACGCTATAGAAGACTGCGATGTTGTCATTCGTGCCATCGTTTTCGACGCCGCTCGGAGCCACCGCCGGATTATCCTCAGCGATTGCAGCGCCAACCGCCCATTCGCCATCCGTCATCTGAAGCGCGAATGGATCGGTATTATTAGCGGTGGAATAAAAGTTGGCTGAAAATGCGGTGACAAAGAGCGTCGTGGGTTGCCCAGAAGGGTCAAGCCCATCCGCAAATATACTGTCTATGAGACCTGACTGCGACGACGTGGCAGGGTCGATGGTCAAGGAGTTTACGACACCGTTTGTGGCCGCAAAGCATGGAACTCCGTGGAACGTCGGATTCGAGGAGAGCGAAACTGTTCCGGACGACTGTCCCGGTGCGGGGGGCGGGCTGAAAAGTATCGTCGCGTTCACCGGCGAATCAAACGCCATGTTGTTGCTGGCGTCTGCGCCGGCAAGTGAGCCGGAAGCTGAACCAGATGAGAGTGGAGGCACGAACGTGGCAATGAAAGTTCCGGGATTTGATTGTGTCGCTGAACTGCACAGCGACGCATCTCCCAGCGGATAGTATGTTCCTGATATGGCAGGAATTGATCTTGTCCGGTCACCGGGTATGGGTGTCATGGGACTGTAGGTGCCGGTGTACGCAAACGCGAGGGGCGGCATCCCAGCATTATTGACGGCAATAAATATTTGGTACTTGGCCCGGCCTAGCGCAGTCCAACTCGGTACCACGTTGTTTCCGCTGGCGTTTGGGACGCAGTTGGAGTCCGTGATTGTGCCTGGGACATAGCTTGAGCCGTCCGCCCTAAGGAATACCGAAAAGCCGCCGGGGCCGAATTGCGCCTGCGAAGAATTGTCTCCGCTAGTATCGACAATCTCCCACCGTCCGGCCGGTGCGGTGGTGGAAATCATCTGAGAGCAGCCCCCAATCAGAGGCAGTGCGAGCGCGACCGTTAGCCCTAACCTCAAGGTCATAGTCATGGGTCCCCTCGTAAGGACTGCATAGTCATGGGACTTCAACGGTGCAACTCCGCTAGAAGCAAATCTGCATCAAGCGACGGTTCTCCGGTTAATCCCTCGGGCAAGCGAGACCGGACCCCTTCCAGGAGTTCTCGTGCTGTGGACGACTCGAGGGGATAATTAAAGACACTAATCAGCGCCGAAAAACGCCCACCAATTCCCGCGGCATCTTTCAATCCTTCTTCGATTCGCGCGACGAATTGCCTTGCCTCCTCCAGATTGAGCTGCGGAAGAATGACGCCAAAATGAGTGGTGCAAAAATGGAACAAGGAATCTGTCGGGCGGAGTTTCCTTGCGACTGCCTTAATTCCATCCCCCAGCTCTTCCACCGAAAGAGTCGCTGAATTCTTTGAGATATTGTTTGCCGTTGTTATTTGAATGACGAGGATCGAAAGGGGAGCCGAGGTATTCGCTGCCCTGCGGAATTCCATTGCTAGTCGATCTTGAAACTGATTCAATCCGGAAAGAGAATTTAGGAAATCCTGGCTCGCCCGGCTGCGAAGTTCGGTGAGTCTCTCTCTCTCTTGTGCAATAGCTTTCCTTAATTGAACTATCGTGGCCTGGCGATCAATCAAATAACCGATTAAGAGTGTGGCCAATACACAAAAGCCGAAAAAGGAGATACGCAAGGTGCTTCCGCCGAGAGTGATCGAGTGAGGAAAGACTGCGGGGTACATCAAAAATGCGAGGGCCATGACCAGAACGACTAAAGCGGTGGTTGTCAGGATCCAGAGATGGAATTCTCGGCGATCTAGATCTTCCGGATTTATTTGATCGAAGACTTTCATCTGTTCTTGAACTCCTCTTCAACCAGCTGTCCAAGATGCAATTCTTGTCGGCGCCTACACAGAAACGGCATGTCGCCATATCGCTGCTTATGGTCCAATTGCTGCAATGGAGGCGAGTCGAAGATTTACAAGTTAAAGAGCCCATCGACGCGCAAGACAACACCCACGTCTTAATTGTGTAGTAGACTGCCCAGTTCCAGTTTGAAACACGCCTTTTGCTTTGTATTGTGAGCAGTGCGACAGATAACTCAGATTGACTCAAGGTAATTTGAACAGATGAGAGCTGGAGAACAGCTTAAGGAACTGCGAAATAAGCTGGGAATTACCACGCGAGATGTGGAAGAGCTCAGCAAGAAAATCGCGGAGGATGAAGGCAGCGAGGATTTTTATATCTCCAACGCATGGCTGACCCAAATTGAAAATACTGGCTCCATTCCCAGCATTCATAAATTATTCAGTCTGAGCGTAATTTATCAGGAGAATTACTCTGACCTTCTGTCTTTGTTCGGAATCGACCTCTCCAGTACGGCTAAGTATCAATTCATGACACGGCTGGAGAAAACTCGGCTGGCCAACGTTCAAGTCTCTCCCTCAAGTCGTGGCGTTACCTTCCCTGTGCGATTCGATTCAGGCTTCACGGTGGACAGAAGCAATTTGCTTTCGCGCATGGTTGAGGTGTGGGGTGAGGTGCCGATTCCGCTGATTCAAAATCTCGATTTAAGGCACAGCTTGTATGGATACATCGGATTGAAGGACTTCACGCTCTACCCTCTGCTACGACCGGGTTCGTTCGTTCAAATCGATGACGAAAGGAATCGTGTACTGCCGGGTCCATGGAGATCTGAGCTTGACCGGCCGATTTACTTTGTTGAACTTCGTGACGGATATGCCTGTTCGTGGTGCGAGCTGGACGGAAATCACTTGCTGCTGATTCCGCATCCACTTTCTCCATGCCATATCAGGCAACTCGGGTTTCCTGATGAAGCTGAGATTGTGGGGCAGGTTACGGCCGTCGCGATGCGCCTGGTTGATTTTTCTGAAGACGCTTGGCGCGGGAGTCCAAGATTGCCAAAGCGATCCTGACGTTTGAACAGAAAAGCTGAGCAGAGATGGGATCGCTGGCAACGGGAATCACGACTCGGAAAGGCTCAAGCGAGATCCACAGCTTGATAAGCTCATCCTCCTCTGAACTGTTGGACACTACGTATGCTTCCAGTTCGGCGACAAGTTGCTCTAACGGCAGGGCCCCTAAATGCTCAAAGGTATCCCGATGGCAAGCGGCTAGAGCTTGATTTGCAATATTGGGCGAGAACCTGATAGCAAGGCCATCATGATGGTACTTCCCGGTGTTGTAATCCCGTGTGGCTGCGAGATAAATCAAGCGGCTTAAGTTCCCAGAGAGATGGTTCAGGTTGTGAACTCTGAGATCGTATATCGCTGCGTCGAGATTCAGAGGTCTAATCATGAGTACATGCTAACCATTTATCAGCGATCCGGTTCCGGCATCTCGCGGAATCCCCATGCACCGTGAATTTGCAATCGCTAGAGCTTGCTGAGAGACCGCAGAGAAATTTCTTAATGCTATGGAGATAAAGCTAGCAACTTTTCGCGCGCGGAATGGACCGCGTGTCCAGATTAGCGTGAAGAAAGCGTAGTAGATCGACGCGAAAACTAAGAACTGGAAGGCAAGCCTGAGCTCAATCACCGGGCCGAGTTTTGCGCTGGAACGTACCGATCTTACATGAAAATTCATAAGCAGCATTACTTGTTGATGTATCCTGCGCAACCACAGGAGTGCAACAGCTCTTCGCTCGCAGCTCAGAAGTGTTAGGAGATTGCGATCTTTCTCAGAAAGCACAAAAATCAGATCTTGCTGGTCGGATATTCTGTCAATAAGGTTTAAGCGTTCAGCCCCGGACTGGAGATATCTCAGGGCGGTATGCGCCTCAGCAATATCGAGCTGCCGTTTTTCGGAATCCCTGCCACTGAGAAACCAAAAAGGCAAAATGCCAAAGAGCAGGAGTCCGATGAAGATCGGAACAATGATCTGAATCACGGGCGTGCCACCCTGACGAGATGCGTTCTTGCTCTAAGCAGCATGGCGCGCGTCTCCCGGGCAAGATATTCGTAGTCCGTTTCAATTACCTGACCCCATTGGAGCGCCGATTGCGGACTCGCAGTCCACAAGGCCACAGTCCAAATAATCAACGCTAACGCATTGCAAGCGGGATCGATCTGTCGCATGAGTAGAGCGAATCCGGTACTCGGATTAGTAATAAAAGTGAATGAGATTACGTCTGCGCCGATGAGAAATGCATAGCCAAGCATGAGCCCTCGGACGTTTCTATCGGCCGGAATCTTGTAATAGATGAAAAGGGCCAAAAGGCAGAATAAAAGGATTGCTTGGACCTGCTGCAGATTGCGTTCCATAACAGCGATTGCGTACGGAAGTAAGAATTTCGAATCAACGACGAGGCTTACGGCCACCTTCGCCGCAACTGTGAGAAGGATGACCACTAGGAGAATCCTAAGCAGACGACCCACGCCGGGATAATTCTTAAGCGAGAAAACGTAGGTCTCCATGATTATTCCATAACCCAAGACTGCCTTGAGGAAGGCTGTCGACCAGTAAAACAAAAAATAAGTGTGTGATGACATCCTGAATAGAGGGATCGCAAGAACGTCAACTACAAGAACAAGAGATATGAACGAATAGAAAATGGGAAACCGTCTAAGCAGTCTTGTCTTGACGGCCCAAATGACTAAGAAGGATTCAAGTCCGATGCATACTCCCCAGACGATTCGAGTCCACATTCCATTGTCACCGTAAATTTATCGCATGATAACACAAGGGTGGGGAACGGTGCTTTCGCACCGTTCCCTCCCTGACAAACATGCGTTGATATTAAACCCCTCTACCACCGCCGCCTGATGGCTGGGAAGGCGGCCACGGTGGAATGGGAAGTCCTCCCTGCATTACGGTGTAAGCTACACGGTCATGCGACAGATTATTTGGACTAACAAACAGCGTCATAACACATGGTCCAAGAAGCGTATTGATTTCTTTCATCTCTTTCCTCCTAATTGAATTCACTGGGTTGGGCTGATACCCGGTGGGAGCATAAGAGGCGCAAGAATCCCTATTTGCTGCCCGTCTTCGTGCTTGGAATACTGAGCAATTACAGTCAGGCTAGATCGGCACGCGAAGAATCCGTTTCAAGGCCAGCCGCTATATAAAGAGATATTTGCTCAGCTTGGTAAGCGAGAGACTGGCTGTTCTTTCGCCAGGCTCGGTCGCTATTATGCTTCTTCCGAACAGGCAAAGCTCTCAGGCCGCCTCTTCTGGGGGCGTTATCGGGGAAATTTCCATATTGATTTCATTCTTCTTGCGTAAGCGCTGCGGAGTTGCTGTTTGTTGCAATGCGGCTAACACAGCGGGGATTGTGCATAGGCAAGATGGGCATTCAGACGTTGATCGAGAACTGCTGCCATGTATTTCGCGCAGACAACTGTTTCCCGTCTTGCCCGTCCTGCCAACGATGGAAACCTGCGTTCGCATGACTTCGAGAGCGCACAGAGTGTTTTGTAATAAATTCGGACTTCCCTTAACCAAGGATTCCGTTCATGCGGCGCGGCAGGAAGCTGCTCCCAGGCCCGGGCTAGGATGTTGAAATCTTCCGGGACAATGGAGTTGGCAGCAATTCCCGTGGCAGTTTCGAATCGATTCGATAAAGGCTGCTCTGCAACAACGATCCACATGGACCGCCACTGAGAGATGGCAAACTGGACTAGGGCCACCACGGACATTACGAGGATGAAAGCCGCCGCCATCTGTTTTCTCTCTGGTTCAGAATGGTACATGCCATTCGATGTGACAATGGAACTACCGTACCAGCAGCGATGAAACGGAGGATTGCCTCGCTGTGAACGTCTCAAAACTTCATGGATAGTTGGGGCGATCCGCCAAATTTTCGTGAGGGCGACCTCTCTCCGGAGGAAGGCTATAAGCGCCTTCATACGCTCCAGCGGCACGAGTGGTGGATGTGGGGATACTCCCTCGCAGTAATCCTATGCTTGACCTTTGCTGTGGCGTCTTTATCCATTCCGGCAGTCTTATCTGACAAACAGGGAGTTTGGAGCTCAGGCGTGTTTCAATCTGTTTCGGGCCTGGTCTTCCTCATAATTATTTTTGGCTGCTACTTGACTTATGAAAAAGCCCTGATAAACAGGCTTCGCTTCGACCTTGCGGAACGAAATTCCCATACAAACTTGTGGCGTGCCCTTGCCTTGGTCGATCCGCTTACGGGACTCTACAATCGCCGCTTCGCGGAACGCCATCTGAAGGCGGAAATGTCTCGGGCGAGGCGCAAGGGAATTCCCCTCACTCTGGTTTTGATCGACCTCGACAATTTCAAGAAGATCAACGATCGCTATGGACATTCGACTGGAGACCTGATTTTAATGGGCTTTGCTCGTCGGCTAAGCAAGGCACTTCGAGAGAGCGACGTAGCTGCACGTCTTGGCGGCGATGAATTCATGCTCGTCCTCTCTGACTTTGAATCTTCAAATTTGCCGACTATCCTGAAGCGCTTGGAAAACATTGAGGTACAGGCGGATGGAGAGTCAATTCCTGTCGAATTCTCAGCAGGGTGGAACGAAATGGCAGCTGGCCAGCGAATTGAAGAGTTGCTGGATGCAGCGGATAAATCACTGTACGCGAGCAAACAATTGAAGAAAAGTCAGCCCGCGCTCGTAAGGAGCTGAGAGAATCGTTGCGAGTCGCTGGCCAGGCTGGAATGGAAATTCAACGGAAGTCTTAGCGGTTTGGATCGATGCGTGAAAATCAGGGGAGCGATGAATTACGGAGAATTAACTAGGTCGAAATCCTGCCATGATTAAAGGGAATACTAGACGCTGGCCCAGATTTCCGTTCGTCGCGATCGTTTTCGCGATCGATCCCTCCTCTGAAAGCGCCGTGACTGCAAGGACAACCGACATCAGTGCGGGGGGATGCTACATAGATTCGGTGAACCCGCTTCCACCAGGAACTAAGATTACGATAGAGCTCGTGCATAAGGGTGAGAGCTTCCACGCAGTGGGGGAGATAAGGTATTCGCAGCCCAACATGGGCATGGGAGTCAGTTTCATGCAAATCACTCAAGTGAACCGCGAAATCCTCATTCGGTGGATCGAGGAATTGCAAACAGAACCGAGCCCTGCCTGAGCGACGGTTTTTCAGACCTCAAGTTAGATACTCTCAAGCAAGAAGTTGGGGCGGCAGCGTATTGAGTATCTTCAGGATACGCAGAGTCGCCGCATCTGTGGCACGACAAAGCGGGCAACGTGCAGAAAATGAAAGAGGACTCCTACCGCAACGAAATCGGATAGGGAGATGTTTCGAAGTGAGTGCCGGTGAGCCTGGGCAAGAAGCGGGGCCTCCAACTGGCAATGAAAAGCCCCCCTCGTCTGCGAACCTAAGCTGCGTCTTGGGGTCAATGTCCATGGCTCCGGCCCGGAAGCAGGCAGGGCAGCCTCGGTTCGCGGATGACAATACGACAGCAAGTCTACGTCAGTGACATCAGCACCACGACTGCTTGCTTTACGAAGCAACTTTGGATGCTGGAGGAAAACGCCTCCGTGTCGAATGTGCTCCCAGAACCTCCAAAACGGTTGCCAGTCAGGTAAACTGTATCCCGCAATGCCCACAATTGCGGCGCGCTTGCCTGCCAGGAATTACGCGGAGCGACTTGAACAGCGGCGCAAAATTGTCGCCGCAAAGGACGCGCTGCACATCCGCGCGGGGAACCTCAAGCTTCTGACGATCGCCGCCGGCATCGTCATTGCATGGATCTGCCTGTGGAGGCATCTCGTCGCGGACTGGTGGCTCCTAATTCCTGTGGCAGTTTTCATCGCTTTGGCCATCTGGCATGAATTCGTGCTGCGCGCGAAGTCGCGCGCACAAGCGGCCGCGGCGTTTTACGAACGAGGGATTGCGAGGATCGAGGACCGCTGGACGGGAACCGATGAATCAGGCGAGAGGTTCCGCGACGCGAAGCACCTGTACTCCGAAGACCTGGATATTTTCGGGCGCGGCGGGCTGTTCGAATTGCTTTCGAGCACGCGCACGCCGATGGGAGAGGAGCGGCTGGCCAGCTGGCTGCTTGCAGCCTCGCCGGCCGCGGAGCTGCTTGAGAGGCACAAGCTCGTCGCGGAACTGCGGGAGAATCTCGACTTGCGCGAAGACATGGCGGTCGTCGGAGAGAGCCTGCGCGGCGAATTGAAAACCAAAGAATTCGTATCGTGGGCGGAGGCGAATGGCGACCTGCTGCTCGGGAAAGTCCCTATGCGCTTTGCCGCCGCAGCCCTGGCCGTCGCCGCGGTGGCGACAGTCGTCTACTGGTTCACGAACGACTCGATTGTGCCATTCCTTGCTGTCCTGGTTGTTGATTCGGGCGTGCTCCGATGGCTGCGACTGCGGGCGGAGAGAGTGATCGAGCCCGTGGGGGCGGACGCGGAAGCGCTGATTCTGTTTTCTCTCGTGCTGAAGCGCATTGCAGCGCGGCAGTTTGAATCGGCGCGGTTGGAGGAACTGCGCCGGACGCTAGTTGACGGCAGCTTCGCCGCTTCAAGAGAGATCCGGAAGCTCGCGCACATCACGATGTGGATTGACGGCCGGGACGGGTTGGCGGCCAGACTGGCGGAATTGCCGCTGCTGTACACCGTGCAGGTCGCAGGCGCCGCGGAGGCGTGGCGGCAGCGATACGGTAAGAAAGTCCGCGCATGGATTGGCGCCGCCGCGGAGATGGAAGCCCTGCTTTCGCTCGCTGGCTACGCGTACGAGCATCCCGAAGACCCGCCGCCGGAAATCGTCGATTCGCCGTCGGGCGAGGCGTTCCTTGAAGGCGTCGAGCTGGGACATCCCTTAATTCCGGAGGCTCGATGCGTGCGAAATACGGTGCGGCTTGGTCCGGGAACTCGAGTGCTGCTGGTGAGCGGCTCCAACATGTCGGGCAAGAGCACGCTGCTGCGGACTGTGGGAATCAACACCGTGCTAGCAATGGCCGGTGCTCCCGTGCGCGCGCGAAGCTTGCGGCTGACACCGCTGGCGCTCGGGACGCGCCTGCGGACCACGGATTCTCTTCAGGAAAGCCGGTCGGGGTTCTACACGGAGATTCTGCGCATCCGCGACGTCTTTGCCCTGACGAGAGGCGGCATGCCGCTGCTTTACCTGCTCGACGAGCTTCTGGAAGGCACGAATTCGCACGACCGGTGCGTTGGCGCGGAGGGGCTGTTGCGGGCGCTCGTGGAACAGGGCGCGATCGGAATGGTCACGACGCATGACCTGGCGCTGACGGCGGTGGCCAAGTCGCTCAACGGAGCAGTGCGGAACGCGCACTTCGAGGATCAGATCGAGCGAGACGAGATGTTTTTCGACTACAAGCTGCGCGACGGCGTAGTGACGAAGAGCAACGCGCTCGAGCTGATGAGGCGAATGGGATTGAAGGTCTGAGCGGCCTTCGAAATTAGGCGGGTGTAGCCAGGCGGCACAGGGTCATTCCCAAATTGGTAAAGGTTTCACTTGCCGCGAGTCAAATCGGTGACTAGCATACGCGCCGATGCCGCTGGCGATTGAGCATATACGCCGGATGAGGGGCGGGGCGCAGTCACACCTGATGCGCTGCGAGGACGAAAACTATTACGTCGTAAAATTCCAGAACAATCCGCAAGGAACGCGCATTCTGGCGAACGAATTGCTAGGGACGAGACTGGCGGCGAGAATTGGATTGCCCGTGGCTCCCGTGGCGGCGGTCGAAGTGCGCCCGGAAATGATCGCGCTAACCGAAGAGCTCGTGATGCAGCTCGGACGCGGGCGCGTGCCGTGCGCGCCGGGGCTGGAATTTGGCTCGCAGTACCCAGGGAATCCGGCAGCAACCGTCGTGTACGATTTCTTGCCGGACGAGCAACTGCGCGAGACGGAAAACCTCGCGGACTTCGCCGGAATGATCGCGTTCGACAAATGGACCTGCAACACGAACGGCCGCCAGGCGATTTTCCTGCGCGCCCCGGGCGCCGAGCGCTACCGCGCGGTGATGATCGACCAGGGATTCTGCTTCAACGCCGCGGAATGGAATTTCCCGGACGCGCCGCTGCGTGGGATTTACGCGCGCAGCTGCGTCTATGAGCGCGTGCGGGGATGGGACGCATTCGAGCCGTGGCTCGCGCGGATCGAGCAGCGCATTGACGAAGACGTGCTCGACGAGGTTGCGAGCGAGATTCCGCCGGAGTGGTACAATTTCGACCAGGACGCGCTGTACCGCATGCTCGAACAGCTTTTGAAGCGGCGGAAACTGGTGCGAGAACTGATTGAGAGCGCCCGCAGGTCCTCGCGGGTGCCGTTCCCCAACTGGACGTGACCTATGCCTGAGGCGAACCGAACTACGCTGACGTACCGGGTCCTGCGCTACACGCCGAATCTCGTCCGCGACGAGTGGGTCAATGTCGGCGTGTTGCTCGAGGATCCGCAGAGACGTCGTGCCCGCGCGCGGCTGATGGAAGATGAATCGGAGCTCGTGCGCGTCCGTCGGCTGCACCCGAATGCCGACGAAGCTTTGCTGCGCGCGCTGCCTGCGCATTTCGAATCCCAGCTTACGGCCGCGAGCGACGGAGCGGCGGGCTGGATCGCGAAGCTCGACGACACGCTCGCGAACGTCCTGCAGTTCAGTTCGCAAAAGGGGGTGCTGGCCGAGGAATTCGACGCCGAACTCGACCGCCTCTATCAGCAGTTCGTGGCGCTGCCGCCACGGCTGGGGCGCGGCACGGCCATGCTCGAAAGCACGCGGGTCTGGATACGCGCGAAATTGAGCGACGTCTTCCGCCGGCACAAAATCCTCGGCAAAATGCAGCGGGGCGTGAAAGTCGAGGCGTTCACGCAGGCGGGCGACCCGATGCGCATCGATTACGCTTACCGCATGAATGGCACGCGCGGTTACGTCCAGGCGCTGTCGCTCGGCCGCGACCCGGCGCAGGCGAAAGTCCTCGCGTACACCGCGGAGCGCATTCGCGCGAAGCACGCGCACTCGGAATTCACGGCCATCACGGAAGTCGCGCCGCTCGCCGAAAATTCACGGCATCAGTTCGTCGCGCGGCTGTTCGACGAGCAGAAGATCGCGATCGTGCCGCTGCCGCAAGTAGAGATGTTCGCGGAGCGCTTGCGTGCGCGGCTGCAGTGAGCGCTGTCAGACACGCGGAAAATCCTATTTCAATAAAAAAGGCGGGCCCGCGAAGACCCGCCCTCTAATGTTTCAGAACACACTGAGTCCTACAGAACGCTCTCCGACCAGTTCTCAAGGAAGTGCTTGACCTTGCCCATGAACTGGTGCGCGATGGCGCCGTCCACCACGCGATGGTCGTAGCTGAGCGTCAGGTACACCATCGAGCGAATGGCGATCGCGTCGTCCACCACCACGGGCCGCTTCTCTATCGTGCCCAGGCCCAGAATGGCCACGTTCGGCTGGCTGATGACAGGCAAGCCCATCAAGCCGCCAAAGACCCCGGGATTTGTAATCGAGAATGTTCCTTCCTGGACTTCCTCCGGCTTGAGCCGTTTCGTGCGCGCGCGTTCCGCCAGATCGTTGATGGCGCGTTGCAGGCCAAGGAAATTTTTCTCCTCGGCGTTCTTGATCACCGGCACGATCAATCCCCAGTCGAGCGCCACGGCGATGCCGATGTTGCATTCGCGGTGGAAGACGATGTTCGTGCCATCCACCGACGAATTCACTGTGGGAAACGCGCGCAGCGCCTCCACGGCGGCACGGATGAAGAATGGCATGAACGTCAGCTTCGCGCCGGTTGTGCGCTCGAACTCGTCTTTCTTCTGATTGCGCAATTTGACGACGCCGGTGACGTCGGCTTCGTCAATGGAATACACGTGCGGCGATACGCGTTTGGACAGCACCATGTGCTCGGCAATCCGCTGACGCATCACAGTCATGGGCTCGACTGTGTAGCTGCCGAAATACATCCGCTCGCGGGGCACGGCGCTCTCGAATGCCGTGTGGGCTTGCGCGCCCGTGGCTGCCGGCGGCGGAACGACGGCGAGACGTGGCGCGCCAGCAGCCATCGCGCCTGCCCGCGCGCCTCCCGACTGAATTGCCGCGAGGATATCGCGCTTGCTCACGCGCCCGCCCGCGCCTGTCCCCGGAACTTGCGTCAGATCCACGCTGTTTTCGCGCGCCAGGCGGCGCACCAGCGGGGAGCTGCGAATCTTGTCGCCGTTCGGCTTCGCCGATGCGGCAGCGCTTGCCGCCGCGACTGGCGTTTGCGTCGGCGCAAGCCTTGCAACGGCAGCCGCGACCGGCGCAGGAGCAGGAGCGGCTTTGGGCGCCGGAGATAGCGCCGGGGCCGGCTTTGGCGTTTCAGTCCTTGCTGGAGCAGGCGCGGGAGCAGCGGCCACCGCGCCCGCGCCGGCAGCGTCAATCACGGCGACGACAGTCTGTATCGGCACGGTCTGCCCCTCGGATACTTTGATCTCCTTGAGGACGCCGGCGGCGGGTGACGGAATCTCGGCGTCCACTTTGTCCGTCGAGATCTCGAAGAGCGGCTCGTCGCGCTCGATCTTCTCGCCCGGCTTTTTCAGCCATTTCGTTATCGTGCCTTCAAAAATGCTTTCGCCCATCTGGGGCATGATTACGTCTGTAGCCATTTCTCTCTCCTTGGAAACTCTTCAATACCGCGCCAGTTCGCGCGCGGTGGCGACAATATCGTTCACGTTCGGCAGAAAGCGCTCCTCGAGCGGCGGCGAGAACGGCACGGGCGAGTCCTTTGCCGTGACGCGCAGAATCGGCCCGTCCAAATCCTCGAACGCGCCTTCGCACGCCACCGCCGCGATCTCCCCGGCGATGCCGCCAGTGCGCGTGTCCTCGTGGACGATGAGCAGCTTGTTCGTCTTCTTCACGGACTGCAGTATCGTTTCTTTGTCGAGCGGCAGCAGCGTGCGCAGGTCAACCACTTCGGCATCGATGCCTTCCTTCGCCAGTGTCTCAGCCGCTTCAAGAGAAGAGTGCATCATCGCCGCGTAGGTGACGATGGTCAGGTCGCGCCCTTCGCGCCGCACCAGAGCCTTGCCAATCGGCACCGTGTAATCGTTCGTCGGCAGTTCTTCCTTGATTCGCCTATACAGGAATTTATGCTCGAGGAAAAGCACGGGATTGTTGTCGCGGATCGCGGATTTCAGCAGGCCCTTCGCGTCGTAGGCCGTCGAGGGATAGATGACCTTCAGGCCCGGCGTGTGCACGAAATACATCTCCGGATTCGCCGAATGGAATGGCCCTCCATGTACGCCGCCTCCCGAAGGCCCGCGCATCACCATCGGCACCGGAGCACCCCAGCGGTAATGCGATTTCGCAACGAAATTCGTGATCTGATTGAAGCAGCAGGCAATGAAGTCGATGAACTGCAGTTCCGCGATGGGCCGCAATCCCTGGTAGCTCATCCCGACGGCCGCTCCGATGATGGCCGTCTCGCTGATGGGTGTGTCCATCACGCGCTCCCAGCCAAAGCGTTCGAGCAGCCCTTCGGTCACTTTGAACGCGCCGCCGTAGACGCCGATATCTTCGCCGATGGCCACGACTGCGGGGTCGCGCTCCATTTCCTCGAAAATCGCCTGGCGAATCGCCTCGAGCATCGTCACCGGCGCCATGCTATCGCCTCCCTTGCCTGCCCGCCGGGGCTGGCCTACCGGTCGGCGAAGTCTTTCCCTGAGGTCCGCGGCCGAACGGGACGCGTGCAGCGGCCTTCGCGGCGCCTCCATTGGATTTTGATGTCTGTTTGGCGTTGGCAGCCGCAACCTTCACTGCGTGTTTTGCGTCTGGCCTGCCATTCCCTCCGGAAGCTGCGGCCTGCTTCGCCATCGCCGAGGCCACGTCGAAGCCGCCGTAATCCGCAACTTCCCATTCCGGCTTGACGCTCGATTTCGGCGGAGTCACTTCCGCTTTCGGCCTCTTCCATTCGGCCTCAATCGTGTGGCAGCCTTCGCAATAGACGCCCTGCTCGGCGAGTTCCGCCGGCGGGAACGGCGACTTCTCGGCGAATTCGAGATCTTCCTTCAATTCCTTTTCGATGCGGGAATCAAGGTCGACTTTTGTCTTCGCGTCCCACAACTTGTTTTCCGTGAGGTAGGCCTCGTAACGCGCAATCGGATCGCGCGCTTGCCAGTAAGCTAACATTTCCTTGGGAACGTATTCGGCCGGGTCATGCTGCGCGTGGCCCTTCATGCGCATGGTCTTTGATTCAATCAGGACCGGGCCGTCGCCCGCGCGGCAGCGGTCCACCGCTTCCTTCGCAGTCTTATACACCGCGACGACGTCGTTGCCGTCCACGATGGCACTGGCGATTCCATAGGCCTTCGCGCGTTCGGCGAGGTCGTGAATCGGTACTTGCTTCGCCACGGGCGTCGAATAAGCCCACTGATTGTTCTCGACGACAAGGACGAGCGGCGCGTGTTGCGTGGCCGCGAAGTTCAGGCCTTCGTGGAACGCGCCTGTTGAAGTCGCGCCGTCGCCCACCCACGTCATGGCCACGATCTTCTGGCCCAGGTAGCGCCCGGCGATCGCGACGCCCGCCATCACAGGAACCAGATCGCCCAGCATCGAAATCGGCGAGACGACGTGGCGCCCCTTCAAATCGCCGAAGTGGCTCGTGCCGTCCTTCCCCTGCGTTGGCGAATCGTAGCGCGCCATGTACTGCATCAGAATGTCGCGCGGCTTGTAGCCCTTCACCAGCAGTCCGCCGACGTTGCGGATCATTGGTGCGATCCAATCGCCCTTCTCGAGCGCATACGCAGTGCCGACCGAGGTCGCTTCCTGCCCGAGATTCGAATAGAGTCCGCCCACGACTTTGTTTTGCCGGAACAACCTCACCAGCTGCTCATCCAGCATGCGGTTGAGCTTCATGTAGTAATAAAGTTCGAGGTGTTGTTCTCGCGTGAGCGCGGTACTCATCTTTGGCTCCCTGCCTGCCGCTCTATTATTCCACTTCGAGTCGTTCCGCGAAACCCATGAATCGATCCCGCAGTCCGCGTCCTAGGCGCTGGCGTGGACCGTCACTGCGCCTTCCTCGGATGCAGCCTTCGCCAGGAATTGCTCAAGAGACTCGCGAGGGACAGCTTGCAACTCGCGTCCGAAGATTTCACCCGTGCGTGCAACCACCCGTGACGCAACCTCTTCGCGCTTCACTCCGCGTCCAAGCAGCCGCTCGAGCGAAGTAGCGCGTTTGTCCGAAATCCCGCACGGCACGATCAAATCGAAATAGCGCAAATCGGTTGTGACGTTGTACGCAAATCCGTGCGACGTGACCCATCGGCTCAAATGCACGCCGATCGCCGCGAGCTTTTCCGGTGCTGCGCCGTTCGCTCCCTCCACCCACACGCCGGTCATTCCTGTCTTTCGAGTCGCGGTGATGCCGAACTCAGCCGTGGTGCGAATCATCGCCTCTTCGAGCTGGCGGACATACCAGGCGACGTCGCGCCGGATCACCGCAAGATTCAGTATCGGATAGCCGACAATCTGTCCCGGCCCATGATAAGTAATGTCTCCGCCGCGGTCCGTCGGCCGAAATTCCACTCCCATCTGGCGCAGCAGGTGCTCCGGAGCCAGAAGGTTTTCGCGATGGCCGTTGCGCCCCAGCGTGATGACGTGCGGGTGCTCGCAAACCACCAGCACGTCCGGGACCTGGTCGGCTTTGCGCGCGGCAACAAGGCGTCGCTGCAGCTCGAAAGCCGGTTCGTAGCCGATCAGACCGAGGTCAACAACCCAGCAGGTTTTGTCGTTCCTATTCACCGTACCGATTCTTGAAACGCGTTCCTAAGCGTTAATCGTCAGCCCGAGAACGGAATTGAATCCGTCGCTCATCGCTTCCCACACGGTCGGATGGGCGTGAATCTGCGCCATCATGTCGTCGAGCGTCCCTTCCAGGTTCAGAGCCGTGGTCGCCTCTGCGATGATCTCCGTCGAGAGCGAACCGATCGAATGCACGCCCAGAATTTCGTTGTACTTCTCTTCGGCGACGACCTTGATGAATCCTTCGTGGCGCCCGAGGATTGACGACTTGCTGTTCCCCACGAATGGGAATTTTCCTATCTTCACTTTGTGGCCGGCGTCGCGGGCCTGCTTTTCCGTCAAGCCAACCGAGCCAATCTGTGGCTCGCAAAACGTGCAGTTCGGGCACTTATTGCGGTCGAAGGGTTGCACAGGTTTCCCCGCGATGCGGCCCACGGCGATGATCCCCTGCATCGAAGCCGCGTGCGCCAGCTGCGGCTGGCCGGCGACGATGTCGCCAATAGCATACAGATGCGGCTCGGCGGTTTCGCTGTATGGCGTGGTGTGCACGAATCCTCGTTCGACCTTCGCCTTCGTTTTTTCCAGGCCGATGTTTTCCGTCATGGGCCGTCGGCCGACGGCGATCAGCACTTTCTCCGCGGAGACGGTTTGCGCCTTCCCGGTCTTGTCCATGTAAGTGACCGTGGCGCCGCTCGCATCCTTCTTCACTGACTCTACGCCTGCCTCAAGCTCGAATTTGATACCTTTCTTGCGAAATGCCTTGGCAAGTTCCGTGGAAATCTCTTCATCCTCGAGCGGGACGAGGCGCGGCAATTTCTCGATGATGGTCACATCAGTCCCAAAAGTCCGGTAAATCGAGGCGAACTCGACGCCGACTGCGCCCGAGCCGACAACCACCAGCGTCTTCGGGATGTCGGGCATATCGAGCATGCCGCGGTTGTCCATGATGGTCTTGTTGTCGATCTCCACGCCCGGCAGCGAACGCGCATCGGAGCCCGTGGCCAGCATGATGTTCGCCGCCTCGATCTCCGTCTTCTTGCCGTCCTTCTCGATCGAGATGCGTCCGGAGCCCGAGATGCGTCCCCAGCCCTGCTGCGATTCCACTTTGTTCTTCTTGAAGAGAAACTCGATGCCCTTGGCGTGCTTGTTCACGATCTTCGTCTTGCGCGCTATCATCGCCGGCCAGTTGACCTTCACATCCTTCACTTCGAAGCCGTATTCCGCCGCATTCTTGAAATCTTCATAGAGTTCCGCGTGGTGCAACAAGACTTTTGTGGGGATGCAGCCGACGTGCAGGCACGTGCCGCCCAGGAACGGATCCTTCTCGATCACCACCGTCTTCAGGCCCCATTCGCCGGCGCGGATCGCCGCGACGTAGCCTCCGGGACCGCTCCCAATGATCGCAAGATCATATTTCGCCAAGCTGAGCCTCCTGGCAGGCAACCGGCCTGCTCGCAGTTAGGAAAGGGAATAATGTAATTGATGCTGGAGCACAGTGACTTGCGCTCCAGCCTGCGCAAACAATTGATTCTAGCAGCCGCAACCATGCGTCGCAACCGCGCTCAACGGCGGCAGCGAGTGCTAGTGCGCCACGGCAGTATCGAGTAAAATCCGCGCTCATGGTTCCGTCCACCTCCAAATGCAAGTTTCGTATGAAATGTTCGATTCGGCGGAGACGACGGCCTGACCGATGAGTCTGCCGCCAAACAATATCCCCCTATCGCCTCCTCCTCCGCCTTCGGGGACGGACCGTATCGAAGCCGCGATCGCGTCCATGATAGTCGGACCCAATGGTATTCGCTCCGGCTGGCGTTTCTTGACGTTTGTCGTGATATTCGGGATTTGCTCGGGAGTACTCCTTCTCGTGGTTGTCGCCGCGGGCTTGCTTCACCTGGCGGCGGGGAAGCTCGTCATTCCCTTTACCGCTCGGAACGGCCTCTTGAGCGAAGCGATCACCGTACTGGCGTTGTTCGTCGCCGCCTTCTTTATGTCGAAGATTGAGCGGCGCAGGATGGGCGAGTACGGCTTGCCGTTTGCCGAAGCATTCGGCGTGAGGTTCTGGCAGGGCGTCATTTGGGGAATCGTCGCCGTTACGCTCACGATGTTCTTGATCGCTGCGCTGCACGGCTTCACGTTCGGCGCGATTGCCCTTTCCGGAGACAGTCTCTTTAAGTACGCCGTGGCTTGGGCGCTTGTATTTCTTCTCACCGGATTTGGCGAGGAGTTCCTGTTTCGCGGATACAGCCAGTTCACACTGACGCACGGCATGAAGTTTTGGCCCGCCGCGATTTTTCTTTCGGCGCTTTTCGGCGCAAGCCATCTGAGCAACAACGGTGAGGCCTGGCCCGGCGCGCTCTCCGCCGGTCTAATTGGCTTCTTCTTCTGCTTCACGCTACGCCGCACCGGCAGCATTTGGTTCGCCGTCGGCCTGCACGCGGCGTGGGACTACGGCGAAACTTTTGTCTATGGCGTGCCGGACAGCGGTTTCGTTGCTCCGGGCCATCTGTTCAACTCCAATTTTCATGGCCCGCGCTGGCTCACGGGCGGCTCGGTCGGACCCGAGGCCAGCGTCGTTTGCTTTGCTGTTCTGGCCCTGATGTTCATCGTCTTCCATTTCGCTTTTCCGACGCGCGAAGAAGGCGCCTTGGGCTCCTGAACTCTTTCAGCTCAAGCCCCCACGACCAGCGCTAACTTGGCTTTAGTCCAGACACGTTGCCGGAGCGGAACTTGCTTCATTTCATTGCAGCGCGTGCGGTAATTCCCCTATAATGAAAGTTGCAGCTTGAAAATCACGGAGCCTTGCGAAGCAAAACTACATCGGGTTCGAAGTCCCAGCGCGCGCGAGGCCGGCATTCACGCTCGAAAATGGCCGACATCACCGATAAAATTAAGAAGAAGCTTCAGGAAGAGATTGCCCAGCTCGAGCACGAGCTGCACAACGAGCTCCCCAAGGAGCTCATGAAGGCTCGCGCGCACGGCGACCTCTCAGAAAACGCCGAGTACAAGTACGCCAAGGAGCGCCAGTCTTACGTTTCCGCGCGCCTTGGCCAGTTGCACCATCGCATGGCCGAGATTTCGCTGCTCAATTTGAACAATCTCCCCCGAGACCGCGCTGCCTACGGCTCGACCGTGCGCCTGCTTGACATTCGCAAGTCAGAAGAGATGGAATACCGCCTGGTTACCGCGGAGGAAGCCGACGCGTCGAAGGGATTGATCTCCACTTCCTCGCCGATTGGCCGCGCCCTCCTGGGGAAGAAAGTCGGCGATGAAGTCCAGGTTCAGACGCCGGCAGGAACTAAGGAATTCGAGGTCACGAACCTCGTGACCATCTACGACGTTGCATAGCGGGGCAAGCGCTGATCGATGCAGATGGAACGCCTAGCCCGGCCCTTTCGATGGCTCCTTGAACACTCAGTCGCCGCGCTAGCCGCCCTCCGCGTCCCCGCGCTCCTCCTGACGACCTCCGGATTCGTTTTGTGCCTCGCCGTCGGAGCCCTTTTTGGCACGGGGCAATTCGTAACCGCCGGATTCATCCTGATCCCCGCCGCGATATGCGACCTGCTTGCGCGCCCCCTCGCGAATCGCCAGCCTAAACTCGATCTGGCCAGCGCGTTCTTGAAGTCGATTCTCCATCGCTATGCTGATCTCGCGGTTTTCCTGGGCCTGCTCGTCTATTATTCGACGGTCAATCGTTTCGTATGGGCGCTTGTCACCGGCGTCGCCATGGCCGGCGCTGTCTTGGTGAGTTATTCGCAGGCGCGCGCGGAGTCCCTCATCGAACGCTGCCGCGTCGGCTTCTGGGAACGTCCCGAGCGCGTCGTGCTCTTGATTCTTGGCGCGCTTTCGGGGTTTATTGAAGTCGCCCTCGTCGTTCTCGCCATCGGCCCAAATCTCACCGTCATTCATCGCATCCGCCACACTTGGCTCGAGACGGAAGGCCGCCGGCGCGCTGAGGAAACGGAAGCCGAATCCGCCGCCACTCAGGAACGCCGCCCGGATTTTCGCGACATCTTTGCCCGCGGCGCGCGCAGGGGGGCACAGTGATGCACGGCCCGCTGTCGCTGATTGGCATTCTCGTGGTTTGCGCTGGACTGCATCTGCTCTGGCTTTCGCGCGGGGAAATCGTCTACTGGATGGAAACCTGGGTCAAAATCTTTCGCGCCTCGCTTCGCAATTCGCAAAATTCCGTCGAACGTCGGCCGCAACGCCCCAGGCTTTCGCGTTTCAGCTCCAGCCGCGAACATGTTCTTCGCATGATGCTCGGCCTCAGCCTCGCGCTGGTGGTCGGGCCGGTTCTTATCTTCCTGGGCCTTGTCCTCTGACGTGTCCTCTGGCGTGTCCTCCCTCGGATACTCGCTCATCGTTCATGGCGGTGCGTGGGATATTCCCGACGCCGCGGTAGCCGGCTGCCGCGCCGGGGTTCGCCGCGCGCTCGAAGCGGGAAGGGAAGTCCTAGTGCGCGGGGGCCCGGCTCTCGATGCCGTCGAGACGGCCATAGGTGTCCTCGAAGACGACGTCACATTCGACGCCGGCACGGGTTCGCACCTCAATCGTGACGGCCGCGTCCAGCTCGACGCGATTCTTATGGATGGAGGATCTCTCAAGGCCGGCTCCGTCGCTGCCGTCGAACACATCAAGAATCCTATCCGCCTCGCTCGCAAAATCCTCGATTCCAGCGATCACATGATGCTCGCTGGAGCAGGCGCGGAGCTTTTCGCGCGCGAAAATGGCGTCCCTCTTTGCGCTCCCGAAGAACTGGTCATTGACCGCGAGCGCGCGGCCTGGCGGGAATGCATCCGCGGCAAGCACGCTGCTGCAAATCATTTCAGCCATTCGCATGGCACCGTTGGCGCGGTCGCCCGCGACTCCGAAGGCCGCATCGCCGCGGGCACGTCCACAGGCGGGACCTGCTGCAAATTCCCCGGACGCGTCGGCGATTCGCCGCTGATTGGCTGCGGTTGTTATGCCGACGAAGCAGCAGGCGGCGTTTCCTGCACCGGATACGGCGAAGCCATCATGCGCATTGTCATGGCCAAGACTGCCGTCGAAATGCTCCGGGGGCCCCAGGCCCCGCAGCGCGAACATGAGCGCCGGGCCGGCCTCTCTCCGCATGTGGTCGTGAAGGAGTGCGTGCGCATTCTGGAAACGCGCGGCGGGGGAACTGGCGGCCTGATTCTCCTTGATCGCGCCGGCCGTCCCGCCGCTGCTCACTCCACCACCCGCATGGCCTACGGCTATATTCAGCCGGACGGCTCCTTCTTCGTTGCACCCTGAATCCTGAAATCCTGCCATGGGCCGCCTGGACTACAGAATTCTCTTGGCCGGCCAGCCGTTGAGCTAAGCCAGCTCGTGTGTTAGCATCACGGTTTCCGCAGGAGGCGATACGGTCCGCCGATGCGCCTCATCATCGTCAGTGCCTGCCATTTTCCTTCCGGCCGTCCGGCCGCAGCTAGAAAACTGCCATCCAGAGGTGAACCATGAAAACCTATAACACGGAGCAAATTCGCAACGTTGGCATTGTAGGCCACGGCGACACGGGGAAGACGCAGCTCGTGTCGTCGTTGCTGTTCACTGCGGGGATGACGCCGCGCCTCGGCAAAGTCACCGAAGGCTCCACCGTCACCGATTGGGACGAAGAAGAAATCGCGCGAAAGATCTCGATTCAAACCGGAATGGCTTTCGCCGAATGGCAGTCACCCGGCGCCGCCGACAAGACCAAATTCAATTTCCTCGACACCCCCGGCTATTCCACCTTCATCAACGACACGAAAGCCTCGCTCATCGCCGCCGATGCCGCGCTCATCCTCGTCGACGCCTCGGCCGGCTGCCAGGTCGTCACAGAAAAAGTCTGGGACTTCGCCACCGAATATGATCTTCCCCGCGCTTTCCTGATCAACTGGATGGATCGCGAACTCGCCAGCTTCGACCGAGCCCTCGCTTCAATTCAAGAAGTCTTCGGCCGTGGCGCCGTGCCTGTTCAGCTTCCGATCGGCGCGGAGAAATCCTTCAAAGGTGTCATCGATCTCATCGCCATGAAAGCGCTCACCTACACGCCCGGCGGCGACGGCAAGGCCAAAGTCGACGACATCCCCGCCGATCTCGCGGAAGCCGCGAAGGCCGCTCACGAAGCGCTCGTCGAAATGGTCGCTGAAGGCGACGACGATCTGATGCAGGAATTCTTCGACAAGGGCACGCTCCCCGTCGAGGACTTGACGAAGGGCCTTCGCAAAGCCGTCCTCGACAAGCGCATTTTCCCCGTGCTCGCCAGCTCCGCGCTCCAAAATGTCGCCAGCGACGCAATCTTGAATTTCATCGTTGAAGTTTTCCCATCCGCCGCATCGCGCGGCAAAGTCACTGCCTACAAGGAGCCTCAGCGGAAGGGCGATAACGTCGAACGCAAAGTGGACGACAAGGAGCCGCTCTCGCTTTTCGTCTTCAAGACCATCGCCGATCCCTTCGCCGGGCGTATCAGCTACTTCAAAATCGTCTCCGGCATTCTTCGCAACGACGCCAACGTCGCGAATTTCAATCGCAACTCCGTCGAACGCTTCCAACATCTCGAAGTTCGCCAGGGCAAGACGGCCACCGCTGTTCCCGAGCTTCACGCCGGCGACATCGGCAGCATCGCCAAGCTGAAAGACACGACCACCGGCGACACGCTCGGCGACAAAGCCGCCACCGCCTACTATCCTCCCGCGCGCCTTCCCGAGCCTTCCATCACCTTCGCCATCGAGCCCAAGACGCGCGCCGACGAAGACCGCATCGGCGTCGCCATCCATCGCATCCTCGAAGAAGATCCCGCGCTGCGTTTCAGCCGCGATCCGCAGACCAAGGAATTTCTCCTCGCCGGCACCGGCCAGCAGCACATCGAAGTCGTCGTCGCCAAGCTCCGCAAACGCTATCACGTCGAGCTGACGCTTAAGCCCCCGAAGGTCCCTTATCGCGAAACGATCCGCGGCAAAGCCGACGCCGAAGGCAAGCACAAGAAACAGACCGGCGGCCACGGCCAGTTCGGCCTTTGCCGCATCAAGATGGAGCCGCTCCCTCGCGGCTCCGGCTTCGAATTCGTCGACGACATTTTCGGCGGCGCGATTCCGAAAAACTGGATTCCCTCGGTCGAAAAAGGCATTCGCGACGCCGCCGAACGCGGCTATCTCGCCGGTTTCCCTGTCGTGGATTTCCGCGCCAGCCTCTACGACGGCAAGTATCACGACGTCGATTCTTCCGATATCGCCTTCAAAATCGCCGGCGCCCTCGCGTTCAAGGAAGCCATGAAGCAGGCCAAACCCGCTCTCCTCGAGCCCATTATGAAAGTTGAGGTCTACGCGCCCGAGCAGTACTCCGGCGACATCATGGGCAACATCAGCTCGCGCCGCGGCCGCATCAGCGGCTCGGAGTCCCGCGGACAAAATGTCGTCGTCCGCGCGCAGGTCCCTTTCGCCGAAATGCTCAGCTACGCGAACGATCTCACGTCCATGACGCAGGGGCGCGCCAGTTACACCATGGAGCAATCGCACTACGACTACGTCCCGGGCGAAATCGCCGAAAAAATCATCGCCGCCCACAAGCCCCACGCCGAGGAGGAAGAAGCCGCCAGCGCCTAGCGCCGCAGTCGCGATGCCTCAGTCCAATTTGGCTCTTAGGTCTCGCGCGCAAACGTTGCAACCTGCTGCTTCCTGCTCCATCATTTACCTGCCATGAAAAAAGTCGCCAAGCACTCCTCCAACTCCTGGTCTGCTGCCACCGAAGCCATCCACGCTGGCGAATCGAAATTCCATCGCGCCGGGCCCGTCGCGCCGGAGATCGTCCGCAGCTCCACCTTCACGTTCTCCTCCACCGCCGAAATGAAGCGCTGGGCCGAAGGCAAAAGCTCCGCCTACATCTACACCCGCTATGCCAATCCCACTCTCGCCATCGCCGAAGCGAAAATCGCCGCGCTCGAAGGCGCCCAGGCCGCCGTCGTCGCCGCTTCCGGCATGGCTGCGATTTCAAGCGCCCTTCTCGCCGCGCTCAGCGCCGGCGACGAAGTTATCTCCACCGCGCAGCTCTACGGCGGCACGTACCGCCTCATGCGCGATCTCTTCCCGCGCATGGGCATCCGCGTCCGCCACGTCGAAGCCGATCTCGCTGGCGTCGAGGATCTGGTCACCACGCAGTCCCGCGTCCTCTACGTCGAGACGCCCACGAATCCCTCGCTCCGCCTCGTCGATCTCCAGCGCGCCATCAATTTCGCCCGGCACTTCAATCTCGTTTCCATCGTGGACAACACGTTCGCCAGCCCCCTCCTCCAGAAGCCTATCGCCCTCGGCTTCGACATGACCGTCCACAGCGCCACAAAATATCTCGGCGGCCATTCCGACCTTCTCGCCGGCGCCGTCGCCGGCTCCGAACGCTGGATCAAGCATGTCCGCGACAACATCATTTATCTCGGCGGCTGCATGGATCCTGCCGGCGCGTATCTGTTGATCCGCGGCATCAAGACTCTCGGCGTCCGTATCGAGCGCCAGTGCCAGACGGCCATGGCCGTCGCGAAATTCCTCGAGCGCCATCCCAAGGTCGCTCGCGTCCATTACCCGGGCCTGCCTTCGCATCCCGATCACAAGCTCGCGAAACGTCAGATGGCCGATTTCGGCGCCATGCTCTCCTTCGACCTCAAGGGAGGCCTTGCCGCTGCGCGCCGCTTCGGCGACCGCGTCCGCCTCTTTTACCTCGCCGCCAGCCTCGGCGGAGTCGAGTCCCTCGTCATCCTTCCCATCTATACTTCGCACTACAATATGTCCAAAGCGGAACTCGAGCGCGCCGGCGTCGAGCCCGGCACCGTCCGCGTCTCCATCGGCCTCGAAGACTCCGCCGACCTCATCGAAGATCTCCGCCAGGCCCTCCGCTAATCAAGGCAGTAACGCGTCAAGAACATCGCGTCACCCGCGGAGCCGCCATTCGCCTTTCCACGGTTATAGTGTTTGCAACGCGACTCCCTGCGAAAAAGCGCGTGCGAGGAAACCCCGATGAGCCTTTTCCTGCTGCTGATCGTCCACCTATTTGGTTACGCATTCGCGGCCCCCTCTTTGCCCGCTGCCGGCGCCGGCTACCTTGTGAACAGCGCTAAATTTTCCGTGGATAGCACGAAGGTTTCGCCGCCCAACGCCGTCGCGACCATTGAGCCGCGCCTCGGTGCGCCCGGATATTCTTGGCTGCGCATCTGGTTCTATTCCTCCCCGCTCAAGCCCGCGGACCTCGCCAGTCTCATCCACGGCGACACAAACGTGATGAACAAAACACCGCTCAATCAGTGGCAGGCCGCTCTCCAGCTATCCGTCGACAAAGACTTCAAGGTCTGGCAGGTGGACATGGCCATTCCGGGACACACTTGCACGATTATGGAATCCGACCAGGACTTTCAGAAGCTCGTGCAGGCCTATCAGTATGTGAACAAACATCTGACGCTCAAGAGCAAAGGCGCGCACGTCTGCGACTTCTCTCTCATCAAGATTCCGAATCAGACGTTTACTTGGGACGTTGACCTTTCAATGCCCGTGTTCTCGGAGAGTGCGTCCAAGCGGAATTGATGCGCACCAGCGCTGGTCCGTTCGAGGCACTTCAAATTTTGGGCCTCCAAAACTAGCTGCTCCTCCTGTCCTTTCGTCCAGCCCGCAGCCTCAGTACTCTTTGTCTCCCTTCCGTTAACCCTGTTCGAATAGCCGGTTGACCCGTCCTTACTCCTCCTCTTACAATTTTTTAGAGAAGACGTTGTCCTGGAGCAGGTTGGCGGAAAAACATCGGGCAGCGATATTCCCAGCTCAATCGTCTAAGTTAAGAAGCCCAGCCGGAGGTTGAATGAAGTTCGGAATCAGCATTAAGGTCGTGCTTGCTGCGTTGGCGCTGGCCCTCGTCTCGGTGTCAGGATGCAACGATACAGCGAAGCACGCGGCAAAGGTCCGCCCGCCCGCTGCCACGCCTCAGCCAGCTCAGGCCCCTCCTGCTGTCGCGTCAACCGCGGGACCACCAGCGCGTGCGGAGTCGCAAGCGCCTGCAGAGCCCCAAGCTCCTAAACAGCCGCAAACCCCTGCAGCGCTCCCCTTGCCGAAGACTTCCTCTAACGCTCAGACTCCGGCTTCTCAGCCCCAGTCCAGCGTCGACCAGCTGATCAAACGCGTTCAATCCATCTACAACTCGGGCCAGCAGGCATATGACGCCGGCCAGCTTGCCGAAGCTCGCAAGGATTTCAACGCTGCCGTGAACCTCCTGATGAAGAGCGGCCTCGACGAAACGCGCGATCCCCGCCTCCAACAGCTCTTCAATCAAATCACAGACACGATGCAGAATTACGAAATCGAAGCCGAGCAGGAAGACGAGGCCGTCGCCGAATCCGGCGGCGATGCCAGCGACATCACCACCGACGACGAAAGCCAGGATCAGTCGCAGGCCGCGCCCGAATCCACCGCCCCCATCGAAGAAATCGCCAGCATGGAAAGCCTGCCGGCCACGGATCCGCGCCTCGCCGCCATGGCGGAAAAGGAACTGATCACTGTCCCTCACGATCTGCCTCTCACGATCAATCCTCTGGTTCTTCAATATCTCAGCTATTTCGAATCGCCCCGCGGCCGCGACATCGTCGAGATGGGCCTCCAGCGAGCAGGCCGTTATCGCGCCATGATCGAATCCACTCTGAAAAAAGAAGGCTTGCCGCAAGACCTCATCTATCTCGCGCAGGCGGAATCCGCGTTCAAGCCCAAGGCGCTTTCCCGCATGGGCGCTCGCGGCATCTGGCAGTTCATGCCCTATCGTGGCGAGGAATACGGTCTCGACCGCAATTATTTCGTGGATGAACGCGATGATCCCGTCGCCGCCACGCAGGCTGCCGCCGAGCACCTGCGCGATCTGTACTCGATGTTCGGTGACTGGTATCTCGCCATGGCGGCTTACAACTCCGGCCCTGTCAACGTCGCCCGCGCTGTCCAGAGGACTGGCTACGCGGATTTCTGGGAGCTGGAGAAGCGCAATACGTTGCCGGCGCAAACGAAAAATTACGTTCCTATCATTCTCGCGCTCACGCTGATTGCAAAAGATCCCGCGCTGTATGGGATTCAGGTGGAACCGGACCAGCCGCTCAAGTACGACTCCGTTTCGCTCGACCACTCCATCAGCCTGCAGCTTGTCGCCGATGCCACTGGCTCGAGCCTCGACGATTTGCAGTCTCTCAATCCGCAACTGGTTCGCGGTATCACTCCTGCGACTCCCGGCTTTAGTCTTCGCTTGCCGCAGGGCACTTCCGCTGAGCTTCGCCAATCCATCAGCTCGATTCCTCCGGACAAATGGACTTCCTGGCGGCTCGTCAAATTCCAGTCCGGCGATTCAATTGGGGACATCGCCCGGCGCTTTCATGTGACGCTGCCGTCGCTGAAGAGCGTGAATGACGATTTGGATCCCGCTCAGCCTCCTGCCGACGGCACGGAACTGGTCGTGCCCGCCGCGCCTCCGCGTCTCCGCCTCGTGCATTATCGCGTGCGCCGCTCCGAGTCCCTCGATAGCATCGCGATGAAGTTCAGTGTCAGCGTCTCCGAGCTGAAGAAGTGGAATCACATCCGCGTCGAGCGCGTGCCGCGCGGCCGCACGCTGCGCATCTACGAAAACGTTTACGCTTCGGGTCCTGTCGCCACTAGTGTCGCCGCAGCCCGTCCGCGAGCATCAGCGATTTCACCGGCTGCCGTGAAGACAGCCGCGGGCAGTAACCCCGTCGAGCACCGCGTTCGCGCCGGCGAGACTTTGTGGTCCATCGCCCGCGCTTACCGCACAACCGTCGACGCCATCAAGGCTGCCAATCCGTTCCTCGCCAGCCGCGGCCTCGAGGTCGGCGATCTCCTGACCATCGCGCCGCATTAGTAAAGCGTTAGTTATCAATCGTTTAGACGGTCGTCCCAGTCCTCGCGCAACCAATTCCGCGGCCATCACGCCTGCTTGCACCCCTGAAACGCGCCCTTTCTTTTGCGCCTTGACAAACTTCTCGCACTGCGATTAAAACTTTCGTGGGCGTTCTTCTGCCGCCTAGCCCTTATACCCCGTGGAGGACATTATGTTCGACGCCAAGTTTCACGACGACGAAGAGAACGACGAACTGCCTGGCTTCGAAGAGGAAGAGGAAGCGGAAGAAGGCGAGCAGGGCGACGACGGTGAAGAGGTGATGGAAGAGGAGATCACGGTCATCGAGGCGGAGCCCGCCGATGAAGCCGACGAAGAAGCTCCCGCCCCCGCTCCGGCGCGCGCCCCGGCAAGACCAGCCTCCAGGCCCAAGAAAGCCAAGGCTAAGAAGGCCAAGGCGAAAAAGGCCAAGAAGTCTCGTCCGAAGAAAAAGGCCACGAAGAAAAAATCAAAATCGCGCCCGAAGAAGAAGTCGCGCCGCCGCTAGTCGCCATCTTTCCCCAGCGATTTTCGCCGCGAGGATTCGTTCCTGTCGCAGCAATTTCCTCGCGGCAATTGTTTGCGCGCGCGAATCTCTATTTAGTACGCCGCGCGTTTCACATCGGCGGGTCCTGCGCCGTAGCCGCCCGGTTTTCTCGCGTCGCGCGAATCACTCCCGTCTGGTCCGTGTAGAAACTCCGATATCCGTAATTTCGCGGCAGCGCCACCAATCCATACGCGTGAAAACTTCCGCTCGCATCCGCCTGCCCCGTAGAATATCGCAGCGAATATCCGCCCGTCATCGCTTCGCGCGCTGACTCCTGCGCGGCTTCGCCCAGCGCCTCGATCGTCCGCGGAAACGTCCCCGCCCCGCTCGCGTACGTCGCCAGTTGTTTCTGCAATGCCCGCAGCGCATCCACCGCCGCCTGCTCCGCGACGGGCCGCGGATTCTGCATCCGCATCGGCGTCGCGAACCAGATGATTCCCCAAATCCCCGCGATCGCAATCGCGAGCAGAACTGCCGCCCGCAGCGTCCTGCGCTTTTTCGCCGTCGCAGGCGCGGCCTCGGCGCTCGCCGGATTCTGCTCCGCGCCGCAGTAAGGACACACCTCGCTCGCTGAATTGATCGGCTCATCGCATTTCCTGCAGACGTACATCAGCGCCTCATCCCGCCTGCGTCAGCCCGGTTGCAAATTGTGCGTGGAGTCTCGCCGCAAAAAATTTCGCTCACGGCTGTTCTGCGTGCCCGAAGATGATCAGCCCCATCTTCGTCTCGCCCGGCGCCTTGAAATAGACGACCCAGAAACCGCTGCTCGTGTCGTGGACCACCCCCGGCAACGTCGCCGGCGCGCTGTCCCCCGGCACAAGGCTCCAGACGGACGGGTGCCCCGCGCCCGAAGCCTTCCGGCTCATCGCGTACATATCGTTGTCGGCCATGTTCGCCGTCGACGTGTCGGTGGCGGGCGGCCCCAGCAGCAGAAAGTCGCGGTAATCGGAGACGCCCTGGTGGTTCCCGTCAACGGGCTGCAAGCCGTATCGCAGCGTGTACGTCCCCGGCTTGATCGCCTGGTTCCGGAAGTCCTTCACTGGCGCGTCGATGTGGATCGCGCCCACCAGCTCGCCGTCCACCATCGTTCCGTACGTGACGCCGAGCGCCGAATTCGCCGCAGCCGCCGCGGGGATGTCCTTGCGCAGCCAGATTTCGCAGTAAGGCCCGCTCGGTCCGGTCACGTCAATCGAGCCGGGCACGAGCGCCGCGCGAACGTCCGTGGAAAGCTCCGTCGGCGCGGGCGCGTTCCCCGGCGCGGCTTTGTAGTCCTGCGCCGAAGCCGTAGCAGCCAAGCACAACGTGAAGATGATGGCCGTGAATATGAATGGCGACGCTTTACGAATCATTCCTGTCTCCTGAATTAGAAGTATGACCGCATTTCGATTGGATGATTTTGACCAGCGAATCGTTTCCGCGCAACCGAAAACGAAAGTCGAAATCGCGCCGCGAAAATTTCCGCGCAGTAAAAAAGCCTGCTCAGCGAGCAGGCTTTTTAGCCTTTCGGAGACAGGAAGCGAATTTTATTCCGCGAACTTGCCGACGAACGAACTGCGCTTGCCCGACTCATTCCACGTCACGCCGAGCGCATCGCCCTGGTAACTGCTTTCCCGCTCCACCACGGGCATCGCGTGCTCCAGGTGCGAGGCCAGCGGCGGATAATACGTCTCTTCGTTGTGGCAAATCATATCCGTCATCACGAGTGCGCGCGTCGCGAGCTTCACCACGTTGCCCACGGCGAGCGAAGCGAATCCCATGCGGCTCCCGTCCACGGCAAACGAAATCGGCGCCGGCGCCACGGCCACGATGTTGCCCAGCAGCCCGCCCGTCTGCGACTGCGCGAAATTCACGAGCGCGGCACGCTGCGCGTCATTGGCGCGCTCGTCCACGAACACCACCGCCTTCGCCGGCAGCGGATCGCCATACGGATCGCCCAGCGTGGCGTTCGCGCGCACCACCGCCGCGACGCTCAATCCCGCGACCGGCACTCCGCCCCATTCGCCATCGGCCACGTGCCAGGCCAGCACCGCGTCCTGCCCACTGAGGCCGACTTCCGAATTCGCGAAGCACGGCCCTGTATAGACGTCCGCGTTGCGGAATTCCATGTAGTCGCCCGAAATTCTTCCGTTCACGTTCGACTGCGCCAGAGCTGGCATCGCCGCCAGCATCGCCGCCGCCACCAACACCCATTTCGCTCTCATTCTGACCTCCTGCTTCTTACGTTAGATGATTCTCCCACTCCCGGGTTTCCCTTGCAATTCGAAGTTGCGCCGCCGTTCTCTTGGATGCGGAAATCGACCTTGATCGGCGCATCTTGTGAATGAAATTCATTTTCGATTAGAATTTGATAAGTCGTTTGTTTGCTCCCACATGCGTTTTCATGACTGTGCATGTCATTTTCGATCAAGGAATGCTGTCGACAGTCGTTAGGTGAGAGCCCAGAGTGCTCCGCTGTTGCGGCAGAATGGCCCTGCAAAAGAGAGCTGAAAGGAACAGAGAAATTGAGAAACGCGAAATAGGGACGATTAGAAATAAGTCCGGGGCTTTGTTTTCTGTCACTTACGGGCATTTCTAATCGCAGAGAGGGACGATTAGAACGTGTCATCGGATGCTTGAGATTGGAGGTTCGATCCTCCTGCGCAACGACCTGCCGCGGTAGACGTCGCAAAACATGTGCTCCGAAATTATCGATTAGAAATTGAGATATGCTTTGTTTTCTTTGGTTTAGACGAAAGTCTAATTTCGAGGTCGTGTAGACATAATTTGGGCACGGCACGGGGCGGCCGCGCGGGGCGTACGGATGCTGATGACATCGTGGCCCGTCAGCACGGAGTGGCTGGTTCGGAGGCGATTGCGAGAGCTTGACCATAAGTGCCGACGCTAGCACGATGTGAAGAGCTGTGCAACAGAAGCTATCTGTGTAATTTCTGGTGTTAGACCCAAAGCCATGCGGCGATCGCTTCGCTGATATTGGCCAGAACCTGCTGCTCGTTTTTGCCCTGTGAGATGCACCCTGGCAGAGCGCAACATTCGGCGACTAACCAGGCATCCTCAGCATTGGAGAGAGTTACGTGGAATACCATGCATGTTTGACCGGACGTTTTCGTCGCTTTGCAGTGAGTTGTGTGTTTCGACAGGCTGCTAGAGTTCCGGCTTTCCTTCGTGTCACTTAGCCCACCTACTAGCGCCGATAGAGCTTGACTCGCGCAAGCGGGGCGTGATACATGGCACAAGTACGGGTGACGTATTGCCCGGATTCGTGGGTTGGATCCTCGACGCGGCTCGATTGCTCCCAGCGCAACATGAAGCCGGCGGAGGACATAAGGAGCGAAGGAATGGAAGAGAGAAAAGTGAATCTGACGGATGAACAAATCGTGACCGAACGGAAGCTCGGACGGCGCTCGTTCCTGGCAGCGACCGGCGCGCTCCTGCTCGGCGCGGCGGCCCTCGCGTCCGGCGTGGTAGCGCAGGATGCGCCGCAAAAGGCGGCTGATCCTGATTCAAAGGACAAGCCGAAGAAGAAGGCGGGCATGAAAAAGGCCGGCACGAAAAAGGCTGGGATGAAGAAGGGCGCCGACCCGGACAAGAAGAAGGGCGAAAAGAAGCCGGCCGAGAAGAAAGCGGACCCGGACGGCGCGCGTCGCTAGACCCGGCAGCAGATAGCTAGCGTCCAATTTGAATAATGGCGCAGGCACACGTTAGGTGTGTCTGCGCAGGCTCCCATGTCCCAACCGGCCGTCATCCGAAAACCATCAGCCAGCGAGGGAGAAACGGCTCCTTCCGAAAAGACGTTCTCTCTCGAATGGCTCCTCGCCCCGGTGACCAAGCAGGAATTCCTGGAGAAATACTTCGAGAAGCAGACGCTCGTCGTCCGGCACAAGGACAAGGATTATTTCCGCGGGCTTTTCTCGCTGGATGAAGTGGACCGCGTGCTGACGACGCTCGACCGGCGGTATCCCGACATCATCCTGAAGAACGCGGCGAAGGAGATCACTTCGGCGGACTACACGATTGACGACGACAAGCTGGACGTCGCGAAGATCTATCAACTGTTCCAGGAAGGCTCGACGATCACGCTGGCGTTCCTGGACGCGGTGGTGCCGACGCTGACGAATTTTTGCCGGAACCTGGAGAACGAGTTCAGCTGCCCTTTTCAGACGAATATTTACATGACGCCGCCGGGCGCGCAGGGAGCGAAGTCGCACTACGACACGCACGACGTGTTCGTGCTGCAGGTGGCGGGGACGAAGAAGTGGAACATCTATGGCACGCCGGTGGAATTGCCGCTGCCCGGGCAGGATTACGATGCGGAGATTCATGCGCGGGGCGACGTGACGATGGAGTTCACGCTGGAGGAGGGGGACGTCGCGTACGTGCCGCGAGGCGTGATGCACGACGCGCATTCGACGGAGACGGTGTCGCTGCACATCACGACGGGGATGCTGCGATATACGTGGACGGATTTGATGCTTGAGGCGCTGGCGGGAGTGGCGCTCAAGGACGGGGCGTTTCGGAAGGCGCTGCCGCCCGGGTTTGCGCGCGGCGATTTCGACAAGGCGAAGGCGCGAGAGATGATGCGCGAATTGTTTGAACGCGCGGCGGAGTCGGCGGAGTTTGACGCGGCACTGGGGAATTTCGTCGAGGAATTCACGTCGGCATGTCCGCCGCTGCTGCAGGGGCAGATGGCGCAGATGGCTGGGCTCGCGCGGCTGACGCCGCAAAGCGTCGCGGGAGCGAGGAAGGGAAGCGTGGCGCGGCTGCGGGACGCGGGAGAAGCGTTGAAAGTGGAATGCTATGGGAGGCAGATCACGTTTCCCGCGCCGGCGCGCGAGGCAGTCCGATACGCGCTGGGGCACGCGCGGTTCGTCGTGGGGGAGCTACCCGGCGAGCTCGATGACGCGAGCAAAGTAACGCTGGTGAGGCGGCTGATACGCGAGGGTTTGGTGATGGCGCTGCCAGACGCCTGAGATTTAGAGTTCGAAATTGCAGTTCCTGCCAGGGTGATAAGAATCCCGGAATGCGCGGTGGCCGTGCGGCGCAGTAACCAATCGCTGGCTGTAACGTATTTAAAGCGGCTGCGGAGATGAACATGGAGCCGGGCGCGAGCGACGCGAAACAACCGAATCAGCGGCCGACGCTGACTTTGCAGTTTGGCAAATTCAAACTGACGGGATGGCACGCGGGAATCGTGCTCGGTGCGATCATCGGCGCAATTGCGGGCGCGATGATCGCGCGGAAAACGACGCCGGCAATCTTCCTGCACAACGCCGTCGCCAACTGGCCAATGATCGCGTCCGCGCTGCTGTGGGTGGTGTTCAGCGCGTATTGGACGGTGGCGGCGAAGAATTCCGCGGCGGCGAAAACCGCGGAGTCCGGGAAGTCCACGGCGCTGCATCAAATTATTCTGAATGTGGCGCTGCTGCTGCTGTTCATTCCGGTACCAACGCTCAATGCGCGAATCTTGCCTGCCGCGTTCCTCTTCGTGCCGATTGGGCTGGGAGTGCAGGCGGCGTTCATTCTGCTGGCCGTGTGGGCGCGGCGGCACCTGGGACGCAACTGGAGCGCGGAAGTGCGAGTAGCGGAGGGGCACAAGCTGGTGACAACGGGACCGTACCGGCGCGTGCGCCATCCGATTTACACGGCGATGCTGGGGATGTTTGCGGGCACGGCGATCGTGTCGGGGAGGCTCCATGCGCTCGCCGGCTTGGCGCTGCTGGCGATCGCGTATGTCCGGAAGATTCGCCTGGAAGAAGAACGGATGAGCGAGGAATTTGGCGCGGCGTATGGGGAGTACCGGCGGACGTCGTGGGCGGTGGTGCCGTGGGTGGTGTAAGCAGTTCGCGACGCGTGCGCATCGCGCGGGCAGGACAAGCCCTGCCCCTACAAAGAATTATCTCGCGCTCAGGCGGTGCGGCAGCAGGAGCGGCCGGGGCGGCAATCGTCGAGGGCGACGAGTTTGCCGTCTGGGCCGATTTTGGACTGCGAGCGAGCGCACCAGAAGGGGCCAGCGAAGCGGGCGTCGGAGGCATCTTCGTCGGGCTGATAGAAGAGTTTCTTGGAGCGCATGGACTGGCAGACGGCGCCGGTGGAGATGAGAACGTTGAGGCTGGGTCCCGCGGAAGTCTTCAGCATGGCTATGCGACTCCTTTCGCGACGGCGTCGAGCAGGGCGCGCTTGACGGCGACGCGCACGAGCTGGACCTTGTAACCATTGCGGCTCATGGGCGTGGCGCCTTCAGCGGCAGCGTCGCCGGCCTTCGCGGCGATTTCTTCGTTGATGGTTTTCCCGGCGAGCCACTTTTCGACTTGCGCGGCGGGCCAGGGCTTCGGCGCAACGTGGCCGAGGATGACGCGGGCGGATTCAACCGCCGCGCCCTTCATGCGCAAGGCGACAGAGGCCGTGGCGAAGGGCCAGTCGAGACCTTCCTTCTGGCGAACTTCGTACGTGGCGCTGCGCATGCCGCGCGATTCGCCCGGGACGATGATTTCGCTGACGATTTCGTTGGGCGCGAGGGCGTGTTCGCGTTCGTCCGCCTTTTGCGGGACCTTGAAAAATTCCTCAACGGAGGACTCGCGCGCGCCCTTGGGCCCCTCGATGGTGACCCGGGCGCCGAGAGCGACGAGAGCGGGAGCGAGGCTCGACGGGCTGACGAACTTTGCCGGGCCATCGTTGCCGAAGATGGCGTGGTAGCGATTGTCGCCCTGCTCGGAAAGCGATTTGCCGTCCTTATCCTGTGCGAGCAGGCCGAAACCATTGCGGTAATACCAGCAGCGGGGGCGCTGGCAGAGCTCGCCGCCGACCGTGCCCATGTTGCGAAGCTGCGGGCTGCGAATGCCCTCCGCAGCGTCGAAGATGGCGGGGAAATCCTTGCGAACATCGGCGGCGGAAAGCAACTGCTCAATCGTGACCGCCGCGCCGATGCGGATTCCTCCGTTAACATTCTGGACGGCGTGGAGAGAGCCGACTTTCTTAATGTTGACGAGGCGCTTGGTTTCCTCGACGTCGTCCTTGAGAAGAGCGAGCAGATCGGTGCCGCCGGCGAAGACCGATGCATCTTCCCAGTCCGAACCGAGCAGGCCGATCGCTTCCTTTAACGTTGTGGGATTCGCAAATTCGAAGGCGTCCATCAGGCCATGCCTCCTTTTCCGAGAGCGGTGAGCACGCGATCCGGCGTGAGCGGAAGTTCGGGAACGCGAACGCCGATGGCGTTGGCGACGGCATTGGAAATCGCGGCGCCTGGCGAGATGACAGGCGGTTCGCCGAGGCCGATTGTGCCGCGGTCGTCGTATCCCGGGCCGGTCATCATGTGGACTACGATGTCTCCGACGTCGCCGATGCCGGCGAGTTTGTAAAACTCCATGTTGGGATTCAGGCAGCGGCCGGTGGGCTGATCCATGATTTTTTCTTCGTAGAGAGCATAGGTGATGCCCATGATCGCCGCACCGTAGACTTGGCTTTCGGCCGTCTTGAGGTCAATGATGAGGCCGCAGTCCTGCACGGAAACGTGCTTGACGATGCGCACGATGCCCGTTTCCGTGTCCACGGCGACTTCGCTCATCTGCACGCCGCCGACGCCGCTGGACATCAAATCGGGCGAGGTGACGCCCTTGCCGGTGATGGAAGAGGCGCCGAGCTTGGCGCAGGCCTGCTTCCAAGGTATGGATTTCGCCGGATTGCCCTTGACCTGGATTTTTCCTTTCCAGGCTTCGAGATTGTCGGCTGACGCGCCGAGAGACGGCGCGACTTTGTCGAGGAGCTGATTGAGCGCGTCGGTGGCTGCGCGGCGAGTGGAAGTGCTGACGCCGCTGACGGTCGTGGAGCCGCCGGAAGCGCCGGCGGGTGGATAGCGATTGTCACCGATATTGACTTTCACCCAGTCGAGGGGAATGCCGAGCGTTTCGGAAGTGACGATGTTGATGACGGTGCGCGTGCCGGTGCCGAGGTCCTGACTGCCGAGCGAAGTCTCGACCGACCCGTCCGGATGAATGGTGACGTCGCAGTTGCTGCGGTTGCCGCGGCCGCCCCAGGTGTGCATGGAAAGCCCTAGGCCGTGCTTGACCGTTCCCGTGCCACCCTTGCCGCGCGGATGCCATTTCTTTTTCCACTCCATCAGCTCGGCGGCCTTGTCGAGCTCCTCAGAGTAGGTCTTGCCGCGTTCGCCGGCGAGGCTGAGATTTTTCTTGAAGAAGTCCACCGGATCCATATTGAGCTTCGCGGCCATGTCTTCGAAGGCAGACATGGAAATGAGCGCCATCTGCGGATGATCCGGAGCGCGCCAGGCGCGAATCGGCCCGATGTTCGTCATCACGGCGGTGTGCTTCACGCTGGCGTTGGGGACGGCGAGGATGTACGGGAGATGCCCGGTTCCTTCGGCCGTTGGACCGCCCGTGCCGTAAGTTTCCGATTCCCAGGCGACGAGAGTCCCATCTTTCTTCGCGCCGAGCTTGATGCGGCCGTGAAGCGAGGGACGGGCGCCAGCGACCATCAGCTCATGGTCGCGCTCGAGCATCATCTTCACGGGACGTCCGGATTCTTTCGAGAGCTGCGCGCAGGCGATGCCCCAGGTGTCGGCTTCGAATTTGCTGCCAAAGCCGCCGCCCATGTAGTTGGAGATGACGTGAATGTTGCTGGCAGGAATGTCGATGCCCTTTTCCTTGAGGCCAGAAGAATATTCGCCGGCCATCCCGCTGACGTTCTGCGTGGTGGACCAGACGGTGAGGTTGTCGCCATCCCACTCTGTCATCTGGCCGTGCGTTTCCAGGCAGCAGTGCGTGATGACGGGGATGCCGTAGCGGCCCTCGCTGGTCACTTCGGCCTGCGAGAAGGCCTGGTCGGGATTGCCGTCGGCGCGCTGCTCGGTTTGTTTCGAATGATCGCTGCCGGCGGTCTGTGGATCGGCGTCGGTAACAAAGTGCGGCAGGGGATCGTAATCGATTTTCACCGCTTCGGCGGCGCTTTCGGCGCGCTCTTCGGAGTCCGCGGCGACGGCGACGATTTCCTGGCCGGCCCAGAGGACTTCGTCGCCTTCCTTCATGATGGAGACGACGGCCTTCACGCCTGGCATGCCTTCGGCGGCGCTGGTGTCTATTTTGCGGATTTTCGCGTGAGCGTAGGGCGAAGTGGCCATCTTGCCCCAGAGCATGTTGGGGCGATTGATGTCGTAGGTGTACTTGGCTCGGCCGGAAGATTTGAACGGGCCGTCTATGCGCTTAATGCGCTGTCCGATGAATTCGCGGTGATTCGCAGGAGGCCAGTGATAGTCAGCCATTAGGCTCGCCCTCCCTTCATGGATTTCGCGGCATCGAGAACGGCTTCGCGGATGCCCATATAGGTGCCGCAGCGGCAAAGATTGCCACCGAGCGCTTTCTGCAAGCCTTCGTAAGTCGGATGCGGCTCGTGTTCGACGTAGGCGGCGCAGGCCATCACGAAGCCCGGAGTGCAGAAGCCGCATTGCTGCGCGTCATTGTCCCAGAAGGCGCGCGACATGGGATGAAGACCATCGGCGGGCTCGAGACCTTCAATCGTGGTGATGTCGTGGCCCTGCGCGTCAATCGCGAGAGTCGAACACGAGTAGACCGCGCGGCCGTCGATGTGCACGGTGCAGGCGCCACAGGTGCCGCGGTCGCAGACCTTCTTCGCACCGGTCATGTCGAGGTGATTGCGGAGCGCATCGAGGAGCGTGACACGCGGCTCAAGATTGAGCTGCTGCGTCTTGCCATTGATTTTCAGCGTGATGGGGACTTCGCCCGGGCCGACCACGCCACCGGCATCGCCTGCTGCCGGCTTGGAAAGCGTGGCCGCTTCGAGGACGCGGTCGCTGAGCAGCGTCCCGGCGGAAATGGCGGCGCCGGCAATGCTCGCGCCGCGAATAAATTTGCGGCGGGAGAGATCGGCGGGAGGGCCGTCCTCCTTATGGCGAGATTTGGCGTCATTTTCCGCGCCAGGCATGCGCGGTTTTTCTTCATCGTGCGGCATCGAAACACCCCCGCGTAGAGTCAGGATCGTGTGAGGGAACAAGATGGCAAGGACAGTTCCAGGGCAGGGAATCGGAAGCTTGAGGAGTCAATCGGTCCAATGCGGGCTCCCTCAGTCGAATAATTCCACCGCGCATGATAGTTCCTGCGCGCGGGGAATGTCAAAACATTTGGACGCAGCAAACCGGGACGCAGTTTCGCGAGAGCTGGCAAATCGTCCGCAGTGTTCCTGTGCCGCTGCTTGGACCCAAGGAGTATATTCGGGAAGTCAGGCGGAGACGGGAGATTGTGAGAGAATGAATCCGGACGATCCGAGGAGGAGAAATATCAATGAAACAATTTGGCAGAAGCGTCGTTTTGCTTGCGCTTGCTTTCGGTGTGGCTTCTGCTGCGCCGGCGCGACATCGAACTCCGCAAGACACTGACACGACAAAAGAGGCGCAAGGGGCGATCGTGAAGCTAGAAAATCGCTGGCTCGCCAACGAAGGCAATCCGACTGCGCTCGAAACGATCCTTGCCGATGATTTTGTGCACGTGCTGCCGATTGGCATGATCACCAAGCGGCAACACATTGACTTCGTACGGCAGCATCCGTGGCCTACGATGAAGACGCACCGGTTTGAGAAGCTGGAGGTGCGCGTGTACGGGGATGTTGCGATCGCCAACGGGATTGTCCTCGCCGTTCCCGAGAACGATGCGCCCAGGAGGACGTTTTTCACCGACGTATTCGTGTTGCGAAGCGGCAAATGGCAGGCCGTGAATGCTCAGGAATCGGAGGCCAGCCCGGCAGTGAAGCCTTGAGGTGCGAGCAAGCGGAGACGGAGCGTCCCGATTTGCATCCAACTTAGCTGGCTGGAGGCTGGGGAATCTTCTTCGTGCCGCGGAGCTCTTCGTCCGTGAATTGAATATCGCGCTTGGCGAAATACTGGAACGCGTCCCAATCGCCGTATTTGGGCTGCAATTTTGCGAGCACGTCGTTCACGAGGTCATCGCCGGTCTTGCCCGCGGACTGCGCCGCGCCAACCGCTTCGCGCAACGCTGCAAGGTAATCGTGAAAATCACGAAGATCCTGCGCGCGGCCGACTTCGCCGTGGCCGGGAATAAATGTGGCTTCGGGATGGCGCGAGAGAATCGCGTC
>DATEFX010000041.1:0-71445 GCA_035280405.1 Candidatus Acidiferrales bacterium | reverse complement strand
GCGGCGAGCAATCAACTGCCGCCGAACATGCCGACGCCGCCGACGTTTCGCAAGGTGAATCCCGCGGACTCGCCGATTTTGTATCTCGCCGTGACTTCGCCGACGCTGCCGCTGTCGCAGGTGGATGAATACGCCGAGACGCTGCTCGGGCAGCAAATCTCAATGGTCAGCGGCGTAGCGCAGGTGTCCGTGTACGGCTCGACAAAGTACGCCGTGCGGATCCAGTTAGACCCGAAGGAAATGGCGAGCCGGAAAATCGGAATTGACGAAGTCGCAGCGGCGGTGCAGCAGGGCAACGTCAATATGCCCACGGGAACGCTTTATGGGCAGGACAAAGCGTTCAATGTGCAGGCGAACGGGCAGCTAACCGATGCCGCGCGGTATCGGCAGCTCATTGTAGCCTACCGAAATGGTTCACCGGTGCGGCTCGACGAGCTAGGAAACGTCTTCGACGGAGTACAAGACAACAAGCTCGCGAACTGGATCAATGCGAGCCCCGGCATCATCCTCGCCGTACAACGGCAGCCGGGTACGAACACAATCGAAATTGTAGACGCGATCAAGGCACTGTTGCCGAAATTCGAGTCGATCATGCCGCCAGCGATGCACCTGGCGATTGAGTACGACCGGTCGGTGGCGATCAACCAGTCTGTCAACGAAGTGAAGTTCAGCCTGTTCCTGGCGATTGCGCTTGTGATTTTGGTGATTTTCCTCTTCCTGCGAAACGTCTCGGCGACGGTAATTCCGAGCCTTGCGCTGCCGATGTCCATCATCGGGACATTTGCCGTGATGTATCTGCTGGGCTACACGGTGGACAATTTATCGCTGCTCGCCATGACGCTGTCGGTCGGGTTCGTGGTGGACGACGCGATTGTCATGCTCGAAAACATCGTCAGGCACATGGAACACGGCGAAGGCGTGCTCGAAGCCTCGCTGACCGGCTCGCGCGAAATCGGTTTCACCATCGTGTCCATGACCTGTTCGCTCGCCGCCGTATTTTTGCCGGTGTTCTTCATGGGCGGGATCCTGGGACGCTTGCTGCACGAGTTCGCGGTCGTGATTATTTCGGCGATTCTGGTCTCGGGCGTCGTCTCGCTGAGCTTGACCCCGATGCTTTGCAGCCGGTTTTTGCGGCCGCCGGTAAGCGAGGGACACGGGCGAATCTACAACTCGCTCGAACGAATGTTCGACAGGATGCTGCGTTCCTACGAGGTCACGTTGCATTGGGCGATGCGGCATCGCCTGGCCGTGATGGTTTTTGGAGTCGTACTTCTGATAGCGACAGCGTGGCAGTTCTGGGTGATTCCGAAAGGCTTTCTGCCGGATGAAGATATCTCCGAAGTTGTCGGATTCGACGAGGCGAACCAGGGGATCTCGTTTGACGCGATGAAGGCACATCAGGAAGCTTTGAATCAGATTGTCCTGGATGATCCCAACACGCTCGAATTCTTTTCGAGCGTCAGCGCGGGCGGAACGTCGGGGTTGAATATCGGACGCTTCTTCGACCATTTGAAAGACCGTTCGGACAGGCCTTGGACGAAGAGCGCGACTTACGATGGCTGGGAAGTCAAATACGGACAAAATGCCGCGATGCGGCTGATGTTGCGCCTTGTCCGGCCGTTGTTCGAGCACCACATGACCATCTCCGACATCATTCAGGAGATGGAGCCGAAGCTGAACACGATTCCGGGAATCCGCGTCTACTTGCAGAATCCGCCTTCGATTCGTATCGGCGGGCAACTGACGAAGAGCTTGTATCAATTTACGCTGGTCAGCCCGCAAACGGATCAACTTTATAAATACGCGCAGGAAATGAACGACAAAATGAAGAAATTACCGGGGCTGCAAGATGTCACCACGGACTTGCAGATCAAGAATCCTCAGGTGAACGTGAACATCGACCGCGACAGGGCCTCGGCGCTCGGCGTGACCCCGTCGCAGATCGAAAGCGCGCTATTTACCGCGTACGGACAAAGGCAAGTATCCACAATCTACGCGCCGAACAACGAATACTGGGTGATCATGGAACTCGAGCCGCAATATGAGCGAGACCCGCAGATGCTCTCGTATCTGTACATTCGCTCCACCAACGGGCAGCTCGTCCCGCTGAATGCTGTGGCGAACCTTACGACCAGCCTCGGCCCTCTAACCGTGAATCACACCGGCCAGCTTCCGTCGGTGACAATATCTTTCAACTTGAAGCCGGGAGTGGCGCTAGGCGACGCCGTGAGTGAAATTCAAAAACTTTCGACGGATACGCTGCCGATTTCAATAACCACCAGCTTTCAAGGAACGGCCCAAGCATATCAGCAGTCGCTAAAAGGTCTTGGTATGCTGCTGGTGATGGCCATCCTGGTGATTTATATCGTGCTGGGCGTGCTTTATGAAAGCTTCATTCATCCCCTGACGATTCTTTCGGGCTTGCCGGCTGCCGCGTTTGGCGCGCTGCTCACGCTGATGGTGTTTCATATGCAGCTCGACTTATTCGGCTTTGTCGGCATCATCATGTTGATTGGAATCGTGAAAAAAAACGCCATTATGATGGTGGACTTTGCGCTTGAATTGGAGCGTAAAGGGGAGCTGAATGCGGCGGACGCGGCGGTGAAAGGCTGCCTGATTCGCTTCCGGCCCATCATGATGACCACCATGGCAGCGATCATGGGAACATTGCCAATCGCGCTTGGAGCAGGCGCTGGCGCGGCATCGCGGCGACCGTTGGGATTGTCTGTCGTCGGCGGGCTCGTCTTCGCCCAAATTGTGACGCTCTACCTCACGCCGGTGTTTTACACCTACATGGATTCGCTCCAAATCTGGCTGGGCGGCGGCAAAAAGAAGGCCTTCGCGCCGGAGGAGGCACCGCAGGTGGCGGGTCAGCCCCTCCTGTCACCTCAGGCTCACAGACTCAAATTGGGCTAGACGAGCAAGCCACTTTTCGCTCCACCTGTCCTTAAACCGAAATCCGATCGGAAGACCTGCTCCTTCGTACTATTGACGCACGCCAGCCACAGTACTAGTATTCCAATGGGAGTGGGCGGTTAGGTGTCAAGGGTTGTCTGTAAGTGATTGAACTAGAGTGGTTTACTGATTGAGGGGAAATCGCAAGTGCCCAAAGTTCTGAAGTTTCGCCAGCCGGTTCCTCTTGAAGTCAAAATGCGTACTCAGAGACGGGCTCCTCGGATGAATTCGCGCGTGCCGCTCCGTGTCGAATGGATGAACGACGCGTCCGGTCCAGCCCTGCACGAAAGCGCTCAGACTCGCGTCGTGAACTATTACGGCTGCCTGCTGGTTTCTCCTCAAGCGATGGCCTTGGAACAAAAGCTCCGGATCACAAACCTGGCGACTAGGCAAACGATGCTGGGACGGGTCGTGTGGCAGGGGAAGAAACAGACGGAAGGCTGGGAGCTGGGCGTGGAGTTGGTCCAGCCGCAATCGGATTTCTGGGGCGTGGAAATTTAGCGATTCCGATTTCCGCAGTTGACTTGCCCTCCAAGCGAACTAGACAATTCAGGGTCGCGCCAATTGGATGAAATTGGAAAATCCCAGCCCGGATCAAGAGTCGCACTCCGCTTCGCAAGAGGAGCGACGAAGAAGCCAGCGGGTCACATTGCGTGTCGGTGTGCGGCTGCTCGCTAACGTTCGGGGAACCGAGAGTATTGTTGAGGCATTTACGGTCAACGTGAACGATCACGGGGCGCTGCTCATTTGCGCCCAGCCCCTTGCCATCGATGATCGATTCACACTGGAGAACAAGTACACTCGAAGCCGCGTCGCATGCCGTGTGACTCGAAAGCCCAAGGAAGCCTCATTTGGCTATCAGGTGGCAATCGAATTCGAGCAAGCATCGCCAAAGTTCTGGCAGATCGTATTTCCCCCGCCAGACTGGAAGCCTACGGAATAAGCAATTGCAATACAGGTAGTTCGCTTCCTGCTTTCCGAGCTGAGGCCGAGGGCCGGTTAGCTGCTTTTAGAAAACGGGATGTAGTCTAAATCGAGGTTGCCGCCGGAGAGAATAATTCCGATGCGTTTGCCTTCAGTGGGAATTTTCTTTTCGAATACGACCCCTGCGGAAACCGCCCCCGAGGGTTCAACAATAAGTTTGAGCCTCTCCCAGAGCAATTTCATGCTCGCGAGGATCTCCTCCTCGGTGACTAACGCAATTTCGTCCACGCGAGCGCGCAAAATGGAAAACGTCAGGGGGCAAAGCGTGGCGCGCAGGCCGTCGGCGATGGTCACAGTTGTTGCTGCAGGCTCGATTTTGCCCGCGGCGAGCGAGCGATAGGCATCGTCTGCGTTTTTTGGTTCTGCGCCAACGACCCGAATCGAAGGGCGCAGAGACTTAGAAGCAATCGCGGTTCCGCTGAGAAGGCCGCCGCCGCTCACGGGCGTGATGATGATGTCGAGGTCCGGGATTTCCTCGAGCAGTTCCACCGCCGCTGTGCCCTGGCCGGCGATCACGCGCTCGTTGTTATAGGGATGAATCAGGACCGCGCCGGTCTTTTCCTGCAGGGCTTTGCACGCCGCGTCGCGCGAGGCGACGTCGTGTTCGCATTCCGTCACACGGCCCCCGTAGGATTCGACAGCGAGCCGCTTTGCGCGCGGCGCGGTGCGAGGCATGACGATCCATGCGGGAATCCCGCGGCGGCTGGCGGCGAGCGAAATCGCGGCAGCATGGTTGCCGGACGATTGCGTGACGACGCCGCGGGCTGCTTCCTCTTCGGTCAGCGAAAAGATGGCGTTCGTGGCGCCGCGAAACTTGAACGAGCCCGTCTTCTGCAAATTCTCGCACTTGAAAAAAAGTCTTGCGCCGGTCAGTTTGTCCAGAGACTCGGCCGTGAAGACAGGAGTGCGGTGGATTTGATGGCGAATGCGCTCGTGCGCCGCGCGAATCGCGTCAAAGTCTACCGGCAAGTTGATCGTTTGTGGCGCGCTTCCTGACATTGAAAGCGTCAATTATGGCATAGTTGAGGAAACTGTGAAGCCCGCAAATCGCCGAGATGCCTTGAGACTTTTCCTTGCCGCGTTCCTTCGCGCCGTCGGAATGGGAATGACGGCGGTTCTTCTGGCCTTGTACCTGGGAAATCTGGGATGGAGCGCAGGAGCGGTCGGGACGCTGATTGCGTTTTCATTTGGAGGCGCCGCGGCCAGCACCGCGCTGGTTAGTTTTCTTGCTGATCACTTTGGCCGGCGGCGCACGTTGATGATCCTCGCAGGCCTGGAGGCCTTGGGAGCGTTCACGTTCGCGCAAACGAGCAAGGCAATTTGGCTGTATCTGGCGGCATTCATCGGGATGGTCAACGGACTGGGCCGGCCGCGCGGCGCTTCCTATGCGCTGGAACAGGCGCTGCTACCGGAGTTGACGTCGAACGACCGTCGCACCTCCGTTTTTGCATGGTACGGCGTAGTCCTGGAGGTCGGCGTCGCGCTCGGAAGCCTGCTGGCCGGAGCGCCGCACATCCTGAAAAGCCGGTTCGGGTGGAACGAATTAGCGTCATTCCATGCCATGTGGCGGACGATCGCAGTCTTCTACGCGCTTTCCATCGCGGCGTACGCGGGAATTTCGGCGAGCGTGGAGGTGGAAAAGAGAGCGCGAATATCACCGCCCATTTCGCGGGAATCGAAACGAAAGATTGGAAAGATGGCCGCGCTGTTCTCCATGGACTCCTTCGGCGGCGCGATGCTGACCGCCCCGCTTCTGGCGTACTGGTTTTTCCGAAGATTTCACGCAGGGGCAGGGTGGATTGGGCCGTTATTCGCCGTCGCTGCTGTTGCGAACGCCGTCTCGCTGCCGGTCGCAGCGTGGCTGGCGAAGAAGATCGGATTGCTGAACACGGTGGTTTTCACGCATATGCCCTCTAGCGTTTTCCTGTTCCTGTTGCCATTTGCTCCGAATCTCAAGTGGGCGGCGGTGATTTATCTTTGCCGCGAGTCGTTGGTGCAGATGGACGTTCCGACGCGGCAGTCATACATGCTGGCAATCATCAACAAAGAGGAGAGGACGTTTGCGAGTGGCATCACGACTCTGTCGAGAAACCTGACGCGAATTGTCGGCAGTGCCATTTCCGGCTACGCGATGCAGATATTGACGCTCTCCGGGCCGCTTTTTCTCGGCGGAGGAATCAAAATCATTTACGACATGGCGCTGTTTGTGGTCTTCCGGCGCGTTAAACCGCCGGAGGAGAGCTCTCTATAGCGACGCGTTGAGAGAAGTCTGTGTCGGAGGATTGCATCCGCCTATCGTTTGGCGCCGGGAACCGAAAATGTAACTTTGGCCGTGACCGAGTTTTCGAATTCATCGAAGACCTGGACCGCCACGGTATGCTCCCCGGGCTTCAGGTCGTGAAGGGCGATGTCATAGTTCTCGGCAGGCGAGTCGCTCAATTCGCCGGTGGGGAACACTATTTCCCAGCGGCCGGCATCGAGGCTGTAGGATGATTTGGAGACTGCACTCGTCGCGTCGTGCGCCGTGAAGCGAACGCGCCAATCGCCACTACCTCCGGGTTCGGCCCGCAGGTTCTCGACTGCCGGAGGAGTATTGTCCACAAGGAAGCGGTCGCTGATCCGCTCCGCCGTCAAAACCTGGCCAGCAGGGTTCGAATCCCTGTCCGAAGCCACAAGCTTCAGGTAATACGCGCCATCGGGCATCGAGTTCGTGTCCCAGGAATAGTAGCTTTCGTGGATGTCGTCCTTGAGAAGCTTCCATTCTTTCTCGCCTTCGCCGCGGTAAAAGAGCGTGAACGAAAGGTCGTCCCCATTGTCGTCGTCCGCAGTCCATACCACTGTTTCATAACCCTTTGCAGGCGTGCCTTGCGGCGGAGGGTTGAACCGACGGCCGCGTTGCTGGAAGGCCGAAAAGTCGGGTGTGTTCTGCTCGCCATCATCCGCGCTTTTCGGCATCCGGAAAGAAACTGCCGGGGGTGTTTGTTGTTGCTCCGACTGTACTCCCGGAAATGTCGGGACGCGATAGCCCGGGCTCTCCACGACGACGCCGTCGATCGTCGGCGCGACATTTTTCTTCAAGTAAGCGACTTTGACCCAGGAAAGCGACGGCTGCGAACCCGTGGCGGCGTCGTGGAACACCGCTTTCCACTGAAAGAATCGTGCCGGAGGGCACTGGACTTCGTCTCCTGCCGGATTCCCATACGGTCCCTGCCATGGGCTCCAGTAATTGTCCGGGTCAGACGTGTTGCCGGACCGCACGAAAAATTCGAGCTTGCCGGAGCTTGCGGAATTATCGCCCCACCACGTCAGCCGGCCCCAGCGCGAGAAGATTTTGGCGTCAAAAGTTTGAGATTCGAAGGTTCCTTCGGCGGCATACCCCGGGCCAAGAGTGAGGATTTTCCCCGGATTCGCCGTGGCCACGTACATCGCATGATTCGGTCCAGTAGCGAGTGCTGTGACCTGCGAAGCGTCGGAACTCGCGAGCGAAGAGAAGATATGGTCGCCGTCAAGCCGGATGACTTCGCCATGATTCCCCGTTCCGAGAAGGACGTGGCCGTCAGAAGAAAATCCCAGGGAATACACTACGTCTTGCGGCGAAGTCCAAAGCGATTCGGGCGAGCCGTCCACTGCAATCTTGTAGACTTCAGAGCCGCCTGTGGCGCTGGGGAAAGTTGGGAGGATCAGCGGCGCCACCGGCGGCGTGGTGGATGGTTGAGCCTGCGCGCCGGCTTGAGAACGGGCCGCACTGGATATTGCCGCGGTAATCTGAGCAGTGGAAGCTGCGCTTGGCTGCGGCAGAAAGATCGTCCGCGTGCCGGTCTTGTTTCCCACTGCCGCGGCATAGATGTCGCCTGACGAATCCGTTTGCAGCGCCGTGACCTCCTTCTTGGAAGTCTCATAGATCACGAACGCTTTTCCAGCCGAGGGCAGCGCGGACCCAGTCTTCGATTCCATTGGCACGCGTATGATCAGGCCGTTCGGATCTGTTCCAACGATCAGATTGCCGTGCCCATCAAAGGCGAGGGAGCGCGCGTGAGTTTCTTCGCTCTTGTAAAACACGTCTCCTTTGCCGTCTGGCGCAACGGCGAAAACTTCGCCCTTGTCGCCCGTGGCGACGAATAGCGTTCCTTTGGAATCGAACGCGAGCGCCCAGATGTATTTTGATTTCGGGTCGAAGAAAACAGAATGCTGTCCATCCGGCGCGATTCTGTAGACTTTGCCGTCCGGCGAAGTGCCCACGTAGACGTTGTCCTGCTTGTCCACCGCGAGTGCCTGAGCTTCGAGTTCGCCGGAATCGAAGACCGACGTCGTCTTTCCCGAAGCATCGATGCGGAGAACCTTGGCGTCGGAACCGCCCGCCGCATATAACCGCCCTCGCGAATCCGCCGCCAGAGCCCAGAGGTAAGCGAGATTGGGGTCGGCGAAGGATTTGAATTCCGGCGCGGGCACGAGCAAGCCGTCGCTGCGGACGGCGACGCCCTTATGCGTGCCTTTTTCGAATTCCTCGAAACTGGATTGCTCCCAGAAGCGCGTGTGTTCCGCTTGAAGCGCGATGGCGCAGAAAAGCGTCAGGATGATTACGGACGGCACAATGAGTCGCCGCATCGGTTGTCTTGGGCTCCTTCTTTTTGAATGGCTCATTTAATCGTGACGGAGAGAAAGTGCTCGCCGGAAATCACCTCGTTCATTGCCACGGAATTTTCGCCGATCACCGATTGAAACAGCATGCGCGGCCCGCCGGGCGCCCGTCCTGCATCCAGCACGTTCATTTGCGATGCGGGAATGTTCGGCAATTCCTTGTCTTCGACCAGCAGCGTCGGTGAATTCTCGAGCAGCGTCACGTACAGCCGGTCGTTCTGTCGTTCCCGATTGATCGTGCGAATCAATTCATCGAGGCCGTGCAACTGGTTTTGGCCGCCCCCGGGGAATGGCTGCCGCGCGCGGTCGAGCACCTCGGCGTCGCTGACCAGCACCTGCAGATTGCCGCGCGACGCCTGGTCGGGAATCTTGATGGGGACTTCGCGGATAAATGGATTGCCTCGGTAGGGACGAAGCAGGACTTTGACGTGCAAAGTTTCGCCCGGCTGCGCTTCGCTCTTATCGCACCAGGCGTCGTCAATCGCAGCGATATGGCGCCCGGGAGTGCTCGTGATGTTCAGGACGACCTTCTGAACGTTTGGCTGCTCGTACGGATTGGCATAAATCTTCGCGAACGCGGATTCGATGCCCAGCGCCAGCTGGACAGAATCACCCACGGGCCCGTCAGAGGGCGCGATGATATCGCGAAGCTCTACCGACGGATGATTCTGAATATCAATTTGGCCATCGAGCTGAAGCGTGGTTCCATCCGCGTAGGCCGTGTTGGCGGAAATTCCGTCATTCGCCGCAACGGCGACAAGTAACGGAGTCAGTTTCGGGTTTTCGGCGACATTGAAGTGGAAATGCTTCTCGTCCGCCTGTGTTTTTAAGTTCACATCTACTGGAACCGTCGACGGGCCCGGGCCCAGCTCGCCGACAACGCCAGTCAGCCGATCCTGCACGAATCCGCCGATATTGCCGCCCGTGTTCATGACTTTCGTCGATTCGAGCGACGAAGCCAGCGTCATCACCACGTGGCCTCGCGACATCGGGATGGCAACATTTCCAAATCCGAGAATCGGATGGCCGCAAACGAAGACCTGGCCCTTGACGATTGCTGTCACCGTGCATCCAGCGGTCAGGGAGAAATCGCCGGAGATCAAATCCATCCCGACCATGTCGCCGGGTTGCAACTTTGCATCATCGGGACTAGGAGCGACGGTCCCGCCGGCCATGGCAGTCATGCCGAAAGCGCGAAATTGCGAAGCGAAATCCGCCAGAACCTCGGGTGAAATTCCGGAAAAAACCAATGGCGTTTCGATGGGAGTAAGGAAGTTGCCCGAGCCGAGAGAAATTCTCTCGGGGAATGACCTCGCGGAATCAACGTCCGCCGGGACCGAAACGCCGCCATGGAAAGCGCCTGCGCTCTCCGTATTGGTCATCGCGTGCTGGATGTCGAGCATATTTTGAATCGGCGTCACTCCGCCGATTGCGTCCTTCGTGAATGTGCCAATCTTCAGCGAAAGTGCTCCGGCGAGTCTGCCGTCGAAATAGACCGGGCTGCCGCTCATCCCGGCGACAACGCCGTCTTTCTCGACTTCTGGACCCTCGAGCTGCACGAGGATGATGTCCTGTTTCGGGCCAATCGCGTTCTTCAGGACGCCGATAACTGTCAAATTCACCTGCTTGATCTCGTCCCCGGAGAAAATCGTGTACATCACGCCCTTCATTCCCGGATGAATGTCGCTGAGAGGGAAAATTTCTGGGTTATCGGCGGCCATAACAGGGGACACGCCCGCAAACGCAAGAAGTACGGCCAGTAGGAGGGTGGGTCGGAGGTGCATGCGAACCACCATCATAACCTGTGCCACTCTGCGAGGCAAACGCCGCTGCGGGAAGGCTTCTTGGAAAGTAACCCAGCGATCGCGGGAGACGCGTCGCCGGTACAAACAGGCCGGGCTGGGGTCAGGCTCACTAGAGATTGGACTCGCCTGCGAGCCGAAGGGTTGCGTTCGTCTGACGTGTTAGAATCGCTTTGTGAGGAAGAAAAAGTTACATGCAGCGAAGAGTTTCCATGCCGTCGTCCGCCTCCCGGGCGACAAGTCTATTTCTCACCGTTACGCCATGCTTGCGTCGCTCGCGGAGGGCCGGAGCGAGATATTCAATTTCTCGCCTGCGGCAGATTGCCACAGCACCGTGGAGTGCCTCCGGGCGTTGGGAGTGAAAATCGAGCAGAGCGAAAAGGGAATTGTCGTCCACGGAACTGGGCTGGCAAGCTGGAAAGCCCCTCGCCGAACTCTTGACGCCGGCAATAGCGGGACGACGATGCGCCTCCTGGCTGGAGCTTTGGCGGGGCAATCTTTTCGGTCCGGGATTACCGGCGATGCCTCGCTGCGTAAACGGCCCATGCGGCGCGTGATTGCTCCGCTCCGCGAGATGGGCGCGCAAATCCGCGCCAGAGAAGAGCAGTACGCTCCGCTCGACATTCAGGGCGGGAGCCTGCGAGCAATCGACTATGCTCCGAAAGTCGCGAGCGCTCAGGTGAAATCCGCAATCTTGCTGGCCGGGCTTTTTGCTGAAGGCGAGACCATAGTTCGCGAGCCCGTGCGGACGCGCGACCATACGGAACTGGCCCTGCGCGAATTGGGCGCGCAACTCGAGAGCAGCGACGGCGCGGTTCGATTGCACGGCCGGCCAAAGCTCACCGGTCGCGCGCTCGTGGTTCCCGGCGATTTGTCCGCGGCCGTGTTTTTCATCGCTGCGGCGCTCATCGTTCCCGAATCGGAAGTAATCCTTCAAGGCGTGGGTCTCAATCCGACGCGCGCCGCGGTGCTCGATTTTCTGGTTTCGATCGGAGCCAGTCTGTCTGTTGAATCGGTGACGATGCGCGACGGGGAGCTCGTCGGCGACGTCAACGTCCGCTATGCGTCGCTGAAAGGTGGCAAAATTGCCGGCGCCATGGTCGCGCGAATGATCGATGAGCTACCGATGCTCGCCGTGTTGGGCGCGTTCACGAACGAGGGAATCGAGATCCGCGATGCGCACGAATTGCGCGTAAAGGAGAGCGACCGCATCGCCGCGGTCGCCGAGAATTTGCGCCGCATGGGTGCCGAAGTCGAGGAGTTTACCGACGGCCTTCGCGTCGGCGGTTCAAAGCACGGCCGCTTGAAAGGGAGCGCAATCGATCCGCACGACGACCATCGCATCGCCATGGCTTTCTCCATCGCAGCGCTCGCCGCCGATGGCGAGACCGAAATCCGCGATCCCGACTGCGTCGGAATTTCTTTCCCGGGCTTCTATACGCTCCTCGACGAACTGGTGAAGCCCGAAGCGTAACCTTCGAACCGGAAAACTCTCGCTCACAAATCGCTCGGGCTGAAATTCTGCGAGCGATCGGTGGTTCGCCCCGCTATTGCCGTTTGTGGATGGAAATCGTGCCGTAGGTATTGTTCAGCGTGATCTGCGGGCCGCGGGTCCCGTACGAGCCCTGAAGGACGTGCGTATCCCCTGTTGCTGTGATCTTCAGCGCGGGACCCTGAAAATCATTTTCGATATCGCCGGACTTCGAAACCGCCATGATGTCGAAGCTCGAATGCGCTGGTAGCGTCACTTCGATGTTCGCGCTGTCGTTCGTGATGCGGACATCCTCGTGCGGCGGCGTGGCGAACTGCACCGTGATATTCCCTCGGCGCCCGGTCAAATCTATGTGCCCCGTCACGTTGTCGAGAGAAATATCCTTGTTCGACGTCGTCAGCTGAAAGCTGCCGGGAAGATCCGTGACGTTCAAATCTCCGGAGTTGAGTTCCATCTGGCCCGTCAAGTGATCCACTGTGAGATTCGTGCGCGAAGACGTGTATCGCAGAGTCTTTCCGACGTTCCGCGCGCGAATCGGCCCGTAGAAATCGCCATTCACGGTAACGTCGCCGGAGATCTGCGTCAGATCCACCTCGCTGCCCGCGCCGCTTAGCCGGACGTTGCCTTTCACGTTCGCGAGCCGCGCGTTGCCGTGGGACATATCCAGGCCGACGTCGCCGGTGATGTCGTGAATGTCCAGGTCGCCGTTTTTCGCGTTTACGGTGAGCGGGCCCGTCATCTGTATTACAGTGACGCTGCCGCGCGTAGTTTGCGCCGTGATCGTCGATTGCGACGGCAGTTGGACTTCCAGGTCCACTCTCACGCGCGACGCCTGATCGCTCGATTCCTGCGGCTGGATTTCGTACCCGCCGCTCGCCGGCGTGATGGCCACGTTCACAGCATCCGCTCTCCTGCGCGCCTCGGACTCATCCGACCCCGAAGCGGTCTTGTGGACGATGACGTGAAGCTTGTCGTCGCTGGAAGGATGCACGGAAATGTTGCCGCGCGGCGTCGAGATGGAAACGGCTTCACCCGGCCGCGCGGTTTCGGCGGGCAGGGAAGTCGTCCAATCATAGGGATGCTCGAACATATCGCCCATATCCACGTCGATGCCCATGTCCGGCAGTTGCCGTTTCACGCGATGAAAAGCGACAACGCTGCCTAGCACGAAAAACAGCACGATGATGAGCGCGATTTCCCCGCCTGTGATTGCAGGCGGCCGGGCCTGGCCCGTGCGCGTGGCCAGGAAGTGGTCGAAAAGTTTCGCGACGCCGAGAAGAACCAGGAGAAGCGGCCAGTAGTGGTAAAAGAAATCCCACAGGTCCCATGCCGGTCGGAGCTCGGAGAGCAGAAATAAAACGCCGAGCAGAATCAGCAGCAAGCCTGTGAATATCGAGCGCCGCTCGCGGTAATATGGCGTCATCGCTGTGGCGGAACTTGCGGAGGCGTTTGCGGAGGCGCTTGCGGCGGGCTTTGCCAATATCCGCCCGGGCCGCCAACGTGTCCTTCGCTTGATGCCGTAGCCGCGAGCACCTGAACGACTCCGACCACAATCAGAATGACGGGCCAAAGCCGCTCAATCGAATAGTCCCAGTTGTATTGGCCCACGAAAAAGATTACGCCAATCGCGATCAGCACCGCCGGCCCCATCAGGCCGCGAATCCGACAGCGGGCGCAGTTGCATGATCTCCACGACATCGTTCGAGCCTCCTAAAATTCTATCGCGCGCGCTTCCACAGCAGCCACGCGCCCACGGCAATCAGCGCGAGCGGCCAGAAGCGGTACACATACTCCGAGTCCAGGTAACCAAAATTTCCGAGCAGAAAAATAATCCCAATGATGATCAGGACGATCGCGCCCGTCGGAATTCGTTGTACGCCATGCTCCTCCGTCGTTCCATCTGGCGCGGGCGATGAACCACTCTGAAAAAATCCCGGCGGCGTCTGTCCCGCAAGTTTGGCCTTGGCGGTCATGTATGCCTCGATCGGCATGTAGATGCAAAAAATGCCCAGAAAAATGCCGAGCATGGCTTGCATCCCGCCTGATATCGCATCGTTATTCAGCATGGCGATGATGCCGCCAAAAATCACAACGTGAATCAGACCTTTGATGTACTCGCCGTTGTAAATCGCGCCCACGCCGGGAATGAACCCGAGTCCCAGCGCCGCGCCCGGATTCGGCGCGCCCGGGGGAAGCGGCGCCGGATACGCGTAACCTGCTGTCGGCGGCGCCGGATTGGTCATCACGCGCGCCAGGCACTCTTCGCAGTAGAGCGCGCCGCGAATCTCGCGGGCGCACTGCGCGCACAGCGCTTTGCCGCAATTGCGGCAGAATCCTGTGGCGTCAACATCCGTGTGGACGGCGCACTTCATCGGGCTCTCCTTCCCGGTGCATCCTCGAGCAGAACGGCGACCAGCGCCATGCGTTGAATCGAAGTTTGATCCTGCCTGGATTGATTCGGGTTCTTCTGCTCCTGCTGCGATGGCGCGGGAGCGGTCTGCTGTCCCGCCGGCGGCGGATTGTTCGCCGGCTGCAAGCGAGTTTGAATCTCATACACGACGCGGAGATCGTTCACGTACATTACCGCGCGCGCGAACACCAGATGCGCATGGCTGTTCGCGTCGCGGAACAATTTCACGGGGCTCAAATTTGCCAGGCCGCCGCCATTTGGCTTCAGCCCGCCGGTCGCCTGGAAAATAATCAGAAGCGCAGCCAACCCGGTGGCAATGCCCATCGCAAATCTTGGCTGCCACAGAACCGGCAGCCACGCCCGCCAATCGCGCTTCGCCTTCCGCGGCCCCAGCGTCTTGTCGAGAATGTTGGAAACCAGCTTCGCGGGCGCTTCCACTTGCTCCAGGTTGTGCACGCGGCCGATCGCGAGCGCAACTCGCGCAACCAGCGGCGCGCACTTCGCGCAGCTCGCCACGTGCTGCTGGAATTCGAGCCGCTCCGCCTGCGTCAGCGCACCGTCCAGATGGTCGCTCAGCCGCTCTTCGACTTGTATGCAGCTCCAGCTCATATTCTTCCTACTCGGGTTTCACTCCCATTTGCTCCAGCAGCCGCGCCAGTTCGATGCGGCCGCGATTGATTCTCGATTTTACCGTGCCCTCCGGGACCGATAGAACCTCTCTGATTTCGCCGTATTCCAGACCCTGCAAGTCGCGCAGGATCACCGCCTCGCGAAGTTCTGGAGAGAGTTGCGACAGCGCCGACTGCACCTGCTCGCTCAGCTCTTGCGCCAGCGCCGCGCGGTCCGGCGTGCGCACCGGCGAATGCTTCTCCTCCACTTTCGGCAGCACGTCCTCCAGCGCATCGGTCATTCGGTCGCGCCTTGAACGCCGGTAGTGGTCCACCAGCAAATTCCGCGTCACGCTGGTCAGCCATGTAGGGAAGCCGCCGTACGCGGTTTTGTAGCTCGCAAGAGTCCGGTAGATGCGCAGGAACACGTCCTGGCTCAGGTCCTCCGCCTCCGCCGAATTGCCCGTGAAGCGGTAGCAGATGTTGTAGACACGCCGCGCGTGCCTCTGGACAAGCTCTTCCCACGCCGGAGCTTCTCCCCGGATACATCGCTGGACCAGTTGAGCGTCCGGCTCCAATCGTCATCGTCCTCGCGTCTGACATCACCTTCTGGCCTCATCCTATGGAACGAGGATTCGGGCCGAAAAGTTCCGTAACGTCGGGGCATATTAGCCGTACCCTACGGCTAACACAAGCTTTCGCAGCCTCTTGCTCGGCCCCCCGGCGAGTTTGCCTTTTCTGACCTCGGACCACTATCCACTGACCACTAACCGCTTGTTTTTAGCCCCTGTGACACTTTTTTGACTTGGACGATTTTTTGATGATCCCAAAAGGTTTGCACAAAAATTTGACATCCGTGGTATAATTTTAGTTTAATCTCGAAAGTTGTGCCCCGCCGCGTTTTTCCTGACATTTTTCGTCGATCGCTTTTTGTCTCAGCGCCTCTGCGCGCCGCGCCGCCTCTCCGCGGAGTTTGTCACTTGGCTACGACCTTCACTCCGCCTAACTTGACACTCTTGAAAGCCTGCTGATACCGTGCGCTTCCCATGCGACCGGTGTGGCGAAAGACAATCTGGCTGCTCATTGCCCTGCTGATTATCGCGGCTCTCCTCTACCGCTTTCGCGGCGCGACCATGCTCGGCGGGTTCAGTTGGAGCAAGCTCGGCGTCACGCTGCGCGGCGCGGACATACTCCTGCTGGTTCTCGCCACGGTCGGCATCTACGTTTCCTACGCGATTCGCGCCATGCGCTGGGCCGCGTTTTCGCGCTACATGGGCCGGCCCACGTTTGCGAATGTCTACGGCGCGACCATTATGGGTTTCGCGGCCATCTTCCTTCTCGGCCGTGCCGGAGAGCCGGTCCGGCCGCTCCTGATTGCGCGCAAGGACCGGCTGCCCGTCGCCGATAGTTTCGGCGTCTACGTTCTTGAGCGCGTTTTCGACATTGGGGCCACGGCGGTGATCGCGATTTGCGCTCTTTTGGTCGTCCCGCGCGAAGTGCCGCCAGAATCGCAATCGCTGCCCCTGCTTCACGACGCGCGGCTCGCTGGCTGGACTTTGTTCGGCATCCTCGTCGCGTTGGTTGCGTCCCTGATTTACTTTCGGTTCCACGGGGCGCGCTTCCTCCAGTCTCGGCTGTCGGGCCTCCAGGCGCGCGGCAGCTGGCGCGCCAAATTGCTTTACCTGATTCGCGGATTCTCCGAAGGCTTACAGGCTATCCGCTCGCCGCGCGACATGATAGTGGCTGTAGTTTACACAGCGATCCACTGGGTCGTTGTGGCGACGGTATATCTCTTGGTGGTTCGTAGCTTCCCCGGAAAATTGGCCGGGCTGGATTTCGGCGCTGCGCTCCTCGTCCTCGCCTTCACGATGATCGGCTCCATGATGCAGCTCCCCACGGTCGGAGGCGGCGCGCAGGTCGCCACATTCCTTGTCCTCACCGTCATACTTGGAGTAGAAAAGGAGCCTGCGGCTGCCGCTGCAATCGTGATGTGGCTCGTGACCTTTGCCGCGGCCAGCATCGTGGGTGTGCCGCTTCTGGTTCACGAAGGGTGGTCCATGGGAGAGCTGCGCTCGCTCGCTCGCGAAGAAGCAAAAGCCGAAACGCTGGGCATTCACGCCGCCGCGCCTGATCCCAATGCGGATTCCGGGGAGACGCGCCCGTGAAGTGCCCCTTCTGCTCCCACGTCGACGACAAAGTAATTGACTCGCGCGAAGGCCGCGCCGGCGATTTGATCCGCCGCCGCCGCGAATGTCTCAAGTGCGGCAAGCGCTTCACCACCTACGAGCGCATTGATGAAATCCCCTACATGGTCATCAAGAAAGATGGCCGCCGCGAAAAATTCGACCGCCACAAAATCTTGCAGGGCCTCCTTCACGCCTGCGAAAAACGCCCCGTGCCCACCGCGAAGCTCGAAACGCTCGTGGATGAAGCGGAGCGTTTTGTCCACGAAGCCAGGGACCGCGAGCGCACGACGTCGGAAATCGGCGAATTGCTGATGTCGCGCCTGAAAAAACTCGACAAGGTTGCCTACGTGCGCTTTGCGTCCGTCTATTCGGATTTCAAGGATGTGAAAGAGTTCATGTCCGAACTGAAGAACTTGCTGAAAGAGCGCGCCCGAAAATAACCCGCGATCGCTAGCTGTTACGGCTCCCACACGCCGGCCGCGAACGACTTCGCCGTCAGAAATCCCAGCTTCTCATACAGGTGCACGGCGCTCTCGTTGATCGACGTCACCGTCAGCGTCAGCGCATGATACCCATGCGCCCGCAACGCCGCGAGCGACGCCTCCATTAAGCGCCGCCCCAGTCCGCTTCCTTGATATCCGGGCAGTACGCAAATCTGCGTTGTGTGTCCGACGCCGGCCGCGACCGTCGAAGTCAGCACCATGCCGGTTGGTTTTTCTCCCGGCCCCGGCCTCACGATGAACGACGCTTCGGGGAAAAATTGTCCGCATCCCGGCAGCAGCACGATGTTCCGCAGGAATTTCATCGCGCCCGTTTCCGTCCGGTACTGGTCGTTGATCTCGCTGTCCACGTGGTCGGTGTACGCGCGCTGGATCAGCCGCGCGCAGGGCTCGAGGAATCGGTCCGTCCACGTCTCCAGTCGCATTCCGTTCCGCATCGCGCTCGCCGGCAGCGCGTGCTCATTGAGTTCGAGAACCATGAACTGGCGCTTATGCAGCCGGAAGTTTTGCTCCGCGAGCACCGGATCGAGCGCCGCGCCAAACGGCATCAGCTGCGCCTCCACGCGCTCGATCAGCGGCGTGCCGCGCAGAGTTTCCAGCATTTCTTCCAGCAGCTTCTTGCTCAATTCGATCTGGGGAAAGCGCGGGGAAACGAAAAGTCCGCCGATCAGGCCTTTCTGCTCTTCCACCACGTAGAAACCGTATCCGGAAGGCTCTTTTCCTTCCATGGCGGCGTAGCCGGTCAGCGATCGGGAATCGATGAACTTCCGGATAAGCTGCTGCGAAGGGCGGTAATCCCAGTACAGTTCTTTTCGCCAGTGCTCGGCTTCTTCCTGGAAGAGCTCCTCGAGCGCGCGCGAGCGCACTTGTCGCAGGTCCACGATCTGCATGAGTGTCTTGCTTTGCCCCATGGCAAATTATAACTGCGCTCGCCGATTGCACACAGCGATTCCTGCTTGGAACGGCGGCCGCCCGAATCGGATTTCCCGATTCCAGTTGCAACTCAGTTTGTGCCTCGGTGCGCAGTTACTCTTCGTGTGCGGCGCCACCGAAAGTCTTTCGGTCAAGTTATGCTAGACTCTGCCGCCGCTGGTGAGCTCAGGGACTGCGCTTGCCGGCCAGCGCCAAACAAAAATGTCTGAAAATCAACATTCGCGCGCCACCCAGGCCATTGGTTCGCTCCTCGCGCTCGTACTGTTCATTCTCCTCGCGCTGGGGACGATTTCCGGTTATTTGCTGTATCAAATCCTTCGGCCTCCGCGCAGCCCCGCAAACGTCGACATCTCTTTGCTCATGGGTCATCCCACCGTCTACAAATTCGACTTGCCCGCGGGCGGAACGCGCGAAGGCTGGTTTTTCCCGGGATTGTTGCATGCTCCCACGATTATCCTGTGTCACGGTTACGGCTCGCAACGCGCCGACATTCTCACTCTCACCACCGCGCTGCAAGAACATCAATTCAACGTCTACTTGTTTGATTTCACCGGGCACGGCGCCGTGCCGGGCCGCACCACGCTGGGATTCAAGGAGACTGCCGAACTTCTCGCCGCAATTCGCGGCCTCGCCAAGCGCGACGACATCGACCAGACAAAGTTCGGCGTTTGGGGCGTCGATCTGGGCGCTTACGTCGCGCTGACCGCGGCCGTGCAGGATGCACGCATCAGGGCCATCGCCGTGGATTCCGCTTATGATCGCCCGAGGGATTTTCTCTTGATCAACGTGGGTCGCACGGGTTTGGGTTCGCTTCCGGGCGTGCAGACCGCCAGCGCGCTCGGTTTTCGCCTGCTCAATTATCCGCACCGCGCGGATCCGCCGATTTCACAACTTCTCCCGAGATTGGCCGCGATTCCAAAATTGTTCATCGAGACCACGGACAAGCCCGCGCTTTCCACGGCGACCCTGCGGATGTACCAGGCCGCCCAGGGCCCGAAGTTCCAATTCGTGGATACGCTTTCCTACTCGGAGATGAGCGACGAGGATCGCCGCAACTACGAAACGCAAATCGTGAATTTCTTCGTTCAGAATATGCCGCCGGGAACCCTCGCCTCGGAATAGCTATTTCCGCAGGTCAAAAATCTTAGGTGTCAGAAACTCAATCGTGCAGCCTTTCGAATTGCCTCGCACGAAATGCCTGTCGAGCTGCGTTTTCGCCAAAATGGCATCGCCATCCGGGCCCGCCAGCGCATATCCCGTGAACGAGTTCATTAAACTCGCGGGCGCCTCTTCGTCCCAATTGACGAACGAAATCTCGGGCCGGTAGAACCGGACGCCATACTCGCAGTTTCGTTTGACTCCAATCAGCGGAACGCCACGCGGTGAATTTGGCAGCGGTGGCGGCACGATTTTCGCCAGCGCCCTGGCCGAAATGTAAGGATCAATTCTCGGCAGCACTCGCTCGTTCGCATAAAGTGTCAATCCCGCGACGAACGCCGCGCACATCATCGCAGCCGGGACAAATCTTCCGAGCGCGCTCAGAAGGAGAATCAGAATTCCAGCCGTAATCGCCGCCCAGACGATCGTCCTCGTCAGTTGATGGATCTCGTCGTTCGTAAATGCGGCGGCCGGCAATCGCTGCATCAAGCGCGGTGCGGCGAACGCAAGCGCGAACCAAATCACGCCAGTAGCAGCGCCCAGCGACTTTGCAACATGCGGTGCGCTCTCCGTCGCGCGCGCGAACGAGTGTGCAATTAATAGCGCGAGCGGCGGAATCGCCGGCAGAATGTATCCCGGCAGTTTCGATTGCGAAAAACTGAAAAAGATCAGCGGGAACGCCACCCAGCAGCCCGCAAACAATCCCAGCGAATCCGCGCGCGTTCTTTCGCGCCACATGCGCTTCGCGTCCACGGCAAGCCCGCCCATCATCGCGGTCCACGGCAGCATCCCGGCGAGAATTATCGGAACGAAAAACCAGAATGGCTGCCGATGATGGAATTCCGGCGTCAGGTAGCGCCCAAAATTGTGCTGCAAAATGAATACGCGGAAGAAGTCCGGGTTCTGCAAGCCGCACAGGATGTACCACGGCAGCGCAACAATCGCGAAACAAGCAATCGCCAGCGGATGCAGCATCCGCAACGCGGCTTTCCATCGTCTCGCGACGAGCGCCCATAGCACCACGCTTCCGCCCGCCAGTATTATTGCAGCCGGGCCTTTCGCCAGCGTGGCGACGCCGAGCCACACGCCGAGAAATATCAGTGCCACCTTGTCATTTGGATTCTTCGCCTCGTCGCTCGGCAATATTGACGCATTTCGCTTTGCCACTGCGGCTGCGCATGCCATCGCCAGCGCAAGACTCGCGGCGAAAAGCATGTCCGGCGCCGCCGCTCGCGAAAACCCGATCACGCCGAAGCACGTCGGCAGAATCATCAGCACCGTCCACGCTGTCGAAGCTCCGTAGCGCCGCCACGCGAGCCACGCCATCGCCAGCACTGCGGCGAGCGCAGCCAGCGATGACGGCAGCCGCGCGGCCCACTCCGGCGAGTGCAGGAACTTGAATCCGATCGCCGCGCTCCAATAATAGAGAATCGGTTTTTCGAACCACGGCTTGCCGTACAGCATCGGCTCGATCCAATTCCCGGATTGCGCCATGTTCCGCGCAATCCACGCGTACCTCGGCTCATCCGGGCCGACGAGACCGATCGACGCGAGCCCGCAGAAGAGGCATATCCACAAAATCGCCGCGGCCAGTATCGCTGCCGCGACGTTCTTCACGCTGAATACGCGCTTCGCTTCCATGGCTCGTGGAGTGTAACAAACGCCGCCACGCTTCTCACCCTCGTACCGTTGTTCGCGACGCCACGGACGCGTGCCCGCTGGCTCGCGCCAATCGTCTGTGACAGAATGGCGCGCGATGCGCGCATGGCTCGAGTACGCGGGAGCGTGGTCGGTGCTGAAATTTCTCGGCCTGCTGCCTCGTCCCGTCTCTCGCCGCTTCGCCCATGGAATTGCCGGGATGCTTTTCTGGTTTCGTCCCCCGTTGCGGCGCGCGGCCTTGGAGAATCTGAATCTCGCGTTTCCCGAGTGGGATGTTTCGCAGCGAAAAAAAGTAGTTCGCCGCATGGTCCGCAATCTTGGCTGGATGGCCGCCGAGTTCGCGCATTTCCCCCAACTCTCGCGGCGGAATATCGAACGTCTCGTCTTGCTCGACGGCTTTGAAAATTTCGACTCTGCTCGCGTCCGCGGAAAGGGAGTCCTCTTTCTCACGGGTCACATGAGCGCCTGGGAACTCGCGCCCTTTGCCCAGGCTCTTTACGGCAATCCGCTGTCTTTTCTCGCGCGCGCCATCGAAAATCCGCGCGTCGACGCGCTGGTGAATCGCTATCGCTGCCTGTCCGGCAATCGGCCCATCGAAAAAAACAACGCCGCGCGCGCCATGCTGCGCGTCTTGCATGACGGCGGCACCGTCGGCATCCTCGCCGACCAGAACACGTCGCTCGATGAGGGAATTTTCGTCAACTTCTTCGGCATTCCCGCCGCGACGACTACGGGTCTTGCTCGCATCGCCCGCCGCACAGGCGCTGCGGTCGTTCCCGGATTTCTTTCCTGGGACGATTCGCCGCGGAAATATCGTCTCCGCTTCGGCCCGGCTGTCGCGCTTCAATGCACGGAAGACGAAGATGCCGACATCCGCGAAAATACGTCGCGCTTCAATCGCGTCATCGAAGATTACATTCGCGCGCATCCCGATCAGTGGCTCTGGGTTCACAAGCGCTGGAAGTATCGTCCGCCGGGCCAGCCGGATCTCTATTCATCCTGAATCGTCAGAGGCAAACTGTCGGGCAATGGTGGCGATCCACTTAGGAGAAATACCATGAAACGACTCGTTCGTGACCTCGCGGAATATTTGCCAGCCGAACTGCGCGGCGATCCCTCCCTCCCGCTTTCCGGCGTCGCCGGGCCGGAAGATGCCGGCCCTGAAGACTTAATTTATCTCGACTCGCCCAAACACCTCGCTCGCGCGCAGTCCTCCCGCGCGCGCTGCGTGCTCGCGCGCGAAGATGCGCGCCTGGAAGGCAAGGTCCTTCTCATCGTGAAAGAGCCGAAGCTCGCGTTTGCAAAGTCTGCTGCATGGCTCCTGGAAAATTTTCCCCTCGCCCATGGCATTCACGCCACAGCCTTGGTCGATCCTTCAGCGAAACTGGCCGCCAACGTCGCCGTTGGCCCATATTCCGTCATCGAAGCTGGCGTCCAGATCGCCTCCGGCGTCGAAATCGGCGCCTTCTGCTTCGTCGGGAAAAATTCAATTATCGGAGACAACTGCCGCCTGCATCCCCGCGTCACTCTTTACTCGGGTGCTCGACTTGGCCGCCGCGTCGTCGTTCACTCTGGCGTCGTGATCGGCGGCGACGGCTTCGGTTTCGTGTACGGCGAAGGCAAGCATTGGAAGTTCCCGCAAATCGGCGGAGTCGAGATCGGCGACGACGTTGAAATCGGAAGCAATTCAACCATCGCGCGCGGCTCGCTGGGCGCGACGCAAATTGGCCGCGGCGTGAAGATTGACAACCTCGTGCACATCGCTCACAACGTCCGCATCGGCGACCACACCGTCATCGCCGCGCAAACCGGCGTTTCGGGCAGCTCCACCATCGGCCACCACGTCGTCGTCGGCGGACAGGTCGGCATCGCCGACCACTGCGCCATCGAGGACGAAGCCATCCTCGGCGCTCAGGCCGGCATTCCCACGGGCAAGACCATCCGCGCCAGGGACGTCGTCTGGGGCACGCCTGCGCGCTCCCTGAAACGCTTCAAGCAGCAATACGCCTATTTCGCCAGGCTCCCGGAACTCGCCGAGCGCGTCCAACGGCTCGAAGAGAAGTCTCGCTAAGTTCCTTATTTGGCTCATATTGCACTTTTTTCGTTGACCCTTGTCCGCAACACAGTGATAATTAAGTACTGTAGTGCAAGGGGTTTTAAGTCATCTTTGACTGAGGGAAGGGCCGTTAAGTCCATCTACTCGTGTACCTTCGCGGCCTTTACCGCATCTTAATTCACTGGGGTCGCTGTCGGTAACCCATCATTCAGGTCAAGGGCAAGCAAGTTAGCTGGTCGGGCATGAAGGCGTAGCTGGCTCGCTTCTTAGCCTGCGCCGTTTACAAATCCCATGCCCATGAGTGTGAAACGCCAGCCTCCGCGACGTCGGCGCTGGACACGAAGCCTTAAACGCGAAGGCTTTTAACGCTGAAGCAGCAGCGAGAAATTATGTCCGAAGCAACACAACCGATGCGGGAAGTCCAGGCCTCCCCGCGCACTGCGGCGCGGCGCACTGCTTCGCGCGACCGCGACCTCCACTCGCGCGTCGAAAGCGCCGTCAGCAGCGCCGTCGATCATCTCCTCTCCCTGCAGTTTTCCGGTGAATACTGGTGGGGCGAACTCGAAGCCGACACGACTCTCGAATCCGACTACATTCTCTTCCATCATATTCTCGGCGAAGGCAAAAGCGAGAAAGTCCGCAAGCTCGCCAATTGCATCCGCGAATCCCAAATCGCCGATGGCGGCTGGAATTTATATCCCGATGGCCCCGCGGAACTGAACGTCAGCGTGAAATCGTACTACGCGCTGAAATTCGCCGGCGATTCTCCCGATGCGCCTCACATGCTGCTCGCGCGCAAGCGCATCCACGAAATGGGAGGCCTGGAATCCGCGAACTCCTACGTGCGCTTCTACCTCGCCATGGTCGGCGTGCTCGATTGGAACCTGGCTCCTTCCATCCCGCCGGAGCTGCTACTGCTTCCCGCTTGGCTTCCCGTGAACCTCTACGAGATGTCCTCCTGGACGCGCGCCATCATCATACCGCTCTCCATCATCTACGCGCTGAGGCCGCACTGGCGCATCGCCGTTGGTATGAGCGTAGACGATGTGAGCGTCGACGAACTTTTCGCTGATCCAGCGAACAAGGCCGCGGCATTCCGCTGGAGTCGCGGCGTTTTCTCCTGGCGGAATTTCTTTCTGGCCGCTGACCGCTTCTTGAAACTTCATGAGCGCCTGCCTTGGAAGCCGTTTCGCCGCCGCGCGCTCGCGAAAGCGTCGGCCTGGCTCTTCGAGCATGTCGAGCGCAGCGAAGGCCTCGCCTCGATTTATCCCGCGATGTCGAATTCGATTTACGCCATGCTCGCGCTCGGCTATCCCAAGGACGATCCCCTCATCAATCGCGAACGCGGCTGGATTCTTGGCTACGAAATCGAGGAACGCGACACGGTCCGGCTTCAGCCGTGCATCTCGCCGGTTTGGGACACCGCCATCGCCATGGTTTCTCTCGAGGAAGCTGGCCTCGATCCTGCCCACGATTCTCTTCGCGGCGCGGGCCGCTGGCTCATTGATCATCAGATTCTCGGCCCGGGCGATTGGCAGGTGAAAAATAAAGACGCCGCGCCTGGCGGCTGGGCCTTCGAATTTCGCAACGATTTTTATCCCGACGTGGACGACTCCGCTTTCGTCCTCATGGCCCTCCAGCGCGTCGCTCATTCCGATCCCGCGCGTTTCGAGGCTTCCGCGCGTCGCGGCCTCGCCTGGCTCCTCAGCATGCAGAATCGCGATGGCGGCTGGGGCGCGTTCGACCGCGACAACGATCGCTCGTTCTTGACCAACATTCCTTTTGCCGACCACAACGCGATGATTGATCCCTCTTCCGCCGACGTCACCGCCCGGGCCATCGAGTGCCTCGGCAATTTCGGCTGGCCTGCGGAGCACCCTGCGATTCGCCGCGCGCTCGCCTATCTCCGCCGCGAACAGTCGCCCGAAGGCGCCTGGTACGGCCGCTGGGGCTCGAACTATGTCTACGGCACCAGCGGCGTCCTCCGCGCCCTCGAAGTCATCGGCCGCTCGCAATGCGACGAATCTCGCCGCGGCGCCGAATGGCTTCGCCGCGTCCAGAATCCCGATGGCGGCTTCGGCGAGTCCGTCGTTTCTTACGAAACTCCCGCTCGCAAGGGAGAAGGGGAGAGCACCGCCTCGCAGACCGCTTGGGGCCTCATCGGCCTTCTCGCCGTCGTCGGCGCGGAAGATCCGGCGGCCGAGCGCGCTGCATCCTGGCTCGTCGAGCATCAAAACGGGGATGGCTCATGGACCGAGGACGATTACACTGGCACGGGCTTTCCCTGCGTGTTTTACATGAAGTACCATCTCTATCGGAATTCCTTTCCGCTCTACGCGCTGGCGCGGTATCGTAATCTGCGCCAGGAAAATCGCAAAATGACCGAATGGACTCGATTCAACACCGACGAATTCTCCTATCGCAACGGACACGGGGGTAAACGATGAGGTTTCCGCTGAGCTTGACCGCCAGCCTGACGGGATATTTGGCTCGCAAGGGAATCCAGCGCGCGGAGAAATACCCGCTCGTCATGATGCTCGAGCCTCTTCACGCCTGCAATCTCACCTGCACGGGCTGCGGCCGCATCCGCGAATACAAATCCACCATCAACGAGATGCTCACGGTCGAGCAGTGCATCGCCGCTCTCGAGGATTGCGGCGCGCCCATCGTTTCCATCTGTGGCGGCGAACCCCTCATCTATCCGGAAATCGGCCGCCTGGTCGGCGAGATTCTCTCCCGCAAGAAGCACATCTATCTCTGCACGAATGGCATGTTCATCAAGAAGCGCCTCGCCGAATTCAAACCGACGTCGCGCTTCTTCTTCAACGTCCATCTCGATGGCCTCGAAAAGACTCACGATCTTTGCGTCGAGCGCGACGGCGTCTTCCGCGAAGCAATCGCGGGCATCAAAGCCGCCAAAGCCGCCGGCTTCCTCGTTTGCTCCAACACCACGGTCTACAAGGAAACCGACATCGAGGAAATCGCGGAACTTTTCGCTTTCCTCCGCACGCTCGGCGTCGACGGCAACATGCTCTCCCCCGCGTATTCCTACGCTTCGGTGCAGACGAAAGACATTTTCATGTCCCGCGCCGACGTCAATGAAAAATTCCGCCGCGCCAGCCAGTTGCTCGAACAGTTCAACGTCATCACGTCGCCGATCTACATGGAATTTCTCCGCGGCGAACGCGACCTCATGTGTACCGCCTGGGGCAATCCCACTTACAACCCTCGCGGCTGGAAAGGCCCCTGCTACTTGATGACCGACCAGCACCACAAGACTTTCGGCGACCTCATCAACAACACGCCTTGGGAAAAATACGGCTACGGCCGCGACCCGCGCTGCGAAAACTGCATGGTGCAGTCCGGCTACGAGGCCTCCGCGGTCCTCGGCGGCAATAGCAAATTTGGCGACACCTGGAAAATGCTGAAATGGCAGGTCTCTGGCCGCCTCGGCGGTCGCAAGGGCGCGAAGCGTTCGAACGGCCCCGCAAATGGCCATGGCAAATCGAATGGCAACGGCCACTCACTGAATTTGCCTCCAGTGCCTGGCCCCGTCGCGAATTCCCAGTCGTCGCAAAAGGAAGAGGCTTTCCGCATCATATGACCACGCTCGTTACCGGCGCGACCGGTTTCGTCGGCTCGCACGTCGCCCGGAAATTGGTCGCCTCCGGAAAATCGGTTCGCGCTCTGGCTCGTCCCGGAAGCAATCGCAAAGCGCTCGACGGCGTCTCTGTCGAATGGGTCGAAGGCGATTTGCGCGACGCCGCTTCGCTCGATCGCGCGCTCGCCGGCGTCCGCGAAGTCTTTCACGTCGCCGCGGACTATCGTCTCTGGTCGCGCCATCCGAAAGAAATCTACGAGTCCAACGTCAACGGCACGCGTAATCTTCTCTCCGCCGCTCTGCGCGCGCATGTGGACCGCTTCATTTATACGAGCACCGTTGCCACCATCGCCGTCCCGCGCGGCTCCGCGCCGCCCGACGAAACCAATCGCGCCACCGTGGACGAAATGATCGGCAATTACAAGCGCTCGAAGCTTCTCGCCGAGCAGCAAGCGCTCCGCGCCGCTCACGAAGGCATGCCCGTCGTCATCGTCAATCCGACCACGCCTGTCGGCCCGGGCGACTGGAAGCCCACGCCGACCGGTCGCATCATTCTCGATTTTCTTCGCGGCCGCATGCCCGCGTACGTGGATACCGGCCTGAACTTCGTCGCCGTCGAAGACGTCGCCGATGGCCACTTGCTTGCCGCCCAGCGCGGCCGCGTCGGCGAACGCTATCTCCTCGGCGGCCGAAATATGACGCTCAAGGAATTTCTCGGCGCCCTCGCATCGGTCACTGGACTGCCCGCGCCCGCGCGCCGCATTCCGCATTCCGTCGCGCTTGCCGCGGCGATCGCCGATACAGCGCTTTCTCGCATCACGGGCCGCGAGCCGCGCATTCCTCTCGAAGCCGTGCGCATCGCGCGTCACAATATGTTCGTCAGCGATGCGAAAGCGCGCAAAGAGTTCGGCTACACGCCGGGGCCTGTCGAAGCGGCGCTCGAGCGCGCCGTGAATTGGTACGCCTCAAACGGTTACGTGAATTTGCCCGGCCGGCCGCAGATGACTCGCGCTTCGGCCGCGTGAGGCAGGGAATCGTTAACGTGAAAATTCTCGTCACATTCGCCGTCGAACCCGAATTCGCTCCCTGGCGCCGCTTGCGTTCTTTCCAGCGCGTCAGCGGACTCCCGTTCGCCGCGTATGAGGCAGCGTCTGAGAACGCAACTCTCCGCGTCGTTCTCACCGGCATGGGCCCCTCGCACGCCCGCCGCGTCGCGGCTGCCGCGCTCGATTGGAATCCTGATGTCTGCATTTCTTCCGGCCTCGCGGGAAGTCTGCGCCCTGTTCATCGCATCGGTGCGATTTTCGCCGCGCGCGAAGTGATGGAGCTCGAAGGCGGCCGCACGATTGGTTCGGCTTCCTCTCTGCTTCGCCAAGCCGAATCGCGCGGCGCTCGCCTCATCGACCGGCTTCTCTCTTCCAAAGATCTCGTCGCCACCGCCGACGCCAAATCTCGCCTCGCCCGCATGGCCGATGCTGTCGACATGGAGAGTTTCGCTGTCCTCGCCGAGGCTTCCGCGCGCAAAATTCCCGCCGTCGCCATCCGCGCGGTCAGCGATGCCGCCGGCGAAGCGATGCCTCTCGATTTCTCGCGCGCCCTCGACGCCACTGGCCATCTCGCCGCCTCGAAACTCGCTTTCGCCGTGGCCCGCGCGCCGCATAAACTGCCCGGCCTGATTCGCCTTGGCCGCAATAGCCGCCGCGCCGCCTCGGCGCTCGCCGCGTTTCTCGATTCGTTCGTCGCCGGATTGTCCGAGCTTCCATCTCGTCCCGTCGAACACGTGGAGGCTGTTCGCGCATGAGCACCACCTCGGCCCATATCGAAGCCTCGCCACTCGGCCTTCCCGCCGGCGGCAAAATGCTCGCCGGCGTGTATCGCGGCGCGGGAAAAGTGGTCTGCGAGGAAGTTCCCATTCCCGAAATCGGAGAGGGCGAACTTCTCTTCAAGGTCGCCGCCTGCGGCATCTGCGGAACCGACATCAAAAAAATTGCCCACGGCTTCGTCGAGCCGCCGCAAATCTTCGGCCACGAGCTCGCCGGCACGGTCGTCCAAGTCGGCCGCGGCGTGCGCAAATTCAAGCCCGGCGATCGCGTCGTCAGTTTCCATCATGTCCCTTGCGGCGAATGCTTTTATTGCGAGCGCAAGCTTTTTTCGCAGTGTCCCGAATATAAGAAAGTCGGCCTCACCGCGGGTTTCACGCCCAATGGTGGCGGTTTCGCTCAGTATGTCCGTGCCATGCCCTGGATTGTTGAGCGCGGCATGCTCGCGCTCCCCAAAGACACCACGTTCGAGGAAGCCACGTTCATCGAGCCTGTGAACACCGCCGCGAAAGCCGTCTGGAAAGCCCGCGTCACTGCGGGCGAGACGGTCGTCGTCATCGGCCAGGGCCCGATTGGCATGTTGCTGACTGGCATCGTCCATCTTCTCGGCGCCGAAGTCTTCACGAGCGATCCTCTGCCCGCCCGCCGCGCCGCCAGCCTTCGCCTGGGCGCAACTTCCGCCTTCAATCCCGCATCCGATGATATAGTGTCTATGGTTCGCGAACGCACCCGGGGCCGGGGCGCGGACGCAGTTCTCCTCGCGGCGCCGCAGCCGCAGTTGATCGAGCAAGCCCTGACTATGGCTCGGCCGGGCGGTCGCGTCCTGCTTTTCGCGCATAATGACCCCGTGCTTCGCGTCGATTTCCCTGCGGCCGCGGTCGGCATTGACGAAAAGGAAATCTTGGGCAGTTATAGCGCATCCATCACGGAACAAGAGGAGTATGCTCGATTAGTGTTCGACCGCCGCCTGCCCGTGGCCGAATTGGTGTCTCATCGTTTTACGACCGAACAGGTGGCCCAGGCTCTTGAACTCGCTGCCCGCCCCGACGAGAATACGTTGAAAGTGGTGATCCGGCACTCATGAAACCCATGACGCAAGTGAAGTCCACGAAGCATGAATCGCAAGGTGTGATGACCGCTGCCGTTCTCTACGGCGCCGAGGACTTGAAAATCGAGCGCGTCGGCATCCCTACCGTCGCCGATGATGAAATCCTCGTTCGCGTCCAGGTCGCTCTCACCTGCGGCACGGACCTCAAAGTTTGGAAACAGGGCTCCCATCCTCGGATGATTCAGCCCCCGGCCATCTTCGGCCACGAACTCTCCGGCATCGTCGAGGAAACGGGCCGCTTGGTGGACGAAACCATCCGCGCGGGCATGCGCGTCGTGCCTTCCAACTCCGCTCCCTGTTGCTCTTGCATGTTCTGCCGCAAGGAGCAGCCGAATCTTTGCGAAGATCTCCTGTTCAACAACGGCGCCTATGCCGAATACATGCGCATTCCCGGCCGCATCGTTCGCCAGAATCTTCTGGAAGTCCCGGACCATGTCAGTTTCCGCGACGCCGCCATGGTCGAGCCTCTCGCCTGCGTCCTTCGTGGCATTGACGAAACGCAAATCCGACCGGGCGACACCGCCGTCGTCGTCGGCTGCGGCCCCATCGGCTTGAAATTCATCCGCATTCTTTCCGGCCGCGATGTCCGCGTGATTGCCCTCGGCAAGCGCAAGAGCCAGATCGAGGCCGCCGAGCGTCTCGGCGCCTACGCCGCATTCGACGTCTCCGAAATGGACAGTCCCGTTTCCATCGTCCGCCATCTCACCGAAGGCGGCCGCGGTGCCGACGCCGTCATCGAAGCCGTCGGCTCCCCTTCCACTTGGCAGTGGGCCATCGAGATGGTCCGCAAGGGCGGCCGCGTGAATCTCTTCGGAGGATGCCCGCGTGGCACGCAGGTGCAGTTCGATCCCGGCCTGCTCCACTATTCGGAAATCACCATCAAGGCGACGTTCCATCACACGCCGCGCTTCATTCGCGAAGCCCTCGACACCATTTCGCGCGGCGAAGTCCGCGCCAGCGATTTCATCACCGGAGAAATTCCGCTCGCCGATCTTCCCCGCGTGTTCGAGCACATGAAGCATCGCAATGGCGAGCTGAAGACGGCGGTCATCCCCTGGGCGTAACCGGCCGGGGCCTCATGCTGGGACAACAGGAACTGGAAATCGCGCGAACCCTCCCGCCCGAAGCCTGTTCTCTGGCCGAAGCGGAGCGCTATACGCGCTGGCTTGCCACGCATCACTACGAAAATTTCCGCGTCGTCTCCTGGCTTTTGCCATCGCGCCTTCACCAGCACTTCTACAACATTTATTCCTATTGCCGCTGGTCCGACGATCTCGGTGACGAAGTCCCCGATCCCAGGCGCGCCGCGGAGCTTCTCGGCGCCTGGGATGAAGAAGTTCAGTGCGCCTTTCGTGGCGAGCCGAAGCACCCTGTGCTCATCGCTCTCGCCTCGACCGCGCGTCAGTTCGATATTCCCATCCAGCCGTTCCGCGATCTCTTGATCGCCTTTCGTCAGGATCAGACCGTCCATCGCTACAAGAACTGGGACGGCGTCATCGGCTACTGCCGCTACTCCGCGAATCCTGTCGGCCGTCTCGTCTTGTATCTTTTCGGCTATCGCGATCCCGAACGTCAGGCGATGTCAGATTCCACCTGTACGGCGCTTCAGCTCGCGAATTTCTGGCAGGACGTCGGCCGCGACCTCGACAAGGGCCGCATCTACATCCCTCTCGAACTGGTTGCTGCGCATGGTTTGGCTGAAAACGACATCGTCTCTCGCACCTTTGATTCTCGTTACGTCGCTCTGATGAAAGACCTGATTTCTCGCACGCGCGTTCTTTTCGCCGCTGGCGCGCCTCTCGCTTCGCGCGTCGCTCCGGAATTTCGCGTCGACGTTGACCTTTTCTCTCGCGGCGGCTCCGCCGTCCTCGACGCCATCGAGTCCATGGGCTACGACACGCTCCACGCGCGACCCGCGCTCACGGGCGGCGTTCAGGCACGTCTCCTTGGCCGCGCCATGATTTCGCGCCTGCTCTCCGTCTTTCGCGCCCCCGGCAGCGATGGCTCGACGGGCGGCCAGAATCCCGAAAACGCCTCACTCGCCGGCCGTCATGCCTGAGCCCGCCGTCGCAGCGTCGTACGCGCACTGCCGCAAAGTCGCCCGCTCCGCCGCGCGCAATTTTTATTATGGTTTCTTGCTCCTCCCCGCCGCGAAGCGCGACGCCCTTTGCGCGCTCTACGCTTTCATGCGCCATGTCGACGACATTTCCGACGAGCCCGGCGCTCTCGATGCCAAGCAGCATGGCCTGCGCGAGCTTCGCGCCGAAATGGATCGCCGTCTTTCGGCCGCCGCGCACGGAGATTCTTTCTGGCCCGCGTTTTGCCACACCGTCGCGGCGTACAAGATTCCTTTGCGTTATCTCCACGATCTCATCTCCGGAGCCGAGATGGATCTCACCATCACTTCGTATGTCACGTTCGACGCCCTGCGCGAATATTGTTACCGCGTCGCCGGCACGGTCGGCCTCTGCTGCCTTCACGTCTTCGGCTTCACGGATCCTCACGCGCCCGAGCTCGCCGAGCGTCTCGGCATCGCTTTCCAGTTGACGAACATTCTCCGCGACCTCCCCAGGGATTTCGCCATGGGCCGTGTCTATCTCCCTCGCGAGGATTTCAAAAGATTCGCCGCCGATCCGCGCCTCATCGGCCAGCAGCAGTCCAGCCCCGAACTCGTCGCGCTTCTCCGCTTCGAAGCCGAACGCGCCTGGCAGTTTTATCGCGAAGGCTGGAAGCTCCTCGCTCTTGTCAGCGACGATAGCCGCGCCGCCCTCTGGGCCCTCGCGCGGATTTATTCCGGCATACTCGAAAAAATTGAAGCTCGCAATTACGCCGTCCTCGCCCCGCCCCCCGCGCGTCTCACCACCGCGGAGAAAGTCTGGATTCTCGTGCGGGCGCGCCTCGGCTGGCTGAGAAGTGGCAAGTACATGAGACGGCTTAGGGGGTCGGAGCTTTAGCTCCGGCTAGGCGTGATTTCCTGCTTCAGGGGTTTCAACCCCTGAGGCCTTCAATTTACGTTGTAAATTGTTTCTTTCGAAAATCAAATGCCCTTCGAAACCGTGAACGTGATCGGCGGCGGACTGGCGGGCCTGTCGGCCGCTCTGGCCCTCGCTGAATCCGGCATCCGCGTCCGTCTGTTCGAGAAACGCCCCTACTTCGGCGGCCGCGCCACTTCCTACGCCCTCCCCGACGGCAGCCACATCGATAATTGCCAGCACGTCACGCTCGGCTGCTGCACGAATCTCGCCGATTTTTATCGCCGCGTCGGCGCCGAATCGAAAATCCGACATTACAGCCGGCTCTACTTCGCCGATCGCGCCGGCCGCGTCAGCTCGATTTATTCTTCCTTTCTGCCGCCGCCGTTCCACATGACGCTCTCGTTTCTCCGTTTCCGCGCCCTCGCCTATCGCGACAAGCAAGCCATCGCCCGCGCCCTCCTCCTCATCGCGCGCTCTGGCGGCCATCCCGCCGGCGCCTCCAGCGCCACCATGCTCGACTGGCTCCGCCGCAGCGGCCAGACGGAAGCCGCCATCTCGCGCTTCTGGCGCGTCGTCCTCGTCAGCGCACTCGATGAAGAACTCGATCGCACCGACGCGCGTTACGCCATCGACGTCTTCTGGAAAGCTTTTCTCGCGAATCATCGCGGCTACGTCCTCGGCATTCCCTCCGTGCCTCTCGGCGATCTGTACGCCGGGTGCCGCATCGCCATCGAAAGCAAGGGAGGGGAAGTCCGCAGCCGTGCTGCCGTCCGCGCCATCCGCATCACCGACGGCAGGTTCCAGTCGCTCCAGCTCGACGACGGCACCGAAGCCCGCGCCGACGCCTGCATCTCAGCCGTCCCTCACGACGCGTTTCTCGAACTCCTCCCCGCCGAGATCCGCCAGCGTGACCCATTCGCAGGTATTGGCCGCCTCCGCGCTTCGCCCATCACCGGCGTTCATCTCTGGTTCGATCGCATTGTGCTCGATAAGCCGTTCCTCACGCTCCTCGACCACGCCACGCAGTGGATTTTCAATAAGTCGCTCCTCTACGCCCCCGGCGGCGCGCCTGAGGTTCCTTCCGGCCAGTATTTGCAGCTCGTCATCAGCGCGTCCTACGATCTCATCCCGCGCTCGCGCCAGGAAATCATCGATCTCTGCGTCAAGGAATTGCAGGAGGTTCTGCCGCTCGCTCGCGGCGCGAAATTGCAAAAGGCCACCGTCGTCAAGGAAGTGAACGCCACATTTTCGCCGGAGCCGGGCTCCGACGCCTTCCGTCCGCCGCAGCAAACTGCCATCCCGGGCCTGTTTCTCGCCGGTGATTGGACGCGCACCGGTTGGCCCGCGACGATGGAAGGCGCCGTCCGCAGCGGCTATCTCGCCGCCGAAGCGCTTCTCAGCGCTGCCGGCTCGCCGCGTAAATTTCTGGTTCCCGATTTGCCCGTCGAAGGCTTCTGCCGCCGCTGGGCCAAGCATGCGCGGCCATGACGGTGAAGCAAATTCGTCCCGGTCCAGAAAATAGTCAATGCAATCGCTGAAATGGGAGTATGATAGGCACTCCCCCCGGAGGTAATTCCATGGAGCGGAAGTATAAGCATAAGGGGTATTCCGAGCGCGATCGCGAGGATAAGAAGCGCGAAAAGTCGCCGCCGAGCGGCGGCCCCAAGGCCTTCCAGGATCAAATGGGCCCGCGCACGCCTCGCATGGTCGGCTCCGTCACGCGCGCTCGGTGCTCGAATTGCGGCGCCATTCTTATGCCCGGCTTCGATCCCAATGGCCAGTGCCCCAAGTGCAAATCCGAACTGCATTGTTGCAAGCAGTGCGTCCATTTCGACACCGGCGCGCAGTTCGAATGCACTCAGCCGATCCCCGAGCGCATCTCGCCCAAGGACGCGAAAAATTCCTGCACGTTCTTCGAATTCCGCGTCACGGTCGAGAAGGACACCTCTCCCGTGAACTACGCTCCGGCGACCGCTGCTGCGGCTCAGTTGCCCTCGTCCGCTCCCAACGACGCCCGCAAAGCCTTCGAAGACCTCTTCAAGAAGTAGCTTTGTGGCCCTTTTTGGCGTTTTGTTTGTCTCTGCGCCTCTGTCTTGGTTCAGCCTGAAATGGAGGAGCGACGTTCTCCGTTAGTGAATATTCCGCCCTTCGGGCGGGGATCTTCAAAGGCATGGGGTTTATCGTCCGATGACTCCTTCGCCATCAGTGCAGCGCGAGAGGAGAAAAACTCCCGCGCTGCTGAACATCGGCTCGATGAGCCCGCCCGGTTATCCCTCGGCATGGTTGCATCCCTGCAGAGCCCGCTTCCGTTTCGCCCGGCCAGACTCATTGTAGCTCCACGCTGTCCGGCGGCCTCAACTTCCAAGTTTGTCACTCGGGTGGAAGCGTGGCGTTCGTGGCCAGCTCTATGCGTCGCGCATCGCAGATGAGGTCTCAGACGCGGAGCCTATCGATTTTTGCGCGGCTCGAAATGGTATATAATTGCGGACTATGAAACCACGAGGTTCCCTCCTTGCTCTGATCCTCTTGATCTACCCGGCTCTGGCAATTTCACAATCAGAATCTACGCCGCGAGTCCTGCCCTCCGTCCTTGTGAAGGCTGGAAAGTTGCTGGACGTCCGCAAAGGCAGCTACATCGAGAATGCCGGCATATGGATCGAGGGCGAGCGAATTAAAGAAGTGGGTGGATTCTCTGAGGTGCAGTCTCATGCGCCTAAGGTAAATGTAATCGACTTGGGACGCGCGACAGTGTTGCCCGGCCTGATTGATTGCCATACCCATCTGATGGCCCGTGCAGCGGATACAGACGATGGATACACATTGATGCTGGCCACAAAATCGCAGGCGTTTCGCGCACTTGAAGGTGCTTTCGATGCGCGGCTGACTCTGAAAGCCGGGTTCACCACTGTTCGGGATGTAGAGAATGAAGGTTCCGGGTATGCGGACGTTGCACTCCGCGACGCAATCGTCCAGGGACTTGCGGAAGGTCCGCGCATGCAGGTGGCGACGCGTGGGATTGCGGCCGTTGGCCAATACGAGCCCTTCGGTGTATCGCCGGACCTTCCTGATTTTCCCACTGGAGCGCAGATGGTCAGCGGGGTTGAGGATGCGCGACGCGCTGCACGCGAGCAGATTGGACACGGGGCTGATTTGATTAAGGTCTACGCTGACTGGCAGCATCCGACTCTTACCGTGGATGAGATGCGGGTCATCGTGGAAGAAGCACACAAACAAAAACTAAAGGTGGCGGCCCACGCTACCACGCCCGAAGGCATCAGGAATGCAATTACGGCAGGCGTGGACTCGATCGAGCACGGCTTCGGCGCTGACCGTGAAAGCCTCGAGATGATGAAAGCGCATGGAACTTTTCTGGTCCCGACGGTAGGTGTGGTGGACGCACAGATTGAACTCCATAAGAACGACCCACTCACTCCGGAACGGCGGCAGAGGCGCGATGCATTCTTGCAAGGGATACAGCAGTCCCTGCAGCAAGCCTTAAGCCTGGGTGTGAAGATAGCATCCGGCTTCGACGCCAGTTCTCCGACGCGACAGGGGCAAAATGCCGATCAACTGGTCGCAATGGCCAAGCGCGGAATTCCTCCACTGGAAGTAGTTCGCGCCGCGACCCTGAATGCGGCCGAATTGATGGGTTGGCAGGATGATGTCGGCTCCGTCGAAGTGGGGAAATATGCTGACTTGATTGCGGTAGAAGGCAACCCACTCACTGATGTCGCAATTCTCAAGCATGTCGAGTTTGTGATGAAGGGGGGAACGATCGTTAAAGATACCCTGATTCGCTAAATCGATTCTGGGTAAGTAGTCGGCAAGCCGGAAACTATCCACTCTAATGGCTGTCCGACATCGCGGCGTCTGGTCGTGCTTGCTTTCACGCCGCTCGCTGGCGGCGACTGTGGCGCTGCCGTCTGGCGGCTTCCAGCTTGCGGTCGCGCTCGGCGTGTATCTCCGGCTGTCGCCCCGCGAGCATATCGTTCGGCGTTACATAGCCGATGGCGCTGTGCAGCCGGACATAGTTGTAGCGGTCCACATACTGTTGGATCAGGCGTTTCGCATTTTCCAGTGACAGCGGCGTTCCCGGACGAATACATTCGCTCTTCAGCGACTTGTGCCAGCGTTCCAGCTTTCCGTTCGACTGTGGATAGTGCGGCGAAGTGCGGACGTGCGTCATGCCCGAGATGCGAATGAACTCCTTGAAGTCGCGAGCAATGAACTGCGGGCCATTGTCGGAGATGATTCGCGGCTTCGCTTCCGGGTGCTTCTCGTTGGCTCGCTGGAGGATCACTTCGACATCAGCTTCTCGCATGGACTCCCGTAGGTCCCAATGCACGAGGAAACGACTGAACCCATCCAGAATGCTGCACAAGTAATAGAACGTGCCGCACAGGTTGATGTAGGAAACGTCGATATGCCAGTGCTGGTGCGGCTGCAGCGGCTGCTCGAAACCACTCCCCTTGCGCGAGGGGCGTCTCTTCCACCGCGACAACAACCCCGCCTGCTTCAACACCCGCCAAACGCTAGCCGGACTGACCGCCACAACATCAGCGTCGAGCATCATGAACGTCAGCCGCCGATAGCCTTACAGCGGATTCTTCAGGTGGAACGCAATGATCGCCTGCTTCTCCCAACCCTCCAGCCAAAAGTCTCGGGGAACCCAGCCGTTATGCTCATTGACCTTGCCGTACCGCTCGCGCCAGCCGTAAGACTTGCTGTCCGAGATGCCAAGCCGCCGAATAAACCGCCCGGCGCCGATCTCGGTCTTATCAGCCCAGCACCAGACGAAATCCATGATCTGGTCCCGCGTATCGTGCGGAACCCAGACCCCGGTCAGAGCTCCCCAACTCTTTTTTTTAGGGCCACATGCTCCGCCATCAGTTCGGCCAGTACTTCATCCTTCGTCTGGACCTTCTTTTCCAGATACGCGATTCGTTCCTGTTCGGGCTGACGGTTAGTCCGTCTTCTCTGCTGGAAAGCCGCCGCTCCGTTCTCGAAGAACTCCTTCTGCCAGCGGTAGAACAAAGTCGGCTGACGTCCCGACTCGTCACAGAGGTCCGAGATCGGCACTCCTTCCACCAAATGCCTCCTCAGAATGGCGACCTTCTCTTCCGGCGTGTAGTGCTTCCGTCGCTTCTTCATGTGTTCGCTCCGTTATTTTAACGGATGAACGCTTTCTCCATTTCCAGCTGAGGCAGCACGCCTCTGCGGTGAACGTCTGTACGCTCTTCACTTATCACTCGTCACTTGTCACTGACTTTCGGCTCAAGCGGAAATAGCGTCGGCTCCATCGCCGGCTCGCTCGCAATGCTTTCGATGCGCGGATACCGGTGCCGCAACGTCTCCGGCACTTTCACTTTCTTTCCGCCGAGCAGCCATAGCAGCTGCAGCGCATTCACTACGGACTTGCCTTCATAATGATTATTCGTAATCACAAACGTCGACTCCGCGTGCGACGCCACTCGCCTCACGCGCTCGGCCCACGGCTCCAATTCTTCCGCCGTGTACAGATAGTTGTACCTCTCGAATCCCGGGACTTTCGGATCGTCCGTGAACCACGTGTCGTACCGCCGCCCGTGCAGCCGCGCGTAGCCCACCGCCGACGTCGCGCGCTCGCTCGGCCCCAGCGATTTCCCGATCACCGGCTGGTCAATATTGCAGAAGCCCACGCGCCTCTCGCGCAGCAGCTCGTCCACCGCCTTGCCCGCCCAGCTCGCGTGCCGCACTTCGACCACCAGCGGATAATCCTTGAATCTGCCGAGCAATTTTTTCAGGTACGCGAGGTTCTCCGCCGTGTTGTGAAACGAAAACGGGAACTGCAACAGCACCGCTCCCAGCCGGCCGCCGTCGCGCAAAGCGTCAAATCCCGCGCGCACCGCCGCCTCGTCCTCCGCCGTCGCGTCCGTTTCGTGCGTGAACTTCTGCCACAGTTTCGCCGTGAACAGGAATCTCGGATTCGCCGCCACCTGTTCGAGCCACTTCTTCGCCAGCGGCGGGCGCAGCGGCTGATAAAACGAAGTGTTGATCTCGATCGTGTCGAAAAATTGCGCCAGGTACTCCGCCTCGTGAAACGGCTTCGGCTTGTGCGTCGGGTAGACAATCCCTTCCCAGTCGGGATACGACCACCCCGCCGGCCCCACCCGCACCTGCCCGTGGCGTCGCACTCGCCCGTCGTCTCGGGGAGGTCCGCTGACCACTGTCCTCACGTCCTTGGACACGCTACAATGCGCCCACCATGCCTCAGCCCGAAATCCATCTCGGCACCTCAGCCTTCACAGCGGCCGGCTGGCCCGGCAAATTTTATCCCGAGGGCATGAAGCCCGCCGACTATCTCAGCTACTATGCGACGAAATTCGACACCGTCGAAGTGGACTCAACGTTCTACCGCACTCCGTCGCTCGCGGTCGCCCGCGGCTGGTACGCGAAGACGCCCAAAGGCTTCCTCTTCGCCGTGAAAGTGCCCCAGGAAATCACGCACAAGCGCATCCTCGTGGATTGCGACGCAGAATTCAAGCGCTTCCTCTCCACGATGGACTGCCTCGGCGAAAAACTAGGCCCTGTTCTTTTTCAGTTCGGCTATTTCAATAAGAAAGCGTTCGCGAAACTCGACGATTTCCTCGCCCGCCTCGTCCCGTTCCTTAAAAAATTGCCCAAGGGCTGCAAATTCGCGCTCGAAATCCGCAACAAATACTGGCTCGTGCCGCAGCTCGCCGACGCCCTCGCCGAACGCAATGTCGCTCTCGCCCTGATCGATCAGGCCTGGATGCCGCGCCCCGCCGAATGGTTCAAGAAACTCGATCCCATCACCGCCGGCTTCACCTACATTCGCTGGCTCGGCGACCGCAAAGGCATGGAGGAGAAAACGAAAGTCTGGGACAAAGTCATCGTCGACCGCAGCCGCGATCTCGAGGAATGGATCGAAATCTGCCGCCGGATTCTGCAGTTGCGCATCGAAATCTTCGGCTTCGCCAACAACCACTATGCCGGCTACGCCCCCGCCTCCATCGAGCAGTTCCGCAACCTCCTCAAGCGCTTCAAACTCTACGATCCCCCTAAGCCCAAGCCCTCCCGCGACGCCTTTGCTCTGACCTGACCGCCGCTCCTCGCGCCGCGCCATTCCAACGTTGCGCTCCCGCTTCCTCTTGCTTGCCCTGAGAACCAGCCGGCGGCCGGTTCGAAGGGCGAGCGCCTGGAGCGCCACGGCCCTAGAAGATGGCGGGCAAAGTAAGAGCCGTGCTGTATCAAGAGCCGTGCTACTGTGGCTGCGACACAAACGACGGCCACAAGAGCCTGCTAGACTGCTACACGACCAAGCATGCCTCCGAGTGCGATATATGCCGACAAGAAGGAATCTACGTATACGAGCAAGTTCAAAAGGGAAAAAAGCGGCGGAGATCAGGAGTTGCATTATTCGCGGAGACTGAAAAAAAATTGACCTAAAAAAGTATGAAAGACTTTCTCACCGATAACCGTCAAGAAAAAAGTATGTCGTTTTCCCTCCGTGCTTTTGGTGCTAGAGTGTCAACCAGCAAACTTCATTTGCTGGCAACATGTGGCGTATTTTCCGCGCCACGGATGTGGGAGATAAGTGCATGCATGATCTCCTTTCGGACATTCGGTTTGCCTTGCGCCTCTTCGCTAGAAACCGTCTCGTTACCTTTGTGGCCATAGCTGCAATCGGGTTGGCAATCGGCGTAAACACTACGATCTTCAGTGCGATCGACTCGGCCCTGCTGCAACCATTACCCTTTAAGTCTCCGAGCCGCCTATCGATGATTTGGGCCACTCGTCCGAATCAAGGTATGAATCAAGTGCAAGTATCGCTTCGCGATTTCCTTGAAATAAAGCGACAGGATAGCCTGTTTCAGAAGATGGCAGCCCTGGAAGATCATCAGTTTATCCAGACGGACATCTCATCGCCACGACGCGTATACGGGACACTAGTGTCTCCAGGACTCTTTGATCTGCTGGGTGCTCGGGCCTATCTTGGCCGCACTTTTTTTTCAGATGAGGGTGAACCGGGTCGAGATAATGTAACCGTTTTGAGTTACTTGTTATGGCGGCGGGTTTTTGCTGGCGATCCAGATATTGTTGGCAAGACAGTTCTTCTGGACCAGAGGAAATTCACTGTGATTGGCGTAATGGAGCAAGGCTTCAGAATTCCGGGTTGGTCTGACGAGACACTGTGGGTTCCCCACGATTTCGCAGGGTTGTCAATCGGGAGCGACCCTACCAATCGAATGCTGTATGTGATCGCGCGGCTTAAAAGCGGGGCGAAGGTTTCTCAAGCACGGACCGAGATGAATACAATCGCTCTACGCTTGGAGAGGGCATATCCAGAAGCGGACAGGGACTATGGATTGCAACTTGAGTCCCTTCGGTTTTGGTATATCGCCGACCCCTACACGGTTCTGTTGCTTTTCTTGGGAGCAGTTCTGTTCGTATTATTGATAGCATGCAGCAATGTCGCAAATTTGCAACTTTCAGGAGCGGCATCCCGCCGACATGAAATGGCAATTCGGATGGCTCTTGGTTGCCGTCCTTCGAGATTGGCTCGTCAATTAATTACGGAGAATGTCTCGCTTGCAGTTCTCGGCGGCGGCATTGGACTCTTGTTGAGCTTTGCAGGAGTCAGGGTCATGAGAGTGCTTGGCGCAGACATCGTACCCTACGCGGAGAATATCCGAATCAATAGTTCGATATTGCTGTTTGTTGTCGCAGTCTCGCTCCTGAGCGGAGTATTTTTTGGGGTGCTGCCGGCATTTGACGCTGCGAGAACCGACCCGGGCGAGGTTATTAAGGCAGGGGAAAGCCGTTCCATAGGAAGCTCGGCCCGAACAAGAATGCAGAACGTTTTTGTGGTATCTCAAATCGCCCTCGCGCTGGCGCTGTTGGCAGCCGCCAGTTTGATGACTCGAACTCTGCTCAAAATCGATAAGTTCAATCCAGGATTTAATCCTCTGAATGTTGTCACGGCAACTTTGGAGGTCCCCCGGTTTATACACTCCACAGCATCTCAGATGTTCGTTCCCTATCGATCTGTGCTTGAGCAACTCAAATCTACCTCGGGCGTACAGTCGGCTGCATTTACATCCAGTCTTCCTTTGTGGGGTTTCGATACAAGATTTTTTAATAAGGGCGGCGGTCAATCGGTACCTGACAGCAGTGCACCGCTTGCCCAATACCAAGTTGTCAGTGCGAACTATTTTCGCGTGATGGAAATCGCTCTGCTAGCGGGTCGCGATTTCACCGAAGATGATTCTGGTTCCGCTCCTGCTGTTGCAATTGTCAACAAGGCGATGGCGGATCGTTGGTGGCCAAACCAAAATCCGATTGGCCACAGTCTTAGCGTATTAGCTGCCCCAGATGCGCTCTCTGGAGGATCACCGTCGGCATCACAGCGTGGAATCTTTCGCATTATCGGGATCGTTCGTGATGTGAAGGGATGGTCTTCCAACGATGAGAGACCTAGCGACACGATCTACGTCCCATACGGCCAGCATTTTCAACGTTCAATGTTCCTTGTTTGGCGTACTAACGTTCGCACGGCACGGCAGGAAGCAATTGTCGCAGAGCTTCGAAGCAAGAGCAGCGATTGTCTCATTGGGGACCCGCGCAGCATGAAGGAGATTCTTAGGTATGAAATCGAAACGCCGCGTTTCACCGCTGCGTTCCTCAGCGCCTTTTCAATCTTAGCTCTCATCCTAGCAGCTGTGGGGATTTACGGCGTTATCTCATATTCTGTCAAACTGCAAACGCGAGCAATCGGAATACGCATGGCATTAGGAGCGCAACGTCAAGATATATTGAGGCTTATTGTGGGCAAGGGCATGTTTTTGACTCTTGTCGGAGTGGGATGCGGCCTCGTAATTGCCTTTGCAGTCACACGGCTGTTATCGAGCTTGCTCTACGGAGTTAGCTCGTTCGATGCTCTCAGTTTGATTTTCGTTTCATTATTGCTAATCCTCGTAGCGTTCTTGGCCACTGCCGTTCCCGCATTTCGGGCAATGCGGCTTGAGCCTGTCGAGGCGCTGAGGCACGAATAAAGCGGGGTTGGTCCGTGGTTCGTAAGAACCCGAGATCAACGCTCGATGGTCTGTGCTTGTGATGCGGGAGTTCGCGGCTCGCTCGGCGCGAAAGATTCGGTCCTCTCTGCCGGCTGTTGTGCGCGCCCCGGCTCCATCGCAGACCGTATCCGTGGCATCTCCGCCCGCAACCGACCGACTTTGCTCGCTTGCCCTTCGGCTTGTCCGCCGCGTCGTCTGGCGAGGACGAAGGGTCGCTCGCCACCTGTCACCCGTCACTGCCCTTCGTCACTGTCCTATCGCTTTTCCGCCCTACGTGAAACACCTGAGCGCCGTATACACGATATCCCTTCTATCACCTGGCCCCTTGCGGTTTTATCGTCAGCTCCCCAGCTTACAGCCCGCTTACTCATCGTCTGGGGGTGCCACATGCTATCGTTTGCGCAACACCCGGCTACGTTAGACCCCGCTCAGTCGCTCACGGAAATCATCGAGAGCCTTTCGTTCGGCCTTTCATCCGCGCTGAACGACCGCGACATCGAAGCCGCCCTGTATTTTTTCACGCCCGATGCCGTCATGATTGCTCCCGATAATCCCGGCGTATCTGGCAAGCCAGCCATACACACCCTGTTCGAGAATATGCTGGCCAACAGTTCCCTGGCCTTGAACCTCTCCCAGAGTTCCATCGGCAAATTCGGCGACCTCGCCGTCGAGATCGGCTCTTACTCGATGCAGCTTGCCCGCCCTTATTTCGGGAAATGGGAAGACACGGGCAAGTACATCACTGCCTGGCGCCGTCAGCCCACCGGCCAATTCCTCATCACCGTCACCGTCTGGACTCACAATACCTGACCGCGCTCCGATTTACTTGTAAGGGCACGGTTTCAATCGTGCCGTAAACCTGCCGCTGCGCTCCCGCTTCCTCTTGCTTGCCCTGAGAACCCGCCGGCGGCCGGCTCGAAGGGCGGGCGCTTGAGGCCAGATGGCATCACTGCCGCAAGTTGGCCGCTGCCGCAGGTAGTCGGCAAAATGTTTTCCACAGAATCCGCCTCCCGCAGGGAAGAGATTTTGTGGTCAGGAGTCCGACCCCTAGACTGAACAAGTAAACAATAATTGGTCCTTTGAAATGTCAAATTTTCGTCAAATTGGCTCTCTTGAAATGCCACCGTCCAGCTCCCCGGATTTCCGTGCTCTTTTGCTCTGGTACTCGAAATTCGTCCGTATCCATGCATGTTTTCGATCACTCAGTATTGCTTTGCGCCCGAAGAACGGGATTTCGAGCGAGTTTTCAACTTCCGGATTGGCTCTCTCTGGTCGGTACTATTTCACCCCCAAAAGAGCCAATTTGGCTCTCTCCCTTGGTCCTAGGACTCCTCGTTTTTGGCGTCGGCCGCACGGCAGAAAGGAGGAAGATTCAATTCCATGTAACCCAGTGCTAGAATGAGGCCAGTCGTGAAACCTGCTATGGTGACTCAACGCTGCATCCGCCCCTCCGCGTCGAATCATCCAATCTTTGGGAACAGAGGGAGCTTCGATGAAGACCTCATTCAGTTACAAGCAGCCCGAATTGCGGGAACAAACCGAAAAAGAAGTCGAGACCTGCCTGCAACGGCTTGAAAAGCTGCTGAAAAAATACGCGCCAGATTTGATCCAGCTTCACGGCGCTTTCGGGCGCATCCCGCACCGCGACAGCTACGCGCTTTCGCTCAATCTGTCGCTGCCGACGGGAACGATGCACGCGACCGGCGAGGCGGACGACGTGCGCGGAAGCGTGCGCGCGGCATTCGGCGAAATCATGGCGCAGCTGAAAAAGCACAAGGACAAGGTGCGCAAGGATTACGAATGGAAACGCAAGCGAGGCCGCCGCGCTCCGACGCTGGGCGAGCCGCTCGCTTCGTGAATTTTATCGTAATCGAGGCATCCATTTTTTTGGTGCCGTAATCTCACTGCGCGGATGCAGCGAAACGCGAGTGACCTGCGAACTCACCTTCCCGAACGGGGCCAGCCAAAGCCAGGAATCGGAAAACTGTGTTACCGGAATCGTTGGTTTAGGCGTCTAATACTACATAGTTCCATCGGCTAGAAACTGCGAGTGTAATTAAGTCGCAGTAAAGGCCGTGCATGGGGCGAGGCGACCAGCGAACTCACATGAGCGAGCACCGGATTTACGCCGCAACCGCGACTCAACCCGCCACGAAAATCGCCGAGCCAAAAGTGCCTCTGATCTTCTCGAGTTCGCCGGAGCCGGGGTCTGCGCCGAAACCGAAACGAAATATTGCAGTGATTGTCGTCGTTGCTGCGGTCGTGATTGCCGTGGCGGTTTATTTTACGATGCGGAAGGGGCAGGGCAGCGCGGCCGCGAGCGGAGGGTATTCGACGGCGACAGTGGTGGCGAAAGATTTCGCGAGTTTCGTGCGACTGAGCGGAAGCACGGAGGCGGTGCGTTCGCGAGCGGTGCTGGCGCCGAGGCTGGAAGGCGCGCAATTGAACACGATGGTAGTGACGAAGCTGGCGCCGGCAGGGTCGCACGTACGCCCGGGCGACTTGCTGGTGGAGTTCGATCGGCAGGCGCAAATCAAGGACTCGCTGGACAAGAAAGCGTCGTACGAAGATCTGGTGGATCAAGTCGCACAGAAGCAGGCCGGCGAAATGGCGGCGCGCGCGAAGGACGAGGACGATTTGCATCAGGCGGAAGATGCGCTGCAGAAGGCGCAACTGGAGATGGGGAAGAACGAGATTTTGTCGCGGATTGACGTGGAGAAAAATCAGGAGGCGCTGGCGGAGGCGCAGGCAAATTTGAAGCAGTTGCAGCACACGTTTGATTTGAAGCGGCAGGCGGCCGCGGCGGACATCAAGACGCTGGAGATTCAGCGCGACCGGGCGAAGGCGACGATGCTCTATGCAGAATCGAACGCACAGAAAATGGAAATTCATTCGCCGATGGACGGCGTGGTCGTGCTGAACAGCGTGTGGCTCGGCGGGCGAATGGGAGAAGTGCAAGAAGGAGACGAAGTGCGTCCGGGCGTACCGTTCATGAAAGTGGTGGACCCGTCCGCGATGCAGGTTCGCGTGCAGGTGAATCAGGCCGACTTACTGGGATTGGCGCTCGGGCAGCACGCGACGATTCATCTGGACGCGTATCCAGCTCTTTCTTTTCCGGCGGCGCTCGAGGAACTTTCACCGCTCGGGCATGAAAGCGATTACTCGAACAAGATTCGGCAATTCATGGCGATATTTTCGATTCAGGGCGCGGATCCAAAACTGATGCCGGACCTTTCGGCGGCTGTGGACGTGCAACTGGCAAATGTGAAGAAGGCGCTGGTGGTTCCGGCGGAGAGCGTGCACAGCGACGCGAGCGGAGAGTATGTATGGCTGAAGACAGGAAGCGGATTCGAAAAGCGTGGAGTGAAAGCGGGGCCGAGCGACGGGCAGCAAACCGTGATCGAATCGGGATTGAAGGCAAATGACGTGGTACGAATCGGCGGAGCCGCAAACGCCGGAGCGAGTTCGGAGAGCGCGTCGAAATGACAAAGCTGGGAAAACTGTGGCGGCAGAGGAAGGGCGTAGTGCTCGGGCTCGCGGTGATTCTCGCCGGATCGATCGCGTACGGTGGATACCGGATCGCGAGACCGTCGCTGAATCTGCCTTCGGCGCTGGTGGAGCGGGCGGAATTCGTGGATTACGTGGACGTGCGCGCGCAGGCGAGCGCGAGGAAATCGGTGACGATGGCGGCACCGTTCGAAGCAGGCGATTTGCAGATTATTCAGCTGGCGCAAAACGGGTCGCAGGTGAAAAAAGGGGATGTGGTGGTGCAGTTCGACGCAACGACCACGAGGCAGAATCTGGCGCAGGATGAGTCCGCGCTGAAGTCGGCGGACGATGAAATCAAGCAATCGCGAGCGCAGGCGCACTTGAAGGAGGAACAGGACCTGACGGACGTGATGAAGGCGAAATACGGCGTACAATCCGCAAGACTGGACGCGAGCAAGCAGGAGATTGTTTCGAAAATCGAAGGCGCGGAAGCAAATCTGGCGCTTTCCGACGCGGAGCAAAAGGAAAAAGACGTCGAAGCGAAAATGAAGTCGGACCAGCAGGCGGATGCGGCGGATATCGAGAGCAAGAAAGAGAAGCGGGACCAGGCGGCTTACAACGTGCAACAGGCGGAGCGAAGCCTGGCGCTGCTTACCTTGCGGGCGCCGAGCGACGGCCTGGTGACGCTGATGAACAACTGGCGCGCTTCGGGGCCGTTTAACGGAGGGGCGCCGTTCAAGCAAGGCGACAGAGCGTGGTCCGGGGCCGCGATCGCGGAGCTTCCCGACCTTTCCACCATGGAAATCAGCGGGAGAATCGATGAGACGCAGCGGGGCCGAGTCCAAATAGGGCAGACGGCGACCGTAAAAGTGGACGCGATCCCGGATAAGGAATTTACCGCGAAAGTGGCAAGCATCAGTGAAATTGCAAGCATGGATTTCAGCGGAGGGTGGCCATTTCCGAGGAATTTCACGATCAAGTTCGCGCTTGCGAATTCCGATCCGCGGCTGAGGCCCGGGATGAGCGCCAATGTGCGCATCGCGGTAGACAAAGTGCCGAATGGAATCATCATCCCGTCGGAGGCGATGTTCCGGAAATCCGGGCAGAGCGTGGCGTACGTGATTCAAGGGTCAAAATTCGAAGAGCGGCCCATCGAAGTGGCCCGGCGGAGCGGCGACCAACTGCTGATCGCAAAGGGGCTGCAAGCGGGCGAACGCGTGGCGCTGCGGGATCCGACCGCGACGCCATAGCGGAATTCTGATGGTGCGTAAGCAAAACGCTGCCTGTTTGTTCGCCGCCCTCATTGCGGCGGCGTGGGTGCAGTCCTGCTCCGTCCAAGGAGCAATGAAGTCCTCGGACCCTGCGGTTCCTGTAGCCCCTGTGAAACAAACCAACGTGCAATTGCAGGTAAACACGACAGGAGACCTGCGCTCGACGAAGACCGTGCTGCTGGTTGCACCCGCGATTGCCGGAGGTACGCTGCAGATCATCCAACTGGTCAGGTCCGGCACGGAGGTGAAGGCAGGCGAACCTGTTGTTGAGTTCGACCCCAGCCAGCAGGAGTACAACCTGACGCAAAGCGAGTCGGATTACGAGCAGGCGGAGCAAGAGATTGTCAGCGCGAAGGACAATGCGGCGGTGCAGGCGGCGCAGGATCAGTCGGCATTGCTGAAGGCACAGTTCGACGTGAGACAGGCTGAGCTGCAAGTGGGCAAGAATGAACTGGTCAGTTCGATTGACGCGCAAAAGAACCAGCTGGCGCTGGACGAAGCCAAACGCGCGCTGGCGCAACTGCAACAGGATATTCAGTCTCACGCGGCCTCGGGGCAGGCGACGATAGCGCTCGACGAAGAAAAGGCCCACAAAGCGAAACTGGCGATGGAACAGGCGCAAGAAAACATCAAGAATATGCGAGTCGTGTCGCCAATCGACGGGAGGGTCGTGCTTCGTCAGAATGAAAACGCAGCTGGCGGATTTTTCTTCAGCGGGATGACATTGCCAGATTTCCAGGAAGGCGATCAGGTGTACCCCGGGAGCGCGATTGCGGACGTGGTGGATATGAGCCAGATGGAAATCGCGGCAAAGGTGAGCGAGAGCGACCGCGTGAACGTCAAGATCGGGCAGTCAGTCAAAATCTACGTGGACGCGCTGCCCGGGGCGACATTTCAGGGGAAAGTGAGGACAGTGGCGGGGAGTACTGGGGGAGATTTTTTCGACAACGGATCCGGGCAGAAATCCGATGTAACGGTCCAACTGGAGAATATCGACAGCCGGATGCGGCCGGGATTCACGGCACATTTGACGATTCTGGGTGATCGCCTGGATAAGGCGCTAACGATTCCCCGTGAAGCAGTGTTTGAAAAGGACAGCAAGCCGATCGTTTACGCGAAGACCGGCAATGGTTTCGAGCCGCGGCAAATTCAGATTCGTTTCATCACGGAAAGCCTTGCGGTAATCAGCGGCTTGCCACAGGGTACGCAGGTGGCGCTGGTAAATCCGGAACAGGTTTCCGCCGGCAGCTCGAAACCGTCCGCAGCCGGCCCGACAGTCGGGCCGGGGAAACCCTGATGACGGCGACGAATCATGCGGTTCCCGCGCGGCTCGGCTATCAGCAGTCCCTGCGGCAATGGCTGCCGGACCTGCAGCTGGGATTCGAAAACCTGCTGACCCACAAGCTGCGGTCACTGCTGACAATGCTCGGAATGATATTCGGCGTCGCGGCGGTGGTGTCGATGCTTTCCATTGGCGCGGGCGCGCAGCAAAAGGTGATGGCGTTCATCGAGCAACTGGGCGTGCGCAACCTGATCGTCGAGGCAAAAGAGGCGACGAACGACCAGCAACTGCAGAAAGTCCGAAAAATATCAAACGGCCTGACATTTGACGATTACCGCGTGATCCGACAGGGAGTCAGCGGGATTGCGGAATCATCGGTGCGCAAGAAATTCGCGCCGGCGAAGATGATACCCAAGCCGGAGCAAGAGACGCCGGAAGTGTACGGCGTCGAGCCGAGTTACGAGCAGATCGAGGGGCTGCGGATCGTCGAGGGCGAATTTTTCAACGAGCAGGAGAATGCGAATGCGGAGCCGGTGTGCGTGCTGGGCGAAGCGGCGAAGTCGAATCTTTTCGGGACAGCCGAGGCTCTCGGAAAATACGTGAAGGTGGATGATCAATGGTACCGCGTGATCGGCGTGGCGGGACCACAATTGACGTCGCAGACGGACGTGGCCGGCGTGCCGAACGAGGACTTGAACAACATGATTTACGCGCCGGTGAATTCGGTGATTTACCGGCTGGGCGACTCCTACAGCTACATGAAGGACGAAGTCGACGGGATTTACCTGCGCGTGGCTGCGGGAGCAGATATGGCAAACGTCGCGGAGGTGGTGCGAGGAGTCCTGAACAACTCGCATCACAACGCCGGAGATTTCACCGTGGTGGTGCCGGCGGAACTGCTCGCGGAACAACAGCGGACGGAAAGGCTGTTCAATACCGTGATGGTGGCGATCGCTTCGATTTCGCTGCTCGTCGGCGGAATCGGAATCATGAACATCATGCTGGCGAGCATCCTGGAGAGGACGAGGGAAATTGGCGTGCGGCGCGCGGTGGGCGCGCGGCAATTCGACATCGTGAGGCAATTCGTGGTGGAGGCAATCCTGATTTCGTTTGCGGGAGGTATTCTGGGAATCATTTTCGGCTTCGGAATGTCGCGGCTGATCGCGTGGCTGGCGGGGTGGTCCACGGTGGTGACGGCAGGGTCCATCGTGCTGGCGTTCGTGGTGTCGATTTCGGTGGGAATGGTTTTCGGAATTTATCCTGCGGTGAAAGCGGCGCGGCTCGATCCAGTGGAAGCGATTCGCTACGAATGAGCCGGGGGGCTTTCGCGAACGAAGTTCTGCTTTGAACCCTTTCCGTGAGGGAAGGGAAATTCCTTGCTTCATTTTCGGGGGCAACCATGAAATTCTCGCGCAGAAGACTTGCTGAAACTGCATTGTTGCTGACCGCGACATTGATTGGCGCCGGGCCCGTGTGGGGACAGGCGGCACAGAAGCCGTCTCCGCCCGCGCCGCCGATAACTGAGAAAATCGCGCGGCAGACGCTGCAAAGCGCACTGCCGATGCCCCAGGAATTCAAGGATTACGTGAAAGACGGAAAGCTAACGTTATCGCTCGCCGACGCGATACGGCTGGCGATGGAGAACAATACGGACGTCCAATTGGACAAATCGGCGATAGATACGGCGAGGAATGCGATTGGATTCGCGCGAGGGCCGTTTGACCCTGCGTTGAACTCGAGCTTTAACGCGATGAGGACGACATCGCCATCGTCTACACAGCTTGCGGGAGCGCCAATCGCCAAATCGCTCACACAATTCTATCAGCTGGGATTCTCGAAGACATTTGAAACCGGAACGAACGTCCAGTCATCGGTGAGCGCGAGCCGATTGTCCACGAACAGCAGTTTCAGCACGATCAATCCGTCTGTGGCCGGCAATTTCAGTTTGTCATTTAGCCAGCCGCTCCTGAGAGGCGCATGGCTGACGCCGAATCGCGGGCCGATCGTGATTGCACAGCGAAATCTGCGGCAGTCGCTGGACACGTTCAAACAGGAGGTGAGCGGGATCGTCTTGAACGTCGTAGGGCAGTATTGGAATGTCGTGGGCGCAAGGGAGAGCCTCGTAGTGCAGAAAAAATCGCTCGACGAGGCGCAACAATCTTACGATCACGACAAACTGATGCTGGAAAAGGGAGCGCTGCCTCCGCTGGATATTTATCGTTCGGAATCGCAGGTGGCGACAGTGAAAGTCGCTGTGATCCAAGCTGAATACGCTTTGAAACAGGCGGAAGACGCTTTTCGACGCGTGATCGGGGCTGACATCGATCCGAACATTCGCGCACTCGACGTGAACTTGACGGAGCCAGCGGAACCCGCGGGAGAACTGATGACAATGGATATCGCGACAGCCTTGCAAAAAGCGCTGGCAGACAGGCCCGAGATCGAGGCGCAGAGATTGCAGCTGGCCAACGACGACTTGAGCATGAAGATTGCACATAATGGACTGGAGCCGAATCTGTCGCTAACCGGAAATTATCAAAGCAACGGACTGAACACGACGACCAACGGACCGTTCCTAGAGGCACTGAATCAGACGTTTGGATTTGGAGCTCCCAGTTACGGGGCGGGGCTGACACTGATTTTTCCGATCAAGAATCACGCGGGGGAGGCGGCGCTCGGAACTGCGGAAGTTGCGAAGCGGCACGATTTGTATTCCCAGCGGCAGGTTCAGCAGCAAATAACGCTGGAGGTTTCGAATTCGGTGCACCAACTGGAGCAGTCGAAACTATCGATGGAGGCGGCGAAGATCGCGCTGGACCTCGCGCAAAAGGGCCTCCAGGCGGATCAGCGAAAGTACGAGCTGGGCGCCGAGACGATCTTTTTCGTACTGCAATCGCAAACCGCGCTTGCAACGGCAGAGGAGAACGTGCTGCAAGCGCAGGTGGGATACCAGCTGGCGGTGGTGTCGGTGGACAATGCGACGGGCGGATTGCTGGATCATTTTGGCGTGCAGATCGCGAGCCTGACAAAATGAAGCGCTGCTGTGCGGTTTGTACGCGCACCGAAGAATGATAAGATGAAGAGCCGAGTTGGAAGAATTCCCGCCGGTGCCAATCCTAGGGGCGTAGCTCAGTGGTAGAGCAGCGGCCTTTTAAGCCGAAGGTCGTGGGTTCGATCCCCACCGCCCCTACCAACCTAACCGACTGACGAGACATATAGTTGTTCAGGTCCCTTTTTCCGTGTACCTCTCGTGTACCCTGCCTTATAGCACGCGCGAAGGGACCCGCATCAACTGCGTAAGATAGAAAATAGCGTGTTCGCCCGAGGACCGATGGAGCATCTGGTTCAGGCGATGGCTCTACGAAACCGTGTTAACGTCGATTATTCCTTGGTTCTGGTGGTGAATAATGATGGCAATCGATTTTTCGAAGACAAAGATGACCATCCCTGACTGGGTCCAGGAAATTCTGGACCGCTGGGAAAGCAAGGCGGAGCCTTACTTCGAGCTGCAAATTGCTGAGGACCTCCGCAAGGCCCAGGATGCTCATGCCGAAATGAGTGATGAAGATTCCAAGGGTTACTATGCGGAGTGGGCTGCATTTTTGTTTTCAGATATTCAGAACCGCAAGAGCATGTGGAACACGCACTTTGGCCCCATGATGACTTTCGGGGACAATGCTTCGCCGGACTTGAGGGTGCTAGATGAAGAAGTGATCGTGCACTGGGAACAGCGGGGCAAGTCTGTGAAGTCACCTGTCATGCGGGCCCGCTACGCCGACTTGGTTTGGGACATGAAACAAGCCGTGGCCGGGAAGCGCCCCTCTCACGAATTCGCACTGACGGCAATTGATGCGTACGATGAATCGACAAATCAACGCTTCTATAAAGTTGAAATGGAGGGGGTCGGCTGGCTTAGACGGGCTTTTGAACTCTCGCTTAGCCTTGGAGACAAGGAACGGACCAAGCGAATTATCGCTTCGTTTTTCAGCTTCTACGATGTTGTTGCCAAGCCGAGACTCATAGGTGTGTGGATTGTTCCCTTCGATAGGCTAACCATCATCGAGTGGAGATGAGCTACTCCGACCACTATCAAAGCCACGTTGCGTGAGGACATGGCGCGTGTAATGTTCTCACACATCGCCTCCTCACGGTTCTTTTGCACTGAAAGAGGACCATACTGAATCACGTTTATGCTCACTGGATAGTCTGCGGCCGCTGTGTGGTCAAACGTTTTGAATTTCGCTTCAGAAGGCGTGCCAATGTTTTCCCAGGGGACACTGATGGAATCACAAAAATCAGCCAGAGCGGATTTCTGGGTGTGAGTTGCGGACCATTCCTCAAGCGCAACGTCAGGCTGAAACTTGTCCCTGAGTACTCTCAGCGACTCCCGAATCCCCGCGGGAATTTGTGACATTTCCCAGTGTCGTGTTCCAAACAGAATCAGCCGCTTTTGGCTCATCGTGTTTTCGCCGCCTCGATCCTCAGAAACTGAGGGTATCCTAGCACGCATAGCTAAGTCAGCATTACTGGGCATGATAGAATCCTGGTCCGACGACACATGAGAGTCCGAGCTTGTAATGCCGTTCGTGTAGCACTTCTGTTCAGTTTCGTCGCTGCGCTCGCGGCGGCGCAGTCTCCACCTTCCAGGAAAGACATCCCCACCATAGCCAAGGCCGCAAACGGCGCGGTTGTTTTAATTGTCGTGTCCGACAAGAATGACCAGCCGGTTGCCCAGGGAAGCGGATTCGTGGTTACCAAAGACGGTCGCATAATAACCAACTACCATGTGATCGAAAGGGGCAGTTCTGCAGTCGTCAAGTTGCCTGACGGCGCGTTCTATGCTGTGGACGGTGTGCTTGCGTTCGATAAGGATCGCGATATTGCCGTGCTCAAGGCACATGGGGACAACTTCCGCGTGGTCCCTCTGGGCGACTCAAGTCGAGTTCGTGTTGGAGATCAGGTCGTTGCGATCGGCAATCCCCTATCGCTCGAATCCACCGTATCAAACGGCATTGTGAGCGGAATCCGTAGCATGGAAGACCAAGGCGGCAAATTCTTGCAGGTTACGACACCTATTTCACCCGGCAGCAGCGGTGGTCCCCTATTCAACATGGAAGGGCAGGTAGTCGGAATCACCACTATGTACCTCAAAGGTGGCGAAAATCTAAATTTCGCTATCCCGATCAACGAGGCGAAACACTTGCTCGCTGCCAAATTGTCAAACATTCGGGCCTTCCCGAACGAAGGTGAACGCGTTGAAACGGGCACGGAGGAACCTTCGATGCCAGTGTCCAGCGCACGTACGTATTACAAGCAATGGTATTCTGCGGGCGGTCTCGATGAAGTACCACCTAGTCCCTATGTTTGCTTCCCCGACAGTGACGTAAAGATGTCGGGCGTATTTTTCGTCTTTAGTGCTTTTGCGTTGGAAAACAAGGACGTGCATAGGCTCATGCAGGACATGTCGGAGGAGCCCTACATCTCCTTTGTGCCCCCAGACCTTGCAAAACTTCTAATGTCCCCGGCAGCGCAGGAAATTCTCGGTCAAGGGGGGAAGGTTATGTCCGTTCAAATCTACTCGAAGGGCGTACGAACTCGCTCGGACACGTATTTGTGGGACAAAAGCACACAAAGGTGGGAGACTCAGGGCAGCTTCCAAACTGGGCCTGACTTGACCAGTAAAATCCAGCTTGTCATTGAACCTAAGACGCTACGCTACGTTCAGTTCCTACGCACGACATCGTCTGTCTTGAATGAGGACATCAGTACTGTGGAGATGGATTCAGGTGCCTGTGAGAAAATTCCCGCCAAGCAATGAAAATGAAAAGAGGCTACCCACTTGTTTTCTCCGGTGCAGCCCTAGAGATGCGAACAGCGCGACAGTTGGAATTCGGCGTAGCTGAGTAGGCTGACGATTGGAATGCTCGGGCTGGCGACTTTGAAACGATGGCGGGTGTGCTGCGCGCACGCCGGCGAGGGGGTACGTTAATGTCGCAACGCGTAATCAGTGAGCTATCTCCGAACAGAATGGTTCTGGACCGTTCAGGACAACGGACAGTGCTAAATTTCGTAACGCCGACCAATTGGCGAACGGGCGATTCGGTCAGCATGCAAATTAATCGCAGTCCATATGATTTAGATTTCGTAAATGGCCAACTAGTTGTTGTAAGACCTCCGGAGCCTCCAAACGAATGGAAACGGGAATTCTATAGCCTCTTCAATCATCGGACAAAGGACAGCATTACTGTCGATTTCGAATGGGTTGAAGGGTTTGATAAGCTGCAACGCGAGTGAACATTGAGAGATACGTTGCGGTCAACGGGTAGTGCCGACTGCCTCTGCATCCCGACTCACACATTGCAGTTCCCCCTATATATGAACACCCGCACGCTCGGAACATTGTGGTACCAGTGTCGGATTACGCGCAATTGACCATCGAGGATGTAATACTTGTCAGCTTCGCGCTCTTGAACGAGAGGCTCAGGCATAAGTCCCAACCATGATGCACAGATCTCGGAGGAACAGGGGAACGACCCTGTCTCAATTTCGTTGCGTTGATTGTTCATGAAGTCGAGAAAGCGCTGGTTTTTGGGAACGGCCCAGCCCCGAAAGTCCGTGTGAGCAAAATAACACTTATTTAGCGGTACGTCTCTGACATACCAGTTGTCATCTTGAAAGGCACCCTGCGGCGGGCAGGATGGAAGTGACTTGAATCGATGACTTTTTCAAGTAGATCAACCGTGGCCAGCTCGGAGCTGCGCGAGTACAAGGCAGAGAACCGTTCGTCGAGGGCGGCAAGAATGGCCGTCCTAAGAACTTTGAGGCGTTCGGGCCATGAAAAATACGAGATTTCCCTTACTCGGAATTGAAGTAATAGCTGGGTTGCTCTCCGAAACGTTGTCCGCTACCGTGATCGGCGATGATTAAGTAGGCAGCAAGCCGCCTCACGAGAGACATCGAGGAAGTAGAAGACGGAGCTCCTGCCGGTCGAATGGTTTTGAGGGATCCCGAAATTGGGACTCAAGGGGCGGTAGCTTGCGTTTCGGTCGAAAATTAGAACGAAGCAACTTTCTTACGCAGCATGGAGAGTGACGCGGTGCGCCAAGACAATAGTTCCGGATGGTACGCAGTGCAAGTCCGAAGCCGACATGAAGATGCAGTTGCGCGGCACTTGCGGGTAAGGGGATTGGAGGCGTTCCTACCTCTCTACAGGGAGCGGCATCGTTGGTCAGACCGTTTTAAGGAAGTTGATCTTCCACTTTTCCCTGGATATGTTTTCTGTCAGCTCAACCCGCTGAATCGCCTCCCGGTTCTCTCGGTTCCCGGGGTTGTGCAAATCGTGGGAGCCGGCAAAAATCTTCTGGCGGTTGATGAGAGTGAGATTGCCGCTATACAAGCGGCTGTGACGTCGGGGCTTCCGACGAGACCTTCGCCATTTCTCGTGATTGGACAGAAGGTAAGAATTGAGTACGGCCCACTTTGCGGAATCGAGGGAATCCTATCGGGATTCAGACGCCATCAACGGCTCGTATTATCCATCTCACTCCTGCAGCGATCCATCGCGGTGGAGATTGATGGCGATTGGGTTCGGCCGTTGTCCCTGAACAAGTCGCTCTACGGCAAGGCCGCCCAACCTCAGGACCTTTTGCGCCAGCCTGCTGTGTAGTTACGTTCAAGTGTTCCAGCCACATGCGAAGCTGTTGATTCGACTTCCAAACGCTCCAAAGCTGCTGTCCCAGGGGGACGGAAATGAAACTACGAATACGATGGGTTGCGTCGCTCTTGATGCTATTTCTTTTGTGTCTGCCCGCCGCCGCTAATGCAGGCGGCACCGGTTTTGCCTTGGAAGGCCAAAGAGTGAGTCCGTCTCCTTGCGCCGCCAGTCCGCGCAGAGCAGGCGGAAACAGTATCGGCTTCATTGTTGGGGCAACGGCCGCCCCTTTTGAAAGTGAACCTTCAACGGGATTGTTGCTTGTGATTGGACTGGGATTGATTGGCGGGGCATCGTTAATCGGCGCGAAGGCGGGACGCTCAGAAGCAGCCGAGGAGAGAGAAAACGCGGATGAAAAGGCGATCTTTTCAAGACCGGCGGTAAGTCTCTATAGAAAGCCTGCGCCCACAATGCATATATCCACAAAAGCATAAGCGGAGGAAATCGGCCGTCGAGGAGCCGATGCGGATTTCGCAACTGCGGCGGTAATCGGACTACTTGGCAGATGACGAGGGACCGGGCCATAACGTTCTTCAAAGTCTTTCCACGAAATCAGCATGTTCAGGATCGGGTCTCATCAAATCCCAGCGCAAACACTGCTTCTAGCAAGTGTGGATACAGCCGCCATAGTTCTGGCGTTGCTGGCAGCAATTGGGCTGCGGTTTTCCAGCGACACGCCCCGCGTACTCTCCGACGGCGTCGTATGGGGCAAAATCTCATTGGTAACCGGAGTTTCATGGCTCTCGCTGTATTTCAACGACTTATACGACTCCCGCATGGTCAGCAGACGAGCCAACCTCGTCATGCGTATCATGCGGGCGCTGGGGGCTGGCTGCGTGGTTCTGGGGCTGGGCTACTTCGCGCTGCCTTGGGCAAACGTTGGCCGCGGAATCATGATTATCGCTGTCCCCACGATTTTCATCTTGCTATTGAGCTGGCGGCTTTCGGCCCACACCGCGAAGCTACTTGCGCGCGGAGACGAGCGGGTATTGATAATGGGCACGGGGAAAGCAGGAATATCGCTCGTCCGACACATTCTTAACCATCCGGAATACAACTTAAAGGTCGTTGGATTCCTAGACGAAATTGGGCAGGATATCGGGAAATCCCTGGTTAATCCACGAATTATTGGCGCCGTCGCAGATGTGGAAGAGATTGTCGCCCGCGAAAAGGTGGACAGAATTGTCCTTTCATTGAAAGAGCGAAGGAATGGCACCCCAGTCCAACAGTTGCTGAGCCTTAAGCTTGCTGGCGTCAAGGTCGAGGATGTCCACAACTGCCGGGAGCGGCTGTCCGGGGAAATTGCGCTGGAACATCTTGTCCCTAGCTGGCTCATCCTTTCGGAAGGCTTTGAGAAATCGCAAGTCCTGCTGGCAGCCAAACGAGCAATGGATGTCGTGGGTTCTTTTTTCATCCTCTTGCTAGTCTTGCCGCTGCTTCCGCTGATCGCGCTGGCAATTTACCTGGAGACAGGACGGCCAATTTTCTTTCGTCAGAGCCGCGTGGGCTATAAAGGCAACGAATTTGAATTGGTCAAGTTCCGCTCGATGGTTCAGGACGCCGAAAAGGATGGGCCTCGGTGGGCAGCACGTGAAGATAACCGCGTCACGAATGTGGGACGGATCCTACGCAATACCAGACTGGATGAGATTCCGCAGCTGTTTAATGTGCTTCGCGGAGAAATGAGTTTAGTGGGTCCTCGACCAGAGCGCAGAGTCTTTTGTTCCATGTTGGAGCAAAGAATTCCGTACTTTAATCTCCGGCATTCCGTCCGACCGGGCCTTACGGGGTGGGCGCAGGTGAAATTTCGATACAGTGCCACCCTAGATGATGCGAGAGAGAAATTAGCCTTTGATCTCTTCTACGTGAAAAACTTATCGATCTTTGTAGATTTGGCGATACTGTTCGAAACCGCCAAGGTGGTGCTCTTAGGTCGCGGAGCGCACTGAAGTTTTTGCTCAACAAGTTGCGGGAATTGTGAGCCCCAATTCGGGACTTGGGAGTGCTTAACCCATGAATATCGCAAGACTCCTTTTAATCATTCCGGCAATTCTTATCATTAGCTCACCTGTCGTTGGACAAGCATCGTCGGCGCCTGCATCGGATCACCAAAGCTCGAACTGCAACGGTCAGATTCGGTCGACATACCTGCTCGGACCTGACGATGAACTGGAGATTTCCGGGCCGGAGCTAACCGAGTTCGGCAGCAAGCCCGTACGCATTGATAGCGAGGGGGACGTGCAAGCGCCTCTGGTAGGGCGTACGCACATTGCCGGCCTTACCGTCGAGCAAGCTACGGATGCGCTCAACAAAGCTCTGAGCAAATACATCCGCGAACCGCAAGCTGCGGTGAATCTTACCGAGGTTCGCAGTCAGCCTGTATCCATCCTCGGCGCAGTAAATACCCCCGGGGTCTATCAAGTGCGGGGCCACAAAACGCTGCTAGACATGCTGGCAATGGCCGGCGGGATCCGTCCAGACGCGGGATACAGCGTTCGCATCACTCGGGAACTGAAATGGGGATGCATCAGTTTGCCCGGGGCCACGCTGGACTCCTCGGGTCAGTTCAGCGTTGCAGAGTTGGACCTGAAGAATATTATGGACGCAAAGGATCCAGCTGAAAACATACAAATCCTACCCCATGACGTCATTACGGTCCCAAAGGCGGATATGGTGTATGTAATCGGAGACGTAAAACGATCAGGCGGATTCGTACTTGGAGAACACCAGTCCATCTCCGTGCTGCAGGCACTTGCACTTGCCGAGGGGCTGAACGGAGCCGCTGATGCCAAGCATGCCAAGGTTCTGCGCCTGAATAGCGGTTCGGAGCAGCGGGAAGAGGTGCCAGTGAATGTCAAGGCCCTTCTCAAGGGAAAGTTTCAGGACGTCTCACTGCAGGCCGGCGACATTCTGTTCATTCCGGGGAGCACGGGGAAAAAGGCAGCCCTGCGGGCCATCGAGGCAGCCGTTCAGACCGGAACGGGCCTGGCCATCTGGCGAGTGCCGTAAACTCTTTCTGGAGTCACACAATGGAAGTTCCCGAATTTCCGATCGAGAAGGCAAGTCAAAGTCAGACCGAACTGAGCGCACAACCGGAGCGCCGTCCAGCGGTGTGCAAATACTTGGACGCTTCTGAGGTTGGTGCGCCTCCAGCGCAAAACTACGATAGCCTTCTTGACTATTGGCAAATCCTGTTTCGCCACAGATTTACACTGCTGAGTTTTGCCATAGCGAGTCTGTGCGCGGCCCTTTTAATCACCCTGGTGCAGACGCCAATTTACCGCGTCAGAACTTCCCTGGAAATCCAAAGCGGCGACTTCGGGGAATTGCGAGATGTCGATTCCGGATCGCCCCCTGTAACTTACTCGTCGCCAGAGACCTACGTGGAAACGCAGGTCAAGTTGTTGCAGAGCGAATCGTTGATCGAAGACGTGATCAACAAGATGAAGCTCCACAAGAATCCGCCTTCAGGCCTTTGGGGAACCTTCGCATCGTTGGTACACCGGGCGTTTGCATTTTCCAGAAGTGTGCGGCTTCCGGAAGATGAGCAAATGCTCCGGCAGGTGCAACGCAACCTGACGGTGCAATCGTCAGGCGATTCGCGTTTGCTGGAAATTCTGTATGAATCACCGGACCCAAAACTTGCCGCTGATTTCGCAAATACTCTGGTGGGCGAATTCATTGAGCTGAACCAGGAGGAAAGGTGGAAAGCAGCGCAATCCACAGCCGAATGGCTAACGAACCACCTGAACCAAATGAAGACGCAGCTGGAGACCTCAGAGGAGCAACTTCAGGATTACGCGCAGACCGCAGGGCTCTCGTATACGTCGGACAAGGAAAGCGTGGCTGACGACCGCCTAAAAGAAATACAGGACGAGCTCTCGAAGGCTCAGGCCGATCGCATCGATAGCGAAGCGAAATATGAAGAAGCCCAGGACAAACCCGCGGACTCCCTGCCAGAAATACTTGGCGATCCGACGATGCGCGACGAGCGCCAGAAGCTGTCGGATTTGCAACGGCAGTACGCCGAGCTCAGTGCCACGCTGACTCCAGCTCACTACAAAGTACGACAAGTGCAGGCGCAGATTGACGTGCTGCAGACTCAGATACGCAAACAGCGCGCCAACGTCCTCGGCCGGATCCGAAACGAATACGCAGCCGCAGAGCGACGCGAGCGGCTTCTGTCTGACGATCGCGACAATCAAGAGAAGGTGGTGGCAGAGCAGTCGAGCAAAGCAATCCACTACGACACACTCAAGAGGGATGTCGAATCGAACCGGCACCTCTACGAACTAATGTTGCAGAAGGTCAAGGAAGCGAGCCTGGCAGCCGCCATGCGCGACAGCAATGTCATCGTCATCGACCGGGCAAAACCCCCGCTGCTGCCTTATCGTCCAAGCCTGCTTATGAACTCTGCCATTGGCCTTTTCAGCGGAGTATTCTTGGGCATTGGATTTGTACTGCTCCGCGAACGATTTGACCGCAGGATCAGCGCCCCGGGTGAGGCTCAGATCTTCTTGGATTTGCCGGAACTAGGCGTTATACCGCTAGATGAAGCGGTCCTCCCTCTGCACCACACCAGCCATTTGCATCTTCTCCGCTCGGCGCCTGCGCTTTTGAGCGCCCGCTCCACGACATCTTCGCCGAATAATTGCCCAGAGCTGGCAACGTGGAAGCGAAAACCATCCTTAATTGCCGAATGTACGCGCACGACATTGACTTCAATTCTCTTACCCAATCAGAACGGAGAAGGACCTCAAGTTGTCGTGCTGACAAGCCCGTGCCTAGGAGACGGGAAGACAACCGTTGCGTGCAATCTTAGTATCGCGATTGCAGAGATTGGGCGCAGGGTGTTGCTGATCGACGGGGATTTGCGGCGCCCAAGACTTCAAAAGGTGTTTGGTTTGTCAAACGATTGGGGACTCTGCGATGTGCTGTGTTCAGATAGTCAGCTGGATACGATTCCCATCGCGCACCTCATTCTTGAGAGTGAGGTCCGTGGACTCTCTTTGTTGCCCGGAGGCAGCTGCGGCTTAACGCCCACAAATCTCTTTTATTCTCGGCGGATGTCCAGCCTTCTGTCGCGTGTTCGGCGTGAATTTGACATGATCCTGATAGATGCGCCCCCCATGATACATTTGGCGGACGCACGAGTGCTTGGCCGGCTTGCGGACGGCGTGATTCTGGTTGTCCGTGCAGGACAAACCACCGCGGAAAGCGCTCGTTTTGCTATACGGCGCTTTGCTGAAGATGGAACGCACGTACTAGGGACCGTGCTGAACAGCTGGGATCCGAGGACCACGAGTCGCTATGGCTACGGAGGATACGGGTCCTACAAGAGCTACGCCGCGCCCAGCAATGGAAGTCATTAGTCCCATCGTCATTTTTCATCGGCATGGACGCCAGCAATCCTGAAGAAGGGCTCCGCGAGCCCATCGCCTGACTTCAATATCTCCCTGAAACCAATTCAAAAATGCTCTTTGACTCTCCTGCGTACTTCATTTTCTTGATTCCGGTCGTGATGGCCTACTGGCGACTGGGGCGTCGCAAGCAAAATGTCTTTCTCTTGCTTGCGAGCTACTTCTTCTACGGTTGGTGGGATTGGCGTTTTCTCGGACTCATGATCGGCACAACCACTATTGACTTTCTGATTGCTCCGATGATTGATCCGACGCGACAAGACCCAAACCGCAAGAGGTGGTTGGTCTTGTCTTTGCTCATCAATTTCGCTGTTCTGGGGATTTTCAAATATTTTGACTTTTTCGCAGGCAGCTTTGCCAGCGCGTTTCATGAACTCGGAATTCACCGGGTGTCCATCCCCTTGCTCCATATCATTCTTCCTCCCGGAATTTCGTTTTACACATTCGAGGAAGTCGCTTACATGGTGGACGTCTTTAAAGGCAAAGTTGCGCCTGCTAAGTCCTTCCTCGATTACGGCCTTTTCATCAGCCTCTTTCCGCATCTGATCGCCGGACCCATACAGAGACCCGGTAATCTACTGCCGCAAGTGCAAAAAGACCGTGCTTTCGACACCGACCAATTCTTTGACGGTTTGATGCTGATTTTCTCGGGCCTCTTTCGCAAGTGTGTAATTGCCGATAATTGCGCGCTTCTGGCAAACGCTGCATTCGGCGGCCAATTCGGCCAACCCAGTTTTTGGGTTGTCCTGATTGGTGTGTACGCATTTGCCTGGCAGGTTTACGGCGATTTCAGTGGATACACCGACATCGCGCGCGGCAGCGCGCAGCTCTTGGGTTTCCGCCTGGTCGTGAATTTTCGACAACCTTATCTGGCCAATTGTCTGCAGGATTTCTGGCGGCGATGGCACATCAGCCTGAGCACCTGGCTGCGCGATTACCTGTACATTCCGCTGGGTGGGAGCCGGGTGGTCAGCTGGAAAGTCGCCCGGAATCTCATGATCACCCTAGTGCTCGCGGGCCTTTGGCACGGCGCGAACTGGACTTACGTGATCTTCGGGGCCATCCAGGGTGCTGTTTTGGTGATCGAGCGATTTCTGTATTCTCCCAAATCGCAAACCAACGGTGCAACTGCGCCTGCGAAATCAGTCCGATTTCTCCACCTCTGGTCACAACGGGTTCTTACGTTCAATATCTTTTGCCTGAGCTTAGCTTTCTTTCGGGCGGCCTCGCTCCGTGCGGCAGTTCAATTTCTTTCCGGATTGTCCAATTTTACGTGGCGAAGCGAATATGCCACCGCAATCTTCATGCTGTGCCTTTTCTCCATTCCTTTGTTCATCGCGGATTTGTTGATGGAGGCTTCGAACCAAGAGTATCCATTCGCGAAAACTTCTTACGCGTTCCGGACAGGACTTGCAACGGCCTCACTTGTGGTATTGGCGCTCCTTTCGGGCGACACTTCCAATGCGTTTATCTATTTTCAATTCTAAATCTCCCGCCGGGGCCTACGCGAAGATCCTGATTGCGATCTGCGCGATCGTAGTCATCGGCCTGGAGATGACCTCGGACTACCTCTTGAAGCACAATTCGCCAACTTACGCGCGGATTTCGCGGCAATATGCCGCAGCGCTCAAAGTGCGTCCTGCTGCGCCTGGCGAGCCACCGTCTGTGATCATGGTCGGTAATTCACTGCTTCTGCATGGAGTAGAAGTCGACCGCCTTCGGGGGTTGACGGGCTCCGAAATGCGAATATATCCGATTTTTCTGGAGGCTACCGGTTATTACGATTGGCTGTATGGATTGCGGCGACTCTTCGACAGGGGAGCAAAACCCGACGTGGTGATACTCGGCGTCGGTGTGAGTTATTTTCTGAAAAACAGCGTACGAGAGGATTATACGCCGATGGTGTTCTTCGATCTCGGGGATGCGTGGGCGGCAGCTTCCGACATGCACCTTGATCGTACGGAGGCCAGTAATCTCTTACTCGCTCACTCGAGCATCTTCTGGGACACGCGTAGCTCCATTCGCACGCAAGTTCTCAACCATGCTATCCCCCATCTCCAAGATCTCTTCGCGCTCATTAATCAGCGTCCTGCGATTCCAGATGGCAAGCAGTTCGACGCAGTCGCCATTCCCCGTTTGCGAAGACTGCGTGCGTTGTGCGATGCAAATGGAGTCAAGCTCATTCTTCTGGTGCCTCCGACTCTCCTCCCAGGGAACTCTATAGATGAAATGGCCGTGGCTGCACGCGCCACCGGAGTTGACGTGTCGGTGCCGATTGATCCCAGGATGCTCTCGGCGAAGGATTTCGAGCTGGATGGCATGCATCTCAATGCGGAAGGCGCGATTCTTTTCACGGCAGCGTTAGCGAGGGACCTCCAAGGACTGATTGTGACACCAAACACGACGGCATCTCGCCAGCGACTTCAGCCTTCCGATGAGTCTTCCGCGGCAAACAAAGGACTTCAGAACTGAGCGCCAATTCCTCGGGAATGCGATTGACTGCTGACCTCGCTTTGAACGTCAGGACCCCGGGCGCCTTGGCCGGATCCGAACGAAGACCGGCGTCGCTGCGCGCAGATTTCAGTTGGATGCTCGTGGGTAACGCTGTTTATGCGAGTTGTCAGTTTGCGACGCTGATGCTGCTGGCCAAGCTGCTTCGTCCGGAAATGGTGGGGCAGTACGCTCTGGGCCTGGCTATCGTCTATCCGGTGATGATGTTCGCAAATCTTCAACTGCGCGCCGTCATAACATCGGACCTCCGCGAGCAAACTCCTTTCGGCTTTTACCTTGGTCTGAGGCTGCTGACCACATCCCTAGGCCTCGCGGTGGTTTTTACCATCACTCAACTCCTGGGATACGGCAGGGAATTGACTACAGTGGTCCTGACGGTGGGACTTGCCTACGGCATCGAAACCATCAGCGACGTGTACTACGCCCGACTTCAACTGCATGACAGGATGGCGGAAATCTCCAAGTCTATGATTGCCAGGGCGTTGCTTTCCATACTTGCACTCTCGTTGGCAACCTACATCGCCCGCAGCCTTCTATGGGGAATCAGCAGCATCGCGGTGGCTCGCATGGCGATCCTCTTGAGCTACGATTTTCGCAGGCGTACTCACGGGCTGTGCAGGCCGGCCAACCTGCCCTCCGGCGACGAGGAGTTAACACCGCGCTTTAGCCTGAGAATACAGCGGAAGTTGGCGTGGCTCAGCTTGCCTCTGGGAATCGTGGTGCTGCTTAATTGCTTGAATGCCAGCATTCCTAATTTCTTTATCAAGCACACGCTGGGGGACCGTGATGTGGGCGTTTTCGCCGCGCTCGGGTTCATGGTCTCTGTAGGAAACATGGCCGTGGTGTCGCTCGGCCAGTCGGCTTTCACTCGATTGGCCGCGTCCTACGCCAATGGCGATCTTGCTGTGTTTTCGTCGCTGGTTGGGAAATTACTCGTATTCGGTGCAGCGATAGGAGCGGTCGGCATAGCGATTTCCAAAATGGCCGGGCGGGAAATCTTAACTATTTTGTTCCATCCTCAATACGCCCAACGAGCAGATCTGCTTCCCTGGATGATGGCGGCTGGAGTCGTGTTGTTCATGGCCCAATTTTTGGGCTTCGCGATGACCGCAGCAAATTTTTACAGCTCGCAGGTCGCCGTGAATATCTTGGCTAATCTGGGCCTTTTCGCCGGGTGTTATTGGCTGGTCGCACGGCAGGGACTGCTGGGCGCGATTTACGCGATGATGATTGCCGCGACGTTGCAGCTGGTGGGAAGCATCTCGATTCTGGTCAGAGGTATGCGAGCACAGAGCCGTCTCTGTGTCGGAAGGATCGAAACGGCATGATGCCAACAACACAGTCGCGCTTATTGCGTGCGCCAACGCACGCCCGCCCCCATGAATTGACAGGCGTCGCCAATTGGGCATTCGCTTCTCTGTGGCTCTTGGCGTTCGCTATCCCGTGGGAAGATGCCATCACCATTTCTGGTATTGGCACAAGCGCGCGCCTCGTCGGGGTGGTCGCCGTAGGGCTGGGACTGTTTGCGATGCTTGAGAAGGGAAGCATCAGGTGGCCAGCGCCCGGACACTACATGATGATTCTGTTCGTGATGTCTGCGGCCCTCAGCTACATGTGGAGCCTCTATCCCGAGGGAACGTGGAACCAGACTCTCACGTATCTCCAACTTCTGATGATGGTGTGGCTAATCTGGGAGTTGTGTCCTGACGCCATGCATCAGCTCAAATTGATGCAAGCGTACGTTTTGGGTACCAATGTCTCGGCGATTGACACAATCTACCAATTCTTTTCGCATGTGCAGGTCGATTATCAACGCTACGCCGGGGCGCGGTTAAATGCGAACGACCTCGGGCTGATGATGGCGCTGAGCATTCCCTACTCATACTTCCTGCTCATGCAGAACAAAGGGCCGATCGTTTGGGTCTACCGTTTGCAACTCGTGCTGGCTGGAACCACTATCCTGCTCACTGCCTCAAGGGGCGCCACGCTGGCGGCTATTGCAGCCCTCGCAATCGTGCCTCTAACGCGAGCGTGGTTGACTGTGAGACAGAAAGCTACTGCGCTTCTCACGGCTTCGCTTCTGGTTACCGCGGCATTTCTCTATGTGCCTTCGACCTCATGGGAGCGATTATCCACCATGCCCTACGCGCTGGATCACGGAACGATGTCTGGGCGTACGGTCATTTGGGGCGCAGGCTGGGACATTTTTCGCGAGCACCCGATATTAGGTATCGGATCGAACGCGTTCCGAGTCGTGGTAAGCCGCGTTTTGGCTGAACCGATCCGCCTTGATGACGTGGACTCACCAGCCCCTCCTGCGCACAACACCTTTCTTTCGGTACTTGTGGAACAGGGCATCATAGGCCTCGCGATATTCTGCGCAATGCTGGGAGTCTTGGCGAACTCCTTGAGAGTCCTTCCACCAATTCCGCGCAAACTGTGGATCGTATGTTTGGTCGTTTGGACAGTGGGTGTATCGAGCCTGACTTGGGAGATGCGTAAGCCGACATGGTTCTTTTTCGGCCTTTTGGTCGCCCAGTGCGGCGCTGCGTTCCAGAAATCGCCTCAAAGTGCCAATGCCACTCCCGAGCATGCCGCGCATCGGACGTCCGCGCTGAAACCTCACGGTCTGGACAAGCCGCCGTCCCTGAATCACGCGCATTCATACCCCTGATGAGTTCACCAGCCGACTTTCGAAGTGAAGTCATGAAGAAGATTAAAATAGTCCAGATCCTTCCGATGCTGGGCCCCGGCGGCGCGGAGCGGATGGCTGTGCATATCGTCAGGCGTCTGAATCGACAGCGCTTTGACGTCGCGGTTGTCTCGCTCTGGCATCGGATGGGGGATGATCTCGAGCACTTGCTCGAAGAGTGTGACGCGAGAATCGAGTACTTGGGGAAGGAAAAAGGCTTCGATGTTCGGATGTTCCACAGATTATATCGCATCCTGAAGCGTCACCGCCCGGATGTCGTTCACACGCATCTGCACGTGCTTCGATATGCCTTACCTTCGCTTTTGCTCCTCAGGCACGTCTCCTGGTTGCACACAGTTCACAATCTAGCCGAACAGGAGATCGAACCTCGAGCTCGATGCTTTCAACGTTTTGCTTTCAACCGCGGAATCACACCCGTTGCTGTTTCGGAAGAAGTGGCGCTCAGTCTGAATCGCGTTTACGGGATCCAAAGGTGTTGCGTCATCCCAAACGGCATACCAACTAAAGATTTCACTCACCGAGGAGTAAGCCGTAGCGAGTGGCGGACAAAGCAGGGCTTCCGAGCGGACCAAGTCCTCTTTGTCTGCGTGGCACGTTTTGCTCCACAGAAGAACCACGCAATGCTGCTGAAGGCATTCGCGCAAGGTCCTGCTTCCAATTCGAATGCTTACTTGGTCCTGGTAGGAGAAGGCATTTTGCGAATAGCCGTGGAAGAACAGGCTAAGGAGTTAGGCATAGCCGGCAGGGTACGCTTCCTGGGGCTGCGAACTGATATGCCAGATGTGTTGGGAGCAATGGATGTTTTTGTATTGAGTTCGGATTGGGAGGGCAATCCGCTGTCTGTGATGGAAGCAATGGCTTCCGGTCTGCCAATCATAAGTACAGCTGTTGGCGGCGTGCCTGATCTCATTCTCAATGGAATCGAAGGATTCCTCGTGCCACTGGGAGACGTGGAAGCATTCTCAGACCGCATGACGCTTCTCTTACGCGACCAGGGAATTAGACAGTCGATGAGGATAGCAGCGGCAAACCGGGCACGCGAAAACTTTGATGTCTCAAGGATGATTCGGTCTTACGAGCAGTTATACGAGAACCTGGCCGGTCATGCCCGCCTTCCCGGTTCGGCATTTACCCCGCATACACCCGCCGCGACGAGACAGGAAGCTTGAAAGCGACATGACCAGGATTATGCACGTCATTACGACACTGGGACCAGCTGGCGCGGAAACTATGCTGTGCCGAATCGCTCCGGAAATGGACGCCCGGCGCTTTGAGAACGAGATTGTATCGCTGACTGGCATCCTGGATCTGGCGGAACGAATGAGAAGAATGGGGGTGCCGGTGCGCACGCTCGGCATGAAGAAAAGCGTCCCCAACCCGCTTCTGGTGATGCGCCTCGCACAATGGATCCGCAAATCAAGGCCAGATGTTATTCACACGTGGATGTACCACGCAAATCTGGTCGGGGCAATGGCGGCTCGCTTGGCAGGCCACGTACCCGTCGTGTGGGCCATCCACCACAATTCGCTTGACCCCCGGGTGGATAAGCGACGAACTCTGATTGTCAATCGCGCTTGTGCTTTTCTCTCGTGGAAGATTCCCGCCCGAATCGTATGCTGCTCTGAAGCGTCTCTGCTCCATCACAAAGAACTTGGCTATGCTCCTGACAAATTAGAGGCAATTCCCAACGGCGTCAATCTGGAGCAATTTATGCCAGACCCTGCCGCGCGCGTTTCGCTTCGCGATGAGCTGGGCCTTACAGGGGATGCAATTCTTATTGGGTTGGCGGCTCGCTTCCATCCTCACAAGGATCATCACAATTTCATTCGAGCAGCAGCTCTGTTGCATGAACAAAAACCCGAGGTGCATTTCGTGCTTTGCGGTCTCCATATAACATGGCAAAACGCGCAATTGGCATCGTGGATCGATGCTGCGGGGTTGCGAGGCTGCTGCCACCTGCTTGGAGTGCGACAAGATGTACCGCGTTTTTTCGCAGCGATTGATATTGCGACCACCGCGTCGCGCAACGAAGCCTTTCCCATTGTAATTGGCGAAGCAATGGCCTGCGAAACTCCATGCGTAGTGACCGATGTGGGAGATTCCGCAAGGATCGTTGGTCGGACCGGCCTGGTTGTCGCTCCCGGAGATCCTGATGCGTTGGCCAGCGCTTGGAGGAAACTTATCGTTGCCGGTCCAAAAGTGCGGCGACGCCTTGGACGAGCTGCGAGGCGCCGCGTGGCTGAGCATTTCGCAATTTCAACCATTGTTGAGCGCTATCAAGCAATCTACTCGCAGTTGGTGACACGAAAATTACGCGGCGAGCGTTCGCCAAATGTCTCCTCAGTCTGCTCGGTAGACCCCCAGTAAGGGTAAAAAATGACTTCGTGTTCGCGCCAGTATCGCTTGGTCTTCGTCGTGAATTCACCGATTGCACTCGCGTATCTTCAGGGCCAGCCGCAGTATTTCCAGGGCAAAGGTTTTGATGTGACGATTCTTTGCCCGAGGCGGCGTGAAGGCGAATGGGAAGTGGATCTGCCTGAGGATATTTCCAATGTCGTAATTCCCATGGAACGAAACATCGCGCCGCTACGCGATCTCCTGTCACTTTGGCGAATATGGCGCGCGATGCGAGCAATTCGTCCTGTAGTAACCAACGTGGGGACGCCAAAGGCAGCACTGTTGGGTGGCATTGCGGCGTGGTTGAACCGCGTTCCTTGCCGCGTGTACACATTGCACGGTTTGCGGTTCGAAACCACCAAGGGCTTAAAGCGCCAACTCCTCATTTGCGCGGAGCGCTTAGCCTGCCAATTCGCGCATCGCGTCCTGTGTGTCAGCCGTAGCGTTCGGGAAAAGGCGATAACTTGCGGACTCACAAATCCGGAGAAGACCGTGGTTATTGGGTCTGGCAGTTGTAATGGTGTGGATACTTCTCGATTTGCGCCAAACCCAAAATTAATTCAGCGCGCTGCTGCATTGCGACGACTGTTCAGAATACCGGAGAAAGCAACGGTGATTTTGTTCGTTGGCCGGCTCACCAGGGACAAAGGCATTCCCGAGTTGGTGGAAGCTTTCGTTCAACTTGACAAACAACTCCCTAACCTCAGGCTGCTGCTGGTCGGATGTTTTGAGGCAGAAGACCCTCTTCCTGCCGAGACTCGCAGGCAGCTGGAAGGACATTCACACATCATCTTTGCTGGCGCAGTGCGCGATACACCGAGCTATTACGCGGCAGCGGACATCGTGGTTCTACCAAGCCATCGTGAAGGATTGCCCACCGTTGTTCTGGAGGCGCAAGCTGCTGGCAAACCAGTGGTAGGCGCCAAGGTTACCGGAATTGTAGATCTCGTGACTGATGGCGAGACAGGTCTGCTGTTTCCTGTGGGTGATGCAGCTTTACTCGGGAAAACACTAGCACGATTAGTGAATGACGACGCCTTGGTCCGCAAGCTTGAGGCCGCCGGACGGGAGAAAGTCGAACGTGACTTTCAACAACAGAAGATTTGGGACGCCCTCTACGGAGCCTACATGGAAGTCTTGGAGAAGAACAAGTCGCGGCTAGTGCTGACCAAAACTCGCAACGACAAAGGGAGATCATTCATTGTCAGATCCAGCGAACACTAATTCGTCACTAACTATGACGGAAGACGAGATGACTTTCCACGGTTTAAGTCGTGAATCGCATTGCGCCGAGCCCTCGATTCGGTTTGTGCCTGCCGTATTCATCACAACGCTAAACCCAGATGGCGTAAGCGAGGGTACATGCGCACTTTCTTCAAATTCGTTTCTCGGAACGGAACGCTTGCGCGCGGGGAATTTTGGCAGATTGGGAGCCTGGTGTTGGTGGCCGTCGTGCTTATTGTACTCGCGACGCTAAGAATATTCATTATGCCACTGGCGCACGTCCTGACGCAATCTGCTTCCGGGGCGGCTTCCCCGCCGTCTCCGATTTGGGTCATGTCCAGTCTGGTCAGGGTGGGGCAATCGGATGCTCCGGGAACCACCTCTTCGATCACGCTGTCGGGGGCGCGGGGGGAAACCGTGGATTCCCAGGTAATCGTGCACGCTCCCGCCGGCGGCTTGACTCATC
>DATEFX010000040.1:0-27607 GCA_035280405.1 Candidatus Acidiferrales bacterium | reverse complement strand
GAGCAACGCAATACGCATCATGGGTACCGGCGTGCTGACCTTTCATTTCGGTCCCGCAGCGGCTGAGGGTTTTTTCCACGAGTTTTCGGGCTGGGTCATTTTCGTCGCCGCGCTGATTTTGATGTTCGCCTGTCATTGGGTATTGCGCAAATTTTCGGGAGCGAAAAAAGTGATCTCCAATGCGTAAACTGGGAGTGACAGCGCGAGTGTGGATTGTGGCGGTTGTGTTATTGGGAAGCACCGGACTGCTCCACGGAATGAGCCACGGCGAAGCCGTGGTGGCGCGTCACCCATTTAAGGAGCTTCCTTATTTGATTGGTGACTGGACGGGACAAGAGCAGCCCTTGGAACAACGCATCGTGCTGGCTGCAAGCGTCACCGACTATACGAACCGGTTTTACGTTAATCCCGAGGGCTCTGTGGTGCAGCTTTATGTGGGTTACTACGCGAGCCAGCGGACCGGCGACACGATTCATTCGCCAAAGAACTGTTTGCCTGGAGCCGGTTGGGAACCGGTAAAGCAGGATTACGCGACGATCGTCTTAACGAGTGGGCGCAAGATCGTCGTGAATGACTATGTGATTCAGCAGGGCCTGAATAGAGAGTTGGTTTTCTACTGGTATCAAGGCCGAGGCCGCGTGATTGCGAGCGAGTACTGGGGAAAGTTCTGGATGATTTCAGACGCAATCACGAGAAATCGTACGGATGGCGCATTGGTTCGATTGTTGACCCCGATTTCAGGGAACGACGGAGCAGCCGCTGCGCAAGCGCGCCTTGTCAAATTCGCCCAGGTTTTGTTCCCGGATTTGAACGAATTCATTCCGAAATAAGGTTGCTTTTGCGGAGGGGACCATGAATACCATGCCGATTCTGCGTAGGGCAATTTTAATGATGGTTGCAGCGACACCGCTGCTTCTGAGTGCCTGTGCGGGGAATCCAGAGAAGGTCAAAGTCAATTACGTCGAGAAGGGCAAAGCGTACATGAAGAAGGGAGCCTACTCGAGCGCTGCGATTGAATTCCGCAATGCCCTGAAGGTGGATCCAAAGTACGTCGAGGCGTATTACCAGCTTGCACAGGCAGATATGGCTTTGCGCGACGGGAATGGCGCCTACAACGCGCTAGAAAGCGCAATTGAGATCGATCCAAATCGTCCGGACGCCCGGCTTGGCCGCGCCCAGATCTACTTAGTTGTTGGTACAAAGAACCCCGATTTTTACTCGAAGGCCGAGGAAGATGCTAATTACATATTGAAACAGGACCCGCAAAACGCCCAAGCCCATCATTTGCTGGGCTCCGCGCTCGCTGCGGAGAAGAAATACGATGCAGCGCTACAGGAGTTCTCCACTGTCACCAAATTGGAACCGGTTAAGGCTTCACCTTACATGGATGCGGGATTAGTCCAAATGGCCCTGCAGCGGTTTCCGGACGCGGAGCAGAGCTTCCGGAAGGCCGTTGAAGTCGAGCCGAAGAATTCCCAGGCCTACGTCGATTTAGCCAATTTCTATCGATTTCAGAAGAAAATGCCGGAAGCCGAGGCCGTCTTGAGGCAGGGCGCACAGAACATTCCGAACGACATCAAGATTTACTTGGATTGGGCTGCGACTCTGGCAATTGAAGGGAAGAACACAGACGCAGATGCTACGCTTAAAGTTTTAGAAGATCAGTCACCAAAGTCAGTTGACGTTGCGATTGCAATCGGCGACTACTTCCTACAGCGGAACATGGTGGATCCGGCTATCGGACAATATCAGCGAGGGCTTTCGATTGCTCCGAAGAACCTCCCCCTCCAGCAAAAGCTGGAAGACATCTATCTGACGACAAATAAAACCGAGCTAGCCGCAAAGATTGATGCCGAAGCGATGACCCAATCGCCGAACAATTCAATGAATAAAATCAATCATGGCCGCCTTCTGATTGTAGAAGGGAAATTTCAGGATGCGGTCACAAGCCTCCAAAAGACCGTCGCGGACGCGGCCGATTCGAACGAAGCCCATTATTACCTTGGAATGGCGTATTGGAAAACCGGCGATACGAACCAGGCAAACGCGGAGTTTCAGAATGCACTTCGAATCTCGCCCGGGCTGCCCGTCGCATTGAGGGCACTGGCACAATTGAATTTTTCTCAGAAGAACTATTCCGTCGCCCAGATTTATGCCCAAGAATTGGTCCAAAAGAGCTCAGGAAATCCTGCCGACCGTCTACTCTTGGGTGAGACCTTGCTGCAGCAAGGGAAGAGTAAAGACGCGGAAGACCAATTCCTTGCGGCAAAGCAGCTGGCTCCGACCAATCCTGGTGCTCATGTTGATTTGGCACTCCTCTACCAAGCCGAGAAGAAACTTCCCGAAGCGGAAAAGGAATATGAGGCCGCACTTCAGGTGGCTCCGCAGAGTACCGGAGCGTTGGACCAGTATGCAGGATTCCTAGTATCGCGCGGCGAGAATGTCAAGGCCATCAACGTTGTTCAGCAGTTTCTCAGCAGGAATCCGAAAGATGTCCGTGCCCACTTGGCGATGAGTGGAGTGCAGTTGCGAGCCAAGAATTTCACTGAGGCCCGCTCGGAGGTGGAACAGGCGCTTCAACTGGATCCAAACTCCGTTGCCGCCTATTTGCAGCTAGGTCAGGTGCTGGACTCACAAGACGATGAACCAGGCGCATTGCAGGCCTATCAGAAGGCACTAAGCATCGATGCCAATAACGCGGCCCTGATGACTCAGGTCGGGAACATCTACATGAAACAGGGAGATCTTACCAAAGCGACAGCGGAGTTCCAAAAAGCCATTAATGCAGACCCGAACTACGCAGTGGCCGAGAATAATTTAGCTTGGATATACGCAGAACAGGGGCAAAATCTTGACGTGGCGTTAGGGCTGGCTCAAAAAGCCAAGTCCCAGCTCCCCGACGCAACATCTTTTACGGATACTCTTGCCTGGGTGATGTATAAGAAAGGAGACTACTCGGAAGCGATACCCTATCTCCGGGACTGTGTGAAAAAAGAACCAGAATCAGGACAATTTCGGTACCATCTTGGCATGGCGCTTGTGGCTGCCGGGCAGAAGCAGCAAGGGAAGGCACTGCTCGAAGCCGCTCTTCGCATGAACCTGGACAGCTCCGATTCGCAGAAAGCTCGCCAGGCTCTGGCTCAGGAAAACTGAGCCGTCCACGGCCTCGGGTTGAATTTCATACAATCGGGCCAGTGGATACTCATGTGCGCGAAGGGATGTTCCTCTCTGAAGAGAGCGATCTGAAGCCCGGAAGCCGTTGTGTTGTGCGGTGAACCTCTACCGCAATACACCTAATGCTGCGCCAGTCGGACAAGCGTGGGCCGTGTGCAAGTGATTGCAGAGTTAGGATACATGGCTTCAGCGAGACCACGTACTACAACCGTCTTCATGGCAAATATAGATTGATCGCTCAGCGTAAGGCATTGCAGCATAAGAACTTACTTCTCTACGGATTTGCAAATCGAGCGTAGGTTATGGCAGGTCGGTTGCAGTACAACGTGCGGGAATTTTCTGGGGGAGAATCTCTAGGAGGAGACAAAATGATTAGATCCAGCATCAAGGCGGTGTTGGCTGCTGCCTTCCTGATGGCCGTTGCTATGTGCGCGCCGCAGGCTAAGGCCGATGCCTTGCCGTCCGGTGTTTTGGTATTCAACTGTGCGCCGTGCAATGGCACGGTTACGTTTGGGAGCGGCGGGGTAGCGCCATATGTCGGTTCCGGCATTGATATGACGCTGGCTTCCGCTACAAACTCGAACGGCGGAGATGAAGTTGGAGAGACATTTACATTGGCTTTCGATACCGGAGCAGGCACGATCTCGCTGACTGACACTGATGGTGACTATACGCTTTCGGGCACTATCACTAACGCGACAGCGATCAATCTCGGTTCAGAAGTGGATCTTGCCATAACGGCGACACTCAACGGCAACAACCAGGCGGCTGGAAGCGTCACCTTCGTTATCAAGACTGGCGCTTTTGGAACGGCTGGCTCTGTCGAAGCAGCTCACATGAGCGTTGCTACACCTGAGCCGGCGAGCTTGCTGCTTCTCGGCACCGGGTTGCTCGGCCTCGGTGGTGCAGTTCGCCGCCGCTGGATGAACTAGCTTTACGGAGTTTGGATCTCGGGCGCCAAGGCATTCGCTTAGATTGCGTACCTGGACCGAATCTGCCTCCTCCTGAATTCGAGCGCCTTTCCTGATTAACCCGGGAAGGCGCTCAATTCTTTTTTGGCTCACCAGGATTCCTGTTATTCAGCTGCCAGAGAAGAGCCTTCGCCTGTCCAAGTTCGAATTGGAGATCGGGTTCACATGTCTCTCCGGAACTTGAGGTTGATGGCGTAATAGGTAAGAATCCCCTTTGTCCTTGGGCCGCAGGAGGCAATTAATGCAGATCCTGGTGACCGGAGCGGCGGGCTACATTGGGAGCGTATGCACGGAAGTGCTCATCGCTCGCGGCCATTCGGTCATCGCGCTCGATGACTTGTCCGAAGGGCATAAGGAAGCACTTCATCCGCAAGCGCGATTCTGTCAAGTCAATCTTCATGACCACGCCGAATTAAATTCCGTATTCTCGGCAACTCAAATCGATGCGGTAATGCACTTCGCCGCCCTGTGTCTCGTGGAACAGTCCGTCAGAGAGCCGGGAACGTATTACCGGGCAAACGTTGCAGCCGGGATTAACTTGCTGGATGCCATGATCCAGCATGGCGTGAAGCGCTTCATATTCTCATCCACGGCCGCGACGTACGGAGAGCCGAAAGAGACGCCTATTTCCGAAGACCACCCCACGAAGCCAATCAATCCGTATGGCTCGTCGAAATTGCTCTTTGAACGCATCCTCGAGGAGTTCAAGGAAAGTACAGGGCTTGAATACGTAGTTATGCGCTATTTCAACGCTGCGGGCGCGTCCGAGGAGCGAGGAGAAGATCACCATCCCGAATCGCACATCCTTCCGATCCTTTTCGAAGTTGTCCTAGGTCAGCGCGAATCATTCAGCATTTACGGCACGGATTATCCCACCCCGGACGGCACCTGCATCCGCGATTACGTACACGTGATCGACATCGCCGAGTCTCACGTGCTTGCGCTCGAGCGGATTTCTGGAGTCGCCGGCCGCGTTTTCAACGTTGGGAACAGCAGAGGCTTCTCGGTTCGCGAAGTGATTGGCGCAGCAGAAAAAATCACGGGACGCAATATCCCCACTCGCGCCGCGCCGCGCCGCGCGGGCGACCCAGCGGAACTTGTGGCGAGTTCAAGTCGAATCCGCAGCGAACTGGGTTGGTCGCCTCGCTTTTCGGGCCTCGATTCCATCATCGAGAGCGCCTGGGCCTGGAAGCATCGTCATCGGAGTGGTTACAGTATTGAGAAAAAATAATGTTCACCTCGCTCAAACGTCATACCAAGCGCGATCCTAGCTGCCTCCGGCAGAGTTAACGCTTGTTCAACACTGCTCAAATCTCTTTGTTGCCCCACTCACGCAAATCGGCTAGCCTGCTCCTATATGTCAGAAAATAGCCGCGGACATCGTTTGAAGGTGTGTCTTTTGTCTCCGCATCCGCTGGTGAGGTCGGAGTTTGAGCGGTTGCTGCCAGAGAAGCAGTTTCAATTTACGTTCAAAGTTCTGAGTGCAACGGCTCCTGCGGACGTCCAGTCGATGTCCATCCCACGTGCCGCCGTTTACGTGGTAGACGCGCAGTCATCTCAGCAACTGATCCACGCTTTAATTGAGAACATCCTCGACCGGAACCCGAAAGCACGCGTCCTGGTGCTTGCCGCAAAGCATTCTGATTCAAGCACTTTCGACTTCCTCAAACTGGGTGTCAAAGGTCTGCTTACCTACTCTCAAGCAGAGGAACAGTGGCCACATGCCCTTCCCTTAGTTGCTTCGGGAGGATACTGGGTGCCCCGCGCGGTACTCTCACGCTTCGTTGAGTCGATTCTGGGCACGCGCAAGACGTCAGGGGCAAAAGGTAAGCTGGCGGGCAACCTGAGCAGGCGCGAACAGGAAGTGATGGATTCCCTGATGCTTAACCTCTCGAACAAGGAAATCGCAAGCAAGTTGAATATCTCCGAGCGCACTGTTAAGTTCCATGTTTCCAATCTATTGGCGAAGCATGGTGTGCGCCGGCGTGCTGACCTAATCGTGATGCATTTCCAAGAGCACTTAGTCCCCGCCTGAAACCTCCAGTCGCCCGCTGATACGTCCGCTTGGATTTCCTCCAACGTCGTGACAATCGACCGCTAGAGGAAGTTAACTCGTTGATGGCCATTCGTTTGCAGCCAGAATCATGGGAGGCAGTACGACCACGTACTAGTACAAAAGTGTCCTGAATTGATGCCAATGGTCGCATTGTGCACAGCGTCCTTTTCCGCGTAGATTGAGGCAAACACCATAGGTCTGAATTCTCGATGAGTTCAAAATCCCAGCCACGAATTGCGGCGTCCTCCGACGCTACGCTCCGAAGGACAAGGCCTTTCCGTGTGTGGGCCATCCGGGCCGTCATCCTTTTTGCGTTCCTATTCACGTTTCGGTACTTCTTCTGGCGAATCTCCAGCACCATGAATCCCGCTGCTGTGTGGTTTTTCTATATTTTCCTCGCGGCTGAAATGCTCAATTTCATCGAGGCGGCCCTCTTCTATTTCACTACGTGGAAACCAACGCATCGAAGCCCGGAACCAGCCGTCGCAGGCAGGTCTGTGGACATATTCATTACCACTTACAACGAACCTGTCAGCCTGCTCCGGGAGACGGTCCTCTGCGCCACGAGCGTCCAATATCCCCACAAGACGTATCTCCTCGATGACGGCAGCCGGAGTGAAGTCGAAAAGTTGGCCCGAGAGCTGGGGTGCACTTACATTTCCCGCAAAGATCGCACCGGAGCGAAGGCGGGAAACCTGAATAATGCACTAAAAGCGAGCAGCGGCGAATTCATCGTGACGCTCGATGCCGATCACGTTCCCATGCCCGAGCTGGTCGATCAACTCATCGGATTCTTCGCCGATCCCAAGGTCGCGATCGTTCAGACGACGCAAGACTTTTACAATCTCGATTCGTTCCAACATCTCACGCATTGGGAAAGGCGGCGCTCCTGGCAGCAGCAAGAACTCTTCTTCAGCGTGATTCAACCGGGCAAGGACGGATATAACGCCACGTTTTATTGCGGCAGCCCGGCGATGCTGTGCCGCAAAGCGATCGAAGATGTGGGTGGTTTTGCCAGCGAAAGCATCACTGAAGATATGCACACAGGTCTTCGCATGCAGAAGAAAGGCTGGAGAGTTCTGTATTTCAACCGGACCGTGGCACGAGGCCTCGCTCCGCAGACCTACCGAGGATTCGCGACGCAATGGGAGCGCTGGGGTCGCGGTGCGATGCAGGTCCTTCGCAGCGAGAATCCTTTGTTTGGACACGGCCTGAGTTTCGGGCAAAGACTCAGTTACTTCGCTTCGTTTTATTTTTATTGGATGAGCTATCAGAAATTCATTTACATTGCGACGCCCATTTTCTGTCTGCTCAGCGGAATTTTCCCCCTCGTCGCGACGCCGCGAATGTTTGCGATATATTTTCTTCCCTACTTCATTCTGAATATTGCTGCAACGGCGTCACTGCAGGGCGGGCTGAGAGGGTTCTGGCTGAGCGAGGAATTCAACATCATCAAGATGCCCGTGCTGATGAAGACGTTCGCCGGGCTTTTCCGAAGAGAAGCGTCGTTCAAAGTGACGCCGAAGACTCAAGACGCAGCGGCTGGTTGGGCGGAAGTGTGGCTGCAAGGATTATTGTTGCTCGGCGTGGTTGCGGCTGTAACTGTTGGTGGATGGAAACTCTATCATGCCCCACGCGGGTATTTCTTTTGGGCAATCGCAGTGAATGTGTTGTGGGCGGCTTTTTACATTGCGCTTCTGATTCCCGTTATTTGGCGCGCGCTGCGCCATCAGGAATTGCGCGACGCTTACCGCTTTCCGCACCGCCTCGACGTTCCTGTATTGTTCGGTTACAACGCGCCCGGAGGCGGACATATCGTCGGGCGAGGTTTTGCGCGGAACCTGAACCGCAACGGATTTTCTCTCACGCAGAAGTCTGCGATGCCTCAAGGAGCGATACTGGCTGTGGAAATGAGCCTTCCCACAGGAACGATCCGCGCTCACGCCCGCGTCGTGAGGAACAAGGAATTCTTTCGCGGCGAGCACAAGCGTGTTTCGAGCGGACTCTTGTTTGAGCAGATCGACCCCGCCGATCAAGACGCCATTTCGAAGCATCTGTATTGGGAAGTCGCGCCGCGCCATGGCCGCATTCTGAAGCTTACGAGGACCAGTCAGACTCGGAGTGCGAGGGTATGAAGGTGCGTACGTCCATTGCCGCGCCGGTCTTGGCATTGGGGCTTTTCGCCCTTGCTCCGATACTCAGCGCGATGCCACAATCCGCGACGCTTGATCAGGCCCGAAGCGAGGCCACGGCGGGACACTTCGACTGCGCGGTTCAACTATTTCAAGCGGTTCTCGCCTCCGCCCCGGATAACACCGACGCCCTGTCCGGTCTCGTTGACGCACAGGTGGCGACGGGTCATTGGCGCGATTCTTTGCCGACGCTTGAGCGGCTGATCGCACTCGAGCCAAGAAATGCGGAAAGGGTTTTCCAGCTCGGCCAGATGAGGAGCTGGCAAGGTGGCCAGCGTGGCGTGGCTTTGGACCTGCTCAAACGAGCCACTCTGCTCAAGCCACAGAATCCGAAGTATCAGGAATATTTCGCTCAAGTGCTGAGTTGGGATGAATCGAGCCGTCCTCAGGCACTCAATATCTTGAAGAGCTTGCTGGATGCCCATCCGAACGACAAGGATTTGTTGTTGACGTACGCCGAAATTCTCTCCTGGAATCGTACGACCCGCTCGCGAGCCCTCGACGCCTACAAGAACGTGCTGGCGGAGGATTCCAATAATGGCCGAGCCCTTGCCGGCGAAGCGCAAATCCTCGCGTGGGATGGCCACTCAGCACAGGCGCTTGGCATCTACGAACAAGCTCTTCAGAAAGACCCGAACAATGTTGAAGCGCTCCGCGGAAAAGCTCAGATCCTTGGGTGGCGCGGAGAGTATGCGCAGGCGAAGAACTTGCTCGAACAGGCGCACGGCCTCGCGCCAGACGACTCGGCGACGATGCAAGAGCTCGCCCGCGCGGAATATGAGTTGGGCGAATACAGTCAGGCGCGCGCAGATCTATCTGAAGTGAACGACCTTGAAAACCCGGACTTTCAGGAGCTCGAGCGCAACGTGGATCACGCGCTCGGCGCTTATGTCGAAATGGGCTATGGCATGAGGCGAGACGGAAAGAGATTGGATTCGGATTCTGCGACAGCGCTGGTTTCAACTCCTCTCGGCACGTCGAATCGTCTGAGCGTTCTCTATACCCCATCGCTCTATCGCACTACCCAGCGGAACTTCAATTCGAATAATTACTCCATGATGCTGGACTCGCATCTCACGGAGAAAATAACGACGTACGCCGAAGCCGATGGGCGCACGTATCCGGGAGTTCCTTCGCGGGTCGAGGGCGCTTTCCATGCTTCATTCAATGTCCGCCCATCGATAAGGCTCACAACCGGTTTCGCGCGGCAAGCCGACTTGGAATCGCCGATCTCTGCGTTGGGGGCGACCACTGGCGGCATTTTCGTGGGTCAGGTCGAAACGAATCTGGGGAGCATCGGCGGCAGCTACTCGAATTCGCGGCATCACTACGATTTGTCGCTTACCTACACAGACGGCACTTACACGGGACAGAACCTTGCGTCCAATCGCCGCTGGAGCGTTGATGGCAATCTCGGCAAATCGATTCGCGGTGCCCGCCCCTATTTGCGCGCCGCGTACGGCTTCACCTATCTGAGCTTCGACCACGACGCCGATTTCGCGCCGGGAAGCGGTGCGCCTGTACGCGTTACCGGCGGCTATTTCAGCCCAACGCGATATGCGCTGAATTACGGACAGCTGTTTCTTTCGACAAACCTTGGCCGCCACGCCAAATGGGATGCGAGCGGATTCGTCGGCGCGCAGAACTCCGAGACGACGTTCACCCCATTTTCCAACGCGCAATTCGCCTCCACGTTTTCGGCGCATTTCAGCTGGAGCCTAGCGGAAAATAGCGAGCTCCGGCTTGGATACGACTACCTGAACGTCTTCAACGCGTTTCACCGGCACCTTTTTCTCGTCTCCTGGCGACAGTATTTCTAACGTGCCCACGCAACGCATCTTCTCGACGTCCAAGCCAGACAAGGTTCTAGCGCCTCCCACGCACGGCAGGTCTTTGGGATTGTATGCACGCCTGTTGTCCATCTGGCTGTCGCTTTGGGGAAACCGCTGGGCGCTCACCGCGATCATCGTGATTGCGTGGATCCTGAGAGCGCACAACCCGCATTATTCCAGCGCCTACATGGACGAGTCGATTTACATCCTCTACGGCCGCATGTTTCTGTCCCGCCATTTCGAGGCGCCCATCGATCAGCCGTTGCATTTTAGTTTCGGCTGGTATCTTTGGCCGATCCTCGCTGCTTGGGCGGACCGGTTTGGCGGTTTGGTCGGCGTCCGCGAACTGGCTGCCGCGCTCGGAACTCTAACCGTTTGCTCTGTTTATGCATTCGCGCGGCGTCTATTTTCTATCCCGGTTGGCCTGGCTTCAGCGCTTGTATTCACGTTTCTCGGGCCAGCCGTCCTCGCCTCCCGCATTGCAACGCGCGACGTCGGCTCAATTTTCTTTCTAGCACTCGGACTCTGGCTCTTCGTGCGAGCTTGGCAGGAAGCAGAATGGCCAACGTGGCTAGTAGCCTCTCTCGCCATGTTTGCCGCGATTCTCTGCAAGTACTTAGTCGCGATTTACTTCCCCTTCCTTGTCACACTCACATTCTGGAAGGGTCGCCGCGGCGTCCTTGCATTCTCCCTGCCGCTGACACTTTTGTGCGCTGGGTATGGAATTATCGAGCGTGACTCTCTCATCGCCCTTCTGCAATACGGCCATGGTTACAACGCATTGCGCGCGCCGGCTTCGGCGGCTTTGCAAATCTATTTCACTCACCGCATAGATTTTTGGCTTCTTGTCGTACTCACTTTCTTCGCGTGGCCGCGAGGCGACAAAAATCTTCGTCATAAAGTTGCACTTTTGTGCGCAGGAGTCGCGCTCGTCCCCGTATTTCAATTCTTCAGCCGCGCCGATTACGACTACTGGAAACACGTAAATTATTCGTGTTTGTTCCTCGTTCCCATCGCAATGGTCGGCTTGCTCCGCGTAATTCGCGGCGCGACTCCAGCATCCTACCCGCTTACCGGCGCAGTTCTTGCAAGTGTCTTGGCGGTCGGCTTGGGGTGGACGGGAAGTACCTGGAGAATCGACCGCTTCCTATTCTGGCCCAACGCCGAGCCTGCTGTCGCATATTTCGAGGCCCGTCTCGCTTCAAACGACCGCGTCCTTGTTGACGATACCGTCTTCCGCTACTACTTCTCTCCGCCACTGCGCCAGTGGCAAATCGTGGATCCATTTTATTCTCGATATGGAGACTACACCGGCGCTTCGGCATACGCCGCTGCTGTCCGCGACGGCTCGTTTGATTACATCGTTCTCGATGGCGGTATCGGCGATGACGCAAAGAGATTGCGCGCTGCAATCGCGCCTGAGTTGCCGGCGAGGTACGCGCTTCGGGTGGACACGGTTGATCCCGTTCTGGGCCAGCCAATCGAAATCTATGAGCGTCAATCGCCTCCCGCAGCGGAGCGGGAACCTGGAGTGTCTCAGGTCGAAATCACCATGCCAGCTCCCGGCTCCCTCGTGCGCACTCGAAACAAAGCGACCACTCTTGGTGCCACCGTCCGACGAGCGCAAGCAGGCGACTATGCTGTCGTAGACGTTTTCACAAATCGTTGGTATCGCCAGGGAGCAATGGTCTATCCCTCAGTTCCGAACGGGGTGATTTCTCAGGACGTCTACCTTGCAGGCGAAGGCCGCGAGCAGTGTTACCACATCGTCCGTATTCGCCTGTTTGACCCGCATGGTCGTTTCATCGCCTCAGCCATGAATTTCAATATCGCGCGCGCGAATCCCGACGGCTCAAGCGGTTGCCGTTAATCCGAACGATTCTCCGTACACCCCTGCTCCGCGCCGCTCAATGCCCTAAACAGTCTGGCCAGTGGCCTTCGCTGAGTCCTAACCTACCGACGTGTTATCTTTAAATGTGAGGCCGCTATGGCTCCTGCGGCCTCGGAAGCGTGCCGTTGAGCAGGAAGGACAGACAGGTTTGAATTCAGCAGGAAAACGCGCGGACTTGCTTCGCGAGCTCCTCAAGCAGCGAATCGTCATACTCGATGGCGCCATGGGGACGATGATCCAGTCGCGCCAACTCAAAGAGGGCGATTATCGGGGCTCCGAGTTCGCGAAGCATCCAAAAGATCTGCGCCTGAATAACGACGTCTTGAACATCACGCAGCCCGCGCTCATCGAATCGATTCATCGCGAGTATCTCGTTGCCGGCGCCAACATCATCGAGACGAACACCTTCAACGCCAATGCGATTTCGATGGCGGAGTATCAGCTTCAAGATCGCGTCCATGAATTGAATCTTGAAGGCGCGCGGATTGCCCGCCGAGCTGTCGACAAATACGTCGTGGAAGATCCGCAACGCATTCGCTTCGTCGCAGGCTCGATGGGTCCCACCAGCCGGACCGCTTCGATGTCGCAGGACGTGAGCAACCCGGCTTCCCGCGGCGTGACCTTCGATCAGCTTCGTGCTACCTATCACGACCAGGCGCGCGGACTCGTCGAAGGCGGCGTGGATGTTCTTCTTGTGGAAACAATTTTCGACACGCTCAACGCCAAGGCTGCCCTCTTTGCCATTGAGCAGTACTTCGAAAAAGCCGGAGTCCGCGTCCCGGTCATGATTTCTGTGACCATCACAGACCAGAGCGGGCGCACCTTGTCCGGCCAGACCGTCGAAGCCTTCTGGATATCCGTTTCGCACGCGCGGCCGTTGAGCGTGGGCATTAACTGCGCTCTTGGCCCGAAGCAGATGCGGCCGTACCTTGAAGAGCTCTCGCGCGTCACGGACGTCTTCATCAGTTGCTATCCAAACGCTGGTCTGCCGAATGCCTTTGGCGGATTTGACGAAACGCCGGAATCGATGGCCGCGGACCTGCGAGATTTCGCGGCGAACGGCTGGGTGAACATCGTGGGCGGCTGCTGCGGCACCACGCCCGAGCATATCAAGAAGATCGCGGCTGCCGTTCGAGGCCTCAAGCCGCATGAATTGTCCAGGCCCGAGCGCTACACACGCTTCAGTGGTCTGGAGCCGCTAGTCCTTCGGCCCAACACGAATTTCGTCAACATCGGCGAACGTACGAATGTTACTGGCTCACCGAAATTCTCGAAACTCATTTTGAATGGCAAGTACGAGGAAGCACTCGCCGTTGCTCGTCAGCAGGTCGCTAGTGGCGCGCAAGTCCTCGACGTCAATATGGACGAAGCCATGCTCGATTCCGAGCAGGCCATGACGACTTTCCTGCATTCCTTTGCCGCGGAACCAGACATCGCGCGCGTGCCGATCATGATTGACAGCTCCAAATGGAGCGTCATCGAGGCTGGCCTGAAGTGCATTCAGGGCAAGGGAATCGTCAATTCGATCAGCCTCAAGGAAGGCGAGGAAGTCTTCAAAGAGCGCCTCGGTCTGATTCGCCGCTATGGCGCCGGCGTGGTCATCATGGCGTTTGACGAAAAAGGCCAGGCCGACACCGTTGATCGCAAAGTGGAGATCTGCGCGCGCTCGTATCGCATCGCGACGGAAGAGCTGGGCGTTCCTCCGGAAGATCTCATTTTCGATCCCAATATTCTGACTGTCGCGACCGGTATGGAGGAGCACAGCAACTACGCCGTCGCGTACATCGAGGCGGCGCGGCGCATCAAAGCGGCGCTGCCCTATGCCAAAGTCAGCGGCGGCGTGAGCAACATTTCGTTCTCATTTCGCGGCAATAACGCCGTCCGCGAAGCGATGCATTCCGCGTTCTTGTACCACGCCATCAAGGCCGGGATGGACATGGGCATCGTGAATGCCGGCCAGCTCGCCATCTACGAAGAAATTCCCAAAGATTTGCTTGAGCTCGTCGAAGACGTTTTGCTCAATCGCCGCACCGACGCAACCGAGCGCCTCCTTGCTTTTGCGGACTCGGTGAAGCAGACGAGCAAGGCGCGTGTCGAAGAAGACGCCTGGCGGCGAGCTCCCGTCGAAGAGCGCCTCAAGCACGCTTTGCTCAAAGGCATCGTCGATTTCATCCAACAGGACACGGAAGAGGCGCGCCAGAAATATGGCAAGCCGATCGCGGTCATCGAGGGCCCGCTCATGGACGCCATGAACGTCGTTGGCGACCTCTTCGGTTCCGGAAAAATGTTCTTGCCGCAGGTGGTGAAGAGCGCCCGCGTCATGAAGAAGTCGGTCGCGTACTTGCAGCCCTTCATGGAAGCGGAGAAGAACGCGGCAGGCGACGGCACGTCCAAGGGGCGAATTGCCCTGGCAACAGTGAAGGGCGATGTTCACGACATTGGCAAAAACATCGTTGGCGTCGTGCTCGGTTGCAACAACTACGAGGTAGTAGACCTTGGCGTGATGGTCCCGAGCGACAAGATCCTGAACACCGCGCGCGAAATAAAGGCAGACCTCGTGGGCTTGAGCGGCCTCATCACGCCTTCGCTCGATGAAATGGTGCACGTTGCCAAGGAGATGGAGCGCGAGGGTTTCTCAATTCCTCTTCTGATTGGCGGTGCAACGACGAGCCGCGTTCACACGGCCGTCAAAATTGCGCCTTCCTATCACAATCCGGTTTTTCATGTCGCGGACGCGTCGCGGGCAGTTGGCGTTGTCGGCAGCTTGCTCAGCAAAGACCTTCGCGCATCGCTTGTGGAAGCGAACCGCTCGGAACAGGAGAAAACTCGCGAGCGCCATCGCGGCCCGCAAACGCAGACGTTACTCAGCTTCGCCGAAGCTCGTCGCCGCGCTCCCGCTTTCGATTGGTCGCGCTACCAGCCGCCTCAGCCTTCCTTCACGGGCGTGCGAGTTTGCGCTCCGGTGCCACTCGAAGAAATTGTTCCTAATATCGACTGGACTCCCTTCTTCCACGCTTGGGAACTCCGTGGCATTTACCCGAAGATTTTTGACCAGCAAGGCGTCGGCCCGAAAGCGAAAGAGCTTTTTGACGACGCCCAGATCCTGCTCAAGCGAATCGTTCGCGAGAGGCTTTTGGTCGCTCGCTCTGTCATTGGTTTTTTCCAGGCGAACAGCGTCCTCGAAGATATTGAAATCTACGCTGACGATTCGCGCGCGGAGGTTCTGACGCGTTTCCACACTCTTCGCCAGCAGATGACGAAGCCGGAAGGCGAATACGAATTTGCATTGGCGGATTTCATCGCGCCCAAAGAATCCGGCCTGAAAGATTACCTTGGCGCCTTCGCGGTGACCGCAGGGCTCAAAATTGAATCGCTAGTCGAGGAATTTCAGAAAAATCACGACGACTACAGTGCCCTGATGACGAAGGCTCTCGCCGATCGCCTCGCCGAAGCTCTCGCCGAACTCATGCACAAGCGCGGTCGTGACGAGTGGGGGTTCGGTCGCGAAGAAAAATTGACCCAGGATGATCTGCTCCACGAGCGCTACCGTGGCATTCGTCCCGCGCCGGGTTATCCTGCTTCGCCCGACCACACCGAGAAGCGCCAGTTGTTTGACCTGCTCCACGCGGAGAAGAATGCCTGCATCCGACTCACGGAAAGTTTCGCGATGTATCCCGCGGCCTCGGTGTGCGGGCTCTACTTCTCGCACCCGCAATCAAGATATTTCGCCGTAGGGAAGATTGGCCGCGATCAGGCCGAAGACTACGCGCGGCGTAAGGCGATGGACCGCCGCGAAGTCGAGCGCTGGCTCGCTCCTTATCTCAATTACGATCCCGGCGGATGAAGAGCTGACAGCCATGGATACGTTCTTCATCCACAATTTCGGCTGTCGTGCCACGCAGGCAGACGCTGCAGCGATTCGGCAAAGCCTCATTTCCCGAGGCTACTCCGCCGTCGCTTCCGACGCGAATGCGCACCTCATCGTACTCAACACTTGCACCGTCACGGCCGCCGCGGACTGTGAAGCTCGAGAAACCGTCCGCCGCATGCATCGCGTCAATCCCCGCGCTCGTATCGTGATGACCGGCTGCTACGCGCAGCGCGCTCCTGAAGAATTGGCTGTGCTTGAAGGCGTCAGTCTCGTGGTCGGCAATTCGCATCAATCAGAAATCGCGGGCCTACTCAGTTCGACGCGCGATTTCATTCCGCTTGCTCGCATTGAGTCATCCGCTGCGCAAGCCGCGCCGATTTACCGTGGCGAGATCGCGGCTGAGCAGAGCCTTTTTGTCCCATCGCCGGAGGAATCGCTCGCCGAACGCACGCGACCTGTTCTTAAAATTCAGGATGGCTGCAATCACCGCTGCTCGTATTGCGTGATTCCGTATGTGCGCGGAGCGAGTCGCATCCTCGCTCCCGATCGAGTTCTCCTCGAAATTCGCCGCCTGATCGAAGCCGGTGCCCGAGAAATCGTTCTCAGCGGCATCGATCTCGGTAGTTACGGCCGTACTCTGTCTCCGAAAATTGGTTTGCAGCTTTTGATCGCTCGGATCCTCGGCGAAACTTCCATTGAGCGCCTCCGCATCAGCTCCATCGAGCCTATGGACGTAACATCCGACCTAATCGAACTGGTTGCCTCGAGCAACCGCATTGCGCCTCACTTCCACATGCCGCTTCAATCCGGTTCTGATCGCATTCTGCGCGCCATGCATCGCTGGTATCGTGCTGCGCATTACGCGCGCCGCGTCGAGCTCATTCGCGAACGCCTTCCTCACGCTGCCATCGGCGCCGACGTCATCGTTGGCTTTCCAGGGGAGACGGAAGAAGATCATCGGCTTACGACGCAATTCCTCGAAACCCTTCCGCTAAGTTATCTGCATGTTTTCTCGTTTTCTCCGCGTCCGGGCACCGAAGCTGCCCGGTTCCCCGCGTCCGCGGCCATTGCGCCGCAGGTTATTCAGCAACGAGCTCGCGAACTTCGCGCTCTCGCAGCCGAAAAAATGAAAGCGTTCCACTCTTCGCAACAGTGGACTAAGATTCGCGTCTTAACTCTTGACCGCGCGAACGATAATTGGACGGAGGCGATTAGTGGAAACTACCTGAAAGTGCGCCTCCGCGGCCGTTGGCCTCGCAATTTGTGGTTTGATGTGGACTTTGAAGATTCTGGAGCACCTGTGGTCGGAGTACCTCTCGATGGTCAACTTTCCAAAATCACTTCCGCAAACGCCAGATTGCCGCTGTGCGTGATCGACACCGAAAAGCGCGTCGCGCCGAGCCGCGCCGCGTGCTCTCCGGAAGCCCCGCTGAAAGTCAGCACTGGCTTCCCGCCCGGCTGATTCTTCACTTCGATGTCGCGCCAGCGGACTCCTTGTCGCCAGCCGGTGCCGAGCGCCTTCATCGCCGCCTCTTTTGCCGCGAACCGTCCGGCGTACCGTTCAAATTTCTTTTTGTGGCGCTCGCAGTAACTGATTTCTGCAGGTGTGTACACGCGTTCGAGGAAGGCCCGCCCATGCCGCCGCACGGCCTCCTCGATGCGGTCAATTTCCGCGATGTCCACTCCCAGGCCGATAATCACTGCGTCCTCAGCATTCTTGCTCGTTTCGTTTCAAGCTGGATTATACCTTTATAATGTTACATGGCAGCGGCTCTCGAGGCTCTTGGATGTCACTTGTAAAATCGCGCGCAAAGACACAAAAGAATCTCCGGCGAAAGGCAGCAGAAACGCGCAGCCCAGTTTGGCGCGCGATTCATGGCGGGAATCTGCAAATTATCAAATCCGCGCCACTCGAGAAGATCGATGGGCTCGTTCACGGATTCAGCACGCGTCCAGGTGGCAATAGTGTGTTAGAAAACTCGCCCTCATCACAGAACCACATTGAAGAAGTCCTGAACCTTGGCTTCACGGATTGGGATTCGCGCGATAATGTCGAAGCGAACCGTCGCAGATTCATCGAAACCCTTGGTGCTAAAAAATTCTCGCTCGTAACTCTCCGCCAAATGCATTCCGACGTCGTGTATCGTGCGGATTCGCCGCCTTCGCATTCCCTCGCTGGTGATGCGCTCATTACCCGTACTTCCAGCCTGCTCCTCGCTATCCAGACGGCTGATTGCGTCCCCATCCTCCTCGCGGATCCGCAGCACCGCGCAGTCGCCGCAGTTCACGCTGGCTGGCGTGGCACTCTCTCGCGCATCGCCGCGAAAACTGTCGGCCGCATGCAAATGGAATTTGGCTCGCAACCGGAAAATCTTTTTGCTGCGCTCGGCCCCGGCATTCACCCGTGTTGCTATGAAGTCGGTCCCGACGTGGTCAAGGAGTTTTCGGCGCAATTCCCGCAGGCGCGCGATTGGTTCGAAGGTCCCTTCGACGCGATGTCCTCAGGCGAGGATCCGAATCCGCTCCCCTGGCTTTCCATGACGCCGCCTGGTCACGAGCCGCCTCCGCCGCGCTGCCATCTCAATCTGTACGCTGCGAATGCGTCCATTCTCGCGGCGGCTGGAATCAAGTCGAAGAACATTTTCTCCTCCGAACTCTGCACCGCCTGCCGCACCGATCTTCTTTTCAGTTATCGCCGCGAGGGCCGCACCGGCCGCATGATGGCCGTCATTGGGATTGAATGATTCTGCTGTTGAGCGAAGTTGTGTCTCTCCTGCGTCCTGAACTAATTCACTCGTGCTGTTAATTGCGAGGTGGAAACCGTTTGCTGCGGCTCGATTAGAGCCAATTGCCCGCACGCCGCCATGACGTCCTGCCCGCGCGAATACCGCACGAATACGAGTTGTCCTTTGTCTTCGAGAATTTTTCGGAATTCTTCAGTCCGCGCTGGGTCGGGAGCCCTATACGGCAGATTGCCCGGATTCCAAGGAATCAGATTCACTTTCGCTCGCAAATTCGCGAGCAGTTTGACGACGCGCCGTGCGTCCTCCGGCGTGTCGTTGAATCCGCCGAGCAGCACATATTCAAAAGTCAGCCGCTCCCACGGCCGCAGTGGATAGTTCCGGCACGCATCCAGTAATTGTTGGAGAGGATATTTCCGGTTAATCGGCATGACCTTGCTACGCTGCTCTCCGCTCGATGCGTTGAGTGAAATGGCCAGCTTTGGCCGAACCGATTCTTGCGCAAGCCGCTCGATTCCCGGAATAATCCCGCTCGTCGAAAGCGTCGCGTGTTTTGGAGAAATTGCGACCCCGTGAGGATCGAGCAAAATTCTCAGCGATGTTATCACCGCGTCGTAATTCAATAGTGGCTCGCCTTGTCCCATCAGGACAATATTCGTCTGTGGCTTCAGCGCCGTGCGGTTGTCTTCCAGCGCGACCATCACCTGTCCAACAATTTCTCCCGCGGTTAGATTGCGTATAAGCCCCAGGGTCGCCGTCAGGCAGAATTGGCAATCCACGGCGCAGCCCGCCTGCGTCGAAATGCAAATTGTCTGTCGCCTCTCTTCTGGCATGAACACGGTTTCAATCGTCGCCGGCTTCGGTCGCTCAACACCGCGAAGCTGCACCACATATCTGACTGTGCCGTCCGCCGAATGATGCCGCCTCAAAATCTCCGGCGTGCGAATTTCCGCCACTTCAGCGAGATGCTCTCTCAGCCTTGCCGGAAGCGCTGTCATCTTGGAGAGATCCAGCCGCCTCTCAGCATAGAGCGCACGGTAAATCTGAGAGCCGCGATACTCTGGCTCTCCCAGCGATTCTACAAACTCGCGGAGCTCTTCCTGTGATTTTCCGAGCAGCCCCTCTCGTGCAGCGATGCGCTGCTCGGCAACATTTTGCTCGTGCGGTGCCTTCTGCATCGGAGTTCTTACTTCAGATGATATCATGCGTCTCAGCCCGGCTTCTCCTTCTCCCGTTCGCATGATTTTTCCGCCGCGTCATGCCAGAATAGAAGGAATGGCGAACACAAATTCAAGCTCAAGCGCGATTCAGCAAACAATTTTTCCCAACGGCCTCGTCGTGATGACGGACGCCATGCCCCACGTGCGCTCCGTTTCCATCGGCATCTGGATCAATAGCGGCTCGCGCCGCGAACCTATTGACCTCAACGGCATTTCGCACTTCATCGAGCACATGGTGTTCAAGGGCACGGGTCACCGCACCGCTGAAGATATCGCGCGCGAAGTCGATCGGGTCGGTGGCATGCTCGACGCTTTCACGGCGAAGGAAATGGTTTGCTTCAACACGCGCGTCCTCGACGAGCATCTTCCCATCGCCTTCGACGTCCTTGCGGACATGCTCGTTAATCCTCGCTTCCCCGAAGACGAAATAACCCGCGAGCGCTCCGTCATTCTCGAGGAAATTCGCATGGTCGAAGACGATCCCGAGGATCTCGTCCACGAACTGTTTGCCAAGAATTTTTGGGGGCCTCATCCTCTTGGCCGGCCCATTCTCGGCACGGACGAATCTGTCTCGCGCTTCGATCGCTCTATCCTCGACGGCTGGTTTCGCCGCTGGTACACGCCCAACAATATGCTCATCACCGCCGCCGGCCACATCTCTCATCAATTGGTTCTCGATCTCGTCGGCCCGCGTCTCGGTGAGCGCATCTCCGCCGGCGAGAGCCATGCCGAAAATCCTCCGGCGCCGCAGGCGGAAATCGCCGCGCGCTCAAAGGCAGAACTCGAGCAGGTCCATCTCTGCTTGGGCGTCCCGTCGCATCCCATGAACGATCCGCGCCGTTACACCGTCGCGCTGCTCAACAATCTTCTCGGCAGCGGCATGTCATCGCGCCTCTTCCAAAATATTCGCGAAAAGCAGGGCCTCGCCTACGCGGTCTTCAGCGAGGCCAGCCACTATCATGACGCTGGCGTCCTTTCCGTTTATGCGGGCACGAGCCTGGATACGCTCGAACGCCTTGTGCAGTCCGTTACGGCCGAATTCCGCGACCTGAAGAAAAACGTCGTCAGCGACGAAGAGCTTCGCCGCGCGAAGGACAATCTCAAGGGTGCTACGCTGCTGTCCCTTGAGTCCGCCGGCGCCCGCATGAGCGACCTCGCTCGCCAGTATCTTTACTATGGCCGCTATATCTCTCCCGAGAATCGCATCGCTCAGATGGAGTCAGTTTCCCGCGAAGATATCCTCGCGCTCGCGCAGGAAATGTTCCGCTCCGACCGCGTCTCTGCCGCCATCGTCGGCGATCTCAACGGCTTCGCGCTCACGTCTGCGCATCTCTCGTTTTGACGTCGCCCCGCCGGAGTCATCTGCAACGCATTTTTCCTTTCGCAGTTTCGATTGACTCGGCTCCGTCGCTTTGACATCATCCTCAAGAGCCGCTGCGTGTGCGGGCGGTTCCTGGGGCCGCGAATCTCACTGCGAATCTCCATTCTCGCATCGGGCAGTTCGGGCAATTCCACTTTGCTCGAAACCGAGCGCACCTGCCTCCTCGTTGACGCTGGCCTCAGCCGCAAGGAAACTCTTCGCCGCCTCGCCTCGCTCGATGTGAAGCCCGAAAGGCTCGATGGCATCCTCATTTCCCATGAGCACACCGACCATACCAATGGCCTTCCGCAGCTTCTCGGCCACTGGCACGCGACGGCGTATATCACTGAGCTGACGCACCGCGAAATCGTCCGCACGCTCCCGGACGATGCCGGAAAGAAAATCGAACGCGTCGAACACATCCGCGCTGGCGAACGCTTCATCATCGGCGACATCGAAATCTCACCGTTCTCCGTCCCGCACGACGCCGCCGACCCGGTCGGTTACGCGTTTCGTACCAATGGCACGAAGCTCGCCATTGTCACCGATCTTGGCTACCTTCCCGAGCTCGTTAAGCACTATCTTCGCGAATGCAATTGCCTCATTTTGGAATCGAATCATGATCTCGAAATGCTCAAAGTCGGCCCGTATCCCTGGCACATCAAGCAGCGCGTCATGTCCCGCACGGGCCATCTCTCCAATCACAACGTCAGCGAATACCTCGCCGACCCCGAGGGCTTCGACGCCCGCGCCCGTTTCCTCGTTCTTGCCCACGTTTCGGAGACCAATAACAATCCAGATCTCGTCCATCTTTCTGCCGTCGAGGCCTTGAATCGCCGCCCCGCCGAATCTGCTTTTCATGGCGAATTGCTCGTCGCTTCGCAACACACCCCGCTCGGCCCTCTCGTTCTGTAGCTTTCCTTTCGTGTCCGTGAAATTCCGACAAGTCCTGCCGACCCAATGAGAAAAAATTTCGCTATCGGGCAAATACTCTACAGCCTCGCAGTTGGTCCATAATGCACAGAAACGGCTAATTCACTGTCCGGTGGGGCCTTAGAACTATACTTTCGTACTGGCACTTCGCTTGCTCCTCGTTTGACGGGCGATTGGTGCCTTTGGGGTGCCTTTGTTCTTCCTGGCAGATGCTGGGGAGCCAGTTTCAAACATCTAAACGCAATTGACGGATTCCTCCCAGCCCGTCACACTCAAGAAGAGTTCTCGTCTCGTGTCTGCGTGCATTCATCGCCCGGATTCGCTTCGCGACACCATGTCGCTACAGGGGGGCTGCCATTCGGGGGAAAAAAGGACTAAAGACTGGAACAACGCGTAATGGGAGCATTTCGCTCCCGCCCAGTACTGGCGTACTCTTCGTTTGCGATAAGCATACTGGGTTTCCGCGCTTCAATATCGAGGTCAAGGGCGACGAACCCTCGGTGATCGAGCGCTCCGCCACGTTGCTGGCCCTTGCCTGTTCCATGCGAGGCAATTCACCGGCGGACTACTCGATTCACGTTCGCGCTCACGATGACCTTGTGTCCTGCGTAACCAGGAAGGCGGAAGAATTGCTCCGCCTTGGCCGGGGCTGCTTCACATCCGTGCCTCTCAGCCCGCGTGAGAATGAAGTCTTGATCGAACTGCTCCGCAATAGCGTCAATAAGGAGATCGCCGACCGCTTGCGAATTTCCGTGCGCACGGTGAAGTTTCACGTCTCTTCCCTGCTTGCCAAATTCGGCGTTCAGAGCCGCTGGGACTTGGTGCAAAAGGCTGCGCATATTCTTGGCGCTTGCTCCCTCGTTGACGGGCTGCATCCCTCTCCCGCAGCCCCGGCTCAAAATCGCCGAAAGGAAGACGTCGAGGCTCCTCCGGCTCAGAAAGCCGCTCGTGCCGTCGGGCAGTGTCGCGTCATCCCCTTCCAGCGCAATCTCCGTCCCGCCTAAACGCGCTTTCCCTTTGCTGCCGCCCTCAGGCAGTCATCGAAAGTGGGGGAATATGCGTAAATTCTCAGTTATCGTCACGCAGAAAAGGCCGTCGTCTTTGCCCCTCTAGCGACAGCAAAGCAGAGGAAACGGAACCGAGTGCTTGGAAGAGGCGCATTAAGGTATCCCCTCGAATCTTGCACCCGAATTGCTCGCGTGGAAACTTCTTCGAAGTCGAGCCTCAGAATTATGCGATTGTGGTAATGTGATTTTCAGCCGCCCTCACAATTCTTAGCCGCGATTGATTGCTTCTCTTCGAACCACGAGAGAATTTTTGCGCGCGCGAGTATTTCTGTTGCGCGATGACCGCTTAGATATTCCGGGCGCGTCGGACGCACGAAGAATTCCTGGCGCCCAGGATCACGTGCGATCTCTCCCTTGCTTTCAACGCGCAGTCGAACTAACGCGAATCGTCGTGCTCCTTGCGCTTGCCTTATCGCTTCGACCGCGCACGCCCAAATTTCCCCGGGTCCGCTAGCGAAGCCGCACAGTTTCCTTGACGGCGCGACGCATTGCACGCAATGCCACGCGATTTCGTTCGGAAGCTCTCAGTACAAATGCCTCGATTGCCACACGGAGATTGCTCAGCGTCTGGTCTTCAGTGCCACAAGAACGGCGGGGGCGGTGATTAGCGGCCGCATTCTTCAGCTGACGGCCGCGCAACTCATCGTGGCTGCTTTGCCGGTGCTTGCTTGGGCTCAACAGCCGGCGACGCGCTCGCAATTTCACATCAAGTACGTGGCCGACGGCGCCGTTTATCTCGACGGCGGCCAGAGCGATGGTTTGGTCGAAGGCACGAAACTCAAAATTAATCGTCCGAGTCCGGGAACGAATGGCGCCGCGGTCGAAGTCGCGGAATTGAGCGTCGCCTCGGTCGCCAGCACCTCTGCCGTGTGCGACATCCTTTCCTCCACTCAGCCGATCCAGGTCGGCGACGTCGCCGATCTCGAGCAGCAAGCAGTGCAGACGATCCAGAAGCAACAGGTTGCCGCAAGCGCCAGTTCGTATGCCCAGGTCGTGACGTTTTCAGAGGGCGACCCTCTCGATGAAGAGCGCCGCGCCGAAGTTCCTCGTCCGCCGTCGCCTGAGATCAACCGCACTCGCGGCCGTATCGGCATGGAATACAACACGATTCTCGGCCAGCCCGGGTTTGGCGCCGCCCAAGAGGCTGGCTTGGACTTCCGCGCCGAAATGACGCGGATCATGGGTTCTTATTGGAATTTCCAGGGTTATTGGCGAGGGCGCCTGAGTTCTGAACCCATGGGTGTGCAACAAGTCACGCTCACGGACCTAATCAATCGCACTTATGTCTTAAGTTTGAACTATGCGAATCCGCACTCCGCATTCATCGCCGGGTTCGGGCGCCTCTATCTTCCGTCCGCCACCAGCTTGGGCACGATTGACGGCGGTTACATGGGCTGGCGGCTGACAAAAAAACTTACTCTTGGCATGTTCGGTGGCTCGACTCCTGATCCCACGCAATGGAATTACAATCCGGGCCGCGAACTCGGCGGCACATTTTTCAACGTCGAAAGTGGCGACTTTAGTTCTTCGCACCTTTCAACCACCGTTGGTGTCGCCATCAGCGACATACATTGGAAGCCGGATCGCCAGTTCGGATTTCTCGAAAACACGTTCTTCTTCAAGCGCGTCTTTTCCATCTACGATGCAGCTCAGGCCGACCTCGTTCGTCCCGCGACCACGACCGGGCCGCCTCCTCCGAAAGCCGCGTCGCTGACGCAAAACTTCGTCACGCTCCGCCTGTTGCCCTATTCGAGGGTTTCATTCGACGTCAACGACACGTATTTCCGCAATCCTCCGTCCTTCGCGCCGCAACTGGTAAGCACAGGACTCCTCCGGAATTATTTGTTTCAGGGTCTGAGCGGCGGCGTCACCGTGAAATTGCCGCTGGGTATCGCTCTCTACACGGACCTCGGACCCAGCGCGCGCACCGGCGATGTGTCTCATTCCTTGAACCAGTTGTACGGAATTACGCTGAGCAGGCTTGGCAGCACTCAGCTCCATCTCGACCTGCGCTATTCCAAGTTCGACAGCTCGTTTGGTCGTGGCGCTTATGAGTCGTTCTCTCTCTCGCGATTTCAAAATGGGCTTGCGCCTCCGGCTCGACGGCGGCCAGCAGAATTTCAATTCCGCTCTCACTCAGCAAACTGTCGCGCGCTGGGTCTCCACTAACTCTGATTGGTTTCTGGGCCGCCATTACTTCATGGGCTCCGGCTTCACGCTCTATCGTGGCAACGTCCAAAAGTACAACGAGGTCTTCATGACCGGCGGGTTCCGGTTCTAAACATGTCTACAAAATTTACAGATACGGCCTCGGGAACTGCATCGCGCGGCGTTCGCTCGCGCGTCGCGTGCCTTGCCTTCGGTGCAGTGTCGGTATTCGTGTCGTGTATGCTCTTTTCGCCCAAAGTCCTCGCGCAAGAGCCGCTCACGGTTCCCCAAATCCTTGATCTCACCGGGAAATTTGTCCAGGGCTCCGCCCAACACTTGGGCAAAGTGGTTTGCGTCGAATCCGTTTCCCAGGCGAAGCTGAATCCGGATGGAAAAGTAATCGATAAGCAGGAACGCACGTTTGACTATCAGATTCAGGTCGACGTGAAGGGCAACGATCTCCTCGTCCACGAATCGGTCACGCCGCAAACCCCGCCAAAGAAGTCAAAACACGTTCCACTTCTCGTCACTGAGGGCTTCTCGACCATCCTTCTGATTTTTCATCCCATGTATCCGCAGGATTTCGAATACGTCGTCGCGCCGGCGAACGGAGGAAGCAGTCCTGGAGTCGTCGTTGTTCATTTCCAGCACGTTCACGGTACTCCTTCTCCTTCCGTGCTTCGTTTGCGCGGCAGCGATTATCCCCTCGATCTGCAGGGCGCCGCATGGATTGACGAATCCTCCGGCGCGATCGAGCGCGTCGTGACGGATCTCGAAGCGCCTGTGAATGAAGTGGGGCTTTCCGTATTTCACAGCGACGTGTCGTACGTGCCCAATCATTTTTCGGGCAATCCCAACACCCATTGGCTTCCCGTCACAGCGGAGATGGATGCAGAATCCCCGCATCAGCATTGGCAGAATTTCTACCGCTTCACGGACTACCGGACGTTCTCGGCAAACATGGAGATCGAGTTTCAAAAACAGCCATTAGCGTGCTTACTGCGAATCGGACAGCTGTTGTGCGGGCTGCGCAAGCACCGGAGCGGCGCCATCGCTTCTTGCTTCACGTCGCAGCCTGGGGCGCGGTCTTCGTTTGCTTGTTAATTGGAATCTACGGATTCAATTATTACACTCTGGACGCGGCTCACCGCGCGCTCTCGCCAAAATACAACCAGTTGCGGCCGGCCGGATCGATTGGAATCCGGCTGGGCGTCGCCGGGGCGTTCATGTTTGTTCTGATCTTCCTCTATGCGCTGCGAAAGCGATGGAGATGGCTTGGCAGAATCGGCAGCACGAAGCACTGGCTCGATTTTCATATCGTGCTCGGGCTGACTGCTCCGGTGATCTTCACCTTCCATTCCTCGTTCAAGTTTGGAGGCCTCGCTGGCATCGCCTACTGGATCATGATCGTCGTGGCCTTGAGCGGCATCGTGGGCCGTTACCTCTACGCGCAAATCCCGCGCAGCCTGGGTAGCGCCGAATTGACCTTCAACGAATTGCAGGAGCTCAGTTGATCGCTGACGAATAAGCTCGCTGCGCAAAGGTTCCTGACCCCCAGGGACCTCGCGCCGCTCTTCCGTTCCACTGACGCCAAAACAGCGCAGTCCATGTCCACGATCAGGATGCTCATGGTGATGCTGGCCGGCGACGTGTCCCACATTTTTGTCATTTGGAGGCTGCGCAGAAAGGTGCTCCGCTTTTTCGGCTCTCTCTACACCATCGGCGGGATTCTGCCTTCCCGTCGCGCGGACCTCGAAGACATCATCGAGTGCGCGAAAAACCAGGCTTCGCTCACCACGAAGATTGTCTTCCTGTCGCGGACTCAGGAATTATTCAGATTGTGGCATGTCGTGCATCGCCCTTTTAGCTATACCTTCGCTGTTGTGGAGAATGCGTTGATCAACTGAGTGCGGCCATCTGAGTTCGCGCCGTTCGGAAGGGAGCAGTTGCGGATGCGATTGCCGGGAGTGAAGCGTCACTGGCGGCTCTATATCCTGATCGCTGCGATTTTCGCGGGCGCTCTTGCGAACGGATGTCGCAAGCAAGTCCGACCGATGCGAACGCCGCCATTCGCGCCGCTCTCCAGGCCCACGTTTCGCACCAGGGCAATCTTAATCTCGCTGCCATGGACATGACCGTCGAAAACATTTC
>DATEFX010000039.1:0-125782 GCA_035280405.1 Candidatus Acidiferrales bacterium | reverse complement strand
TCGCGGGCGCTCTTGCGAACGGATGTCGCAAGCAAGTCCGACCGATGCGAACGCCGCCATTCGCGCCGCTCTCCAGGCCCACGTTTCGCACCAGGGCAATCTTAATCTCGCTGCCATGGACATGACCGTCGAAAACATTTCCGTGAACGGCGATCGTGCGCAGGCCCACGTTCAGTTTCGCCTGCGCGACAAAAATGTCTCGATGGAAATGCTCTACGATCTCGAGCAGCATGCCGGCTCCTGGATTGTCACGCATAGCCAGCCCGCCGGCGGCCAGTTTTCTCATCCGCCTATGGACCAGGCCCACTCCGTCTCTCCAAAATAGCTGCCGCAAGCCCTCAGCAAGTTTTTTCGGTGAAATTACAGGTAAACGGAATCGAATTTGGCAATCGGCGGGCCGGACCCGGATTTCTTTGGTGCCGGCGGTGGGACTCGAACCCACGACCTAGGGATTATGAGACCCTCGCTCTACCTCTGAGCTACACCGGCACAACAAATCATCTCGATGCTACGGGCTGGCTTCCCCGGGTGTCAAGCGGCCGGCGCACCGCTCGAAAACCATTCGCAATCGGAATTGGTGCTGCGGAAGCGGCCGCTTACTTCTTCTTGGCCGCGCTTTCGGCGTACTTGCGCTGAAATCGCTCGACGCGCCCCGCGGTATCGATCAGCTTCTGCTTTCCGGTGAAAAAAGGATGGCAGTTCGAGCAGATTTCCACGCGGATCATGTCGCCCTTGATCGTCGACCGCGTCTCAAACAGATGGCCGCAGGCGCAGTGCACCTTCACGGCGTGATAGTCGGGGTGGATTCCCTCTTTCATTGGCGTGTCTCCCGTCCGCCACGTCCGTTCTGCGCGGCACTTTCCGCGGCTTCAGCCGCCCTGCCGCGTCGCTTGGTCGTGGGGCAAACTTCCATGATACGCGAACCAGGTTCCTCTGCCAATCCGAAAGAATCCGATGTGGTGGGTCAGTTTGAATTTTCTTCATCGTGACACAAGGAGTCAAAATTCAAACTGACACATAACCGAATCCGAGGCAATCGCGCGTTTCCCGCCCGCATCTACGCAACCGTCGGCCTCGATTCATCCCCCTCCTGCGGCGTTTGGAGATGTTCTCTCCGCGTTTTCTGCCTCTTTGCGGTGGACGTTTCTCTAGTTTCTGGCAGCCCATCGCCGTTAACTCAATCGATCCTCCTCCGCCCCAAACCGCAACTTTTCTCCTCCCCGTGCGTTACCATTTAAGTGGCCAATCCCATGAAAAAAGCCGCCGCAATTATCGTCGCTTTCGCCTTTGTCGCATTCATCGCCGTGCGCCTTTACGCGCAGCAGCCTCAATCCCAATCCAAGCCCCCGGCCCAGGCGCAAAGCCAATCCTCCTCCATGTCCGGCATGGACATGAGCGAAATGCAGCACGACTCCAGCGTGCATCCCGACGCCGCCAGCGCCGCCACAGAATCCATGTCCGACATGCGCGGCATAGCCATGAACCCGCACATGTACATGACCCCTCTTCGCCCCGCCAACGACTCCGACGAAATCCGCGCCGGAAAAATCCTCGACGCGCTCCGCCCGGCCCTTGAAAAATATCGCGACTATACGACCGCCCTCGACGACGGCTTCAAAATCTTCCTCCCCAACGTGAAGCAACCGCACTATCACTTCACCAATTGGCGCAATGCTCTCCGTGCCCAGTTCGTTTTCGATCCTTCCCGCCCCACCTCGCTTCTTTATAAGAAGACCGAGGATGGCTATGAACTCGAAGGCGCGATGTACACCGCCCCGCGTCATTACACCGAAGACCAGCTCAATGAGCGCGTCCCGTTGAGCGTCGCGCGCTGGCACAAGCACGTGAATTTCTGCATGCCCAGGCGCGGCACGCCGGCCAGTCAGGTCAATTGGAAGGAGTTCGGCCTTGCCGGTTCAATCGCGACGAAAAAAGCCTGCCGCGCCGCTGGCGGCCGCTGGTATCCGCAGGTCTTCAGCTGGATGGTCCACGTCTACCCCTTTGCCTCCGACCCCGGCGAAATTTGGGCCCACTGATATTTTTCGCAGATGGTGTTCAGCTTTCCCTGCCGGCAAATCGCCGCGATGTGTCCCCTTCGCTCCGCGACAGGGTTCAATCTGTACGTTCGTTGAATCCTCGGCCGCTCAAGATCTTTGGGACGCACCTCTCCGCCCGCGCTGCCCGCGTTTTCACTTGCTTCGCACCCGAGACATGAAAGATGTACGACTTCCTCCGACCCGGCGTGAGCGCTTCAAATGCCGCCCGCAGTTTCGGCGCCGCATCCAGCCTGGCCAGCAACTCCCTAGGAACCGGATACTCTGAAGCCTTCTTGAAAATGATCTTCTTCCCCGACTCCTCGACTTCGATGGCTTCGTGGACGTAGTTCCTCAGAATCGACTGCATAGCCGTAATTTCTTTGAGAGAGGTGAATTTAATCCAGCGGCCTGCCTGCGCCTGGCCGATCTTTTGGAGGATGTGTTTCGGGTCGCTGAGCAGCGCGCCTTTGAAGAACGAGAGCGCGCACGCGTCCTTCAGCGGGATGACGATTGCCACGTTCTTCTTTTGGTAGGTGAAGCAGGGCTTGCCCCACTTCACCTCCTCGCTCAGGTCACAGTCGAGCACAATCTTCCGCAGCTTACCTGCTTCCTTCTGCCACTTTTTCGCGTAAGGTACTCTCACCGTGCCACCCTGTGCACCACATCCGATTCGAGTCGTCTATCTTATTTTACTATTCAACCGGCGGCGTAATCAGGACCCGACATCAACGTTTGATTGCATGCGCATAACTTCCGATTCGCCCGTAATCCGGAATGGTCAAGTTCGAAGCCCAACCGGCGTGACGGAATATGATAGCGGCATGTCGGCCCCAGATTGTTGCCCGCGTCAGGCGCGCGGCGTGGATGATCCATCGGCGCCGATGGTATTGAGAATTCGCGTTGCGGTCCGCTGGATCTATTGGAGGCTCTCGCTTTGGGGGCTTCGCGTCGAAAATTCCGCGTTCCTCCCCTGCAGCTTGCGCCTCATCCTGAATCGCGTCTCAACGGCGATTACGTCATTGCCCTATGAGAGACCCGGCTAAACACCTCGGTCGGCAAATCGCCGCGATATGTCCGCTTCGCTTCGCCACCGGCTCACCAGCGCCGCGCCCATCGAAAGCCACGCCGCTAGCACAAACACGATGAATCCGAAACGCGGAATCAGCTCCAGCACGAGTATCACAATCGTGCCGATGAAGATCGCCTTCATCCACCTCGCATTGTATCGGAACACTCGCCCTATCCAGACACTCAGACCCGTCAGTCCCGAATTCACCACGCACAAGACTGCCAGGCAAACAATCCCGCCCGAAATCACCATCCCCCAATCGCCCCACCGCGTCTCATCAATCACCCAGCACACATAGAACAGAACTACAGCGGCAATCCAGCCGATCGCTCCCCACAGTAAAATCCATCCCTTTTTCAATCTCACCGTCTGATTAATATTTTCCACGCGCCTCTGCCCCAGGATTCCGGCGAACACGAAAACGAATAGCGCGTGTGTCGCGGCAACGATCCCAATTCCGATGAGCGGCGGCCGTGTCTGCCCGGGCACGAAGAAATATGGCCACGAAAGCGCCTCATCCTTCACTTCCGCCCCCGAATCCTGTGTCACGTACCCGCCAAATGCGTCCGCATCGTCATCGACGTGCACATTGGGCCCCACGTGCACGCGCCCGCCCATCGCGACGGCGTCAACTCCCACATTTCCCTCGAGATCGATGTCTCCTCCAAACGTCACGATGTCGTCCCGCACCTGGCCCAGCACTCTCACGTTGCATCCGTAGCAAATCACGTCATTGGCCGATTCGTCTGTCTGTATCACGATGTCCCGGAACCAGCTCGACTGGTACCCGACATCCTTTTTCTTCGTCTGCGCCATGCTCGCAGGCACAGCGAGCAACAGAATCGCGGCCGTCATCAGGCTTCGATGCATGAAGTCTTTCCTCGCGTGTGAAAATCGCGTCGCGCTGGCTCAGAGGTTCGCACGACGCCTTCCAACGCGCAAGCAATTCGCACGTGAATTTATCGCGCCTTGTAGCCCCTCTCGCATTGTCCTTCGCGGTTCCCCGGAGTAAGCTCTTCCGGCCGGATTTTCATTTTCATGTCTCCATCTGCCCAGCTCCTCGCGCATCTCCACTGGCTCCCCATCATCATCTTCCTCATCACGTACGTTTTCATCGCCGTCGAAAGCGGCCGCGGCAGTCATCTCGACCGCACCGCCGCCGCGTTTTGTGGCGCCGTCGCCATGGTCCTCGCCGGCGCGCTCTCCCTCGACGCCGCCTATCGCGCCATCAACTGGGACACGATCATTTTCCTTCTCGGCATCATGTTCCTGGTCGCGCATTTCCAGGTCTCGCATTTCTTCAACTGGGTCGCCGTCCGCGTCGCTTCTATAGCCCGCACGCGTCTTGAGCTTCTGATTCTCCTTTGCTTCACCGTCGGCATCCTGTCCGCGTTTTTCGTCAACGACACGATCTGCCTCATCTTCACGCCCGTCGTCCTCGCCGTCACCGACAAGCTGAAATTGCCCCGACTGCCCTATCTCGTCGCCCTGGCGACTTCCGCCAACATCGGCTCGGTCATGTCCGTCACCGGAAATCCGCAGAACGCGCTCGTCGGCATCACCGCGCATTTCACGTTCCTCGATTTCCTGAAGCACCTCTTTCCCATCTCGTTTCTCGGCCTCATCATCAACGTGATTGTCCTCGCGCTCGTTTTTCGCCGCGACGTCCTGGGAGGCCCGCTTCTCCGTTCCCACGCCGAAGCCATGCCTGTCGCGGTCGATCGCCCGCTTCTCATCAAATGCGCTCTCGCTGCGCTCCTCGTCCTGGCGATGTGGATTCTTGGCTTCTCGTTCCCGCTGTCGGCGGCGGCCGTCGGCGCGTTCATCCTCATCATCGGGCGCGTGAAGTCCGAAAATATTTACCATCATGTGGACTGGGAGCTGCTTCTGTTTTTCTGCGGACTGTTCGTCGTGATGCAGGGGTTTGAGGATTCAGGCGCGGTCGCCTACCTGCTGCACTTCTTCGAGCCGGGGCTGCGCGCCGGCGTCGGCACTCAACTCTTTGTTGTCAGCGGGACGATGCTCGTGCTCTCCAACCTCGTCAGCAACGTCCCCGCGGTGCTGCTCATCCGTCCTCTAGTCGGCTCGTTTCCGCACAACCACTTCCTCTGGCTCGCCGTCGCCAGCACGAGCACGCTTGCGGGCAACGCCACGCCGCTCAGCTCCGTCGCCAATCTGATCGTGCTTCAACTCGCCGCGCACAAAGCGAAGATCGGCTTCTGGGAGTTCACCCGCGTCGGCCTGCTCGTCACAATCGTCACGACGCTCGCCGCCATCGGCGTTCTCGCGCTCGAAGCCCATTTCTTCCCGCATCCGTAAGCATAAGATCAGCGGAAATTGTGCGCCACAAAATTTCGCGCGCGAAAAAAATGCGGATTCGCCCTCCGCCGTGGCGGAAACCGAATCCGCAAAAGTTTCGACAATCAGTCGCGCTTACTTCCTCGCGTGCTTGTAATTTTCCGTGATCTGGTCCCAGTTCAGCGTGCTCCACCACGCCTCGATGTACTCCGGCCGCCGGTTCTGGTATTTCAAGTAGTACGCGTGCTCCCACACGTCGAGTCCCATCACGGGCCTGCCGCCGTCCATCAGCGGATTATCTTGATTCGGCGTGGACTCGATCCCGAGCTTCCCGCCCTTCACCATCAGCCACGCCCAGCCGGAACCGAATCGCGTCGTCGCCGCCTGATTGAACTTCGTCTTGAAATCGCCGAAGCTGCCGAACGCCGACTTGATCGCGTCCGCGATCTCGCCCTTCGGCTCGCCTCCTCCGCCCTTCTTCATGATCTTCCAGAAGAGCGAATGATTCGCGTGCCCGCCACCGTTGTTCCGCACGGCCGTGCGGATATTTTCCGGCACGGAATTGATCCGGCCGATCAAATCCTCGACGGAAAGTTTCGCGAGTTCCGCCTGCCCCTCGAGGGCCTTGTTCAAGTTGTTGACGTACGCCCCGTGGTGCTTGTCGTGATGGATTTCCATCGTCTTCGCATCAATATACGGTTCGAGCGCGTCGAACGCATACGGCAACGCCGGCAGCTGGTGCGGCGCCGCCTGAGCGGTTCCTTGAGCCTGTGTCATTTCTTCCTCCTCAATTTCCTTTCGTGCCTCATAATTATACTCCCGCCGGACTTCCGGCGGGCATACGGCAAATTCCGCAAAGGAGCGATCGATGCCAAGCGTCGCCCACGTCGAAAAGCATTTTACCGCCACCGCCGCCGTCCGCGACATCGTCATCGGAATGTCCGACGGCCTCACCGTTCCCTTCGCCCTTGCCGCCGGCCTCACGGGCATCGCCGCCGCTTCCACGCGCATCGTCGTGACCGCCGGACTCGCCGAAATCGTCGCCGGCTCCATCGCCATGGGCCTCGGCGGTTATCTCGCCGCGAAGACGGACTCCGAGCACTACGAATCCGAGCGCCGCCGCGAAATCCGCGAATGTGTCGAGCTGCCCGACGTCGAGGAAGAGGAAGTCGCGAAAGTCTTCCGCGGCTACGGCATGGAGGAATCCCAGATGCGCCCCGTCGTCCGCGCCATCATCAGCGACCAGAAACGCTGGGTGGACTTCATGATGCGCTTCGAACTCGGTCTCGAGGCGCCAGACCCCGCGCGCGCCGGCCGCAGCGCCTCCACGATCGCAGCGTCCTACATCGTCGGCGGGCTGATTCCCCTCGCGCCCTATATGCTCGCCAGCGGCATCTTCAATGCGCTCGGCATCTCCGTCAGCGTCACGCTCCTCGCCCTCCTCGGCTTCGGCTACATCAAGGCGAAGTTTACAGACGTCGCTCCTTGGCGCGGCGCCCTCCAGACGGCCCTCGTCGGCGGCCTCGCCGCCTCCGCCGCCTTCTTCCTCGCCCGCCTCGTCAATCTCCGCTGAGCGGTCCTGCCGTCTTCGCGGGCGTCATCCCGCCTGCCCTGAGGGGAGTCGAAGGGAGCGAGCCCGCCTGCGGCAATGTGGATAGACAAGAACTTGCGCCCCCCTTAAACGCGCAACCGCGACGGAGTGTTTCCGGCTGCCGGCGAACTATCGAGGCTGGCTCCGTCGCAACCTCCACAATCCCTGCACCGAGAGGATCAGGGAGAACATCCCCGTCACGCCGAGTGCGTGAAGTGTCCACACAAACAGGAAGGCCGGGCCGGACCTGGCGAGTTGCACGTGAAAAATGCCCTCCGCTCCCATCACGTGGAGGATCGGCATGCCCAGCGCAAGCAGCGACCCCACAAGCATTAAGACGTGCCCCGACCGCCGTTCGCCGAGCACCAGCGTTCCGTAGAGCCAGACGACCAGGATGGGCACCACAATCAGCGTTGAGCCGCCCGCCTCCGGAGTCCCGGCCCTGGCGCGGATCGTATCGCCCGTCATATGCAATGTCATGAGCAGGATCGAAAGCAGAGACGTCACGATTAGCGCCACATTGTCTTTCATTCAGGGTCTCCCTTTTGAGTTCCTGATTGCGCGTCTCAAGAGTCCATGCACGCCCTCGCTTACTCGTGCCGCACCGCGGAACCATTCGCTATCATCCTGCCTTGCTTCGCGGGATTCTGCCATCGTTTTCGCTTGCCGAAGGAGACTGTCTCTGCGTCCCCGCACGGAATCATTCGCCATGATTGCCTTGCTCGTAAGACTTCATTCTTTCGGTTCGCTGGTCTCGATCTCAAGCTTCTAGCTTCCAGCGTCCCGCTTCTAGGACGGAATCATTCGCTATCATCCCGCCCTACTCATAGGAATTTGTCTTCCACCCGCGCATTCGGCCGGGCCGCGTCTCGCAGTCGAGCGCTCACCTTTGCGATATATCGCCCCGCTCAAGGTTACTTCTCCGCTATAATCCCGCGCGGATGCCTAAAGCCACAAAGGAATCGTTCGCCCGCGCGCTTGAAATCCTCGTGCGCAAGTTTGGGGTGGATCGCGATACGTACCTATCTTCTGAGTACGACGAGATCCAAGGATGAATCAGGTTCTGGCTTGGTGATCGAGTGTTAGAATCCGCTGAACCTCGAGAGGAGCCGCAACGCCTATGCCAAAACACCCGCTCGGTGAGGTCTTCGGATTCCCAGTGCTCAATCAATCCGAGGCGGCCATGCGCAGCAGAAAGCAAAGACTGTGCCCTTTCAACAATAAAGTCCCCAACTGCACCAAGGACAAGGCAAACGACCCTCTCGGCGTCTGCTCCGTTCTTGAAAGCGGCAACGAGCTCGCCATCACATGCCCAATTCGATTTCGTGAAAATTGGCTGATCGCTGAGGACGCCGCTGCGTTCTTTTTTCCGCCGAGAACGAGGTGGACGTCGTTGGTCGAAGTTCGGCTCAACGACAAGCATGGGAATTCGGCAGGAAACATTGACATAGTTCTCGTTGCCTACGACCAAAGAGGCAAGATCACTGATTTCGGCTCTTGCGAAGTTCAAGCAGTCTATATCTCGGGCAACATTAGGGAACCCTTTGAGCATTACATGAAGAACCCAACGAAGAACGCAAGAATGGACTGGACAGGTGGACCGAACTATCCCCGTCCTGACTACTTGTCATCTTCAAGAAAACGCCTTGCGCCGCAACTCTTGTTCAAGGGCGGGATATTCAAGAAATGGGGAAAGAAGCAGGCCGTTGCAATCCATCGTGGATTCTACAGGACGCTGCCGAGGATGGCCGCTGTGGCCAAGGAGAGCGCCGATCTTGCTTGGATGGTGTACGACCTGAGGTTTGACAAGAAGCAAGATGTGTATACGCTTGCGCGAGATCGAATCGTCTACACAAAATTTCAGCCTGCCCTCGCGAAACTCACAACCGCGGATGCGGGCTCTGTGGAGGAGTTCGTGGGACAGCTTCAAACTAAGCTGAACCAAAAGCTGGAAAACCCTCCCGACGCACCAGCATTGGCGGATATAATTATCACGAAGTGAGGAGGTAGCAGCGCGGTGTACCAACAGGCCCTCTTTGAAGACGACCAGCTCACGCGAGTCGTCAATGTTGCCTCGGTTCCTCAGCGAAGTCCATTTCGCTATCCCGGCGGGAAAACTTGGCTCGTCCCGCACGTGAGGAAGTGGCTGTGGAGCAAGGAAAAACGGCCGACGGAATTGATCGAGCCCTTTGGTGGTGGGGGCATCATCGGCCTCACCGCGGCCGCCGAGAACCTTGCCAAACATGTCACTCTGGTGGAGCTTGACGATGAAGTAGCGGCAGTCTGGCATACACTTCTCGGTCGAGATGCAAGCTGGCTTGCTAACCGAATCCTGAGCGTGAAACTTTCCCGCGAATACTTAGAAAGAGAACTACAGCGAAAGCCACGCTCTACACGCGAGAAAGCGTTTCAAACAATTCTGAAGAATCGAACATTCCATGGCGGAATCTTGGCTCCTGGTTCTCGTCCACTGAACTACGGAGAGAACGGCAAGGGGATCCTCTCCCGCTGGTATCCAGCGACCCTTGCAAGAAGGATAGTAAATATCGCCGCAATCCGCGACCGAGTGTCTTTCGTCGAGGGCGATGGAATCGAAGTGATTCGCAGGGCTTCGTCACGCCCAAGCGTGGCATTCTTCATTGACCCGCCATACACAGCCGACGGAAAAAGGGCAGGCACGCGACTTTACAAGCACTGCGACCTCGACCACAAGAGACTCTTCCAAACTGTAAGCGAAGTTCGGGGTGATTTCCTGATGACGTATGATGACGCACCTGGAGTGAGAGTGCTCGCCGAGAATCACGGCTTTGACATAGAAGTTGTTAGGATGAAGAACACGCACCACGAAAAGATGAAAGAGCTTCTCGTCGGCCGCAACCTTATCTGGGCCCGTCCCCGGGTCAACGCCACAGCTGCGGGCGCAGCCTAGCGTTCACCACGCCCGGTTTTACTTGTATGAGGTATTTTGCGGGGTTGTGATTCGGGTTGATGATAAGAATCGTGTAAGCCGGCGCCGTCGGAACTCGAACGCCGGGAAAGGGAAATCGCCGGGACGGACGCCGAAATTGACGATCTCGTTTACCAACTCTACGGCATCACCGACGACGAGCGGAGAACCATCGAGTCCGCGAACTGATTCAGGTGCCATTCCACAGGTAGTTGCTGTTGCGCCACCCTTTACACCATGCTAGCGTCGTCTCGTATGCTGAACCCATCCAATCTGATGCCAAACCAGCGATGCATCGCGCGGCCCGAGTCTCATCTTGCACCGCAGCACCCCGTGCATCCCACCTCTTGTTCGGTCCCGAATTATGTCTGCATACCGCCGAAATTAGACTTTTGTCTAACTCACGCAAAATCAATCACATCCAATTTTCTAATCGATAATTTTCAACGACTTCTTCCAGAAGTCGTTGACCCCGCCTGTCCCGAGCGTCGTCGAAGGGAGCGGAACCGAGGGGTAGCCTCCAGAATTTCTAATCGCCAATCCCAGGAAATAGAATCCCGCCTAAGTCATAGAAAACAAAGGGCGGAAAATTTCCTAATCGCCAGATTTCGCTCTATCCTTCGATCTGCGTCCTGTCTCCCGGAGCGTCTGTGCCTCCTTGCTTCCCTGCCTCCTTTCTTCCACTGTCAACTCCCGCCTCGGAACTCTCAACTATCTTCCCTGATCGCAAATGAACCGCACAGTCGCGACAAGTCAAGTGTTTGCAAACAAAAGACTTCTCAAATCCCGATCGCAAATGAGTTTCATTTACGTGATTCACCGAAAAGGGCATGCCACAGGCGGGCGCAGAGATGTCAGGAACGCGGACCTGACCCTCTGATCACGCGCAAAAGGATGAGAGACCGGACGAGCGACAAGCTCTATTGCTTTGGCGTGGCGCCCAGGTCGCCGAAGGGCCAGATGCCGAACATTTTGAGTTCGGTGTCGTTGTGCTGCTCGATGAGTTTGCGAGCCATGCGTTCGGCGGGCCAGGGCGTGTCGAGGCGCTCGGGCCGGTCGGCGATCCAGAAAGCGACGAGGGCCTGCACGGTGGCGTCGCGATCGAGGACAGCTTCGTCAATTTTGTCGAAGGTGTCCACGGGCGAATGGTGCGTGTAGCGATATTCGGGCGAGTCTTGGCCGAGATTGATTCCGGGCAGGCCCTGAAGGATGAACGGGCCAGCGTCCGTGCCGAAGGAGGAGCGGTCGTTGACTTTGAGCGAGCCGAAGGCGTTCATGCCGCTGGTGAGCTGCCGCATCGCGGCGACGAGGTCGTCGCGGCCGCCCATGTCGAGGCTGGTGACGGGGCCCTGGCCGTTGTCGAGAATGACGGCGGCGAGATGATTCGACATCTCGTTCTGGTGAGTTTTCGCGTAGGCGAATGAGCCGAGCAGACCCTGTTCTTCGCCGGTGAAGAGAACGAAGCGAATCGTGCGAAGCGGCTTCTGTCCGGAGCGAACGATGGCTTCGGCGGCGCCGAGAGTGGTGCCGACGCCGGCGCCGTCGTCCGTGGAGCCTTCGGCGAGATCCCAGGAATCGAGATGGCCGCCCACGACGACGACTTGTTCGGGATGCGCGGTGCCGGGGATTTCGCCGACGACGTTGGCGGCATCAACGGGGCCGTCGGTCGCGTGATTCTGGACGTTGATGTGGACGCGAGGCGTTTTGCCGCGGTCGAGGAAGCGTTCGAGGATTTCCTGATCTTCCGCGGCGATGCTGACGACGGGAATGTCGAAATACTTCGCGAAACCGAGAATGCCCGTGTGCGTTAGATGCATGCCCTGGGATTTCGCGCCGGCTTGTCCGCCGATGACGGCGACGGCGCCGACGAGATGGGCTTTCACGAGGAACTGGCCGAATTCGGCGAAAGTGGCCTCGCCGTTTTCAGGAGCTTCGCCTTTCTGCACGGCGAGAAGAATTTTGCCGGACCAGCTTGAAGAGTTCTGCTGCATTTCCTTCTGCAATTCGTAGACGTTGACGGGAACGACGTCGGCGGTGACGCCGCTCGAGGGCGTCGAGCCGACCCAGCCCATCGAATCCACCATTAAATGATGATGCGCCGGCGCGACCATCTCGGCTTCGGCGGATATGCGCGTCCAGCCGCGGAAAAGCTGCCAGTGCTCGGCGTGGACATTTTGCAGGCCGAGGGAGCGCATGGTGTCGAGGCCCCACTCGATGCCCGCGTTGCACTGCGGTGAGCCGGTGACGCGCCAGCCGACGTCGTCGCTTAGCGATTCGAGTTCCTGATAGGCGTGGATGTTCATCATGCCCTCGCCGGCGATGGCGGCGAGGGCGGGAAGAGTGCCATCTTGCGCGGGAGAGGGCGTCGCACTGGATTGCGCGGCGAGGCGAATGGCGAGGGCGAAAATCGCGGCGAGCGCGATAAGACAGACGGGAGCGAAGGAAATTTTGCGATGCATGGCGTGGGCCTCCAAAGGCTCGCGGGCTGGCGAATCTGCCGGAGAATGTAGACAGTATCCCGAGCGGCGGAGCGGCGAGATTGTGTCAGATGAAGGGAGGCGAGGCAAGCGGAAGTCAACGCGAAGGAGGGTGCAGAGCATCTAAATTTAGGTAAGTAAACCGCGGGGCGAGGAGAAAGAGGGCGCGGTGATAAATTCCTGCGGAGAAAATGCCAATGAGACAAACTACGCGAGCAGTGCTTGTCCTCATTTTGTGCGAGTTGCTGATCCTGCTGCCAGTGAGTGGAGACGCGCAACAACTGCAAAAGCGTGCTGAGGCTCCTCCGCCACTGACGAATTGCAAGGACCTGCCCTGCTACATCCACCTGCCGTATCTGACGCTGTTCCAATTGGCGTCGCAACTGGAATTCAGTCCCGGAGATATCGAGAAGGAGCGAAAGGCGCTGGAGCAGGCGAAAACGTATTGCGTCACACAGTACAAGCAAAAGGCGAAGCAGGCGGGGGACGAAGTCAATCAAGGGCAGAAACAGTTGAAGCAAGTGAGCGATACAGTCAACGACCAGGATCGGCACACGAAGCATTGCAACATCCAGGACGCGCGGGCGCAGCAGAAAGAGGCGGAGGTGCTCGCGGGTCAGGCGATTCCGAATGCGTATGCGAATGAGCTGGCGAAGTTGCAGCTGATCAAGGAATGGCCGGGAGATTACAGGGAGATCAAGCAAGAACTCGCGGACGGGTCGTACCTGAAACGGCGGTGGGGGAACGTGAAGGACATCGGGTTCCGCGAAATCATGGCGGGGCAGGAGAAGGACATCAAGTCGGGGCAGGAGGCGATCAAGCAGATGAAGTTGGCGGGAATGATGCCGCATGAGATGGACGACAAGGCGATCACGGATTACGTCAATTCGGTGGCGCAGCGCGTGGCGGCACATTCGGATCTGCACACTCCGCTGCACGTGACGGTGCTGGACTCGAAAGAGATCAACGCGTTCGCACTGCCCGGAGGGTATTTGTTCGTCGAGCGCGGACTGCTGGATGCGGCGGACGATGAATCGGAACTGGCGGGCGTGATCGGGCACGAGATCGGGCACGACACAGCGCGACATTCTCACCAGATGATGACGAAAGCGACGGTCGCGGGAATTTTCTATGATGCGGCGCAGGTGGCGGCGATGGTGCTGACGGGCGGAGTGGCATCCATCGGGATGTATTATGCGCTACAATATGGGTTCTACGGACTGGGGCTGGTGCTGGACCTGAAACTGCTGGGCGTCAGCCGTGAATACGAGCTGCAGGCCGATCAACTGGGAATCCAGTACACGTGGAACAGCGGCTACGATCCCTCCGGCTTCATCCGCTTTTTCGACAAAATGGCGACGAAGGAAGGGTACGTCAACGGAGTGAGCTGGTTCCGGACGCACCCGCCGTTCTATCAGAGGATGGTGGACGCGGAACGGGAGATCATGTTTCTCCCGAAGAAGCCCGATCAGGTGGTGCAAACATCAGCATTCGAGCAGATGAAGAAGGACCTGGCGGCGTACGAAAAGACGAATGAGAGCGAGGGAAAGTACAAGCCGAGCCTGGAGATGCCGGAGCCGGGCTGCCCCGCGCCGCATAAAGTGGGATACAAGCCCGGACAGCCGATTGAAGCGATTTGCGCGACTCCGGGAGCGGCGACGAGCAAAGCGAATTAGGGATAGCGGAGAGAAAAACAGACGAGGTCCCTCAGGGGCTAAAGCCCCGGAAAGAAGCATAGCTGATGTCGCGGCTGAAGCCTCGACCCACAAGTCCGGAGTTGGGTACTTCGAGAGTTTGAGAGTGAGGACGGAGAATGCAATCAAAACAAGAACTGCTGAAAGCGCTGTATGCGGCGTTCAACAAACGCGACATTGACGGGGTTCTCGCGTGGATGCGACCCGATGTGGACTGGCCGAACGGGATGGAAGGCGGGCGAGTGCAAGGATGGGACGAAGTGCGCGCCTACTGGAGCCGCCAATGGGGGATGATAGATCCACATGTGGAACCTGTGAGCATGCAAGACGATGAGAGCGGCAACACCATGGTGGATGTCCGACAGGTGATTCGCGATCTGTCCGGAAAGGTGCTTAAAGACCAGATCGTGCAGCATGTGTATTCCTTCCGGGATGGCTTGGTCGAACGCATGGACATACGAAATCCGCAGGCTGCGGCGATGCACGGAAGCTCAAAATGAAGCGTGGCCAGGAGTTGGGAGGGCCGAGGATATTAAACGTTTTTGACGCGAAAACGTCTAAATATGGTTGGGCAAGGGTATTCATCGTAACAGGAGGGATGAAATCATGAGCAGGGACGTGATCCAGATGCGGAGGTGGGTGGCTACAAGCGTGTTGATTGTGGCATTGTTCGCGGGCGGATTTTTGGGCACGTGGGCGGTGCGATGGGCCGGGCATGAAGTGTTTGGCGCGGACCGAGTGGCGCTGAAGGAAGCGGGAGATGTGAACCCCGTGAGGCTGGGGGAATTTACGGACGGGTTCGCATCGGTGCTGAAGCCCGTGTTGCCGGCGGTGGTAAGCATATCCACGACGAAAGTCATCAAGGTGCAGCAGCAGGTTCCGGGATTTTTCTTCAATGATCCATTGTTCCGGCAGTTTTTCGGGAACCAGTTCGGCGGGCCGATGACGCAGAAAGAGCACTTCCTTGGCTCGGGGGTGATCGTGAATCCGGACGGGTACATTCTGACGAACAATCACGTGGTGGCGAACGCGAGCGACGTGGAAGTGCTGACGCGAGACAAGAAAAATTACAAGGCAAAAATCGTGGGCCGCGATCCGGCGACGGATATCGCTGTGCTGAAGATCGAGGCGACAGACCTGCCGGTCATCACGATTGGCGATTCATCAAAACTGCAGGTGGGCGACGTTGTGTTCGCCGTAGGCGACCCGTTTGGAATCGGCGAGACAGCGACGATGGGAATCGTGAGCGCCAAGGGCCGGACGCTCGGAGGGCAGATCGAGCGATATGAGGATTTCATTCAGACGGACGCGGCGATCAATCCCGGAAATTCCGGCGGAGCGATGGTTGATTTGCATGGGAACCTAGTGGGCATCAACACAGCCATCATTCCGGGGCAAACGCAGATGGGCGAGGGCGGAAACATCGGAATTGGGTTTGCGGTGCCGGTGAATCTGGCGAAAAACGTGATGCAGCAGATCATCGAGCACGGAAAAGTCGAGCGAGGCTATCTGGGGATTCATCCGCAAGACCTATCGGCCAGCCTAGCCAAGCAATTTGGCAGGATGGAAGGGGGCGGCGTGCTGGTGGGCCAAGTGGAGCCCGGAACGCCAGCGGCAAAGGCCGGGCTGAAGCGCGGAGACATCATCCTGCAAGTTAACGGGCAGGATGTGAATGGACAGGAAGACCTGACCACGCGAATCGGTTCATTCGAGCCGGGGACTTCGGTCCAGCTCAAAGTGTGGCGAGACGGGAAGACGCTGGAAATCCCGGTGACGCTGGCGACACTGGCGGATAACAACGGAGGCTCGAGCGCGCCCCAGGCGAACCCGTCGCAGGAGAGCAGCAAAGCGCTCGAAGGCGTGCAGGCGGAGAACTTGACGCCGGATATTCTCAGCCAGCTTGCTTTGCCCGCAGGGACGCACGGAGTGGTGGTGGAATCCGTGGATAGTTCGAGCCCCGCCGCGGAAGCGGGATTGCAGCAAGGCTACGTGATTCAGGAAGTGAATCACAAGCCAGTGAATAGCGTGGCGCAATACCGCGCAGCGCTGGCGGGAACAGGCGATCAACCGGTTCTCCTGCTCTGCGCAGTTGGCGGACCGCAGGGGCCGGTCACGAACTACATACTGGTTCAACCCTAAGGCGCGGTCGAAGACGCGTCAATTCTTCAAAGGCCGGTACGGAGGTAATCCGTGCCGGCTTTTTTCTTGCTGAGACGAGGGACTCGGCCAGGTAGGATTCTTTCCTGAATCTGGCGAAATCGGGTGAAAATCCCATTTCCAACAGGCGCAACTTTGGCCAATGTTTCGGGTTGAAACTAGAGCAGGGCGTTCGGCTCGACCCAGCGGAGGAATGATCTTCCTGACCTTAGATGTATCCCACCGGGGAAGGCGGCAAACGGAATTTGGAGTGCACCTTAGGGCAACCAAGTTCCACGCTGGTACATTCGTACTATTCACCCGCCCTGTGCTCCTAGTACTAAAATATTGAACGCGCCAGAAGTGTCGACACGGCCCGGCTGGGAAGGTACTCATGCAGTCAGGACATCTTGGGAAACAACGCCAAATTTTCTCATACGCGATCCTCCCAGCGGGAAAGAGACGCTGGCGTTCGTTTGGCGTGGGATTTGGCATTGAGATAGGCATTCTGGCAGTCATCATCTGGGTCCTCCCCATCATTTTCCCGAAGCAAATGGCGGATGCGCGTCAGTACTTGATGACGCAAATCACGGCGCCGGAGACGGATTTTTTCCGGCCGAAGCCCGTGCCGAAACCAGTGGTGAGGCCGCGGCCAAAGCCGGTGGAGGTGGCGAAGGTGGAACCCGTGGAGCCGCCGAAGCCGAAGCTCATTGAACCCGTGTTCGAAAAGCCGGTGGCTGCGAAGCCCGTGGCGAAGAAAATTATCCAGGCGCCGGAGCTGAAGGAATTCGCCAAGGCGATGCCGACGCCGAATCCGCTGGACGATCCGAAGACAGAATTGAAGAAGCCGCGGGAGCCCGTTCAAACGGGAGGATTCGGGGACCCGAATGGATTGCCGAAGCCTGCGAAGCAGACGCAGACGGTGAATATCAATCCGGCGGGCTCGTTCGACATGCCGACAGGGCCGGGCAAAGGAAATGGAACCGGCGGAGCGAAGGGAGTAGTCGGTACGACGGGATTCGGAGCGGAAACGGCGACAAACGGGTCGAGACGAGGGGGAACGGTAGAAGCGGGCGGGTTCGCGGATGAGCGGACTGCCGCAGGCACGGCGCACGTGCGGAAAGCGGCGGACTCAACACCGGCGGAGGATGGAGTAGTGATTCTCGCGAAGCCGCAGCCGGAGTACACTGCGGAGGCGAAGCAGGCCAAGATTCAGGGGCAAGTATTACTGCAAGTGGTGTTCACCGCATCGGGACAAGTGGAAGTGGAGAAAGTAGTGAGAGGGCTGGGCCACGGCCTAGACGAAAACGCAGAAGCTGCCGCACGGCAGATCAGATTCAAACCGGCTAAACGAGATGGACAACCTGTAGATTTTCCCGCGATCGTCCGGATCGATTTTGAATTAGCATATTAGGCAAAGAGATTTAGAAGGGGGAGCTTCATGGGGACGGTGAAGAAGTATCTCTATATCGCGTCTCTGGCGATGATTTTCGCGGGCGCCGCTCTGGCGCAGAGCCAGCCGCCCGCCCAAACGCAAACGCCTCCAGCGCAGACACAGAGTCAATCACAGCAGCAGGCGACACAAGCGCAGCCGCTGACGGCGGGACAGGCGGCGAATCCGGCGCAAAGCCAGACCGCGAGTCCTGCAACGAATCCCGCGACGCCGGACCAGGCCGCTCAGGCGGGCCCGCCGACGACAGTGGATCAGGCAGTCGATCTGATCATCGAGCGCGAGCATCAGGAAGTGGCGACGGTCCGGCACTTCAGCCCGGTTATCGAGACGTACATCCAGGACATGCGATTCGACCAGACGCTGGGAGTCGTCCCGGAGAAGGACCACTATTTTCTGGGGCAGGCGGACCTGGCCCGGGGAATCGTGGACGACTCGATGCTGCCCGGAGACAAAAAGGGCTGGAGCAAGCTGAATCCGATGAAGGCGTTTTCTTCGTGGATGAGCAATTCCTATGTGCCGGCGGGATTCCTGCAGATGGTTTTCGTGGACCCGGTATATTTCGACAAGAAGCATTACAAGTTCGACTTCATACGGCGGGAATTCCTGGGAGCGGTGCGATGCCTCGTGTTCGACGTGACGCCACTGCCGAAATCGGGGAACGGGAGATTCCAGGGAAGAATCTGGGTGGAGGATCAGGATTATTCGATTGTGCGGTTCAACGGTGTGTTCACGCCTGTGACGAGGACGTTCGGGTACAACCTGCACTTCGACAGCTGGCGAATGAACGAGGCGCCGGGACTGTGGCTGCCGAGCTATATTTACAGCGCGGAATCGGATTTGAAGGATTTTCCGTTCGGGCACGTGCGGTTCCGTTCGCAGACACGGCTGTGGGGATACAACTTGAAGATTGCGAATCACGAGACGGAGTTCAGCGATGTGACCATCGAGGCGGCGAAGCCGATTCAGGATCAGGCGGACGCTTCGAAGGACGTGTCGCCGGTGGAGGCGCAGCGGAAGTGGCAACGCGAAGGCGAGGACGACGTGCTGGACCGGCTGCAGCGGAACGGACTGGTGGCGCCGCCGGGGCCAGTGGACAAAGTGATGGACACGGTGGTGAACAACCTCGAAGTGACGAACAATCTGGACATCGAGCCGGAAGTGCGTTGCCGCGTGCTGCTGACTTCGACGCTGGAATCGTTTTCGGTGGGGCACACGATCATAATGAGCCGCGGATTGCTGGACGTGCTGCCGGATGAAGCGAGCCTGGCGACGATGCTGGCGCATGAGCTGGCCGTGATCGCCGTGGGGCAGGAGCTGCCGGACGCGTATTCATTCAACGATTCGACGATGGTTTCGACGGTGAACACGATGAAGCGTATGTCGTTCAAGTCGTCGCCCGTGGACGAGGAAGCGGCGGCGAAAAAGGCGATTCAGTTCCTGCAAAATTCGCCGTACAAATCGCAGCTGGCGAACGCGGGGCTTTTTCTGAAGCAGCTCGACGACGAGCAGAAGGATTTGCCTTCGCTGATCAGCGCGAGGCTGGGGAACAGCGTCTTCATGGCGGAAGCGCTGATGAAGCTGGCGCCGCCGATTCAGAAGGGGAAAATCGATCAGATCACGGCGCTGCCGCTCGGCGCGCGAATCGTGCTGAATTCGTGGGACGACTCGGTGGATCTGGCGAAGGCGAAGCCGGTGCAATTGCTGACGGCGCGGGAGAAAATCCCGTTCGAAGTGACGCCGTTCATGCCGTACCTGACGCATTACACGACCCCGTCGGCGGACACGAGCGCGGCAGATCCAAAGAAGAGCGCAACGGCGAAGAAGAATCCGCAGTAAAACTCCTGATTAAGAAAAAGCCCGGCAGCGGGAAATCCGCCGCCGGGCTTTTTGTTTTGGCGACGCCGCGAATCCCTCGAGCGGCTATGCAACCTGGCCGAGTTGCGAGAAACTTCCTTCCGGAATGGCGCGGCAAAACCTGATTGAATTCATCGAGGAGTACGCGCGGCGCGGCGGGGAGACCGCCATCGCGCACCGGCGCGGTTACCGGATGGAACGGTGGAGCTATGGGCGCGTGGCGGAGGCGGCGCGGGGATTCGCGGCGGAGCTCGAAGCGCGAGGGATCGCGCCAGGTGAGCGAGTGCTTCTGTGGGGCGAGAATTCGGCGGAATGGGTGGCGGCTTTTTTCGGATGCTTGCTGCGGGGCGCGGTCGTTGTGCCGATGGACAAGATCGCGACGGCGGAATTTGCGGGACGCGTGACGAAAAGCGCGGGAACGAAATTGCTGGTGCGGTCGCGGGACGTGCCGGGGATTGGCGCGGCGGCGCCTGAAATCGTGCTGGAGGACGTCGCGCGGATTGCGGAACAGAGAAAGGGCGCGAGAATCAAGGCCGCGGCGGCGAAACGCGACGAGCCGATCGAGATTGTGTTCACTTCGGGGACGACTGCGGAGCCGCGCGGCGTCGTGCTGACGCACGGAAACATTCTGGCGAACATCGAGCCGCTCGACGAGTTGATGCAGCCGTATCTGCCCTACGAGAAATTCTTTCACCCGTTGCGATTTTTGAATCTGCTGCCGCTGAGCCACGTTTTCGGGCAACTGATGTCGATATTCGTCCCGCCGCTGCTGGGCGGGACCGTGATTTTTCTCGATACGCTCGCGCCGGCTGAAATCGCGAAGGCGATCCGGCGCGAACGCGTGACGGCGCTGATTTCCGTGCCGCGGCTGATCGAATCGCTCGAAGGGCAAGTGGTACGCGAAATCGAAGCGGCGAGGAAGACAGAGAAGTTCCGGCGGAATTTCGCAGACGCGGACGGAAAGCATTTTTTGAAGCGCGCGTGGCGATTCCGGAAAATTCACCGGCGGTTCGGATGGAAATTCTGGGCGTTCATTTCGGGAGGGGCGGCGTTGCCGGCGAGCGTGGAGGCGTTTTGGGGCCGGCTGGGATACGCAGTGATTCAAGGCTACGGGCTGACGGAGACGACTTCGCTGGTGAGCGTGAATCATCCGTTCAAACTGGGGAAAGGCTCGATTGGCAAGGCGATGCCCGGGATGGAAATCCGACTGAGCGATGACGGCGAGATTCTGGTGCGCGGGGAAAACGTCGCGAAAGGCTATTGGCAGGGACGGGAGCTGCAACAAGTCGAGGGCGAAGGAGGATGGTTTTACACGGGCGACCTGGGCGAAATGGACGCGCAAGGGAATTTGTATTTCAAGGGGCGAAGGAAAAACGTGATCGTGACGCCGGCGGGAATGAACGTGTTCCCCGAAGATTTGGAGGCGGCGTTGCGGAGGCAGGAAGGCGTGCAGGACTGCGTGGTGGTGGGAGTGGAGCGCGACGGGAACGCAGAGCCGTGCGCGGCGCTACTGCTGGATAAAGACGCGAACGATGCGGGGGCGATCGTCGAACGCGCGAACCAGTCGCTCGCGGAATACCAGACGATGCGGCGATGGATTGTGTGGGATGAGCCGGATTTTCCGCGGACGCCGACGCAAAAGCCGCTGCTGCCGAAGATTCGCGATGCCGTCGCGGCAAAATTGGGGGCGAGCGCGGCGCGAGCGGGAGGAGAGGGAGGCGCGTTTGGGGAGTTGCTGGCGCGCGTGACGGGGCGAGAGGCCGGGGCAGTATCACCGGACGCGGACCTCGAAAAGGATTTGCAACTGAGTTCGCTCGATCGCGTGGAACTGATGAGCGCGCTCGAGGAGCGGTATCAAGTGGATTTGAGCGAGGCAAAATTCGCCGAGGCGAGGACGGTGGGCGAGCTCGAGAAATTGTTGCGCGAGCCGCCGGCGCGCCCCCGAACGCACGGGTTCCAGCGGTGGGCGCAGCGCTGGCCAACGACATGGATACGGCTAGCGGTGTATTACGCGCTGACGTGGCCGTACACGAAATTGCTGGCGCGTCCGGAGATTCGCGGGCGGGAAAATCTGCGCGGCGTACGCGGGCCGGTGCTCGTGGTGGCGAATCACGTGACGTACGTGGACATTGGTTGCGTGCTGGTGGCGCTGCCGCCGCGATTCCGTCATCGGCTGGCGACGGCGATGGAGGCGGAGCGGCTATACGGGATGCTGCATCCGCCGAAGGAAGAGAACTGGTTCCTGCGGCTGGCGGACAAGATGGACTATTTCTTGGTCACGGCGCTCTTCAATGTATTCCCGCTGCCGAAGCAGTCGGGATTCCGCGAGAGTTTTTCGTTCGCGGGAGAACTGGCGGACAAGGGATGGAACGTGCTGGTGTTTCCGGAAGGCGAACGGACGAAGGACGGGAAGTTGGCGCAATTTCGCGGAGGCATTGGATTGCTAGCGTCGCGGCTGGGATTGCCCGTCGTGCCCATGCGAATTGACGGGCTCTGGGAGCTGGCCCAGGCGCGGTTGTCGGGGCGATCGTCGAGGTGGAGGCCAGTCCCGCGAGGAGCGGTGAAGGTGACGATAGGCGCGCCGATTACGTTTGCGGCGGACGCCGATGCTGCTGAGATAACACAGCGGCTGCAACGAAGCGTCGCCGAGCTGTGAATCTTCGGTTAGAATCGCGTGACAGGAACACCCAGCTCAAGGAGAAGAAGAATGGCACAGACGAAGGGCTTCTGGGAATCGTTGCTGGATTTCTCGTTTCGCGAATGCCTGACGCCGCGAATGACGCGGCTGCTCTACGCGCTGCACCTGCTGGTGGGACTGATCGTGGCCATCGGATGCGTGATCACGGGATTCAATAATTCGACTTCCACGGGCGTGCTGTATCTGATTCTGGCGGTGATCGGGCTGTTCTTCTGGATATTGTATTGCAGAATCGCAATCGAGGTGCTGGTGGCCGTGTTCCGGATCGCGGACGCGGCGGCGCCGCCTTCGGCGGAGAATCGGTAGAAATTCTGAAACGAACGGGACGGCGCTGCGACTTTTTCATGTGATACCGCGCCGTCGTTGTGTGTACGTGCTGTCCTGGCAGGAAATCCGCATACCGTCACTCTTTGCATCTGCTAAATGCGCTTAATTGTTACAGACGCGTTAAATTCAAAAACATCTTGAATCAGGATGGCGAAAGCTGTCGCGGGAGGCGCGAGTCTGTGCCAGAATGACGCTCTTCGTTCGGAGAGGAGGAGAAAAAATGCCGGGCAGACGAGTGCTGGGCGGCGTGTTCCTTGCAGTTGTGATTGCGGTAGCGGCGATTTTCGGGTGCAAGAAGCCGACGCCGGCGGTTCGGGCGCAAGCGCCGCCCGTCGTGCATCCTCTGCCGGAGACGGCGAAGGCGGAAATGCTGCCGACGGGTATGACGATAACGCCGACGGCGGCCGCGGGATCGTATTTCGTGCCGCTCAATCCGGATTTGCCGGGCGCGCCGAATTACGTTGCCGGGCAGCCGGTGACGACGGCGATGAGTCCGGACGGGAAGACACTGCTCGTACTGACGAGCGGGTATAACCGGCTGAACGGCGCGGACGGGCGGAGGATGAAGGATTACTCGAACGAATACGTTTTCGTGTTCGATGTATCGCAGGGGAAGCCGCAAAAAACTCAGGTGCTGCAGGTGCCGAACACGTTTGACGGGATTGCGTGGAATCCGAATGGGCAGGAATTTTATGTATCGGGAGGCGGGGACGACGACGTGCATGTTTTTTCGATGCAGGCCGGACGATGGAGCGAGGCGGGCGCGCCGATTCCACTTGGGCACGACAAGGGTCTGGGAATCGACACGAAGCCCGTGGCGGCGGGGCTGGCGGCGACAGCGGACGGGAAGAAACTGGTGGTGGCGAATTTCGAGAATGATTCCGTGAGCGTGATTGATCTTGCGACGCGGCAGAAAACGGCGGAGCTGGATTTGCGGCCGGGAAAGATTGATCCGAAACAGGCGGGAGTAGCGGGAGGAGAGTATCCGTTCTGGGTGGTCATCAAGGGAAATGATACGGCGTATGTTTCGAGCCCGCGGGACAGACAGATTGTGGTCGTGAATATTTCGGGCGAGCCAAAAGTGACGTCGAGGATTGCAGTGCCCGGTGAGCCAACGAAGATGATCTTAGATCGCGAGCAGCAGTCTTTGTACGCGGCGCTGCCTAGCGACGACGCGGTGGCGACGATTGATCCGACCACAGACAAATTGGCGGAGACGAATGGCACTACTGCGCCGCACACGAATTTTGCAAATCCGGGGCGGTTGATGGGAAGCAATCCGAACGGCCTGGCGCTTTCTCAGGATGGCAGATGGCTTTATGTGACGAACGGCGGAGCGAATTCGATTGCGCTGATTGATTTGCGCGAGACGCGGCGGAATGGCGTAACCGGATTGATTCCGACGGGGTGGTATCCGAGTGCGGCGAGCGTGAGCGCGGATGGGAAATCGCTGTACGTGGTGAACAGCAAGAGCATGCCCGGGCCGAACACTGAGGCTTGCCGGACGACGACTTCGATTGCAAGAGGCGCGCTCGACTCGTGCTACGCGACGAATGAATACATTCTGCAATTGAACAAAGGCGGATTCGAGGTGATCCCGACGCCGCAGGCGAGCGAGCTGGACGCGCTGACGAAGCAGGTGGCGGAGAACGACCACTACGTGACAGACGCGCGGCGCGCGGACGATGAAAAAATGATGGCGTTCCTCCGGCAACACATCAAGCACGTGATTTACATCATCAAGGAGAACCGCACTTACGACCAGGTGCTTGGCGATTTGCCGGAAGGCAATGGCGATCCGCGGCTGGCGATCCTGGGGAAGGCGCTGGGGCCGAATCATCATCAATGGGCGCAGCAGTTTGTCGATTTGGACAATTTTTATTGCAGCGGCGACGTCAGCGCCGAGGGATGGAACTGGTCCACGGCGGCGCGGGCGTCGCAGTTTGTGGAGAACACGTATCCGATCAACTATGCGGACCGCGGAATTTCGTACGACTTCGAGGGAGAGAACCGAGGAATTAACGTCGGATTGGCGACGCTCAAGGAAAGACGAAAGGACGGATCGAGCGTCCCGGACGACGAGGATTTGCTGCCCGGGACAGCGGACGTGGACGCGCCGGACGGGCCCGGCGGTCAAGCGGGAACGGGATATTTGTGGGACGCGGCGGAGCGGGCGAAATTGTCGCTGCGAAATTATGGATTCTTTCTGGAGGACCGCTACACGCAAACTAAGGGAGGACCTCCGGCGATTCCGGTGGTGCGCGATCCCTACGCGGAGAAGATTCCCGTGGCGTTTCCCGTCAAGAAGGCGCTGATAGCCGTGACAGATCCTTATTTTCGCGGCTTCGATTTGAAATTGCCGGATTACTGGCGGTTGCAGGAATGGAAGCGGGAGTTCCAGAATTACGTGACGCACAAGAATTTGCCGAGCCTCGAGTTGGTGCGATTGATGCGCGACCACTTTGGGGATTTTGCGCAAGCGATTGACGGCACAGGAACGGTGGAAGCGGAATTCGCCGACAACGATTACGCGGTCGGGAAACTGATCGAGACCGTGGCGAAGAGCCCGTATCGAGACAGCGCGATTATTTGCATCGTCGAGGACGACGCGCAAAACGGACCGGACCACGTGGACGCGCACCGCAGCCCGGCGTTCATCGTAGGCGCGTACGTGAAGCAGGGAGCAGTGGTTTCGACGCACTACACCACAGTGAATATGCTGAAGACGATCGAGGAAGTGCTTGGGATGGGGCCCATGGGGATCAACGACGACGTGGTCGAGCCGATGGCGGACGTGTTCACGACGGAGCTGAAGCCGTGGACGTACACGGCGATTGTGCCGGATGTGTTACGGACGACAAAATTGCCCCTGGCGAGCGCGCCAGCTGGAGGCGGAGGCTCAGCGGATGCGAAGGTTTCGTTTGCCGCCGCGCGGCCGAGACACGATGCGGCGTACTGGGCGGCGAAGACGAAGGGAATGGATTTCAGTGTGGAAGACCACATTGATTCGGCGAAGTTTAACAGGATCATCTGGGAAGGGCTCGAAGGGGACAGCGTTCCCTACCCGACGTTGCGCGACGGGAGGAATTTGCGCGAGGATAGAAAGCAATTGCTACAGAAATTCGACGCGACCGGATCCGGCGAGAGAAGCGCAGCGCGGAAGCGTTAGCTAAGCCAGAAATGTGATAACCTCGGCCACCGAGTCTCGGGGTGAGCCGCGATGAAACGAAAGCTGACCTACTTTTCCTTTCTCGCAATTTTCTGCGTTGCGGGGATCGCCTGCCTTGAAGGCCGCTCGCTGCGCGCCGAAAACCCTCAAGAGAATTGGCCAACTGTCGATCAACTGCCGAATCTCTATTCAAAAATGGACGCGATGATTCCGATGAGGGACGGCATCCGTTTGCACGCGGAGATTTACGCGCCGAAAGAAGCAAGTGAGCCGCTGCCGTTTCTGATTACGCGCACGCCGTACGGAACGAACGACGACAAGAACGGATATAGCGGTCTTTTCGCGATTTACCGCGAGCTGATTCCGGAGAAATATATTTTCGTGATGCAAGATATTCGAGGGAGATACGGTTCAGAAGGAAAATTCGTGATGCAGCGGCCGGCGCGTCACAGGAAAGATCCGAAGTCGATTGACGAAGGGACGGACACGTACGACACGATTGACTGGCTGCTGAAAAATGTGCCGAACAACAACGGCAAAGCGGGACTGCTGGGGATTTCGTACGGCGGGTGGCTGACGGCGATGGCACTGCTCGAGCCGCATCCGGCGCTGAAGGCCGTGAGCGAGCAGGCCTCTCCGGCGGACATGTTCTTGGGCGACGATTTTCACCACAACGGGGCGTTCCGGCTGAGCTATGGGTTCGAATACGCGGCGATGATGGAGACGGGCAAAACGAATTTCACTTTTCGCTTTGACCGGTACGACACGTACGAATGGTATCTGGCGCTGGGACCGCTCTCGAATGTGAACGAGAATTACTTGCACGGGGAACTGCCGACGTGGGAGAACTTCGTCAACCATCCGAACTACGACAGCTTCTGGCAATCGCAGGCGTTCTACCCTTATCTGAAAGACATGCATCTGAGCGTGCCGGATTTGAACGTGGCGGGATGGTGGGACCAGGAGGATTTCTACGGGCCGGTGAAGATTTACGAGACGCTGGAGAAAAACGATACGAATCATTTCAACTATCTGGTGGTGGGGCCCTGGAATCACGGCGGATGGGCGCGAAGTGACGGCGATCATCTGGGACGAATCCAGTTTGGGAGCCCGACGAGCGAATATTTCCGTGCGAATGTGCAGGCGCCGTGGTTTGCGTACTGGCTGAAAGGAAAAGGGAAGCTGCCATTCCAGAAAGTGCGCACGTTCGAGACTGGCGCGAACAAATGGGTGGATTACGACGCATGGCCGCCGGTAAGCGGCGTGGCGCCGAAGAAGCTTTTTTTTCATGCGGACGGAAAGCTTTCGTTCGAGCCGCCAGCGGAAAGCGTCGCGGCAGGATTCGACAGCTATGTTTCCGATCCGGCACATCCTGTGCCGTTTCGTCACCGTCCGATTGAAGAGACGTACGGTTACGACAGCCACTGGTACACGTGGCTCGTCGAAGATCAGCGATTCGTGGATTCGCGGCCGGATGTGGCGACGTGGTCCACGGGCGCGCTGGATCAGGGAGTGTGCGTGGCGGGGGACATCAAGGCAAATCTTTACGCTTCGACGACGGGAAGCGACAGCGACTGGGTCGTGAAACTGATTGACGTCTATCCGGAGAATTACGAGCCGGAGCGCTCGATGGGCGGATATGAGCTGATGATTGCGGATGAGGTGTTCCGCGGGCGATTCAGAAAGAGTTTTGAGAAGCCAGAAGCGATTGTGCCGAACCAAGTGACGCCGTACACGATAGATTTGCACACGAACAGCCACTGCTTCGAGAAGGGCCACAGGATCATGGTGCAGGTGCAAAGCACCTGGTTCCCGATCATCGACCGAAACCCGCAGAAATTCGTCCCGAATATCTTCAAGGCGCAGGCGAGCGATTACGTCAAGACCACGCAGCGGATTTACCGGACGAAACAGTATCCGTCGAACGTGGAAGTGTCTGTGGTGAATCATTAGAGCCGAGCGCGGGATTTCGCGGCACGGATTTTGAACGTAACGCGACGAAGGAGACAAATGTGAACGGACGAGTGGATGCCAACATGGTGACGACTGGGGTGGAGATTCCTGGCTACCGCGTGGTGCGGACGCTGGGGCTGGTGCGTGGATTGATCGTAAGGTCGCGGAGCATCTTCGGCTCGATCGGGGCGGGATTGCAGACGCTGGTGGGCGGAAACATTACGCTCTACACGGACATGTGCGAGAAGACACGCGAGGACGCGCTGGAACTGCTGATGCAGCACGCGGCGGCGATCGGCGCAAACGCGATTTTGTGCGTGAGATACGACGCAAACGAGGTGATGCAAGGCGTCACGGAAGTGCTGGCGTACGGCACAGCGGCGGTGGTCGAACGCGGTTCGTGACAAGGAGGATTTCTAAGCTGTTTTGCAACGCGCCGCGAGAATGCCGGTGGCGATGCTGATATCGATATCCGCAAGCAACAAACCTTCCTTGCCGTAGGGCTGAAAGCTGAGCAGCGTGCCGTCGGGACAGATGACGGCCGAAGTGGTCGGCGAGCCTGCGCTGGCGTAATTCACGGAAGCAAAATAACAGGAATTCTCCGCGGCGCGGCAAAGCATCGCCTTCTCATGAAATGTGTTGGCTGGATCGGCGAAGTTCGTTGGCGCGTAGCCTCCGGCTTCGGCGGGATGATAGTGTGGATGAAACACGACGTGCGCGCCGCGACGAGCGGCCCAACGAACTGTTTCGGGATAGCGCCAGCCTTCGTGGCAAATTGAGACGCCGAATTTCAGGTCGCCGGTCTGGAAAATGCGCCGATCGGAGCCGGAGGAATAAATATTTTCCTCGGACGGATCGAGCTGGACTTTGTCCTGAAATCCGGCGACGCCGCCATCGCGGTTGATGACGAGAGTGGAGATGAGCAAAGCGTCATCGGCGATGCGTTCGGTGCCGAGAATGACGGCGACGTTTGCTTTCGCGGCGGCGGACTGGATGGCGGACCAGGCGCGTTCGAGGAACGCGGGGTCGGGGGGCGGCACATGATGGCCGAGGCCCCGGTAACCGGGAACGTAACATTCGGGGAAGCAGATGATGTCCGCGCGAAATGCAGCCGCTTGCGCGATGGCTTCGACGGCGAGTGCGACTGACTCATCGGGAGTTGATGGGAAGCGAAGGTTGGCAAGGGCGAGGCGGAAAGCAGTCATTGGAGCGGCCTCATTCTAACTCAATTGGAAATTTCAGCGGCGCATGTTGGTGGGATACCTGGAAGCAATGAAATGGCGGCAGAACGGATGGGGACGGCCGGGAGAGCGGCGTGCGAACGCGTGTGCTAGAATAAGCGCAGTGAAACAGGCCCGTAGCTCAGTTGGTTAGAGCGCTACCTTGACACGGTAGAGGTCTGCGGTTCGAGCCCGCACGGGCCTACCATTAGCTTCTGGAGCATGGTTAGAGCGGGCCGACGAGTCGGCCAGGTCTGCGTTTTCCTTCGAAACTCAAGCAGGCGAGCCCGCACGAGCCTAGCATTCAACGCTATGCCATCGGTCTACGTCCTTCAAAGCGAGACAACCGGAAGGTATTACGTCGGCTCGACGAATGAGATCGAACGGCGCGTCTCAGAACATTTGCGTAATCACACACCATCGACTCGGCATCGGGGGCCGTGGAAGATAGTTCACCAAGAAATGTTCGAAACCCTGGCGGAAGCGCGACGACGTGAATCCGAGATCAAACGCTGGAAATCAGCAAAGATGATTCGAGCTTTGATCCAAAGCTCAGTTGGTTAGAGCGGGCCGACTTTGTCGGCCAGGTCTGCGGTTCGAGCCCGCACGGGCCTACCATCTTTCTCCTCAACAACTTGCGCTGCGGAGTGTTTGCCAGAATTTTCAACTAGGGCGTGACTTCCGCCCCGGCGACATTCAATCCCGCTACTTTTCTCGCCGCCAGGACGACGAACGAGTAGAATCCCCCCGCATGAAAACCGAGTGCTCCAGCGCCGTGTGCTCGCATTCGGACGGAGAGCTGGCCTGTAGCGCTATACCCAGACGAGATTAAGATTCCGCGAGCTCGTGACCTGATGCGCACCGCCGCACGATGCGGTCGGAACCCTTTCGACGGCCTTGCGGCGATCCATGAAGGAGCGGAGGCGCCGACGACAAAATGATCCCACTGCTTGTGCAGATCTGGCCGCAGCCAATCGCCCCGATCCATTCGCTTCCCATATCAGCGCTGGCCGCGATGATTCCGTTGCTCGTCGTGTTGCTGCTGATGGGCTTATTGCAGCGGAGCGGATTGCTGGCGTCCGCATGCGGGCTTGCCAGCGCGGGAATTCTGGCGATGTGGGCGTGGGGCATGCCGGCAAGAATGGCCGGATGGAGCGTGGCGTACGGATTCGCGTACGCGGTTTGGTCGATCCTGTGGATTGTGTTCAACGCGCTGTGGCTTTACAACCTCGCGGTCGAGGCCGGGTCGTTTGAATTGCTTCGAAAATGGATGGAACACCACGCTTCAGGAGAAGAATGTATTCAAGCGATTCTTGTAGCGTTCTGTTTTGGAGCGCTGCTGGAAGGAACGGCGGGATTCGGAGCGCCGGTGGCCGTGACGGCGTTTCTGCTGGTGGGACTCGGATTCAAGACTCAGAAAGCCGTCGTAGTCTCGCTGATTGCCAACACCGCACCCGTCGCGTTTGGCGCGTTGGGCGTTCCGATCGTGGCCCTGGCCGGAGTGACTGGGCTGGACCTTGCGAAGCTCTCCGCAATGGTAGGAAGACAACTCCCGCTGCTCTCGCTCATTCTCCCCGCTTATATCGCTATCGTCGTGGGAGGGTGGAAAGGATTACGCCGAAGCTGGCCCGTCGCGCTAGTTGCCGGATTCAGCTTTGCCGGGGCGCAGTTTCTGGTGTCGAATCTATGGGGGCCATACGCAACTGATATTGCCAGCTCGCTGGTTTCCATTGCTTGCGTGACAGTGTATTTGCGGATTGGCAAAGCGGACCGACTTCTCACCGCGAATCGGTCAGGGCGAATTCCGTTTCGCGATGCATTCCGGGCGTGGTGGCCGTGGATCGTGCTTTCCGGCGCGATGATTCTATGGTCGTATTTCCGACTATTTCAGAAGGGCCAAATACAGGTTGCAATTCCCGTCCTGCACAACGGGATTCTGATAACGCTTTACCAAAAAGTGTACGCTGCCATCTTTACCTTTCAACCGCTTACGGGAGGGACTGCCGTGCTCGCCGCCATCGCGGTTACCGCCTTGAGTTTCGGCATGCATCCGCGAGTAATTTTGGCTGCTGGGACCAAGACCTTACGGCAATTGCGGTTGCCAGGATTGACGGTACTTTTCATCGTCGGTCTCGCATACCTATACAACTACTCCGGGATGGCTTACACACTAGGAGCCGCGCTGGCGCGGACGGGCGCGATTTTTCCGCTGGTGAGCAGCTTTCTCGGCTGGGTGGCGTGTTTTCTGAGCGGAAGCGATACAGCCAGCAATCTGCTATTCGGCAATTTGCAAGTCGCGGCCGCGCATGAACTGCACCTCAGTCCACTTCTGATGGCAGCGACGAATTCGTCGGGAGCCGTAACCGGGAAAATGATCTCGCCACAAAACATCGCGATTGGGGTAACCACTGTCGGGATGGTAGGCAAGGAGGGCAAAGTTTTGCGCGCCACGTTTTGGCACAGCGTGCTTCTGGCAGCATTTATCGGCGTATTGGCATATGCACAGGTGCATTTCCTGGCGAGAATGGTTCCCTAATGCGCGAAGTTCAGCGCTCCGAGATATTCACCGATACGCCCGCGAGGATGAAGCTAGAATCTCGCTGCCTTTCGGCTCGCGAAGCGCAGAAATGAGTGTCGACTCATCTAGGGCCTGTCGTTTCACTACTAGGGCTTGTCGCTCCACCACCACAGAGGAGCGAGCGGCTTCTGTTCGGGCCAGACTTCATCGAGCGTGGCGCCGTCAAAGAGCTCGCCATTCTTCATCACGTACTTGACCATATTCGTGTTGTGAATGTCGGCGAGCGGATCTTTCGCGAGGATCACCATGTCCGCGAGCTTGCCCGGCTCGATGCTGCCGAGGTCCTGCTCCAAGCCAAGCGCCCGGGCGCCCTGAATCGTGGCGGCGCGAAGGACGTTCATATTGGACATGCCTCCGCTCGAGAGAGCCCACAATTCCCAGTCGTAACCGATACCCTGTAACTGGCCGTGGCTGCCAACCGTGATGTTCCCGCCAGCCTCGACGATCTTGTTGTCCGTGGCCGCGAGCTTCGGGAAAATCTGTTGATCGAGCGAGACCCACGGGCGGCGCTTCGTTCTTTCATCGAGAATATTGTGAGGAACGAAGCGGTTCAGTTTGGGGTTGTCGTGGACGTCCGTGTTCTCGTAGAAATAATTTTCCGCAAATGAACCGCCGTACGCCACGATGAGCGTGGGCGTTTCGAAGCCCTGCGATTTGACGAGGAGCTGAATTACGTCGTTGTACAGCGGGACAGTGGGCATGCTGTGCTCGTTGTTGAAGCCATCGATGAAGTGCGTGAGGTCAAGCCGGGTGTCGATGCCGCCTTCGGTGGTGGGCATGATTTCCAATTGCTTGCACGCCTCAATTACCCACTGGCGTTGCTTGCGGTTGCCGACCATGTAGGACTTCAGATAATTCGTGCGGTAGTACTTTTTGTATTTCGTGAGGTAATCGAGGGCTTCGTCGTAGGACTGAAAATCGGTGTCGGAGAAAACGCCCGGGCCAGTCGAGTAGGCGCGAGGCCCGATGATTTGTCCGGTGTCCACCATGTCCTGATAGGCGAACATGTCGTTGGTCATCGTCTGCGGGTCGCGTCCGGCGGTTACGCCGTAGGCGAGATTGGCCGTGAAGTCCCAATTCTGCGTGTCGAGCACGCCGCGGCGGATTTCGAGCCAGTGCGGGTGCAAATCAATGAAGCCTGGGGTGATTGTCGCGCCTTTGACGTCTATGATTGTCGCATCGGCGGGAATCGCGACCGAACCGCGGCGGCCGACGGAAGCGATGCGATTGTCTTTCACCACGATATCGGCGTTTTGAATGATTTCATCGCCTTTCATCGTGATGACTTTGGCGCCGCGCAGCACGACCGTACCATGAGGCGTGTAACGCGGAAATTCCAAGTCCACGTCGAAGTGCTGAACGCCGGCTTCGGCTTCGAGCATTTCGGCGGGCTTCTTCTCCGATTTCTCGGCAGTGTCCGCGCCGGATTTGTCGGCGCCTTCTTGTGCCTCGGCGGGAGGTTGCTTGCGCTCGAATTTCACGCTGTCGAGAGGCCGCCGGAAAAACGTGGCGCCGACGGCCCACGTCACAGATTTTCCGCCGTCGGCCCAACCAAAGTAATCTGAGCCGATATCCGTAATCTTCTTCACGGGCACAGAGGGGGAGAAGACGTTCACCGTGGCGGATTCGCCAAAGTGCGGCACGGCCATGACGTAAAGCTGGTAATTCACCTCGGCGATGGCCCACTGGCCATCGGGACTCATGCGCACGTCACTGGCGGGTGAAGTGGGCTGGCCGGTAGCGACGGAAAAGCCGTGGCCGAGGACCTTCAGGATCGTGCGCCGATCGGTGCCGTCGAAGCGCATGGAATAAAGTCCCTCGCTTCGCGAATAGGCATAAACGCGATCGGGTTCGGGGCCAAAATGCGGGCGGATGGAACCTTCCGTGGGGCGAATGATGTTGACGTCGCCACCATCCGAGGAGACCCACACGATGTCCGAGCCAAACGTGCCGCCTTCGAAGTCTGTGACTTCGGTGAGCCGGGCATCTGTCGCGGCGCGAATCGCGACGATTTTCGTGCCGTCAGGCGACCACACGGGATCGTAGTAGTACGCGGCGGCATGAGAGATTTGCTGGGGCGCGGACTGGCCGTCGGCCCGCACTTTCCAAATTTCGCCTCCTTCGTCCGACCAAGTCACATAAGCGATCCAGTTTCCATCAGGAGACCACACGGGCTGAAACGCGCGGTCGGTGATGCTCGAGAGGCGTTGCGGTTTGCCATCGGGAAGATTCATTACGTACAAATGGGTCAGCACCGAAAACGCCACGCGCTTGCCATTGGGCGACAGATGCGGATCTTGAATCAAACGAGCTTTTACCGGGCCTTCATTCACGCGCGTGGGGAAATAGAGGCGGGGGCCGAGCTGGCGATCAATCCGAGCCGAAAACGGAATGATTGCCTCCGACCGGTCCGCCACGTTGAGCCGGTGAATTTTGCCGCCGTAGAAGAGGATTAGATCCTTTCCGTCGGGCGTGAACGCGTATGCCGGCAGCGTTCCTTCACTGATCAGAGTCTCCTGCATGTCGTGCTGGACAGGAAATTTTAGCCAACGGTCCTCGCCGGTCGCCAAATTCATGATGCGCAGCGCGGTCTCTCCTTCATGATAAGTGCCGTAGACAAGCTGCTCGCCGTCGGGGGAGAGCACGGGCCGAATGCCGCTGCCGTTCGCGTTGCTCAGAATGTCTTCGTCGCCTGTTTTGAGATTCTGGCGAGCGATTTGCGAGAGCGGGTACGTGTCGTCGTACACTTTGAACGCGCCTGGCCGCCGCGTGTAGTAGATGTACTTGCCATCGGGCGAAAGCTGGGGCTCGATGTAGTTGATTAGCTTGTCCGCGGACGTTTTCGGCGGGGCGGGTTTGCTAATTTCCACGCCAGTCCCTCCATTGACGTAATACATCCACAGCGCCCAGGTCGTTTGCAGTGGCTCCGCATGGCGGGCGACGATCACGCTCTGGCCGTCACGGCTCCAAATCGGTTCGGCGAAGCTGCTCTGCTGGTCGTTGGTGAGCCGCTCAAGATGCGTCCCATCGGCGTTCGCGATCCACACGTTGTCCGCCCCGCTGCGATCGCTGACGAAGACGATGCGATTTCCATCCGGGGAAAAATGCGGCATGGAATCGAAGCCCTGGCCGCTTGTGATGGCCTTGGCTTCGCCACCAGCAACCGGCATGACGTAAACATGCCCCAGCAAATCGAAAACGATTTGCTCGCCATCGGGCGAGACGTCGAGCGAGATCCACGTGCCTTCGTCAGTGGAGAATTTCAGCTCGCGCTCGGTTTTTAGCGTCAAGCCTTGCTCGGCTTTACCCTTCGCCGCCGCGGAAGAAGCCTCGGCTTGGGCTGCTTTCGAAGCAGATTGCCGAGCTTGAACGATTGGTGAGTAAGCAAGCACCATCGCGCTCGGCACAATGAAAATCAACACGCGTCGCAAGCGGAGATGTGGATTCACGGTCCGGCTCCTTTGCAGGGAATGCAAGCGCGAAGCATTCTAATGATTCAAGGGCAGGCGCGCCACAAGAACGGGGCAACAATTTGAATCCTAGTTTGAGGGATTCTGGCGGCGGAGCTGGCGGAGCATTTCGCGCAAGTCGGGACCGCCTTTCACAATCACGATGATGGTGATGACGGCGAAAGCGCCTCCGGCGATGAGCAGGCAGAGCGTCCAGAATATCTCCCAGTATTTCATCGCGACTCCTCTAATCTCGCGCCAACGATACGGCTTCCTTTCCTTCCGGCGAAGATTTGCGGATCAGCGAACCAAGAAGGAAGCCGCAGGCGGCGAGTCCGAAGGACATGAAGCCGGTGACGTTTTCATTCCAGTGCAGGAAGAAGAACGGAATGATCGCGCCGGCCGCTCCCAGAATCATGGCCAGGTAACCACCGAGAGTGCTGGCATCTTTCCAATACAGCCCGCCAACGACGGCGATGAACGCGCCGGCGAGAAAGATCGTACCGGTGATGTTTAAGTAGAGATAAACGGCGCCCGGCGGAGTGTAATACAGCCCCCAAAACATGAGGAACAGGCTGACGAACAAATTCGCGATGCGGTTCACCACGAGCTGGCCGCGCGAACTGAGCTGCGATTTGCCGAAAATCCTGCGCAACGGAAGAACGACGTCCTGCGATATGACGGAACTCCAGCCGAGAAGATACGAACTGTTCACGGACATCGTCGCCGCAAGCATTCCGGCGACGACAATTCCGCGAATGCCCGGGCCCAGAATTTGCGCGAGCATCGCGGGCATGGCGTCGATTGGCGCGAGCGCGTGGCCGTGTAAGATGGGCAGCGGCACGCCCTTGTCGAGCGCGCCCGTACCGAAAAGCGTCAGCGCGGCGATGCCCCAAAGCATCGGCAACATGCCGCGGCCGAGAAAAATGAAGCCGGTCCACGTCATCACGCGTTTGGAGACTTCCGGGCTGCGAGTCGAGAAGATACGCATTGCCGTCGTCTGCCAGCAAGTGACGATGGAGAGCCAGAGGAGAATTTGCCAAATGAGGAACGTCCAGCCGAATTTCGGGCTGGAAATCGGGCTGAAGCCGGCGGAGCCCATCGTGGCCTCGACTTTGCGCACGATGTTGCCCCAGCCGGCGAAATGGACCGAGTAAATGGTCACAAGGATCGTGGCGACTGAGAGCAGCGCATATTGCAGAAAATCCGTAATGACCACGGACACCATTCCGCCCACCACGGTATAGACCAATTCGAGGAGCAAAATCACCGTCATGACGGCAACCAGATAGCGCGCGGGGATGCCGCTCACAATGGTGAGGAACTCGCCTTCGATTTTGAGGAACACGCCCATGTTGAGAATTCCGCCGAGAGCCACGAGACTTCCGGTGACGAGCCGCAGACCGCTGCTGTAGCGGACTTCGAAAAATTCGGGGACGGTCATCAGCTTCAGCTGGCGGAATCGGCTGATGATGAAGCCGGTGCGACCGACAAAAATCATCACCACTCCAGAAATCAGCGCCGCGGCGAAGGAGGCGAAACCGAATCGGTAACCTAATTCCGCGTTGTACATGAACGTGATGGTGCCGATTTCCGTGGCGGCGAGAGTGGCGATGCCGACGTAGAGCCCCAGTTCGCGACCGGCGACGAGGTAGTGCTCGACGGTGCCGAGGAAGCGCTTTCCGAGAAGGCCGACGGCGACCGACCCGGCCAGGTAGCCGATGACGATGAGCCAATCGGCGAGAGAAAAGCTCATTGAGGAGCAGCTTCCAAGGTTAGAACTTCGAGCGGAGCAAGCCTGATCGTGAATGGCCGGTCAGCGCGAAGAGGAATTCCTGGCGTTCTTGCGGAATCCTTCCAGGGACTTCGCGCGACGTAATTCGCGGCAGCATCGGCGGGAAGCTCGAACGCACGCTGCGGATCCAGATCAAATTCGTGGGGCAATTTGTCGGGATTGCGCATCGTGATGATGCCTCCGCGCGGCGACCAGGAGGCCCATCCGTAAACTTCCAGTTTCGCGGGATCGCCGCCGATCCAATGCGTGTCCACAAGAATGTCAGCGTTGCGACGCGACCATTGCGCTGCCTCGGCCAGCGCGTCCCAATCGGCGTCCGCGAGAAGCGAATGCGTGATGTACATTTCCTGAAGCTGCGTGCCGGTGCCAAAGTAGGAGCGAACCTCCGCGGGGAAATCGCGGGACGGGTCGACGTTTAATTTCTCCGCGTGTCTCGCGTAGATGAGGCCGTGCAGCATCAGGGAATTGAGCGGGAAGTGCGGGCCGCGACGCACGACGTGCTCATACGTGTCGGCGTCGCGGTAGGTGATCCACTGCTGGCGGTCGGAGCCAACTCCCGCGAAGGAATGATCGTCGCCACCGCGCCAAATCGAATCCGCATTGCGCAGCCAGAAGGGAGACGGATACGTGCCGGTGGTCAGGTTCACGTACAAATCGGGCTCTCGTTTGCGCAAGTCTCCAATCAGGCTGATCATCGCGTCGAAATCGCTGTTGAATTTGCTGCCGGGATAGACTGTCGAGGCGTTACCCGTACCGTCGAATTTGAATTGATTCACGCCATAGCTGCGGATCATTTTCATGCAGGCATCGCGGAAGCGCTTGAAGTAACGCGGCCCGGAAAGCACGAAGCCTTCCGAGTTTTCCTCGAAGCCTTGCTGCTTTCCATAATCCAATCGCTCCTTTCGAGGGCCATCGTAACCACCCCAGGGAGAAAGCCAGACGCCGGGCGCGGCTCCGAATTCCGCGGCGGCTTTTTTGAGCGGAGTGAAGCCGCGCGGGAAGCCCGAGTTGAAATGCCAAAGCGATTTGTGATTGTCCCAGCCGTCATCGAAGAGAAACGAATCGAGCGTAACGCCGCGCTTCCCGTGCAGCTCGGCGCCGAATGCACGGATGACGTCGAGCGCTCCGGCTTCATCGTAAGGCGTGAAATAGCCGAGGTCGTACCAGGAATTGTAGTGGAGGAAAGGGCGGTACGGATGCGCGCGCTCGCGTTCGATGTAACGTAGAAAGCCGCGGCGCGTCTGGCCGGGCTCCGTCACGCCAATCACGGACGAATAGGATGCAGAGTGGCCGTGTTCGAGAGGCAGCTGGCGCTGCAGGCTGCATCGGACTTGATTTCCTTCAACGGAGCTTTGCGACAGGGGATGTTCGAAGCCGCAAAACCAGTTGCCGAAAGTGACGGGAGAACCTTTGACGCTGCCGACGACTTCGGCGCCAGCGAGATTAAAAGTCAGCAAGACGATTTCGGAAACCTGCTCAATTTTCTGGATGGAGCGGAGCGTCAGTTCCTGACGAATGTAATGCGAACCGTCGCGAAGTATTGCGCGCCAGGTGGCGCGGATGCGGTGTTGTGAGTCTTCAAAGGAGGCCGCGACGGCGCGACCGTTTTCGTGATCAGCGTATCGAGTCGCATGTAGGGCGGGAGCGAGCGATTCGATTTGTGGCGGACGGCTCGATTTCATCGAGGAGGAGGCAGTTTCGGAGCCGTCGTCGAAACGGAGCGAAAAAGCGGGACTGGACAACTCGATTGCCCTCCTGTCGCGATGGCTTCCGACACTTAGAAATCGCAATCCCGCGGAGGAGCAATCCCATTTTGTAGCGATGAAGTCGTTTTCGAGCGAGACCGTGTTTCCCTGGATTGACGCTCGAGCAGCCCCGGATCCCGGTTCTAGCAAGAGGCCCAAGTGCGAGCCAGCAAAGCCGGAAAATACAGGCAGGCTTCCGACAAATAACGATGCTCTACTGAGGAAATCGCGGCGTGAAAGTTGTCCGTCGTCGAACGAAGACCGATTTCTTCGCGATGGATTCGACTGGTTCGCCATTTCGCCTCGACCAGAAATTAGTCCTGAAACTGAACCACGCCCGGCCCGGCGCCGGTGATAAGGAATTCGCTGGATGGGGCGCGTTCCGGGAAGGCCTGATGATAACTTGCCGCCCATGCTTCACGAAATTCTTCCGCGCGGCTGGAATGGACCAGCGCCCAAACGCTGCCGCCAAATCCAGCGCCGAACGAAGATGCGGCTGCTGCTCCAAGCGCCCGCGCGGAGCGCGCCAGTTCGATCGTCTCTGACGTTTGATTGCCGAGCTGGGATTCAGCCATGGATTGCGAGCGGCCCACAAGGAGTCCGAGCGTTCCAATGTCGCCCGATGAAAGCGCGTCGGCAGCGGCGGGAACAATTTCGTTGCTCTCCTCCGCAAATTGTGCGAGCCGATTCAACAGGAACTGCGATGAAGTGTTGAAATCAGCGGCACCGCGAATGACGTTTTGCAGCCGCTCAGCAGCGTCGGGACTGGAGGCCAAAGCGGAAGCAAGCGTGAAGTCCTCGCGACCCGTGGCGCGGCGCCACGCATCGAGGATCGTTCGCGTCGCGATTGAGATGTGGTTGTACGATTCGCGAGCGTTGCCTGTCTTATCTGCCTTCACGCCGCTAACTCCAATCACAAAGGTGTAATTTTCGGGAAGAGCGACTTCCCTTTCCAATCGAATCGGACAGTATGAATAATGACGCAGGAATCCAGTACGGGAACAGAGGATGGCAACGTGATCCTCGCTCCCGCCAAACGTGCCAACGCCGCAGCCGCTCGCAAATGAGCCGAAGTCCGCCCCGCTCTCGACAGCGGATAGGTATCCTGCCAAGTCCTCGCGGCTACGAATGCATTGCCGATACGCATCGTTCTTCCAAACAGAATTGGCATCGGCGATTGCGAAAAACACCGCGATAATCAATGCGCTGGAGCTGCTCATTCCGGACGCGCGAGGAAGATCGCTGGCAAATGCGATGTCTGCGCCTGTATGCGCGGAGGGAAAATCACGCACGAGCCTGCGAGCAACGGTGACGGCGTATTTTGGCCAGTCGTCCCGGGAAAATGGTTGATCGCCATTGAGCATGAAGCGCACTTCCGACTGGCGTCCGACGTCGACGATGTGCATTTGAGAGTCGGCGCGAGGCGCAGCAGCTAGGCAGATGCCTCTTTCGATTGCGCAAGTGATGCTGCGGCCCCCCGCGTAATCCGTGTGCTTTCCGAGAAACTCGATCCGGCCGGGCACGAAGAATTCGCTGGCAGATTCAGTGTTTCCTCTGCGCAGTTCCTTCAACGTTTCAAGCAATTTGGCAAGGAGCGCCGCCTTTTTTGCTGATTCCGCGGCGCCCATACTGACGGAGCGCAGGCTCGCGTCAAATGAATTCATCGAGTGACCCGAGCGGTAGCTGAGTTCGCGTCCACTTAGTTAGAAGCCCGATTGCGCTGAAATTCCTTTTCCCTCTGTACATTCATAGAGCTTGCCTGTGGCGAGATTCTTGAACTCTTCCGTTCGGCCGCTGGGCCAATCGATTACGACGCGGTCGAGCTTGTCCCGTCTTCCAAGTCCGAATGTGACGGGCAACTCCGACTGGGAGAGATAGCTCGACCCGCTTTTCACGTAACGCGATTGGGCCGCGCCGCCAGCAAAAATCTGTACGCGGGCACCGATAGCGTCACGGTTCGATTTCGTTCCGACCAGGCGAAAACGAACGCTGCGATTTCCCGAGCGCGAATCGTTGCGGTAGAGATACGCGGGACCATTATTCGTGGACATCAGCAAGTCGAGGTCGCCGTCGCGGTCGAAATCGCCAAATGCGAGGCCGCGGCCGACTTTTGGTTCGCTGAAACCGCCGCCGACTTCCGGCGCAACATCGCGAAAAGCGCCGCGGGAATTATTGAGGAAAAGCTTCGGAGGTTGAGCGTAGCCGACGTTGCCTCGAATGTTGCGCACGGTTTCGTCAATGTGACCGTTGACGACGGTCAAATCCTCCGCGCCGTCAAGATTCGCGTCGACGAAAATACACCCGAAGCCGAGAGTGTTTTTCGATGGCAGGCCAACGCCGGCTAAAATTGCGGAATCCTGATACAAACCGCGGCCAAGAGGTTTGTAGAAGCCGATCATTTCGTCGTCGAAATTGGTGATGGCGATGCTGGGTGCTCCGGAGCCATCGACGATGGCGGTATCCACGCCCATTCCCGCGCGAGCCTTGCCCTCGTTACTGAACGCGATCCCGGCCTCTACACCCACGTCTTTGAATTTCCCGTTGCGGAGATTGTGGTAGAGCTTGTTCGGCTGCGTGTCGTTGGTGCCAAGCAGATCGGGCCAGCCGTCCTGGTCGTAATCGAACATCGCGACGCCGAGGGATTTCGAACTGGTGTCGAAAATCCCGCTGTTTGCGGTCACATCTTCGAACGTGCCGTCGCCGCGATTGTGGAAGAGCCAGCACGTCTCGCCGCGATACGCTTCAGGGGTGCAATAGGATTTGTGCACGCCATCGAGGCTGCAGAAGACGTCTTCGGCGACGGACCATTTCACATAATTGCAAACGAAGAGGTCGAGAAAGCCGTCGCGATCGTAATCGAACCACAGCGCTGACGTGCTAAAGCTTTCGTGGCCGGCGAGTCCGCTCGGACGAGTAACGTCAACAAATGTGCCGCGGCCAGTGTTCCTGAAAAGACGATTTTGGCCGACGCACGTGACGAGAATGTCCGCGAAGCCGTCGTTGTTATAATCACCGACGGCAATGCCCATCCCGTAGAGCTCGACGTCGAGGCCCGCGCGGCGCGTGACGTCAGTGAACGTGCCGTTGCGATTGTTGCGATAGAGGTGCATCGTGGCGCGAGCGCGCTTGTGGCCCGGCCAGTCCATGCCGTTGATCAGAAGAATGTCCTGCCAGCCGTCGCCGTCGTAGTCGAGAAACGCGCAGCCGGAGCCGAGCGTTTCGGGCAGAAGCTTGCTGCCGTATGCGCCTGTGCAGTGTTGAAAATCAATGCCCGCTTGTTTGGTCACGTCCGCGAGGCGGAATCCTGGATCCTGCGACGCGAACGATTGGCCGAAGGCTCTCGAGCCGAGCACACTCGACGCGGTTGCCAATCCGGCGAAGTGCATCAGAAATTCCCGGCGATTCATGAAATTGTCACCAGCCCATGACGGATGGCGTAGACGACGAGTTCCGCGGTTTTGTGAATGCGGAGCGTGTCCATGATGTTCGCGCGGTGAACTGACACCGTGTTTGCGCTTAGGCCGAGCTGCGCCGCAATTTCTTTGTTCGATTTGCCGCTGACGATGAGCTGGAGAATCTCGAGTTCCCGCGGCGTGAGACCTTCGTTGCGCTCGCCCTTGAGCGTCGTCGGATGCAAGAGATGCGGAGCGAGAACAATTTCTCCGTGAACGATTTTGCGGATCGCGTTGGCGAGGTCGAGGTCCGCCGCGCTCTTCAGGATGTAGCCTCGCGCGCCGGCTTCGAGGGCCTGGCGCACCAGCGTTTGCTCGGAATGCATGCTCAGCATGAGAACCAGAATTTCCGGTTGAAGATTCAGGATGCTTCGCGTCGCTTCGAGGCCGCTCAAGCGCGGCAGCGCGCAATCCATCAAAATCACCTGCGGGCGGAGCTCGCGCGCCGCGCGGATCGCTTCTTCGCCATCGCTCGCTTCGCCGACGACGGTCATGTCCAGTTCGTCTTCGAGTATGCGCCGGAATCCGCGGCGCACCAGCGCGTGATCGTCCACGAGCAGGACGGAAATCTTATCGGCCATCGTGGCCTGCTTTCTCCCGCGGCACATGAAGGCGGACAAGCGTTCCGCCGTTCGCGGATCGCGCGAATTCGATATTGCCGCCCAGAATTTCCGCCCGTTCTCGCATGGCAACCAAGCCGATGCCGCGCTTCGCCATCTGCGCAGGAAGGCCGGCGCCGTGATCTTCCACTTCGAGCTCAAGGGAATTTGCGAGGTAGCGTAAGTGCACCGACGCGTCCCTTGCGCCGGAATGTCGGGCAACGTTGTTCAATGCTTCTTGCAAGATGCGGTATACGTGGATGGCCGTGCCGCCGGGCAGAGTGAAAGCTTGCCCGGTCTTCTCATATTTCACCGTGACGCCCGTCTGCTTTTCGACAGTCGAGAGATACCACTCCAGCGTGCTTTCGAGTCCCACTTCGTCGAGCATGACGGGATGCAGAGCCTGCGAAAGCGTGCGGACGTTGTCGAGCGTATGCTGCGCGATGTCGCGAACCTCGCGCAGGTCAGGGCAAAGCGGAGAATTCTCCGGCAGATGCTTTTCCGAGCGGCTGAGAAGCGATCCGATGGCCGTCAGAATCTGGCCGAATTCGTCGTGCAGCTCACGCGAAATGTAGCGCAGGGTGGATTCCTGGGTCGCAATCAGTTTCTGTGCGAGGTCGCTGCGCTGACTGGAGAGCGCGTCGAGCTGGGCGAAGAGGCGGCGATTCGAACGGATCAAATAGAGGCTGGTCAATATGATTGCAACGAGGATGGCGGATAGAAAAAGGTAAACCTGACGCTGCACCCGGTCATAGATTTGGCTGACTTGACGCGCGGCTTGCTCCTCGCCGGCGTTGTTCTCCACGAGCTGACGGGCGACAGCGGATGTGAGCGACGCCTGCCTGGCTTGCAGCGAGACGCGAATCTGGTCGCGAGCTTCTTGTTCCTTGCCGTCGTGAGCCAGCGCGAATGTGCGGTCGACAGCGTCCCAAAACTGAGCGAACGAATTGGAGAGGAATTGCATTTGCTCCGGCGTGCGATGAACGGCAGAGGATTGCGCTTCCAGGCGCAAGGCATCGCCAAGGTCCGCGCGCATGCGCTCGAATTGCGAGGACCACGCCGAGAGCGGATATGGTTCGTCGTTGGCGAGCATGTCGCGCATGGCCAAACCGAGCGAATTCAAATCATTCTGGATTCGTAACAATTGCAGGGAGTCCTTTCGGTATTGCTCCGCCGTGTTGTTTTGCAGTTGGCGCAAACCTGAAATTTGCACGCTGATGTACCACGTATAGCCAACTACCGCCACAAGAGTTATTACAAGGCCAAGAACCAGTCCGAACGTGGGAGAGCGCTGGGAATGGCGAGGCATGCCCCGAGAATATAATGCGCGGTTTCGAAATTCCAATTTTGCGGCTCCACGCGGCATCAGAGGGGAGGGTGTCTACGGCGTCTCGCGGTGATACTGGAATTGATAGCTCTTCGGGGCGCTGCCCGAGACAGCACGCGTGTTGTAAAGCAGCATGTATTCGAGATGGCCGAGATCCTGGGGGAAGCCGATGCCCGCAGGATACGGATATGAGCGCAGGCCATGAATCGGCAACGGACTGACGGTGCCGCCGTAGTCGGCGTAAAAGTCCATGTCCTTGTCGAAGCCGTTGGCGTAGAAAAAATAATCGCGCGTCCAGTCGCGGGGCAGCTTGGGAAGGGATGAGGGATCGAAATTCACTGCGACTTCGTCCCCTGAACCGAAAATCACGTATTTTTCGTCCGCGCGCGTGAGCAGCGGGCGGACGTCGCCGTAGCGTGTGTAGTATCCGGACTGCTGCGCGTAAGGGCCGCTCGCGCTGACCTCGTCGTAATCATAGCTGAGGTCGCCCGGCGTGCGCCCTTCGGAATATTGCGGATAGCCGCGGAATTCAAGCCGCGCGCGGACGAGTGGCACCGCAGAGACGCGATACGGCGTGTTCGCTGGCGAGTTGTCGATGAGGATGCGGTCCCAATAGATTTTAAGATTTGTCACGATGCGAATCCGGCGCGTCCCTGGACGAAGCTTGCCAGTGAGATCGGCCGTCATTGTGCGTTCCAGGCCGCCTGGGAATCCCATTTCATCGATCACGCGACGCCATTTGCCATCCGGCTCGAGCTCTTCGACGTAAGGCGGAATCGGCTTGAGCCCGGCTTGCCACGCGGAATACAGCGAGCTCGCGGAAAAATAATCCGTGAACCCGTCCATTAGCAGATAGAGCGGACGCTTGAAATCCCATTTTGCCAAGTCGAGCTCGATCCAGTGCAGCTTCGCGAATCCAGCGTACGGCAGGCTCTGCGAAACCGGAACGAACTGATGGTCGCGCACTGAAATCAGCGGCATAACGTCGCGGCCGTTCTGGTCCCATGCCCCAAGCGGAGGGTGCGCGTCGATGGACGCGATCACCTTGAAATTGGGGAATGGAGGATCCATCGAAAAATATGCGTTCGGATAAACCGCGACTCCGGCGGGATGATCCACGGCGAGGAGACGGGTCTGGTCGAGATAGTCGAGCTCCTCCATCGGCTCGAGGAGGCGGAGAGAAAGCATGCCATTTATCGGCTGCAGCTCCGACGAGCTGAGTTTCACATATTCGTGGGGATCGGGAATGTTGCGCTGGCCCGGAGCGATCCAGTGGCCGACGATGCCGGAACCAAGAATGTCAGAGATGAATTCAAACTTGTGGCCGTCCCAGGCGAATAAAATAGGGCATGAACTTCCGTGGCGGTCAAGCTCTGTGATCGTTTGCCGAGAATCGGAGGAGAAATTCAGCTCGTCCTGCAATACGCCCGTGGGCCAGAGCATGCGAACGATGTCGGCGGATTTTTCGCCGTCAAGGCCAACCGTGATATCGGAATCGCTCTGGCCGAGGTAGCCTGAGGACGAAGGGACTTCGAATTTTTGCTGCAACGTCCCGGCGTAAATATTGATCTTCGCGCCGATGGCGCTTTTGTTGTCGTTGAGCCCTTTGAACGCCAGCCTCAACCAGTGATTCCGATTGCCGCCCTCGTTGCGCAGAAGAATGGGAGGACCCTCCGCCTGCGTAATGAGCAGATCGGTCGCGCCGTCGCCAAAAAAATCAGCGGCGACAATCGAACGCGGATGCATGGCGTGAATCTGGTCCAAACCTACTTCCTTGGAGACATCGCTAAATTCGGCGGGTCCTTGGTTTCGCAGCAACGCAATGTGACCCCCCGAGGCGTTCTCTCCCACGGCCGCGAGATCGATCCAGCCGTCATTGTCATAATCGAGCGCGGCCAATCCCCAGCCGCGAGTCCAATTGAGCTTCGGCAATTCGACAGGAGCAAATGTTTTACCATCCTCATTTCGCCAGAGCGAAAGTCCAGGGGTGCCCGAATGCGTAAACGCCAAATCCATCCAGCCATCTTTGTCGAAATCAAAAGCGAGCGCGCCGACGGCAGGAGCGGGCATCGGCGACGACCAAGGTTTGTCTGCGCGGAATTTGCCCTCTCGGGGATTGAAGAAAATCGTAGGAGGAGTATTCATAGAGGCAACGACGAAGTCAATGGCGCGGTCATTGTTGACGTCGCTTACCGTTGCTCCCCAGCTGCCCCCTGGCACTGCCAGGCCGGTCTCCGACGTCACGTCGGTGAATGTGCCGTTACCGTTGTTTCGCCAGAGCTCATTGGATTGCATAACGGGAGAATCTTGCGAGTTCTTCACAGTTGAAACACCGCGAGTCACATAAAGATCCAAATCGCCGTCGTGGTCGTAGTCCGCAAACGTCAGACCCATCGCCTGGCCAGTGACATGAATGCCCGCCGACGAAGAGACGTCGCGGAATCTTCCATTGCCCTCGTTGTGAAAGAGCGAAACGCCGCCGGCGTAGCTGACCGCGATGTCGGGACGTCCATCGTTGTCGTAATCGCCGATCGTGCAACCAACGCCCGCAGCGGGAATTTCGATTCCCGATGATTTGGTCACATCTTCAAAGTGCCCATTCCCCAGATTGTGATAGAGGCCGGGGCGCCCGCCGCCGTCAGCATTGGCGAGAAAAATGTCGGGACGCCCATCGCCATCGTAATCGAGGATGCAAGCGCCGGACCCGATGGGGGTGCCGGAGATATCGGCATCGGAGGATTCGCTGGGGCGCGCCGCGCGCGTCGGCAGGCCCGACGCAGCAGTCACATCCACGAAATGCACTGGAATCGCCAGCGGAACCGCCTCAAGGCCGGGCGAAACTTCCTCAGCGAGAGAATATTTCCCCTGGTCGCCGTAGGTGAGACTCATCGGCGTGCCGAGTTTTTTCTGAATCTCCTCCTGGAAGCGCGTGAGATATTCGCGCGCCTTATCCGTATTCCCGAAGCGCTGGTAGGCCTGCGCGAGAGCGAACTGAGCGGAAACGTGAAACGGATTCAGTTTCAAGGCGCTCTCGAAAAACTCAATCGATTTCGGATAATTCCGCAGGGCCATGTAATCCTGCCCGAGAAAGTACCGGCAGTCTGCGTCCGCAGGATCAAGCGACAATACGCGCTCGAAATATTTCGCGGACTCCCCCGGTCGGCCCATCGATTTTTCGTAAAAGCCGAGGTTGTACCAGACGCGGGGATTTTTCGGCTCCTTCTGCCTCGCTTCTTCTAAGATGGTTTGGGCATCGGGAAATTGCTGCAGATTCAGCAAAGCGATGGCCTCATTCAATCGCGCCGCATAAAGTTCCGGATTCGACGCATACGCTTTTCGAAATTCCTCAAGCGCCTGCTTCTGCTGCTGGCGATTCATGTAGGCAACGCCGAGGTTGTTTTCGCGCGAGGCCTCCGCGCGCATCTCCTGTGTAATTTTGTTCGTTTGCGCAGAAGCTTCAAACCGGATTGCCATCAGAATTAGCACAGTGAGCGCGGAAAGAAGAACCAGCCATGCAGTTCCGCGCTGGATGCGCGGCGGGCAAGCCTTAATGTGTTTCGTACGGCCTGGAGGAAACGATGCCATTGCCTTCTTTCACGGTGACCGTCTGGCCCGCAACGATGTCATGCAGATCGTCCATTTGACCGCTGGGCCAGCGAATATCGATCGCATCGGCTTGCGCATTGTCTCCAAGGCCGAACGTAAGCGCAAGCTCACTCGAGGAAAGATAACTCGAGCCGCTGGTGAGCATCTTGTCCTGCATCACGCCTCCGGCGGCGACGCGAACCATGGCGCCAATGCCGTCGCGATTTGATTTGACGCCGACGAGCTTGATGCGCAAGCTGTGATTGGATCCACCATCATTGCGAAAAAGAAACGCGGGGCCGGAGTTGGTCGAAATCAGAACGTCGAGCTTGCCGGTGTTGAAGGCATCGGCGTACGCGGCGCCGCGAGCGACGCGCGGCATATTGAATGGCGCGCCCATTTGCGAAGTCACATCCGCGAATTTCCCGCCGCCAAGATTGCGGAACAGCAGCGGCGGCTCCGCATAGTGAACCTGGCGCTGCACGTTCTGAATATCGCGCTGGATGTGGCCATTGGCCACGAAGACGTCGGGCCAGCCATCGTTGTCGTAGTCGAAGAAAAAGCAGCCGAAGCCGAGCGTCAGCAGGCTCAAATGGCCGATTTCGGAGTGCGGCGCTTCGTCAACGAAGAGTCCGTTGCCTTCGTTGTGGTAGAGCGCGAGCATTTGATTCGAAAAATTCGAAACGAGGATGCTGGGAAAGCCCGAATGATCGTAGTCGGCAGCGTCCGTGCCCATGCCCGCGCGGGCAACGCCCGTTTCGCTGAAGCCAACGCCAGACATGACCGCCTTCTCGGTAAACGTTTCGTTCTTATCGTTTATGTAGAGCTTGTTCGGTTCCGCGTCGTTGCTGACGAAAATGTCAGGCCAGCCGTCCTGATTCGCATCGAGAATTGCGATGCCGAGGCTCTTTGAAGTCGGATCGTGGAGCCCAGCCTGTTTCGTGACGTCGGAGAATGTCCCGTTGCCATTGTTGTGCCACAGGCGCAGCGACGTGCCTTGATAGGCTTGGGGCGTGCAATACGATTTCGTCTTGCCATCGAGCGTGCAGAAAATGTCCGTCGCGGGAGTCCATTGCACGTAATTCGCGACAAGCAAGTCGAGATGGCCGTCGTGGTCGTAGTCCACCCAGGCGGCGCTGGTGCTGAATTCGACCGGGCCCCAGAGCCCCGCTTTCTTCGTGACGTCAGTGAACGTGCCGTTGCAATTGTTGTGGAATAGGTGACTCTGTCCCAGCGCCGTGACAAAGATGTCGTCGCAGCCGTCGTTGTCGTAATCGCCGATCGCGACGCCCATGCCGTACATCTCTACTTCGAGTCCGGCCTGCCGCGTGACGTCGGTGAAGGTGCCGTCGCGATTGTTGCGATAGAGTGCCATGTAAGTATGGCGGCGGGTATGCCCCGGCCAGTCGTCGCCGTTGATCAGCAGGATGTCAGGCCAGCCGTCCTTGTTGTAATCAATGAAAGCAACGCCTGAACCCATCGCTTCCGGCAGCCACATCTTGCCGAACGCGCCATTGTTATGGATGAAGTGAATGCCGGCTGCGCGTGTCACATCCTGGAACGAGATCGGCGAAGCAGGGCGCTTCTGCGCGGCCAGCTTCACTAGCGAGCCGCCTGTCATCACGAATGCCAGCAGCATTAAGGTCTTGCCGTTCCGAAACAGTCGGCTCACCTTGAGCCTCCAGCTTTGGGCGGCGCGCCGTACTGCGGACTTGACGGAGCTAATGGCGCTGACGCGATCTCGTGAATGGGCTGGCGCTCGTTGTTGTCGTCGGGATGAGCGCGGAGATAGGGGCCCGTCAGCGCTTCCTCTGCTTCATTTGCTTTGAAGCGCAAATACCGGCCTTCGTATTCGCGCGCGCGGTCCGGCTGCCCCAAGCCGTTGTAGCAAAGCATCAGGTTATAATTCGCCTCGATGTCTTCTGGATCTATCGCAATAACAGCCTGGAATTCACGAATCGCGTCGGCATAGCGGCGCTCAAGAAACAACGTGCGGCCTAAGTCGTTTCGCGCGACGCGATCGTTTGGATATTGCGCCAGTGCGATTTTCAATTCCGCTATCGCCTGATCGTACTTGCCTTGATCGCGCAGCAGGTTTGCATAGAAAAAGTGCGTGCTGGCGAGCGAAGGATCGACCTTGAGCGCCTGCTTCAGCACCTGCTCCGCGTCCGGCAGATTCCCTTCCTGCAAGCGGACTCGGCCCATATTCACCCAGCCGTCCGCGCGATTTGGCGCGGCTTGCGCGACTTTTTCGAACGCGGCATCCGCGCCTTGCAAATCGCCTTGCAGGAGCAAGCCGATTCCATAATCGTTCCAGCGCTGCCAGTCCGTCGCTTCCACGTCCACGTGCGGCCTCGGTGGCGCTGCATCGGCGGGCAACACCTGCAATTCGGCCTTGTCCTGTCCCATCACCACGACCGGCAGATTAGGAATGCCTGTGCGTTTGCCGGAATCTCCACTCGTGTCTCCTGTGAATGTCCATTTCGTGTCGTCATAACCGGGAGTGACATCTGGATTGTGCTGCGATGGGTCATGAATTCCGGCGAAAGAGAACTGCGTGAACCACCAATCGAACTTGCGGTAATTCAGTTTCGCTTCGATTGCGATTCGGTCGCCGGTGTCTTTGGGGATGTGCATCCGGTAATGGACTGTGTCCGCGGCGCCGGGAGGAATCAGATGGACGTAAACGACGGCGCGCTCGGACCAAGCGTTGCGCTTGTTGATGACGTTGCCGTGCGCGTCAAGGAGCAGCGCGCGGTAGAACTGCGCGCCCGGATCGACTGGCCCGTTTCCGTCATCATTCTGACCCGCCTCGCCGCTCCAGAAAATCGTCTTGCCCGCATTGTCTTTCGCGCGCAATTCCAGCCACAAATCGAACGCGTCAATCGTGCCCCCCGGAAAGAAGTGGCCTACCCCTCGCGTGCGGACGACCACGTCCACGCGCACAGTATCGCCGCGCCGCACTTGAATCGGCGTGCGGCCAAATGGCGCGGTGAGTTGCGCCGCCGGCGCCGCGAACTGTTGTTGTCCGGCCGGCGCCGTAAATTGCGACTCTTCGCCCACGCCGAACGTCGTCTGAAGCTGCGGCACAGCGCCAGGAAGGCCCGAAGAAGCCGCGACTTTCCCTGAGCCGGGTGTCAATTGCTCGGGAGAAATGCCGAAAATGTCCACGCTCACTTGGTTCGCTTTTAGGAACCGCTCCACGGTGTCGAGCTGTCCCGCGTCTTCACTCTCGTACGGCAGAGCCGTATTGGCGGCAGGGAACTGGTGCGAATGGATGATGCCGCGGTAATTGCCGAAATCGCGAGACAGCATCGGAGGCATGTGGCAGTCAGTGCAGGTCTGCGGCTTCGGTGGATAATAAAATGAGCGCGCGCCCTCCCCGGAAACGCCGCTGGCCTGCCAGTTGTCGTATTCGTTGAAGCCGCGCGTCCAGCGATAGTGATTCACCGGAAAATCCAAATGCACCTTGTGGCATGCGGAGCAGAACTGCGCCGTTTGATTCTTCACGAACGGTTTCAGGAACGCACGGCGGTGCGGCTCCGGATTCAATTTGATCAGAAAATTCACCAGTCCGTGTACGACGGGATTCTTGCTCGTCGCCAGATCGTTCAACGGCGGATATTCGAGGACGTATCCGTTCTGTCCCATGGTCGACTGCACGGCGACTACGGAATGGCACATCACGCAGCCAAGTCCGGCCTGCCCTTCCGGCGTGTTCTCGATTTCGCGCACGGGCTTATCGAACATGCCCGTCAGCAACAGCGCCGGATCGTGGCAACCCGCGCACCATTTCGATGGGCGGATGCCGATTGTATCCTGCATGTACTCAATGCTCTTGCGATACCACTGATTATTGAAGGATGAAAAATGGTGCGCTGAACCTTCCCACTCGTGGTAGGCATCCGCGTGGCATTCCCCGCACGTTTCTGATTCGAGGAAGAATTTTGCTGGAATTTTGGCATTTCCTGCGACTTGCACTGAGCCCGGAAAATAAGGCCCGGAACTGCTGCCGCCCTCCTCGTCCATCGTGGCCGGAGCGATCGACGGATTCTTGACTATATAGGATTCCTGCCATTCGAGATTTCGCGCCCACCACGATCCATAAGCGACCGCGCCAAACGCCAGAAGAATCACAGTCCACGCAGCCGCACCAGAGGCAGCGCCAGTAAAACGCCAATTCTTCGTGGTCACCCAGCCGCCAACCAACAGAACGACGCCGGCAAGGCAGGCGCCGATGTGAATGTAGAGCAATGGAAAATCATTGCGGAGAGCGCCGGTGATAATCAGCGCGACGCCCGTGCAACCACCCAGCGCGAGGAGGCTCCACCCAACGCGACTCGTGAATTTCGACTCGCGCCAGATTCTGCCGAATAGAAAAAGGAGCAGCGCGAGGAATGCAAGCCCAACCACAAGGTGCAGTACGACGAATACGTAGTAATGAATCGTCGGAGTCGGCCAAGCGTACAGGTAGACTGCGGTCAGGAACAACAAGGCCACGAGCCATGGGAAGAAATTTTTCATTTCGTCACATCAAGATTGGCGTCGCGTCACAATCCGATCTGAATAAAATATCCAGCTTGATTTTCCGCCCGAGGTTATCGGCGCGGGTAACGAATCGCAATAATATGAAAATACTATTGGGCATTTGCCGCCCAGCATGTAGGGTTTCCAATTCGTACAGCAGTTTGACTTTATCGGAGTGAAGTCGCAGCTGAAAGTCTTTTGCTTCGATTTGGTGTAAGGAGGCCTTGTGAACGCCAAAGCAGACCCAAAGAGAGACCTGACGTCGCTGACGGCCGCAGAAATGGCCGATTCAGTTCGAAAGCAGCGGATTACGCCGACGGAACTGGTCGAGGCGCATCTCGAGAAAATCGCGCGCCTCAATCCGAAATTGAACGCCTTCGTTCACCTCGATGCGGAAGACGCGCGGCGCCAAGCCAAAGTCGCCGATGCGGCAATCGCGTCAGCCGAGTCGCTTGGCCCGCTCCACGGCGTTCCCATCACAATCAAGAGTTCGATCGACGTTGCCGGGTGGCCTTGCACGTGCGGCTCGCGTCTTCGCGCGGACTACGTTGCCCAATCCGATGCTCCGCTCGTCTCCCGTTTGCGCCGCGCCGGCGCGATTCTGCTTGGAAATACGAATACGCCGGAATTTCTGATGGCTTACGAAACCGACAACGCTATGACCGGCAGGACGAACAGTCCATGGGACCTTTCGCGCACGCCGGGAGGCTCAAGCGGGGGCGAAGCGGCGGCGATTACCGCGCGATGTTCCGCTGGCGGCGTGGGCAGCGACGGCGGCGGCTCGATTCGCGTTCCCGCGCATTTCAGCGGCATCTGCGGCCTGAAGCCGACGCCCGGAAGAATCCCCGCCACCGGACATTTTCCCGCGTCGGCCGGACCTTTCACGTACCTGGGAGTTGTCGGCCCGATGGCGCGTACCGTCGCCGACGTGAAAATTCTTTTTGAAGCGATGGCGGGTGCGGATAGCGGAGATCCGATGTCGTCTCCCGCGCCAATTCGTCATCCTTCGGGATTGGAAATCCATGGCCTGAGAATCGGATACTTCGAAGATGACGCAAGGATTCCCGTCACGCCGGAGACGCGCTCGGCAGTTCGCAAAGCCGGGTACGCGTTGAAGCAACTCGGCTTCACTGTCGAGAAATACTTGCCCGAAGATCTCGAATCGATCCGGCGCATTTGGTGGAATCTCTTCGGCCGCGCTGGCCAATTTGTTATGGGCCCGATGTACGCCGGGCACGAAAATGAATTGAGTCCAATCCTGAAGGAATTTATCGGCATAGTGCGTGCTGAACCAGAGTTCACGCTCAGCGATTTCATGAACACGCTGCTCGAACGCGACGCGCTGCGTGGCCGATTCCTCCAAGCGATGGAAAAAATTCCAGTTCTGCTGTGTCCCGCGTGCGCCATCCCCGCGTTCCGCCACGGCGAGCGCGAATGGCAAATCGAAGGCCAGAGTGTGAAGTATCTCGATGCGATGAGCTATTCACAGTGGTTCAATACGCTCGGCCTTCCAGCGGTAGTCGTTCCCACCGGTCGCTCGCCAGAGGGTTTGCCCATCGGCGTACAAATCGTCGGTCGGCCTTATGAAGAGGAAATCATTCTCGCGATTGCGCAGAAGCTGGAAGACGCCTGCGGAGATTTGCGCGAACCGGCGATTTAGCTGCTCAGCTATCGTGAGCGTGTCCATCGCGAGAACCTGCGCTATCCATCCCGCCCTACGCCCAGCGCATCCGCGACGCGATTGATGTAGTTGAACCAGGAAGCAATCAGCGTAATTTGCAGGATGCCTTTGTCGTCGAATCCGGTTGCGCGAAGCCGCTCGTGGTCAGCGGGGCCTATTTTCGTCGCGTCTTTCGTGAGTTTCACTGCGTAGTCGAGCATGGCGCTGTCCTGAGTGGAGAGCGTCGCAGTTCGATAGTCTCGCCGCAGGGCCTCGATGATTGCCGTGTCTCCTGTCACGCGACGCAGAAACTCTGCGTGTGACTCGATTCAATAAAAGCAATCGTTTGTCACGGAGACAACTGTCGCGATCATTTCGTGCTGGCGGCGTGTGAGCGGCAAATCCGGCGACATCAATTCGCCAAATGTCGCGAACGCGTGGAAAAGCACCTTGGGTATCAAGCTGTGCGATGCGACGATGGCCGAGGGCCCGTCCTTCGTTTTGAAAACAGGCGTGGCGTATTCGGCGGGATAGAGCTTGCGCTGTTCTTCCATCATCCGTCGCGCGGCATCATCGGCTTCTGCGAGTGAAATCGTGCGGATCCAGGTCATGGTAATTCCCCCGGGTTTGCTCTAGCGCAGTTCAGACGAAATCCGCCATCACATCAAATTGCTTATCGTTTCCGGTCTGGAAAACGGCTGTGTCGTTGTGCGGCCCGCCGATTTTCGCGGTGCGGCCGTTCACAGTGGTTTGCCTCAACTTGAATTGTGAGGGCAGGCGAAATTTCACTTGCAACTCTTTCGGTGCGCCCGGCCGTTCAAGCGCGACCCGCGCGCGGACTTGCTTTCCAGCGACATCCGTCCTCATATTCAGGCTCACCCTTCCCCAGCGCGTGGGCGCCTGCTCGATTCGGATGTCCTTTCCCGAACCGGCCCAATCGCGCGGCAGCCCTTTCGCAAGATACAGCCGGTCGTCATCAGAATCTTCTAGCACGAGCATCCAGCGCACCAGCAGCGGAATTGTCTGCTGGGCCGGAACGCAAAAAATCGCCGTGCCGCCGTTGATTCCAGCGACTTCTCCGGCCGTCCAACTCCCGCGCGTGTGATCGTGGTAGCGATGCGAGTAGAGGAAAAGCAAATATTCCTCGATCCGATCGAGGCGCAGCAGCATCTGCGCGTAGCCATAGGAAATAAAACCCAGAATGTCGCGGCCGTTCGGATGCGGCCGCTCCATGTTCGCAACGACGCCAAGCGTGGTTCCGCCATATGCGCGCATGCAATCGATCACGGTGTTTGCCAGCTCTGTCGGCAGCATATCAGCCTGCAGCAGCTCCGCGTACGCGCGGTGCGCCCACTGCTGCGGGCTAGGCCGCTCCTTCGCGAGCGATTCCTGCACGGTCATCGTCGTGCCCGGATAGGTGCCGATGTACGCCGGATTCATGTCCGTGCGAGCATTTTTCTGCATGCTCGCGACCACCGCGTCCTGCAACTGTTTGCTTCGCCCCATCCAGTCAGCCGTTTTCTTTTCGGTTGCAGCGGCAGGCTGAATCTTCCCCCAGATCTGGCTCAAATCCTTGAACCCGCGCGCTGCAAACGCGCTATTCGCGAAATACGGCAGCCACCACGTCTGCGGTGTCGCCGCGAGGCACGAATCCGATTCGCTCCAGCCATGAATGAGTCCGTGGCCCTGGTCATCCTTCGGCAGTTGCAAGCTTTCGTCGTGCATCTCGCAAAGCATTGCCGCCGTCGCTTCGATTTTTTCGCGGTGCTTTTGGAGGAGCCCCGCGTCGCGCGTGTAATGGAAATATTTCGCGAAGAGCATCAGCTCCATGCCGAACTGCGCCGTCTCTGGCCCGCGCATGTTGATCATGCCCTTCGAGTCCGTGTAGTCGGTCAGATAATTGTCGATCACCGTGCGCGCCATCTCGAACCGTCCGCATTCGAGATTGCTAATCACCGACATCGTAAAGATGTCCTGGAAGCCGTCGTACTCCGATCCGTAGTAGTCGCGGTCCACGGCGCCATATTTCGGATAGACTCCGCCGGGCCGCACCATCAGTTCTTTTGCAAATGCGTACTTCGGCATATCCGCCCAGCTTGTCTCGGGCAATGTAATTGGTACGAAATCGTGCATCTGCTTTTCCCAGTAGCCGGCGAAGATCAGCAACGCTCGGTAGAAATCTTCCGCGGAAGGATCCTTCCGCGCAGGCGGGAACGGCGGATAGCTATAGCCGTAAACCACCTTCGTGATTTTGCCGCTTTCGATGCGCGAAGTGCGGTGCCACGTTTGCACGATGAACTTGTCGTGCGCCAGGACGTCGCCGAAGACGACGATTTCGTCATACGCCGTCTCTGAAATGGGAAACACTTTGCGCACCGCCGGCATCCAGCCGCCGATCAATCCCTCGTAACGTTTTGGAGTCGCCTGTAGACCGAGATCAGGAAATTCCTGGATCGGATGATACGTGCGTGTGTTCCCGCTGGGATATATGGGCATTGTGTCGAAACATTCCTTTGTCCCGACGAATGTATTCCACGGCAGGCGAAAATAAACAGGGCGCTCGAATGCCGAGCCCATTGGCGGCGCCGCCGACTTCACCATCTCCGGATCGGGATCGCCCTTCGCGAGCAGCGTATCCGCGAGCAAATCGCGCCCGCTCATTCCAATATCCTGCAAGCTCAATCCGAGATAAGGCACTGCCGCTTCGGCGAAAACTGCTTCGGCGTTTTTCGGCAGCACGCGGCTTCGCCCGGACGCGGAAATGAAAGTAATCGCACCGTCGCGCGTGCGAAGATCCTCGTACGCTTTCCAGTTCGTCGTGTCGATTTTGAATTCGCAGAGAAACGTGTGGCCATCGACGTCAGGAAGCGGTCCAGGTGCATGCGTTGCCTGCAAATCACTGAAACGCGGGACTGCGCCATCTGCGGAAGACGCGAGCGCATCCGTAGAGTCGGGGAAATACCGCATCGCCGCCGTCGTCACCGCCAGATGACGCAGGAACCCTCTTCGATTCATGGCCGTCTCCTCTGCTTGCCTCGCCCGTCGCTCGACGAGGTCTCGTCACCGTTTCTCTGGTCCCGCGTTTTATCACAACCATACGCGCGTCTGTAAACGTTTTCTCACCAGACAAAATTTCGCGATGAGACGTCGGCCTGCATGACCCTTACGCTATTCCATACAGCGAACGCTCCCCTTTCACGAAATGAGGGAAGAATAGCGTCTTGATCCTCCGCCAAAATTGCTTCGCGAAGCGTTCGTACATTGACATCCCATCGCGGAAGCAAGATAGTCTAGCGTTCCGCCGACGGCTGGAACGACCGGCTGCTCTCGCAGTCAAGAAATGCGGTGCCTGAAATGACGAATAAATCTTCCAGACTTACGAAATCGATCTTGCTCTTCTTGATCTGCCTCGCTTTCTTTGTTCTTTTTCACCAAGGCGCTTTCGCTCAGGAGCGCCGACCGCAAACGCCGCCCACTCCCGGCCCGATGCTCGCCGAAGGCACGATGGACATCGACACACCGGATTTCACGCTCAGCCTGGTGCGCTCTTCACAGACGGTCGCCGCGCTCAAGCCGAAAGGCGCCGGCGGTTTCGATTTCACGCCCGGCGATCTTCTCGTTTGGCGCTCGCAGAACGGCTTCTATCATCTCGGCGATCTCGATTTGCGTTTGCGCTTCGGCAATTCCGGCGACTGGAAAGATTATTCGAGCGCTCATGAACGCCAGCCTGCAAAGGCACTTCCGGCGTCGGGCGATATTCTTGCCGCCGCCGACCTCAACCCCACTTTCGCCGCGGATTTCCCGCTGGACGTCACGCGCACGTGGGTACTTGAAAACAGCAAACTCGTTCTGCGCTTCACTTTGAAAAACAAGACGTCGCAATCCATTCAAATCGGCGCTCTCGGCATTCCCATGATCTTCAACAACATTCTGAGCCGCCGGACTCTCGAAGAAGCGCACGCGAAGTGTTCCTTTTACGATCCCTATATTGGCGAGGACGCGGGATACTTGCAGGTGACACGGCTCAACGGCCACGGTCCTGCGCTGCTCGTCGTGCCCGACGGCCACACGCCCTTCGAGGCGTACAACCCGATTCTCAACAAGCGCCCTGTCAACGGCGTCGTCCCGATTTTCTCTGACCCCACGCCGCGCAGCGTGACGTTTGAAGGATTCTACAAATGGATGGTTTACAGCGCGGCTTACACCGAAAATGAATGGAAAGACGCGCAGCCGTGGAATCCGCCGACCATGCTCACGCTTGCCCCGGGCGAATCGAAGACGTACGGCGTCAAATTTCTCCTCTCCGATTCCATTCCAGACATCGAGAAAACGCTTACCGAAGACTCGCGCCCGGTCGCCGTCGGGATTCCCGGTTACGTCCTGCCGCAGGATATTGACGCGCGCCTGTTCCTGAATTATCCGCGCGCCGTCAGTTCTATGACCGTCGAGCCCGCCGGCGCAATCGAAATCCGCAAGGATGCGACGACCGCGCACGGTTGGGCGGCATATTCCCTCCGCGGCCACACGTGGGGCCGCTCGCGCCTCACGATCAAGTATCAGGACGGCCTCGTGCAGACGATCAGCTACTTCACGATCAAGCCTGAGCCGCAGGTCGTCGCGGATCTCGGCCACTTTCTCACCACGAAGCAGTGGTTCGTCGATCCGAAGGATCCCTTTCACCGCAGCCCGTCGGTGATGACGTACGACCGCAGCGTCAATCAAATCGTCTCGCAGGACAGCCGCGTCTGGATCGCCGGCTTGAGCGACGAAGGCGGCGCGGGTTCGTGGCTCGCCGCCGCGATGAAAGAATTCGGCCAGCCCGATAAGCAGGAGGTCGACAAGTATCAGCAATTTGTCGACGGCGTTTTGTGGGGCGGCATTCAGTATAAGGATGGCCCAGAAAAATTCGGCGTTCGGAAAAGCCTTTTTTATTATCAGCCGGACGAATTGCCGCCGAACTATTATCGCAGCGATCTCGACTGGCGCAGTTGGACGAGTTGGAGCAAGAAAGCGTCCGAAGCCGTCGACCGCTCTTATAATTATCCGCACGTCGCCGCGGCCTACTGGGCTTTTTATCGCCTTGCTCGGAATCATCGCGGCCTGGTCACGGATCATCCCTGGCAGTGGTACCTCCAGCACGCTTACGAAACATCCGTCGCGATGACGAATTTCGCTCCGGGCCTCGCGCATTTCGGCCAGATGGAAGGAGACATTTTTCTCAAAATCCTCCAGGACCTGCGCCGCGAGGGCATGACGCGACAGGCAGACGACCTCGAAGCCCGCATGCGCGCCCGCGCCGATCAATGGAAAGTCGAAGCCTATCCCTTCGGCAGTGAAATGCCATGGGATTCCACTGGCCAGGAAGAGGTCTATGCGTGGATGAAGCATTTCGGCTACGAGGACAAGGCTGAAGTAACGCTCGACGCCATCCTCGGATACGATCCCACGATACCCAGCTGGGGCTATAACGGCAGCGCGCGCCGTTACTGGGATTTCATCTACGCCGCGAAAATTCAGCGGCTCGAGCGCCAGCTGCATCATTATGGCTCGGGCATCAACGCGATTCCGCTGCTCGCCGAGTATCGCGACCATCCGGACGATTTCTACCTTCTTCGCGTCGGTTATGGCGGCACGATGGGCGCGCTCACGGACATTGATCAGGATGGATTTGCTTCCGCCGCGTTTCACGCCTTTCCGGACATGCTCAAATTCGACCCTTATTCGGGCGATTACGGTCCGAATTTCTTCGGTCACGCGCTCAACACCGCGACGTACATTGTCCGCCATCCGGAGTTCGGCTGGGTCGCCTTCGGCGGAAACATCAAGGCTTCCGGCGATACGATTCGCGTGACGCCGCTCGACTCTTTCCGCGAGCGCGTTTACGTCGCGCCGCTCGGCCTTTGGCTCACGCTCGATGCGGGCAAATTCAGTAGCGTGGAATTGAATTCCAAAACGGGAGTGGTCCGCATTGGCCTTGCGCCGGCGAACCCATTCACTCCAACGGCCTATCTGCGCGTTAGCCAGCCGGCCAAGATTGCCGGCATTGGCGCCTATCAGCCTGCGGCAACGTTTCACGTGGAACGTACCGCGTATGTCGTCCCGCTTAATGCGAGAACAACCTGGGTTGAGCTTCGCGCCAAATGATGCCCGCCGCTCTCGACATTTTTTGTCAATGAAGAAACGTTATGATCGCCGGCAAATTCTAAGGGGCATGAGCGCCGCTGCAGCCACGTATTTTCTGCCGCAAATTTCTGAATCTGCCGGAAGCGCGTTTCAAGTCGCTGGCCATGACGTCGAGGTGCAAATTACGCCCGTCAGCGCCCACGCGTTTCGCCTGAGCGTCCTGCCCATCGTGGACGCGAAGCCTGCGCCAATTCCGACCGATGGCTCACTGGTGCGAACGGATTGGGGCGCGCCTGTCGCCAAAATTCGCGAAATCGCAGAGCCGCGCACAATCAAGTGCGGCCAGTTCAATATTTCTGTGACCGCAAACCCGCTGAGCTTCGCCATTGAGAAAGACGGCGCCAAAATCCAAACATTCGAGGTCGTTGCCGACTCAGGATCTGTCTCCTTTGACACGGGAGGCTCCCCGCTCCTGGCCCTCGGCGAGGGCGGCCCTCAATTTGACCGCCGCGGCAATCTCGACGCTATGCGCAGCGGACAGGGCGGCTACAAGCTCGCAACGCACGGCGGCCGCGTGCCCATCCCCTGGCTCATTGGAACCTCCGGCTGGGCGATTTTCTTCCATCAACCGTTCGGCACTTTCGATTTCACGGGCTCGCAGAGCAAATTTCAGCCGAAAGACTCCGATTCCGCGCTTCCGCTCGATTTGTTTCTTGTCGCGTCGCGCGAACCCGCGACAATCATGGCCGAATACGCGCGCCTCACCGGCCATGCCGAACTGCCTCCGCTCTGGAGCCTCGGCTATCAGCAGTCCCATCGCACGCTGGCCAGCCGCGAAGAAATCCTCCAGGAAGCGAAAACATTCCGCGACAAAAAACTCCCCTGCGACGCGTTGATCTATCTGGGCACCGGCTTTTGCCCCTCTGGCTGGAACACCGAGAACGGCTCGTTCTCGTGGAACTCGCGCGTCTTCCCCGATCCAAAGGAAATTCTCAAGCAATTTCATGACGATCATTTTCGCGCCGTCCTTCACGCCGTGATTCTCACGCGCAGGCTTCACGGCACCGTGCACGATCCTTGTGCGCTCGCGCGGTTCGATGCGGAAGAAGCAAGCTGCTATTGGGACGCGCACCGCGCCGATTTCGCGATGGGGGTCGACGGCTGGTGGCCCGATGAAGGCGATCCGCTCGACGCCGTTTCGCGCCTGCTGCGCAATCGCATGTACTGGGAAGGCCCGCAGATTGACCGCCCGAACGAACGCCCCTACGCGCTCCATCGCAATGGCTATGCCGGCATGCAGCGCTACGCTTCTTTTCTTTGGTCCGGCGACGTCTATTCAACGTGGGAAACTCTGAAAGTTCACGTCGCCAACGCCATCAACACCGCGCTCTCCGGTATTCCCTATTGGGGCACGGACATCGGCGGCTTCGTGCCGACGAAGGAATTCACTGCCGAGCTGTATCTCCGCTGGTTCCAATTCGGCGCATTCTGCACTCTCTTCCGTTGCCATGGGCGCACATGGAAATTGCGTCTGCCTTGGGGTTGGGACACCGGAGATCCAGGGCCGGTCGAAATCAGCAATTACGGCGGCGCGGCGATTCCCGACGCGAGCCAGTTGCATAACCCCAACGTCGAGCCGATCTGCCGCAAGTATCTGGAACTGCGCTACCGCATGATTCCTTATCTATACAGCGCGGTCCGCGAATGCACAAAGACGGGCATGCCCGTCATGCGCGCGCTATGGCTGCATTATCCGGACGATCCCGTCGCTGTCGCGCGAGACGATGAATATCTCTGGGGCCCGGACGTTCTCGTCGCGCCAATCTTCGACAAGGGCGCCACGTCGCGGCGCATCTATCTTCCGAAAGGCACGTGGCACGATTTCTGGTCGGGCGAACGCTCGGAAGGCGGCAAAGAAATCGTCCGTGAAGTCAACCTCGAGACAATACCGCTTTACGTCCGCGGCGGCGCAATTCTTCCCGTCGGCCCGGTCAAGCAATACACCGGCGAAAAAGTGGACGCTCCTCTCTCACTGACGATCTATCCCGGTGCGGATGGCGCTTCCTTGCTCTACGAGGACGATGGCAAATCCTTCGACTATCGCCGCGGCGATTGGATGGGCATCCAGATGAAGTGGGACGACGCGGCTCAGAGACTGAGCCTGCAACTCGCGCCGGGCTCCAAAATGCTTCCGCCGCTGCGCCGTCCAATCGAAGTGATTCTCGAAGGCGCAAGGAAGCAAATCGAATTCTCAGGACAGCCAATTGAAATCGGATTTTAGCGACGCTCGGGATTCTCACGCATCGGGAATGACAGCGCGCGGCTCGTCGCGGCGCTATAATCCCTTGATGCGATTCTGTGGCCATCTTCGCGATGTTTCGATGGCGAAGCGCGCCGCCCTGTTTGCCAACGCAGTTTTATTTCTCGGCATGACCGCAAATCTCGCTCGCGCGCAATCCGCGAAAAAACCTGTCGCTCCCGATTTTGCGGCTTCGGCGCAGCATGGCGTCGAGCTCGCGTCCCGCGGCCATTGCACTGAAGCGCTGCCACTTCTCCGCAAATCGGCGGCGCAACTTGCCGACAAGAAGGCGCGTTACGACGCGGCTCTCGCGATGGCCCAGTGCGGCATGAGCGTCGACAACGAAGCTGCCGCCGTCGAAGGCCTCTTGATCCTTCGCCGGGATTTTCCGCGCGATCCAAAGGTGCTGTACACCGCCACTCATTTTTATTCCGAGCTCGCCTCGCGCGCCGCGCAGGAACTTGCCGCAACCGCTCCCGCTTCCGCCGAGGCGCTCGAACTCGACGCCGAAGCTCGCGAATCGCAAGGCAAATGGGATGAAGCCGCCGCGGAGTACAAGAAGATCCTTGAAAAATATCCCAACCAGCCCGGCATTCATTACCGCCTTGGCCGCATTCTTCTTTCGCAGCCGGCAACTCCGGAGACGGCCGAAGAAGCCAGGAAGGAATTCGAGGCGGAGCTGCAACTCGATCCAGACGCCGCTTCCGCCGAATTCATGCTCGGTGACCTTGCCCGTCAGGCCTCCCAATGGGACGAAGCCATCAAACGCTTTTCACGCGCGGCGCAGCTCGACGCGGGATTCTCGGAAGCTTATTTAGGCCTGGGCATGGCCCTTAATGCCGCGGGAAAAAACGCGGACGCGGTCTCACCTCTTGAAAAGTACGTGAAGATGGAGCCTGACGATCCCGCGGGGCATTATCAACTGGCCATCGCGTACTCGCGTACGGGCCGCAAGCAGGATGCCGACCGCGAACTTGCCTTGCAGCGGAAAGCACAGGAGGCGCAGCGCTCGGCGCCTCATCCGCAGAATCCCTATTCGCAATAGCGAATCATCTGCCGCGCTACTTCCACTTCTTCTCGCCTTCCACAATCGTGATGTAACGGTCCACCGGCAATTCCGTGAATCGCTCCGTACCTCCCGGCTGCGGCCATTTCACTTCAAGCCAGTCGATTTTCTTCTGCTGCGCAAGCCCGAGCACCATCCGAGGATCGTGCGATGAGAGATAACTCCCTCCGCCAACCTTGAATACGTGGCGCTTCAAATCTCCAGCCTGATAGGTAACAAGCGCGCCAATCGCGTCGATGTTCGATTTCTTGCCGATCAAGCGAATTCCCAGCCAGTGATTTCCTCGTCCCGCATTATTTCGCAGCAGGATCGGCGCGGCATCGTTCACGACTACCAGCACGTCCACGGAGCCGTCGTTGTCGAAATCGCCCACCGCCATTCCGCGCCCCGCGATTGGGCGCGAAAAAATCGGCCCACTCTGCTTACTGACGTTTTCAAGCGCGCGCCCCGTGTTGCGGAAAAGCAGCATCGGCTCTTTGTAATGCAGCCCCGCCATGTGCTTTTCCACCGCGATGTCGGGATGCCCATTGCAAAGCATAAGGTCGATGTTGCCGTCGTTGTCGTAATCGAAAAATTTCAGCCCCCAGCCGCTCATCATCATCGTCGTCTGGCCGATGCTGTCTGCGGGCGACAAGTCCGTGAATGTCTCGTCCTTGTTGTTGTGATAGAGCGAAAACATTTCGTGGTCCACGTTGGAGACGAACAGGTCCGTCCAGCCGTCCTCGTCGTAATCGCTCGCGTCGACTCCCATGCCCGACCGCGCGAGCCCGAAGCTGTTGTAGCCCACTCCCGCGAGAGCGCCGATCTCTTCGAATCTCCCCTTGCCGCGATTGGCGAAGAGGAAATTCGCAACCGTATCGTTCGAGACGAACAGGTCCATCCATCCGTCGTTGTTGATGTCGCACGCGACCACGCCCCACGCCTTCGCGAGTGATCGCGCGATGCCAGTCTCCTTGCTCACGTCTGTAAACGTCCCGTCGCCGTTGTTGCGGTAGAGCCAGCAGGGCAGCGGATCGTAGACGTTCGGCTTGCAGTACCATCGCTCGCCGGTCAGCTGGTTCCCACAGAATTTATTCAGCGCCTTGCTCCATTTCGCGAACTGGCAGACAAACAGGTCCAGCTCCCCATCGTTGTCGTAATCGAACCACACGGCGCTCGTCGCCCATCCAGAAGAAACTACGCCGGCTTTTTCGGTCACGTCGGTAAACGTGCCGTCGCCATTGTTGTGATAGAGAATGCTGCGCGGATACTGCGAGAGGAAAATGTCCGGGAAGCCGTCGCGGTCGTAATCTCCCACCGCCGCTCCCATGCCGTACGCATTTCCCGTGACGCCCGCCTTTTCCGTCACGTCCGTAAACGTTCCGTTGCGGTTGTTGCGATAGAGCGCGTTGCGCAACGGTGGATTCGGTTCAAAAAAATCGCATTTGCCGCTGTTCACCAGATAAATGTCCATCCACCCGTCGTTGTCATAGTCGAGGAACGCGCACCCCGCGCCCAGCGTCTCGGGCGTGTACATCTCCGATGAAATCCCGCCGACGTGCCGCCAGGTGATGCCGCTGGCCGACGCGTGAATTTCCTCGAACGCCGCGGCCGAATTTGTTGAAGTTATAGCCGCGGCTCTTGCCAGCGGGGGATCAAACTCCCTCATCGTCCCTGCAATGCCGGACAATCCGAGCAGCCGAAGCAACTGACGGCGCGAAAAGTAAGACAACTTGGGCCTCCAAAGCCAAGGTAACAAAATCAAGAGCCGAACGTCATCTGTTCTATGGAAAATTCACGCCGTACTTCATAAATTCCGCGAAAGGCGAGAAAACTTGACGCCAAGCGAAACGAGTGAGTTACGCTATTTCGCCAACGGATGGGAAAATTTCAGCCGAACGCAAAGGAACAGTAAGGCATCACGAGATGTCGAATTTTTCGAGACGCGAATTATTGAAATACCTGGGAGCCGCGCTGGCTGTGTCCCGCGATGAGCACGCAAGCTCCATCACAGCGCCGAAAGTGAAGTTCGTCGACGTTGCCGCCGCATCTGGAATTCATTTTCATCATGACAATGCAGCCTCGCCCGAAAAATATTTGATCGAAACTATGGGCTCCGGTTGCGGATGGATCGATTACGATCAGAACGGCCTGCTTGACCTCTTTCTCGCGAATGGCGCCGCGACGAAACTCTATAAGCCTTCGCATCCGCTGCGTGGCGCGCTTTACCGAAACAACGGCGACGGCACGTTTACCGACGTGACGGAAAAGGCGGGAATCGGAGCCGAAGGCCTTTTCGGCATGGGCGTCGCCGTCGGCGATTATGACAACGACGGTTTCCCGGATATGTACGTCCTCGGCTACGGCCGCTGCATCCTCTACCACAACAACGGCGACGGCACATTCACCGATGTCACCGCTCGCGCGGGTGTCGCCAACGAAGGCCGCTGGGGCTCGAGCGCCGCGTGGTTTGATTATGACAATGACGGCCGCCTCGACCTTGTGATCGCGAATTACATCGATTGGTCGCCTCAGAAGAATTTCTGGTGCGGAGATCATGGCCCGGGCATGCGCAGCTATTGCCATCCGGACGATTACAACGGCCAGCCCCCGCGCCTTTATCACAACAATGGCGACGGGACGTTCACCGATGTCAGCGAACGCTCCGACGTCGGTCGCAAGCCCGGCAACGGTCTTGGCGTCGTGACCTTCGATTACGACGACGACGGCTGGCAGGACATTTTCATTGCCAACGATTCGATGGCGAATTTTCTGTTTCACAACAACCGCGACGGTACGTTCAGCGAAGTCGGATTCGCTGCGGGCGTCGCGGTCAGCGCCGATGGTCGCGCCGAAGCGGGCATGGGGACGGATGCCGCCGACGCGATGGGCCACGGGCGCATGGATTTAATCGTGACTCACCTCGATAGCCAGCTCGCTCGGCTTTACGAAAATCTCGGAGGCGGATTTTTCGACGACGCCACGCTGCGCTCCCAGATGGGCTACGCGACGTTTCACATGAGCGGCTTTGGCGCCCGCTTCATGGACTTCGACAACGACGGCCTCCGTGATATTTTCATGGCCAATGGGCACGTCCTCGACAACATCGAGAAATACAATTCGAGCGTGCGCTACGCCGAGCCGAAAATGATGTTTCGGAATCTGGGCCACGGCGTCTTCGAAAATGTGTCGGACAAATTGGGCGATGACTTCCGGCTGGCTCGCGTCAGCCGCGGGGCGGCCGTCGGAGATTTCGATAACGATGGCGACCTCGACATCCTTGTCAACAACAATGGCGAATCGCCGCAGTTGCTCCGGAATGACGGCGGGAACTCGAATCACTGGCTCGAGATCTTGCTTATTGGAACGAAGTCGAATCGCGACGGAGTCGGTGCTCGCGTGAAGGTCACGTCGGGTGACCTGGTTTCCTGCGATCAACGCAAGGGCGGCATGAGCTACCAATCCGCGCAGGACCCGCGCCTCCATTTCGGCCTCGGCTCGCACTCGAATGTGGACTCAATCGAGATTCGCTGGCCCGGAGGAATCGTAACCGCGCTTGGCAAGCTGAAGGCAGATCAAGTCATCGCAGTGAAAGAAGGCGAAGGGCTCGTCGAGCGCCCATTTCCGCGAATCAAGCAACGCTGAGGCTATTGTTGCTGAGGGGATTTTCGCGCTGTTCGGCCGGCCGCGACGTATCCAGCCTTGTTCGGAGAATCGGTTTTGTATTTCGCAGCCTGATCCGCATCGAGTTTAGCCAGGATGCCGAGCGCCTCCTGTGCCTTCGCAGCTTCGCCTTGGCGCCGATAAGCGATCGCGAGGTGCGAATAAACTGCTGGATCTGATGGCGCGAGCTTTCGCGCAATCTCCAGATGCGCGATCGCGTCGGCAACGCGGTTCGCTCGCAGATATAATTTCGCCAGCGCCACTTGCGCTCCGGCGTTGCTCGGATGCTCGTTGACGGATTTCTCGAGCGCAGCCTCCGCCTCTGCGAATAGGGGCCGGTCCGGTGCGACGCCAGAATCCCCGGCCGCCGTGCCGAACAGCGCCAACAAAATGAAATTCTGGTATCCGGCACGGACGCCTTCCCGCGTCACTCGCACGGCTTCGGGAACGTTTCCTTCCAGCAGCGCCGCTTGCCCCGCGGCCATATAAAAGACGTCGCTCTTCGGCTCAAGGTTCTCGGCGGCGTGAAATTCCTCCTCCGCTGCATCCGGCTGATTCTCGAAAGTGAAAAACACACCGCGTTCGTAATGGATCAGTCCTGAGCGAGGCAGATGCTGCAAGCCCGCGCGTAAGATTTGCAGGCCAAGATCGTAAGACTCGTGGTCCATGCATGCATCGGCGAGAAACAAGTAGAGCTTTTCGTCTTCGGGCGTCTGGGCCACCGCTTGTCGAAACGCCGCCAGCGCCGGCTTCTCCTGCCCCATCCCGATATAAGCCTGCGCCAACAGGTTGTTCACCTCCGCGTTTGCATTTCCGTGATTCTTCAATGCGCTAAGGATTTCAATCGCGCGGCTAGGCTGCCCGGTCGCGACGTAGCACAGCGCGAGATTGAAATCCGCGGCGTATTCGTCTCGAACGTGCCCCTGCGCCGCCAGAAAGCGCGGGATCGCCTCCGTGAAGTTCCCCTGGCGCGTGAGAGCAATTCCATTCTGCAATTCCGCCTCGGCCAATTCTGACTGATTCGAGGAAGCACTTGATTGAACCTGCCGGACACCCGCAGCGCACACAGTGCTGGGACGAACGGGAGCCAATGCTCCAACGAAGAGAAGCGCCGCACCCGCATAGCGAGCCGCCCGTCGTGCCGATCTCAATTCTTGCGCCCGTCTCATCCGATTCAGCCGCTCGAAGCCGAATTCTCGCTTCAGTATTATCCCAAGTATATAGCACTCGCGAGGTCATCTGCGAACGACGTAGCTCAAGATCGAGGCGGCCGCGCAAATACTAGAAAACGATTACTCTCGTTGACCGCTCGTCCCAAGAGCGAGCTAAATCCATAGGAATGAATGGGAGAGAAGTGTTCGAGAAAGCTTGAAATTTGTGCTTGACAACTAATATAAATAAATTATACAAAGCCGCCATCGTTCGTGGGGCAAGAGTGCTTTTGGTGGGTACGTTGGGTAAACGTTTACTTGAGCGTTTGCGATTTGCGGTGCGGCGTCGCGCGGGTTCCCGTGCTCCGCTCGTAGTTTTTCCCGTTGTGACTATCCTGCGAAATGTGTCAACCCTCAGAACAAAATTGAGCAACGGATGCTCTGCGCTGGGCCAACGAATTGGCGCGCGGGGCGAATTCACATTGTCGGCGTTTGAAATGCGGGGATTCGGATTTTGCTCGATGGAGCGGTTTTAGTGGCGGGCATGCCTGCGAATTTGGGAAAAGTTCACGCGTCCCAAGGGGCGCAAATCAAGCTTGAGCGAGTCGGAGGAGATAACATGTCGCGGAATATTTCTCGTTTGCTGCTGGGTGGCGTGGTTATTTTTTGTGCGCTGGCGCTGCTGTTGAATGCGCTCCCGGCCTGGGGGCAGCAAGGCGCCGTCGGTACGGTCAGCGTGGTCGTCATTGACCAGAGCAACGCCATAGTGCGCGGGGCGAAGCTCACGCTGCAAGACCTCGCCACAAACGACACTCGCACAGCCGTCACGGACGCCGGAGGCACGTTCACGTTCTCCGGCTTGCCCATCGGCACTTATAAGCTGACGGTCAATATGGCGAACTTCGCTGCGCAGATCTACGATTCCGTAATCGTCCAAGGTGGCCGCGAGACTCCCGTCAAAGCCACACTGAAGGTGGGTGCGGCCTCTGAAGAGGTTGTGGTGACCGCCGCGGCCTCACCCATCTTGGAAACTGGCTCCAACGCGATTGGTAGCACAATCGACATGAAGCAGATCGAAGATCTGCCCCTGGGTGGCCGCGACGTCAGCCAGTTGGCCTTCCTCACTCCCGGCTATAGTGGCACTCCCGGCTTCGGCACGTGGGATGGCATGCCTGTCATCGCTCAGGGCAATACAATCGACGGAGTCATTTCTTCGACGAGTCGAATGAAATTCGCGGGCAATGTGCAGCCAGGTTTGCAGGCGCGCCTGGAAGACATACAGGAAATGACCGTGCAGACGAGCCAAATGGATGTCAACCAGGGCTATGGCGCATCCACGATGCAGAGCAGCTTCGTGACGAAGCGTGGAAGCAATTCCTATCACGGTGAAGCCTATGAAGATTTTCGCAATTCGTGGATGAACGCCAACAGCTGGTTCAATAATGCCCAGGGGCGGGATGCAAGTGGGAACGCGAATGCTCCAAAGCCCCCGCTCATCCTCAATGATTTTGGCGGGAGCGTGGGCGGGCCGATTCTGAAGGATAAGCTCTTCTTCTTCGGCAGTTACGCTGAGTCGAAGCAACCGGGCGGCTTTCGAAATAGCAACGTATTCCTCACGCCTTTGGCGCAAAGCGGCGTTTATACTTATCAGTCACCAAGCAACTCGGGACCGGCCGGGACGACAGTCAATCTGTATAGTCAGATAGCATCACCGAATGGATTGCCGACAACGCCCAACGCTTCCTATTTGGCTGAGCAAGGGGCCGTCAACACCGCAGTGACAGGTCCTGGCGCCTCTGTTTGCGCGACTTGTACCGGTGACCCCAATACTGAATTAGTGAGTTGGTTCATTCCCTCGCCACAAACTATGTACTTCCCAGCGGTGCGGCTCGATTACAATATTTCTCAGAAGTACAGACTGAATTTCGCATACGAGGAGACAAAGTATAACCAGCCCGGAGCCTCAGCCCCATTCTTCCCGGGTTCCGCATTTGCCAGTCAGGCGGCCTTCAACAAGAACAGCAACTACACCACTTCAATTGGCTTTGACTGGACTGTGACTCCCGCACTGATGAATCAATTTCAGGGCGGCTACTTCTACAACTGGTATGCCTATGGTTTCGGCGCAAAGCCGCTGTGGGACACGCAACCATTTGTCGCGTGGGGCATCGCAGACTCCGGGACGGGCTTCAATTTGCCCGTCTCCACCTTCTATCCCATCGTTAATGCGAGTGACAATGCCACCTGGCAGCATAGCGCCCACACGGTGACTTTCGGGTTTTCCTTCTACCGGGAACAGGATCACTACTGGAATCCGCCCGATGGCATTCAAAACATTTCCTTGGGGTTGGCAGGTGGTGACCCCGCGCTTACGGACTTCGACAACTACTTTGGCCCTACCGGCGTAAACGCGTCGGGCACGGATACCGGTGAGGCCGAGAATTTGTATGCAACACTCATCGGGCGAATTGCGGGAGTCGGCCCGATTGGGAGTGGTTATCCCTACCAGCCTTCGACTGGCGGCTACGCAAACACGCCGGGTCAGGCTTACAACTTGGATGAATTGCAGAAGTCTTGGGGATTGTACGCCCAGGATTCTTACCACTTTAAGCCCACGTTGACCATAAACTATGGCCTTCGTTGGGATTTTACCGGCGATGACCACGACCTCACCAGCGCCTACCATGGCACGTCTCTCATCAACATGTACGGGCCGACATTGCCTGGACAAATCTTCAAGCAAGGCGCAAGCACGCTTAGCACAAACATCAATCCGCAATATGTAGCGAGCAGCCATCAGTATGCGCCGTGGAACGTAACCCCACAGCCGACGCTCGGTGTCGCGTGGAACCCGAATTACACGGAGGGCTTCCTCGGTCGCTTCCTCGGCGGCGGCAAGACGGTTATACGCGCTGGTTTTGACATCAAGCGGTTCACCGAGCCGTACCAATACTTCTGGAACAACGCCACAAACCGAGGATTGGGATTCTTCCAGTTCTTCTCGCTCACGGCGCAGAGCGGTGGTGCCCCCGGCACGTTCACGCCGGGGACGCTTACGTTAGGTGCGCCCGCGTCTGGTACGAACGCACCCGCACCATTCCCCAATTCTATTTTCCTGCTTTCGCCTCCGGCGTATCAGGCATCCATTCCGATGACTGACTTCACATGGAGCTACTACTGGGGTGCGTCCGGATTTGATCCCAAGATCCAGCAGCCTTATGTCCAAGAATGGAATCTGGGCATCCAGAGAGAAATCGGTCACAGCAACGTGCTTGAAGTTCGCTACATGGGGCACAGAAGCGTCCACCAGTGGATTTCCACTGACCCCAATGAAGTCAATATCTTCGAGAACGGATTTTTGACCGAGTTCCAACACGCGCAGTCGAATTTGGCCATCAATCAGGCGAACGGAATTAACTCGTTTGCGAACAACTCCAGCATGGGTGCTGCATTTGCCGGTGACGTCCCGCTGCCAATCTTTGACGCGGCATTCGCTGGCGAGCCTTCGGGAGGCACCGGAATACCGCTCCAGGATTATGGCAGCGGTTCATTTATCAGGTCGCTTCAGCAAGGGGCGGCCGGTAGCGTTGCTGGGACTCTTGCAAAGCCGTTTGGCAATGCACCGTACATTTGCAACCTGACAGGGTCCAATATCAGCAGCTGCACCAGCCAATTCGGCTTCACCACCCCCGGCGCCTACCCCGTCAACTTCTTCCAGACTAACCCGTATGCCGCCTCCTGCAGCGGATGTTCCACGCAGAGCTTTATGGAGGCGGGCGGTTACGGCGACTACCACGCACTTGCGATCGACTTTCGTCAGAGGCCCTGGCATGGCATGCAGTTTGACACGAACTACACTTGGAGCCACACCTTGGGCCTCCAGCCAGACGAGCAGTGGCTCGGAACCGTCCCGCTGTTCACCATGAGGAACCTGAGACTTGGATATGGGCCAACCTTGTTTGATCTCCGCCATGTTGTGCATGCCAGCGGAACGTATGATCTTCCGTTCGGCAATGGTAAGGCGTTCCTGAACCATCCGGGTGTGATCAATCAAATCGTGGGTGGCTGGACTCTCGGATCCATTTTCACCTACGAAACCGGATTCCCATTCAACTTGCACGGTGGATTCGGTACGTTTAACGACTACGCGGATGGCGGACTTGTGTTGAGCGGTGTCACGAGGTCACAGTTGCAAGGTGCAGTGGGCGTGCATCATGTCCCCAGCGCCTTCGCTCTCGATTTCAATCCGTCCATTCTTACGAACATCAACACTACGACTTGTAGGTCCCATCTGACTGGCGTTTGTCAAAACATAGTTCCCGGCACGTTGACTGGCGACATCTGGCTTTATGGGCCTCACCTTTGGAACGACGATCTGTCGCTCTCCAAGATCTTCCCGATTCGCGAGAACGTACGGTTTGTATTCCAGAGCGAGTTCCTGAACGCTTTCAATCACCCCAACTGGGCAAACCCGAACAGCAGTAGGATCTCGAGCGGTATTTTCGGCCGGGCGGACAACAGCAACATGAATGGCCCGCGTCAGATCGAATTCCGCGCTCGCCTGGACTTCTAATCCCGGGGGAGACGCGGTTTGCTTTCCCATGCATTCACGGTGAAGGGCCGCACCAAGCCCCTCCCGTGAATGCGTTTTTTTCGGTCATCATTTCGGCGTCACAGGACATTCACTGTAACCACCAATCGGCCCGTCACATCTCCTGCCGCACCGGGCCTGGCGAGAGGCGCATTTTGAAATTTGACGCGCGCGCTGTGATATCCTCCATCGCTTGTTGCCCGGCGTCCTCTGCGCCTCCGGTGAATAAATGACGATTCCGACGTTGGCTCTTCTCGCGGCTCCTCGGCTTGTTCGTCTCTCCCCCATAGATCTCGTCATCATCATTTTTTATTTCGCACTCGTACTCTCCATCGGCTTTTACCTGAAGCGGCGCTCGTCCACTGGCGAGGATTTCTTCATGGCCGGCCGCGAGATGACGGCATGGGTTGCCGGCCTCAGTTTCATGTCCGCCAATCTCGGCGCGCTCGAGCTGATGGGCTGGTCGGCCGCCGCCTACGAATACGGCATCCTTGCCACGCACGCCTACTGGATCGCCGCCATTCCCGCAATGCTATTTCTCGGCGTCGTCATGATCCCGTTTTATTACATTTGCCGGACCCACTCCGTCCCGGGCTACCTCAAGCTGCGCTACAACGAGCCGACCCGCGCGCTCTCCGCGATTTCCTTCGCCCTGATGACCGTGCTGATGAGCGGCATCAACATGTACGCGATGGCTCTTCTGCTCAATGTCGTCCTTGGCTGGAACATGAATTTCAGCATCTGGGTTTCCGCCATCACGGTCGCCATCTACGTCGCCCTCGGCGGATTGCGTTCCGCGATTTTCAATGAAGTGCTCCAATTCGTGCTCATCTGGGCCGGCGCGCTGTTGATCCCGATTCTGGGCCTGGTCGAGGCGGGAGGCTGGGAGCCGCTCAAGGCGCAGATTATCCACAATACGTCGATCCAATACGTTCACCTCTGGCGTTACCTTGGTTCGTTCAACAATCAGATGGGCATCAATTGGGTGGGAGTGGTGTTCGGGCAGGGACTCGTGCTTTCCTTCGCTTATTGGACCACCGACTTCCTCGAGGTTCAGCGCGTCCTTTCCGCCAAGGATCTGCGCTCCGCGAAGATGGCGCCCATTATCGGCGCGGCGTTCAAGATGTTCGTCCCATTCATCGTGATCGTGCCCGGGATGCTGGGCCTGGCCTTTCTGCCGCATCTCACCGGGGCGAGCCTCGCCGCCGCCGGCGCTAGCAGCTACAACGCGGTCCTGCCGCTCATGCTGATTCGCTACTGCGGTCCCGGCCTCCTGGGCCTTGGCGCGACGGCGCTCATTGCCGGCTTCATGTCGGGCATGGCGGGCAATGTGAGCGCGTTCTCCACCGTCTGGACATACGACATTTATCGCGCGCTGATGCGCAAGGATGCCTCAGACGCCCACTACGTCTCCATGGGCCGCTGGTGCACCGTCCTCGGAGTCCTCGTCAGCATTGGCACGGCGTACTTCGTCATGCACTTCCTCAGCATCATGGACTACGTGCAAGCGCTCTTCAGCATCTTCATCGCCCCACTGTTCGGCACGGTCATTCTGGGGATGCTCTGGAAACGCACCACCGGCGCCGGAGGCTTCTGGGGACTGCTGGCCGGCACGGTTTCTTCCGCTGCGATGTTCACTTGGGGAGAATTGAGCCCGTCGGCCGTGCGCTACCTCGCGCTTTCCATTCACGCGCGCCCGCTCGCGGCAGACATCTATCGCGCATTGTGGTCCTGGCTGGTCTGCATGGTCGTGACGATCGTCGTCAGTCTGATGACGCAGCCGAAGCCCGTCGCCGAGCTCAACGGCCTCGTCTATGGCGCGACGCAAATTCCGTCCGAAGGCTCTACGACTCTGATTCATCGCCCCGCCTTCTGGGCCGTGGTCGTCGGGATTGTTTTTGTGGTGCTGAATATCATTTTCTGGTGACATGATGGAAACGAAGAATCCGCTTTCCGTATGGTTTTTCGTCGGCGTCTCGCTCCTCGTCAATGGAGTGCTGGTGTTCGCCGCGGGCCTCTACGAGCTCTCGCATCCGCCCGAGTTCCCGGTCGTGTTGTACAGGCTGCACGCCAGCATCTGGTGGGGCGCGGCGCTGGCGGTCCTCGGAGCCGTCTATTGCTACCATTACTCGCCCTGGCGTCACCCGCAAGGCTAGGAAAACAGGCATGTTAGCTCACGCCTGCACAAATTGGTCGCGCGTCGCTGTCTCAAGGCAGGTCGCAGCATCGCCATTCTTGACACCGCCTCGCGACTGTTCTATACAGGCACTGAGTAAACGTTTTCACGGATTCTAATCATACGGATTCTGCAATCGAATGAAGAATCGAGGCCAGCCATGAAATCTCCGAATGGTATTTCCAGACGTCAATTTGTATCCGGTATGCTCTCTTCCGCGGCAATCGCTTGTGTGCCCAAGACCGCCTGGGGAGCGAGCGTGATTCCCGCCGCGGAAGCTCTGCAAGCCCCTCAGCGCCCGCGCTTTGGGCAAATCCGCATCCCCATGTTGTCCGAGCCGTTCCCGATGGAGAACGTTCGCCTCCTTGACGGCCCATTCCTCGAAGCGACGAAGACGAATCTCGACTTCATGCGCTCCCTCCCCGAAGATCGCCTCGTTCACAATTTCCGTGTCAACGCTGGCATCCCCAGCTCCGCCCAGCCGCTCGGCGGCTGGGAAGACCCCACGTGCGAGCTTCGTGGCCACTACACCGGCCACTATCTTTCCGCCTGCGCCCTGGCCTATGCCAGCACGGGCGATGAAGAACTCAAATCGCGCGGCGACGCCATTGTCGCGGACCTTGCGAAATGCCAGGCGAAGTCTCCCAATGGCTACCTGAGCGCGTTTCCGGAAACTTTCTTCGATCGTCTACGCGACGGCCTCGGCGTCTGGGCGCCGTTTTATACGATTCACAAAATCATGGCCGGCCATCTCGACATGTACACCTATTGCCACAACGAGCAGGCTCTCGCCACTGCGCAGGGAATGGCTCGCTGGGCAGGCCACTGGGCAGGAGGCCTCAGCGACGGGGAAATGGAGCGCGCCCTGCAAACTGAATTCGGCGGCATGAACGAATCCCTCCTGAATCTCGCCGCCATCACGGGAAACGGCGGCTATTTCTTCACCGCCGGCCGCTTCGAGAAAATGTGGTTCCTCAAGCCGCTCGCCGCCCATCGCGACGAACTCAAGGGCCTCCACGTCAATACGCATATCCCGCAGGTCATTGGCGCGGCTCGCCGCTACGAGCTCACCGGAGATCCTTTCTATCACGACGTCGCCAGCTACTTCTGGGACGAAATCATCGAAGAGCGCTCTTATGCCACCGGCGGCACGAGCAACGGCGAGCGCTGGCTCTCCGACGCCGGGGACATGTCCAAGGATCTGAGCCTCTGGTCCGAGGAGTGTTGCTGCGGCTATAACATGCTCAAGCTCACCCGCCATCTCCATCAGTGGACCGCCGACCCGCGCTACATGGATTATTACGAACGCACCCTCTACAATTCGCGCCTAGGCACGCAGCACCCCGAGAACGGCTTCAAGATGTACTATCTGCCTCTTGAAACCGGCTACTGGAAATTCTTCAATTCCCGTTTCAATTCCTTCTGGTGCTGCACGGGCACGGGCTCCGAGGAGTTCTCCAAATTCAACGATACGATTTATTTCCGCAATGGCGATGATGCCTACGTCAATCTCTTCATCGCCTCCGAAGCGAAGTGGCCCGAAAAAGGCCTCACGCTTCGCCAGGAAACTCGCTTCCCCCAGCAGGAGGGCACGGCCATCATCGTCAAGGCCGCCCACCCCGTCGAAGCCGCGATCAACATTCGCATCCCCGAATGGGTGGCTGAAGGCGGCTCTGTCTCGCTCAACGGCAGGCCGCTTGGCGTTTTCTCCAACCCCAGCAGCTATCTGCGCATCAATCGCACCTGGGCCGATGGCGACCGCCTCGACGTGAAGCTTCCCATGAAGCTCCATGCGCAGCCGTTGCTCGGCGATCCGTCGCGTCAGGCCACTCTCTACGGCCCGATCGTTCTCGCCGGACGCCTCGGGCAGGACGGCCTCACCGAGCAGATGCAGTATGACGCGGATAAGGGAACCACCGAGCTCGCTCCCCCGCGCGCTCGTCCCGCAGGGGCCATGGAAGCGGACGTTCAGACCGCTGACGAGGTTCGTAACGCCGCGTGGATCGAGCCGGTGAAGGGCCAGCCGATGACGTTCCAGACCGTCGGGCAGAAATCCGCCACCACGCTGATCCCGTTGAACAGCGTCTTCGGCGAACGCTACGGCGTCTATTGGAAAGTGAACCGCCCTGATTTTTTCCGGAGGGGATGAGTGGAATCAAGCCTCTCGGCGATCGCGGAGCCGGCGATGGCACGGTTTATAACCAGTTGACGTACACCAAAATGAATTGAGAATATGCACGTTCAGGGAATCCAGTTCGGGTGACTAGAGGGAATGGGGAGTGTCCACAACCCAGGCAGTTTATCGTGACAAGGATTGGAGTGAACGTTTGAGCATTCACGAAGTCGCTCGGCGCGCGAAAGTTTCCATCGCCACCGTTTCTCGCACGATTAACGGCGTTCCCAGCGTCGCTCCCCAGCTCTCTCGGCGCGTCTGGAAAGTCGTCGAGGAACTTGGCTATTACCCCAATACGCAGGCGCGTGCGCTTGTCTCCGGTCGCAGCCGCATCTTTGGCCTGATCGTCACCGAAATCACGAATCCCTTTTTCCCCGAAATCGTTCAGGGCTTCGAGGACGTCGCCGTCCAGAACAACTACGAAATACTCACCGGCTCTACTGTCCACGACCCGAAGCGCCTCGCCCATTCCGTTCGCCGCATGATTGAGCGCCGCGTTGACGGCGTCGCCGTCGTTACGTTTGGCATGGAAGAAGCTCTCTTCGAAGACCTGAAGTCTCGCAATATTCCGCTGGTGTTCATTGATGTCGGCCCCTCGCTGCCCCGCGTCAGCAACATTCGCATCGATTATCTGCACGGCATTCGTCAGGCCGTGCAGCACCTCGGGGCGCTCCGCCATCAGCGCATCGCGTTCATTTCCGGGCCTCTCGCGTTCAAAACGGCCGTCGCACGCCAGCGCGCCTTTTTGCAATCCATGGAGGAGATCGGGCTGCGCGTCGATCCGGAGTTCCTGATCGAAGGCACTCACACGATGGAGGGCGGCATCGACGCGATGAAAAAGATCTTGGCCGTTCCGAAGCGCCCCACGGCCGTCGTTTGCTCCAACGACATGACCGCCATCGGCGTCATGCGCCAGAGCTACGAAGCCGGCATTCGCATTCCGCATGAATTATCAGTGATCGGCTTTGACGACATTCGCATCGCGCAGTTCATGACCCCGCCGCTGACCACCGTGCGCATGTCGCAATCCGAAATTGCCCGAATGGCCTTTCAGGCTCTGCTGGCGGAAGTCAATCGCAAGGCTCCTTCGCCGGAAGGCACGGAATTTGTCCTTCGGACCAGCCTCGTCCTTCGGGATTCCACGGCCTTGGCGCCTAAGTCTTCGCGTGCGCGCAAATCGGCGTAAGCCTGAGCGTCTGGCGGGGATACGGCGTGATTCGGCGGAAATCGCGCTGAGAAAGAGTTTGCTTCGAGCATGAAGTCGGCGGCGACAAAAAAGGTCTCCTCGATGCGCCTCGCGCGCCTGCGCCGCGACGTCCTCGAAGCCAATCTCGAGCTCGTCCGCCGCGGCCTCGTCCTCTATACCTTCGGCAACGCCAGCGGCATTGACCGTGACGAAGGCTTGGTCGTCATCAAACCCAGCGGTGTCCCTTACGACGAACTCAAGCCCGAACACATGGTCGTCACCGATCTCTCCGGCGCAATCGTCGAAGGCAATCTGCGCCCCTCCTCCGATTTGCCCACGCATCTTGCTTTGTACCGTAATTTTCAAGGCATCGGCGGCGTCGCTCACACGCATTCCGAATTCGCCACCGCCTGGGCACAGGCCGGACACCCGATTCCGTGCCTCGGAACCACGCACGCGGATTATTTTCACGGCTCGGTTCCTGTCACCGAAGAGCTCACGGCGCAGGAAATCTCCGGAGACTACGAAAAAAACACCGGCACGGCCATCTGCCGCGCGTTCCTCAAACTCGATCCCGAGGCCATCCCGGCGGTTCTGGTTCGCGGGCACGCGCCGTTTTGCTGGGGACTGGACGTCGCCGCCGCCGCGCACAACGCCGTGATTCTCGAAGCGGTCGCGCGCATGGCTTATTACACCGTGTATCTGTCGCCCGACGCGGGGTCGCTCCCGCGCGCGCTCCACGACAAGCACTTCTTGCGCAAGCACGGCAAGAACGCCTATTACGGCCAGGTTTCGAAGAAGTAGTTACGGAAGTATTTACGAATGCTCGGATTTTGTTCTGTGATGCTTGGCAGGGAAGCAATGAGTGGAAAAATGATTGGAAACGGGTGAACTTCTAGGGGCCACACATGTCTGCAAAGAAAAAAATGACCATGGGCCTGATCGTTGGCAACCGGGGCTTTTTCCCCGGCCATCTCGCTGAATCCGGCCGCCAGGAAATGATTCGCGTCCTGGAGTCCTCCTGCATGGACGTCGTCGCGCTCGCTCCCGAGCAGAGCCGCTACGGCGCCGTCGAATCTCACGAAGAGGCAAAGCGCTGCGCCGAACTTTTCCGCGCCAATGCAGAGCGCATCGACGGCATCGTCGTCACGCTCCCGAATTTCGGCGACGAGCGCGCCATCGCCGATACGATTCGCCTCTCCGGCCTTCGCGTTCCCGTACTCGTCCAGGCCACGCCCGATACGCCCTCGAAGATGTCCATCTCACACCGTCGCGACAGCTTCTGCGGCAAAATGTCCGCCTGCAACAATCTCTCGCAGTACGACATTCCGTATTCGCTCACCGCGTCTCACACGGTGGCCCCTGAGACCCCCGAATTCAAAAAAGATCTTGATTGGTTCGCCGGCACCTGCCGCGTTGTCAAAGGCCTGAGGAATCTCCGCATCGGCAGCATCGGTGCGCGCCCGGCTGCATTCAATACCGTCCGTTACAGCGAAAAAATCCTCGAATCTCAGGGCATCTCGGTCGAGACGCTCGATCTCTCCGAAGTCCTCGGCCAGATCCAGCGCATGAAAGACGCCGACGACGCTGCGCAGTCCAAGCTCCAGGCCATCGAAAAATATGTCTCCGCTAATGACGTCCCTCGCGCCGCTCTCGTCAAAATGGCCAAACTCGGCGCCGTCATCGATCGCTGGATGAAGCACGCCGACGTCTCCATCAGCGCCATCCAGTGCTGGACGTCTCTCGAGGAAAATCTCGGCGTCGTCCCCTGCACCGTGATGAGCATGATGAGCGACGACCTCAGTTCCAGCGCCTGCGAAGTCGACATCTGCGGCGTCCTCAGCATGCACGCCCTGCGCCTCGCCTCCGAATCGCCCAGCGCGCTCCTCGACTGGAACAACAATTACGGCGACAATCCCAACAAGGCCGTCTGCTTCCACTGCAGCAATTTGCCCAAACATTTTTTGAAAAATCCGAAAATGGATTATCAGGCCATCATTGCCGGCACCGTTGGCAAGGAAAACACGTTCGGCACCTGCGTCGGCCTTGTCAAATCCGGCGCCATGAGCTACGCCCGTTTCTCCACCGACGATCGCACCGGCCGCGTTCGCGGCTATCTCGGCGGCGGCGCGTTCACCGACGATCCGCTCGAAACTTTCGGCGGCGCCGGTGTCGTCGAAATCCCGCGCATGCAGCATCTTTTGCATTACATCTGCGCCAATGGCTTCGAGCACCACGTCGCCGCGAATTTCAGCACGGTCTCAGCCTCCGTTCACGAAGCTGCCACGCGCTATCTCGGCTGGGACACCTACTGGCACGCCAACTAGGAGCGGAATCGTCCGATGACTGTCGTCGCCGGCGTTGACTTCGGCACCCTGAGCGTCCGCGTTTCCATCGTGGATAGCGACAAAGGCATCCTCGCCTCCGCCGTCGCCGAATATCCCCTGCATCGCAGTCGCGAAGATCCCGAGCTCGCCACGCAGTCCCATGAAGACCACATGCGCGCTCTCGCCGCGGCCACGCGCGAATCCGTCAAGCAGTCCGGCCTTCCGGGCGGCGCCATCGCCGCCCTCGCTCTCGACACTACTGGCTCCTCCGTCATCCCCGTCGCTGCCGGCATGGTTCCGCTCGACGAGTATTACCTCTGGTGCGACCATCGCGCGAAATCCGAAGCCGCCGAGATCACCGAACTCGCCCGCCGCGAACATCTCCCCGCCATCGAATGGTGCGGCGGGGTCTATTCCTCCGAGTGGGGCTTCGCCAAGCTCCTCCACTGGCTCCGCCACAATCCCGCGAAGCGTAAGGATTTTGCCAGCGCCTTCGAGCATTGCGACATGGTCGCCGCCACTCTCTGCGGCGTCACCGATCCTGCCAGAGCCAGGCGTAGCGTCTGCGCCATGGGCCACAAGTGGCTCTGGCATCCCGATCTCGGCGGCCTCCCGCCCGAAGAATTTCTTGTGAAAGTCGATCCTCTTCTCGCCGGCGTCCGCGGAAAACTGGCTGGCTCCTACGAAACCTCCGACAAGCTCGCCGGCCATCTCGCTCCCGCGTGGGCTGAAAAACTCGGCCTCCGCTCCGGCATCCCCATTCCCGTCGGCGCTTTCGACGCTCACTGGGACGCCATCGGCGCTGGCCTTCGCGAAAAAGACGTCGTCAACGTCGTCGGCACGTCCACCTGCATCATCGGCATCACGCGCGCCACGCAGCTCGTCCCCGGAGTCTGCGGCGTCGTCCGCGGCAGCGTCCATCCGGGCTTCACGGGCATCGAAGCGGGCCTCTCCGCCACGGGCGACATCTTCGACGCCATTGCCCGCCGTGCGAACACTTCAATAGCCGCCCTCAGCTCCGGCCTCGAAAATTATCGCGCCGGCCAGACGGGCCTGCTCCGCATGACCTGGGACAATGGCGACCGCACCGTCCTCGTCAACGCCGATCTGCGCGGCATCACGCTCGGCTGGAACTTGCAGCACACCGCTCAGGACGAGCTCTTCGCCGCCATCGAAGGCACCGCCTTCCACACGCGCGTCATCCTCGACCGCATGGCCGAGCACGGCGTCGAGATCAATCGCGTCATCAATTCCGGCGGCATCCCGCGGAAAAATCCCGTCCTCAATCAGATTTACTCGAGCGTCCTTCGCCGCCCCGTCCTCGTCCCCAGCCGCGAAGTCACCAGCCTCGGCTCCGCGATTTTCGCCTTTCTCGCCGCCGGCGCGTTCAGCTCCATCGAGGAGGCCCAGCGGAAAATCTGCCCGCCGCACAATGTCTTTCGCTCGGATCCCGCCACCGAGTCCGTTTACGGCCAGCTCTACGCTCTCTATCGCCGCCTCTACTTCGATTTCGGCCGCGCCTCCGCCGGCTCCGCCTTCGGCGACCTCCTCCCCTCCCTCCTCCGACTCGCCAAGCAGCAGTCGTCCTCTGCCGAGTCCAAACCATCCGCCGCCGAGGAGCCTTCGGCACTGCAATCTCAATCCTCGAAAGCCTGACTCCCAATGGGCGTTTAACTGTAGCCAATCAGCGTCTGAGCCCGAGCAGGACACCGACGACGATGCCCGTTGCCAGCAAACACAGCGCCAGCGCCGATCCATAACGCGCAACAAATCGGACCCCAGCTGAATAGAAGGTCGGCCGTTCCCAACTCCGGCCAGGTACTGCGGCGCACAGGATTTCAAGTCCACCAAATATAAACAAAAATAGCCATGCGCAATGATTGGCTAGCTGAGTTTCGTGCAGGCGGGAGCTTAGGCCCAATGTCGCACTGTAGGCAAAGGCACTACTGAGGTTGTACACTCACTTTTCAAGTTTTCCTCGTCAATTCGCCCGCTGCCCGATGCTACCACCGCGACAATCCTCCTATGCCAAATTCCTTCCGTTGGCTGCCCCACTATTGCGCAGCAAGCGTGGGATTGTAGTTGACGCAGTTCGAGGCACGCCCCTGCGTGCCTCTTTGGAGTGCCGCGTACACAGTTTACCCGCCTTGGTCAGGCGCTCTGCCTCATTCTTTACGCTGTCATTCCGAACCCGTTCGCCATACTTCAGCGAACGGTGTGAGGAATCTGCTTTCGCATTTTCTCTTCACTCGTCACTGACCACTGATCACTGACCCCTGTTTCTCCTTCCTGCCCTTTGGAGCGAATTGGGGACAGGTTTCCTGCCTGTGCTCTTTTATTACCTCAGGCCAGTATATTTTTTCGCCTTTCTTTTGTTACGGTTTTTCCCAGTCGGCGCAAATCCAAAAAATGCCGCCTTAAGTCCAAACATCGCCCGCCAAGACGGGCGAAGGGGGAAACTGAAATGCCGAAACTCACCCAGAATCAACAAGCTACAAGTCAATCCAGATCCTCACACGCCAATCAACCACAACCCGGCTCGAAGACCCCGCCCGATCCGAACGAAGTCCTGGCCGCCCGTTTCGCCCAGCGGATAGCCCAGATCGATCCCGAGTTCTTCTCCCGAACCTCGGCCATCGGTCCCGGCACTCGCGGGGCCAAGAAGCCTCTTCCCTCCACCGTCGCACAGGCAAGGAATTATCTCCGCGCCGCGCGCTCTCCCAAATTCCTTCGCTCGGCTCCCGACCTCAAGCGCCACAGCCGCAAATGCGCCATCTGCCGCCATCCCGAGCGCGAGATGATCGAAGAACTCTTCATCCACTGGCACAGCCCTCATTCCATCGTCCGCTTCATCGACGACGTGTACGAAGACGACGGTGAAATGAACTGGGTCGCCATCTATCGTCACGCCTACGCTTTCGGCCTCGACGATATCCGCCGCCGCAACCTCCGCCACTTCTTCGAGAATATCCTCGACGATTGCGGCGATGCCACCCCGACCATCGCGGGAGTCCTCGCCGCCGCTCGCGCCCTCGGTTGCGTCACGGAGGACGGCCGCTGGGTCGAGCCCGAAAAGCGCATCCTCATGACCACCGTCGTCCGCAAGGACGACTCCTCTTCGACCACCGCCACCGGCGCGGACTCTGCGGACTTCACCGCATCCCAACCAGACGACTCGGCGCAGAATCTTTCCTTTCGCGAGCGTTCAGCGGGTCGAGACTCTGCCTCGATGTCTTTGCGAGCGAATCTTCGCGCTGGCAGTTCAAACGAAGATACAAACTGCGTGTCCATTTCCTCTCTGCCGGAGGCGGCATCTCATAATCCGGCGCGCAGCGCCGAGCAGGTCGGCTCGCGCTCCACGGTTCACAAGCGTGCAAAACCGGCGCAGAATCTTTCCTTTCGCGAGCGCCTAGAGGGTCGACGTTCATCCTCGACACCTCTGCGAGCGACCCCCGGCAGCTTTTCTCCATCAGAAAAACCTGTCGCCCTGCCTTCCTCCTTGCTGCCGCAGGCGGCCGTTGAAGCACCGGCGGATGCTTGTCCCGAGCGTCATCGAGGGGCGCAGCAGACGCCGCCGCCGGGCGCGCCTTCCGCGTCCACGGGTCATGAACCACCGGCCTCGTCATCTTCGGGAGCGCAACGCGGTTCACGGACCACGGGTCACGGGTCACGTCGCACGAATTCCGGGCCGCGCGCCCCTCGGTCGAAATTAGACCTCCGCGCAACTCATTGAAAACACAGGCCAAGCCAATTTCTAATCGATAACTTTCGCAGGAGGCATGAACGAAAAACGAATGGTGCTCACCAACAGCCAGAATTCCAGATAGCCGCAGCCCAAGAATCACGCCGGCGAGTACAATAGATGCGGAAAGTTGCGTAAAGACAAGTTGGAACGGGCAACTTCGGAACGGAAAAGTGCGGAATGACGACTAATGGAAAACGATTCGCGGGCGTGAAGGCTGTGGTGTTCGACCTCGATGGGACGCTGATTGACTCCAAGAAAGATTTGGCGCTGGCGATGAACGCCACGCTGAAGCATTTGGGCCGCAAGGAGATCGAGGCCGAGCGGATTTACAGTTACGTCGGCGGCGGCGTGCAACTCCTCGTGAAGCGCGCGCTCGCCGAGGGCACGACGGAAGAGGAGATCGAGCGCGGCATGGCGTACTTTCTCGAATACTACAAAGCGCACATGCTCGACAACACCATCCCCTATCCGGGAGTGCGCGAGGCTCTCGACAACCTCGCTGGCCGCGAGCTCGCGGTCTTGACGAACAAGCCGGTGAATTTTAGCAAAGCAATTTTGAACGGCCTCGGCATGGCGCGGTATTTCCGCTACGTCTACGGCGGGAACAGTTTCGAGAAGAAGAAGCCTGATCCCGTCGGATTGAACACGTTGCTGCGAGAATTCGGCGCCGGCCCGCGCGAGACGATGATGGTCGGCGATTCGGATGTGGATATTCAGACGGCGCGCAACGCGGGTACCTGGGCCTGCGGCGTCACTTACGGCATGGGCAGCGCGAAGTTGCCGGCGAGCGAACCCGACCTCTTGCTCGACACGCTCGAAGATCTGCCGGGATATCTGGAAGCGAAATCGGAGTGAAGAAAAATGCTCGCGGCGCCGGCTTTAATCCGCGGCGCCCTTCTTTGCGCTGTACGCGCCGCAGTACCACTCCCACGTGCGGCGCAGGCCTTCCTCAAAATTGACGCGCGGCTCGTACCCGAGAATTTTTCGCGCGAGCGCGATGTCCGCCTGCGAATCGCGAATGTCTCCCGCGCGCGGCGGCTCGTATTTCGCGCGGATGGTCTTGCCGCTGATCTTCTCGAGCAGCTTGAGGACTTGATTGAGCGTGATGCGCGCGCCCGTGCCGCCATTGAACACTTTGCCGGAGGCGTCGCGCGCCTCGCACGCGCGGAGAGACGCGTCGACCACGTTCTCGACGTAGGTGAAGTCGCGGGACTGCTCCCCGTCGCCGAAGACGACCGGCTGCTTCCCTTCGATCACCGCCAGCATGAACCGCGAGAGCACGCCGGAATATTGCGACGTGGGGTCCTGGCGCGGGCCGAAGACGTTGAAGTAGCGCAGCGAGACATTTTCCAGGCCGTAGACGCGGCCGAAAACCTGCGCATAGAGTTCGCCGACGAATTTCGTGACCCCGTACGGGGAAATCGGCTCGGGCGCCATGGATTCGACTTTCGGGAGCGTGCGCGTCTCTCCATATGCGGAAGAAGAGGCAGCGAAAACGACGCGGCGGATCTTAGCATCGCGCGCGGCGACGAGAACGTTGAGCGTGCCGTCAATATTCACCTGATTCGTCTCGATGGGGTCCGAGACCGAGCGAGGGACGCTGGTACGCGCGGCGAGATGCAAGACGCATTCGGATCCGCGGCAGGCCTCGCGCGCGGCGTTGAGATCCGTGATGCTGCCGCGGAAAAGGCGGATCTTGTTCTTCGCCGCGGCGAGATTTTCTTCTTTTCCCGAGGAGAAATCGTCAAGGACAGCGACTTCATGGCCGCGGCGCAGGAGTTCATCGACGATGTTGGAGCCGATAAAGCCGGCGCCGCCAGTCACCAGACAACGCATCGCGGATCCACCTCAACCGTACAACAAAGCAGGATAACAGAGGATGCGAGCGAATGAAGGGGGAATCAATTCTCGGGGATGTTCCAGTCTTCGGGCGGGAAACTGATTCGCCAGAATTTGGGCGAAGGCTTCGCGAATTCGATGCCGACCTGCGCCTTGCCGTTCTGCATTGGCCCAACGTAGACGATGCGGCAGTCCTGAGTTTCCTGCGTGGCTTTATGCGTCATTGTGACTCTCTGATTCGCTTTGAAGTCGCCAGAAAGTTGAATCAGCGCGCCATGAGCATTGACGACAAGAGTCTTAGTCTCCTCTTCCAGCGGTGCATCGCTGGATTTGGCGCTGCGAACGATGACGGGAACGGACAAAAGGACGCGCAAACTGCGGCGACGGCCCTTGTCGAGGGTTAATTCGGATGAGCCAGAAGAAGGGGTAGCCATAGACTTTCTAGCTTAACGGTGTCCGAGAGACGTGGCAAAGAGAGTGAGAAAACGTCATGCGAGACAGTAAACACGAAGATACAAAGATTTGTGTCCGAAATTCGGAGTTAGTTGCCGGAAGGCCTGCAGCAGATTTGCTCGATGAGGCCGCAAACAATGTGGCCGATGGTGATGTGCGACTCCTGGACGCGCTGGGCGTCCTGCGAAGGGACATTGATTAGGAGGTCGACGCGGGAGGCGAGTTCGCCGCCAGCCTCTCCGGTCATGCCCACCACAAACGCGCGGCGGGCCCTGCCAGCTTCTGCGCCGCGGAGAATGTTGGGGCTCTTGCCGCTTGTCGAAATGGCGACCAGAACGTCCCCGGCGGAGACGAGAGACTCGATTTGGCGAGAAAAAATCGATTCGAAGCCGAAGTCGTTGGCTGCGGCGGTGAGCACAGACGTGTTCGTGGTAAGCGCGATTGCCGGCAGGCCGCCGCGATTGCGATGAAGGCGAACAACAAGTTCGGCGGCGAGGTGCTGGGCGTCGGCGGCGCTGCCGCCATTGCCGAAGAAAACGATTTTATGCCCCTGCTGGATTGCGGTCGCAGACGCTTCCGCGAAACGGGAGATGCGCTCGAGAAGTTCATTGGAGAAGCGCTGCTTGATTTCGGCGCTCTCGCGAAGCTGGGAACGAATTTGTGAGGTGAAGTCGGGCATTGGCGGTCAGCAGAGGACGATCTTATCGCGATGCTGCTTGACGTGGCGCGTGGCATTACGAGAATCGACGACGAGACGCGCGGATTCGACGATGGCCGTGTAGTCGTAAGAAGAATGATTCGTGGCGATGAGTACGCAATCGTAGGAGGAAATCGTTTTCGGCGCCAGCTCAATAGAGCGCATGGACGAATAATCATAATGGCGCATTTTGTGGAGCGAGGGGAAGTAAGGATCGTTGTAGTCCACCTGCGCGCCGCGCTCGGCGAGGAGTTGCATCAGCTTGAGCGAAGGAGATTCGCGGAGGTCGTCCACGTCTTGTTTGTAGGCGATGCCGAGGAGGAGAACGCGCGAGCCTTTGAGGCTCTTTTGACGTTCGTTGAGCGCTGCCGCGACGGCATCCACTACATGGTAGGGCATGGAGGTGTTGATTTCGCCGGCGAGTTCGATGAAGCGTGTGGCGAAATCGTATTCACGAGCTTTCCAGGAGAGATAGTAGGGATCCACCGGGATGCAGTGGCCTCCGAGCCCCGGGCCCGGATAGAAAGGCATGAATCCGAATGGTTTTGTGGCAGCCGAATCGATCACTTCCCAGATATCGAGGCCCATTCGCTGGCAAAGGAGCTTGAGCTCGTTGACGAGGGCGATGTTGACGCAACGAAAGATGTTTTCCAGGAGCTTGGACATCTCGGCGGCTTGCGTCGAGCTAACGGGAACGACGCGGGCCACGATCTGAGCGTAGAGATTCGAGGCTGCTCTGCCGCTCGCCGGATTGATTCCGCCGACGACCTTGGGAATCTGCGCAAGGCCGAAATTCTTGTTCCCCGGGTCTTCGCGCTCGGGAGAAAACGCGAGATAGAAATCGGTGGCAGATTCAGGGCCGTTCTTCCCCGTACTCACGGGACACCGGAGGCCGGATTGCTCGAGTAACGGAAGGACGAGCTCCTGCGTTGTGCCCGGATACGTCGTGCTCTCGAGAACGATGAGCTGGCTGCGCTGGAGATGAGGGGCGATGGCACGGGCCGTGTTGTCGACGTAGGTGAGGTCGGGCTCCCGTCGTTCGTCGAGCGGCGTGGGAACGCAGATGAGGACTGCGTCCATGTCGCGGAGGCGTTCGAATTCGGTGGTGGCTGCGAAACTACGAGCGGAAACATGTTTTGCAATCTGCTCAGCGGGAATGTGCTTGATGTAGGACTCGCCGCGGTTCAGTTTGGAGACTTTCTCAGGATCGAGATCGAAACCAAGGACGGATTGGCCGGTATCGGCGAAACGAAGCGCCAGCGGCAGGCCCACGTAGCCGCAGCCGATGATGCCAATCTTCAGATTCTTGCCCGAGAAGAAATCGGGAGTTCGATCCGGCGCCACGCTGCTTCCCTCGATAAAGCGGAAATGGATGAAAACTATAGCAAGAATGTAGCAAGCGAAAAAGGAGGATTGGGCCGAATGCCTGTTCTCCGAATCAGTGCTCCATCAGGCCGAAGAGAAGCACACACAAGACAATGAGGGTGAGGAGGACGTAGGTGCGGTCGCGTTCCTTGAAGAAACCGAAGATGGAGAAGGCGACGCGAGCGACCGGTGTGGCGACCAGCACGAAGAGACCGAGTTGCATCCAGCTGCGGCTGTGAAGAGTTACGACGCCGTGAACCACGCTTCCAAGATGGCGGAGAGGAGTTGGCTCGCCGCGAAACACACGGTAATCAGGAACCAGATGGCGATATTGAACGAGGTACATGACTCCGCCGATGAGAACGATCAAGGCCGACAGAATGACGCCAGTGCGAAGAAGCAAGGAGATGATGTTGTCCATGCGTTCGTCAGTCCAGCGAGACTGGCCAGTTTCCATCAGAGTCTGCCCGTGAAGCCTTTGAAGAGCATTTCAAAGGCGAGAATGAGGATGGCGACGTCGAATATGACGCGAAGCTTTCGGGACGGCGTCCCCGGCATGATGCGCGCTCCCATGAATGAGCCGAAGAGGACGCCGAGCATGACCGGCATGGCCAACCCCGGATCAATATATCCACGCTGAAAATAAATTCCAGCACTTGCCGCGGCGGTGACGCCAATCATGAAGTTGCTGGTGGCCGTGGAAACTTTGAAAGGAATCTGCATCGCCTGGTCCATGGCGAGAACTTTGAGGGCGCCGCTGCCGATGCCGAGGAGGCCGGATATGAGCCCCGCGAAGTAGCAAATCAAGAAGCCCAAGGGGACGCGGCGAATGGTGTAGGCGGCCGGCCCGGAGATGGCAGGATATTCGCCATTCATGCGCAGGCGTGCGGCCAGGGGGTCCGGGGGATGCACGGAGGGCTTTACAGTCTGGCTGCGCACCGACACGTATGCCGAGTAAAGAAGGACAAGTCCGAAAATGATCGCGATGGCCGGAGGCGAAATTCTCGCGACGAGATAAGCGCCAACGAGCGCTCCGAGCGTGGTGGCGACTTCCAGGAACATGCCAATGCGGATGTTCGTGAATCCTTCTTTGACGTAGGCGGCAGCGGCACCAGAGGATGTAGCAATTACGGAGATGAGCGAAGCACCTGCGGCGTAGTGGATATCCACTCTGAAGACGAGCAACAGCAGGGGAACAATGACCATGCCGCCGCCAAGGCCGGTCAGAGAACCGAGCAATCCAGCGCCGAGCGAACAAACCCAGATAAGGAACGTGAACAGCAGAAGATTCATCAGATTTCGTCTGAAGTCTGGCGGCTGCGGAGGGAACCGAGCCGCGCAATACTCCTCCCGTGAGCCGTACAGACTCGCATAAGAAACGAGCTTGCCGCAACGCATTTATGGAGCGGTTTGAACGGTCAGGGACGAAAGCGATTCGCTTGACGCGAAGGCTTAAACGCAGTGGATGATATACTGCACGATTATTCTTTGGGCGCAGAAGCGCACGTAGCGAACCAAGGCGAATCATGAAGATTGAGGAATTCAACGAGCGGCTGCGCGACGCGATCCTCGTCGCCGACGGCGCCATGGGGTCGATGCTCTATGAGGAGCTGGGGCCGCAAAAGTGTCTGGACGAGCTGAATACGGCGCAGCCGGAGGCAGTATACCGAGTGCACCAGGCGTACCTCGAAGCCGGCGCGCAGATACTGGAGACGAACACGTTCGGCGCGAACCGCCACAAGCTGGGAGCGCTCGGAATGGCGGAGCGCGTCGCGGAGTTCAACCATCGCGGCGTGAAGATTACACGAGAGGCGCGCGAGGCAGCGAAACACGAGGTGCTCATTGCGGGGTCAATCGGACCGTTGGGCACGGTACGACAGGTACGGCAGCTGCCCGCGGCAGAGATTTGCGAAATCTTCCGCGAACAAGCGGCGGCTCTCGAAGAGCGCGGCGTCGATTTCTTCGTGCTCGAAACATTCAGCGACCTCGAGGAGTTGCTCGGCGCAGTGGACGCAATTCGCTTGTTCTCGCGGCTGCCCATTGTGGCGCAGATGACTTATTCGGAAGAGGGCAGCACGTTTGACGGGACTCGGCCGAAAGATGCAGTAGAGAGACTGCAGTCGAAGAACGTGCAGGCGACGGGTGCGAATTGCACGATCGGACCGCAGCTACTGTTGCCCATCCTGCGAGAACTGGCGACGGCCGCGAAGGACAGCGGATTGAGGCTGAGCGCCATGCCGAACGCGGGATTTCCGAAGCGCGTAGGGGACCGGATCGTTTATCCGAGGTCGTCTCCGGAATACTTCGCGCTATTCGCACGGCAAGCGGCGGCTCTGGGAGTGAGAATTCTAGGCGGCTGTTGCGGGACGACGCCGGAGCATATTCGCGCGATGGCCGAAGTGGTGAGGAATCTGCGTCCGCCGACGGCTGGATCGGTTTCAGCCGCGAGCAGCGCGGTCGACGAGACCATCGAGGCGGAGGAAAAACTCCAGCGCGCAGCGGCGCGCGAGCCGGAAAGCAGGCTTTGGCGGAAGATTCAGGCGGGAGAATTCACGGTGTCGGTGGAAATCGATCCGCCGAAAGGCACTTCGATCGACCGCGTGGTGGCGCAAGTGAAGCGCGTGATGGCTTCGGGGCAGGTGGATGCAATTGATATCAACAGCGGAACGCTGGCGCGCGTGGGAATGGATGCGATGGTGCTCGCCGGGGCGCTCGAGGGACTCGGGATCGAGACGATTCCACACCTGACGACGCGCGATGCAAACATCATCGGGCTGCAGGCGATGCTGCTGGGCGCGTGGTCCATCGGCGGAGTGCGCAACGTGCTGGCGATTACGGGCGATCCGCCGTCGCTGGGGGATCACCCGGAGACGAGCGGCGTGTACGAAGTGGACTCGATTGGACTGGTAAAAGTGCTGGCGCGGCTCAATCAAGGGACGGACTGGGCCGGGAAAAATCTTGGCGGCGCGACGAATTTCACGATTGGCGTGGCGGTGAATCCGGTGGCAGACAATTTGGAGGAAGAAATTCGCCGGTTCCATGCGAAGGTGGAGGCCGGCGCGCACTTCGCGATGACTCAGCCAATTTTCGATCCCGCGCAATGGCATGCTTTTCTGAGAAAGATCGGAGGGAAATCGCCCATTCCGGTAATCGTGGGACTGTGGCCGTTGACGAGTTACAAGCAAGCGATGCGATTGAATAACGAAGTGCCGGGGATTGTAATACCGGAAGCGACGCTCAAGGAGCTGGAGTCCGCGGGCACGGCAGCACGCGACCGAGGGTTCGCGCTCGCACGAAGGATGGTCGACTGGGCGCGTTCGGAACTGCCCGGAGCGTACTTGATCCCGCCATTCAAAAGGTACGAGGAAGTCCTGGAGCTATTCTCGTAGGACTCTGGGCCGCGAACGCCCTCCGTGCTGGTTCCAGCCCCTTCCCATTGAAGCTTAATTGCCGTAATCGATGATCAGACGGCCGTCGGAGACTTCGACGCTGCGGACACCTTCAGGCAGGCGGAGCTTCTCCTTATTCTCCGGGGAGGACATCAATCTTTCAACGGCGGAATTAAGAGCGGATTGCGGCAAGGGGAGCGAACCGAGCTGGCGGCTGACGGGCTGGAATTGGAGATAGCCTCCGAAAGAGGAGAGACGGCCGTCGAGTTCCAGGGACAAATCTTTGCCGTGAAAATTGAAGACGACATAGGCTTTGACCAAGTCGTCGACCAGGTCCACCTTGACGTCGCGAACCGACGACTGGACTTCGGCAATTGACGGCTCCTGCTCAGACGTGACGGCGGGGGCTGAAGGCGGCGCAGCGGGCGGATCGGCGTCTGAAGAAGGAGCTGCCGGAGGATCGGATGCCGCTTGCGTTGCAGAATTTTCGGCGATTGCGAGATTTGTGCTCAGGTAAGAATTCAATTCCGTGCGGTCCAGCTGGAGCTCATAGGGGATTCCCTGTTGAACCGCGGATTGCGCGTCGGCGAGCTTCGATTCAGCGCGAGCGGCGGCGTCACGATCGAAAGGCACTTGCGGCGGCGGAGACTGATGCAGGATGAGCAGAATCGCGAGCACAAACACCGCGAGCGTTACCCAGCGAAAAACGCGATAGGCGGAGCGCACGTGAGTAAAGAAACCGGGAGGGGCAGCTGTTTCATCGAATTCAGATTCCTGCGGCTCGGGCGAGTACATCGTACCTTCGGTTTCTGGAGACTCGGCGGCCTCAGACGGTTGGTTTGCGTAGTAGGAAAAGAGTGAAGAACACTTCACGCACTTGGGACCCTCCGGCTGCTTGTATCCGCAATTGGGGCAGGAAATCATCTTGAGGTAGCAGCCTCTAGGAAACTTGCTAAATTCAACGATACCAAGACTTCATTCTGAGTTGAGAGGCTTGATACAGCGTTTGACGGGATAGGAACCTGTACTGTTGGACAGTCTCTTTCCACAGCGAGCGTCAAGCGATTCTTTTCTGCGCAATTTTCGAGCGGCGACCATAATCAGCCTAATGAAATCTCCACTTACGATTCTATTCCGGCCTTGCGAAGGATGCTCATCATGGGGCACCAGTTCGTGAAAGCCGATTGGAACAGATTCAAACCGACAAATGCGGTGAACAAGTACCAATAGGAGCTCACCCAGTAGCCCAGGGCGAGGGAAAGCACGACAAAGGCCCCCGCTATCATCCTCAGGTAGCGATCAACGTTCATAGATTTTTTCCTTTCTACTTGTTAATCAGCTCGAGAGATTCGACATCCACTGGCCTCAAACTCCGACCGCTTGGACGCTCACTCAGGTAATAGAGAACCGGAATGGCCATCTGAGATAACACCGTGGAAGCGACCGCCCCGGCCATCAGGGAGATCGCGAGACCTTGAAATATCGGATCGAACAAAATCACGCTTGCGCCCACTACGACCGCTGCCGCCGTGCGCAAGATGGGGCGGAAGCGCACGGCTCCCGCGTCGACGACGGCGTCTTCCAGCGGCATTCCGTTTGAACGACGCAGGCCGATAAAATCAACCAGGATGATGGAATTTCGAACGATGATACCCGCGCCCGCGATGAAGCCAATCATGGAAGTCGCGGTGAAGAATGCGCCCATCAACGCGTGAGCGGGCAGGATTCCGACGAGAGTCAGCGGAATCGGCGTCATGATGACGAGAGGCACTTTGAACGAGCCAAACCAACCGACCACGAGGGCATAAATCAGAATCAGCACGATGGCAAATGCGATCCCGAGATCGCGAAATACTTCAACCGTGACCTGCCACTCGCCATCCCATTTCATCGAGTAGCGTTCCGTGCGACCGGGGAATGACGTGCCGCTGTACTGCTTCACATCGAAGCCGCCAGGCAATTCGATTTTGTTGATGGCGTCGCGCATTTTGAGAATTGCGTAGACCGGGCTTTCAATCGTTCCCGCCACATCACCCGTGACGTAAACTACGGGGCGCAAATTCTTGCGGTAAATGCTCTGGTCGATGGTCGTCTCACGCGCTTCTGTGATTTCGCGCAGGGATACTTCGCTTCCCGAGGCACCCGGTAATTTCAAATTCTCCAATTCCTCGATGCCGGAGCGATCTGGACGGGAGAGGCGCACGACAATGGGAATGTCTTCGCGCGACAATGGATCGTGCAACAGTCCCGCCGATTCTCCGCTGAGGCCGATTTGCAGAGCACGGGAGACTTCAGCGGCGGACACGCCTTGAAGCGCAGCCTTGTCGAGATCAACTGTGAGGTCAATTTTCTTCTGCGGATCTTCGACATATCAGTCAACATCAACCACTCCGGGAGTCCCCTCGAAAATTCTCTTGATCTTCGCAGCGAGCTCCGTCTGGCCCTTATAGTCTGGACCGTAAACTTCTGCCACGAGCGTTTCGAGGACTGGCGGACCCGGGGGAACTTCAGCGACTTTGATCCGCGCGCCGATGGGAGCCGCAATATTGTCAAGTTCAGGACGGAGCCTTCGAGCGATATCGTGACTTTGCGCGGCGCGGTCATGGCGGGACAGGAGGTTCACCTGAATATCCGCCTGGTTCGGCTGATTTCGCAGGAAGTAATGCCGCACCAGGCCATTGAAGTTATAGGGTCCGGAAGTTCCTGAGTAAATCTGGTAGTTAACGACTTCCGGCTGCGAGCCGAGGTAATCACCGAGCGCCTGCGCTACCCGCGTCGTCTGTTCCAGTGTGGTTCCGTCCGGCATGTCGACAATAACCTGGAATTCACTCTTGTTATCGAACGGCAGCATCTTTACCTGCACCCACTTGAGCGGAATCAACATCACTGCCGCCAAGAGCAACAGCGCAACGCCGCCAAGGAATATCCGCCGCCGGAACGGATTTCGAATCAACGGAGTCATCACGCGGCGGTACAGGCGCGTCGTCCAGTTTTCAGGATCGTGTTCGGATTCGGGTCTTCGCGCGTAGTGATGCAACAGCCGAAGCGCGGCCCATGGTGAGACAATGAAGGCCACCAGAAGCGAAAAAATCATGGCGGCCGAGGCGCCAACCGGAATCGGCCGCATGTAGGGCCCCATCAGTCCGCGCACGAGCGCCATCGGCAAGATTGCCGCGATAACCGCGAAGGTCGCCAAAATCGTCGAGCTTCCGACCTCACCGACCGCTTCAACTGCTACATCGGCCAGAGAGCATTTAGAATTTTCCGGCAGGCAGAAATGGCGCACGATATTTTCGATGACTACGATGGCATCGTCCACCAGGATGCCGATAGAGAAAATCAACGCGAAGAGAGTGACGCGATTCAGCGTTTATCCGAAGAGATAGAAAACGGTAAGTGTCAACGCCAATGTGACGGGAATGGCGACAAGCACCACACCCGATTCGCGCCAGCCAAGAGCCAGGGCGATGAGCAAGGTGACGGACAGAGTCGCAATGAGGAGATGTTCGAGGAGCTCATTTGATTTGTCTTTAGCGGTTTCGCCGTAGTCTCGCGTTACCGTCACGTTCAGATCGTTCGGAAGCGTATTGCCCCGCAACGAATCGACCATATGGAGAGCGGCTTCAGAAACGAGTGTGGCGTTTGCTCCTTTGCGTTTCGATATCGTGAGCGTCACGGCGGCATATTCAGAATTTGTGGCCTTCTCCGTCGCCCCTTTCGCGCTTGCGAACAGGACATAACTGGTGGGTTCCGCAGGGCCGTCTTCGAGCTTCTCCACGACGTCCCGCAGATAGACGGGTCGTCCTTCACGGACTCCCACCACTAATTGTTTCAAGTCTTCAGGATGACTGAAGATGTTTCCGGCTTCGATTCTGAATTCCTGGTTATCGCGAGCGAAGCTGCCGGCCTGGCCGCGTGAGTTTGCTCCGGTCAGCTGCGTGACGACTCTGCCCGGCGTTAATCCATAAGCGGCAAGCCGTTGTGTGTCCAGTATGACGCGCGATTCCCGGGGCTGGCCTCCGATGATTTTGGTCTCGGAAACGTCGTCGATTTGTTTCAGAGAAATTTCAAGTTCGTCGGCGATACGGCGCAACTGATAGGCGTCGTTGTTCTTGCCCCATAGCGTGAGAGCCAAGATTGGGACGTCGTCTATCGAACGGACTTTGATGAGCGGCTGAGAAACCCCCTGCGGAATGCGATCGAAATTGGAGTAAAGCTTGTTGTAAGTCTTGACTATCGCGTCGTCCTCATTCGTGCCGACATAGAAGCGAACGATAATCATGCTCAGCCCCGGGTGACTGATGGAGTAGAGGTATTCGACTCCAGGGATTTCCCGGAGCAGTTTTTCCATCGGCACGGTGGCGCGCTGAGCGACGTCTTGGGCCGAAGCACCCGGCATCTGTACGAAGACGTCGAGCATCGGAACACTGATCTGCGGCTCTTCCTCGCGCGGAGTGTTCTGAACGCTCAAGACGCCAAGAAGGAGGGCGGCAGTGATGGCCAGAGGCGTAAGTTTCGATCGAATGAAGATTCGAGCAAGGCGGCCCGGGAGCCGCAAACTGCGCCCTTCATAGTCCGAATTGAAGGAACCCTGTTTCACGGGCGTGAGGCAACTTTCTTACCGCCCAATTCGCGGCCCTGAGGCGCCGCAACGATCGTGTCGCCATCCTGTAATCCTGAGAGGACTTCTACTTTCTCTCCGGCGCTCTGACCGAGAGTGACATAGCGAAGCTCGGCCGTATGATTCGAATCGACGACATAGACGCCTTCGAGTTGGCCCCGAGTCACCACCGCAGCGCGAGGTATCAAGAGCGCGAAACGCTGACCGCGCTGGAAGTGGGCCCTGCCGAACAAGCCGGAGCGAATACGGGTGTTAGGCGGTAATTCGAGCTTCACAAGGAAACTGCGGCTTGCGGGTTCGATGGCGGGAACAATTTGCGCAATTCTTCCAGATAGCTGGGAAGTTCCCATTACGTCCAACATCACGGGCACAGGTTGGCCGATGCGAATCGATCCGATTTCACTTTCGTCTACGGTGACCTCCAACCTGAAGTGGCGCGTATCTTCGATGGTGAAAATCGACATCCCGGGCGAGGACAGCGTGCCCGCGTCAACCAACTTTTCCGTCACAATGCCGGAGAATGGCGCGCGAATCCGTGTGTATTCCAGCGATGTCCGAGCTTGAGCGAGAATGGCGTTAGCCTGCGCGAGCCCCGCTCTTGCTGAATTGCGGCGCGCCGCGGCCGACTCGCAGCGCGTCTTAATTTCTTCGAATTCCTGAGCGCTGATGGGTTTCTTCTCGTACAGCTGCTCGAAACGCGTTAGAGTCGCTTGAGCGAGAGCCAATTCTGAATCAGCGGCTGATAACTGGTTTTCAGCTGCGGTTACGGAAGCATTTGCTTGGTCTACCGCCGCGCGTGGCTGCGCATCGTCAATGGTCGCGAGCACCTGCCCAGCCTGGACGCGGTCGCCCTCATGCACGCGGATTTCGAGGATCTGGCCCACCATTTGACTGGACTCATGGCTTGATTGTGCCGCATGAACCGTGCCGACAACTTCAAGCCAATCAGGAACCGTCGTCCGCTGCACGACAACCATTTCCGCGTCGCGGAGCGTTTCAGGAGCTGAAGCCTCGGCGCGATGTTCGTTTGAACAACCGCCAAGCACGGCAGAGATAGCGGCAATCACTATTAGATTGCCCCTGATGACTTTCTTTGTTTGATTCATGGCGACACCACAGGTGATTGGGGGCTCAAGGTTCCTCTTGCCAGCTCCAGATTCGCGTATCCGGCAAGATATTGGCAGACTGCGTCCCAATAGTCGGTCTGGCTGCGTCGCGCGGCTTCTTCTGCGGCGAGCAAATCCGCGATGGTAGAGAGTCCCGCATCGTAACGGTTCTGATTGATCTGAAGGCTTTTTTGAGCTTCTGCGATAGACGCCCGAGCGACTTCGATATGTTGCTGGGCAGTTTCTACTTCGTAGTAAGCGCGGCGCGCTTCAAGCCTGACAGCATCGGTCGCCATTTCCCGGGCCGCTGCGATTTTACCTTCCCGTGCTTTTTCCCGGGCAAGCTGAGCGCGCTTGGCTCCTCCTTGAAAAAGATCGAATTGAAGTTCGATGCCGGCCAACCAACCTTTCCCTCCGCCACCGGCGAGGAATGTCGGATTGTCAGTTTCCCAGTCTCCGAAAGCGTCCAATCGGGGACCGAATGAGGATTTCGCAATCGAGGTGCTCAATTGCTGCGCAGTTTCGTCCGAACGAATGGAACTTAGGTCAGGACGCTTTTTTACGGCAGTATTCTCGGCGTCTTCCAACGAGATGCCTGGCAGAGACTTCACAGCGAGCGCGTCAGCTGGCTCAAGCCTAGTTTCGATCGGCATGCCGATTGAAGTACTCAGCTCGGCCCGAGCAAGTTCAAGCTCATTCTGGGCGGTGATGAATTCCTGCTTCCGCATACCCAGCCTAACTTGTGAACTCAAGTAATCAGGTTCCACGACGATTCCGCTCTCGTAGCGGTTCTTGCTGCTCTCGACGACAGCCTCCGCTGTCTGCAACGCTTGCTGAGCGACTTCCACATGTTTCATCGCAAGAAGGACCGAGTAGTAGGAAATCATCACATTACAAATGACTTCCTGGTCTGTCCGGTCCATCTCTTGTTGCGCGGATAACTTCATTTGTTCGGCTTTTCAACGCCACGCCAGCTGCCGAAGGAATCAAACAGCGTCCATGAGCCATCGAAACGGGTTTGAAAAATTTCCGAAGGAGTCAGGGGTATTGAGAAGATTCAGCGAAAAATCGGCGGCAGTGAACCGTTGCTGGCGCAGTTTGCTGCCGAAGACATATACCGGATCGTTGCCGCGTGAGGCCGTCTCAGAAAACGTCACGCGCGGCAGCAAGGAGGCTCGTGCTTCGCCTACCCCGAAGGATGCTGCTTGGGTGTCGGCAAATGCCTCTCTGTGTCGAGGATTCTTATCCAGGGCGATCCGGATGGCGTCTTGAAGTTTGGTCGTTCTGGACTCCTGCGCGAAAAGGTGCGCCGGCGCAATGAGCAGGGGGATGCCGAGCCCAAACGCAATACCCTTGAATCGCAAGGAGCTGGTAAGTGCCATAATTTGAAAACCTTCTGACAAACGCGCGCTTAACTGCTTAGAAATCCTCGCGCCGGGGACGATTGAAGCTGTGATATTGCTCACTGGCATTTGTGCTGGGCGTCACTGGGTACTAGTCAGGAAGCAAAAAGGAACTGCTGTCGCCCAGGGTTGACGAATTAGCTTCAGAGGAAGAACCAAAAGCGTCTCTTGGGCTTTTGGCCGGTTCGCCCGCGACGATTTGCTGGCAATTCTGCGGGCGGCGTGACGCAGGGCAGTGGCCGACCCTCGAAAACGGCCAGAGGATTCTCCTGAAATAGTGCGCGCGCGATATCCTCGCCCTTGCGCGCTGCGACGAAATTGTAGGCGTCCTTCAGGCGCAGCGGCCGCGTTGTCGTGTTGTGCGCGTCGCTGGCGACGAAATGAATTGCTCCTGCGTCGAGCAAGGCTTCCGCCGCTTGCTGAGCCTTTTCACCGAACCCGCCCAAGAGAGATTGCGCGGTAACCTGGACGAAGCAGCCCAGACGCATCCAGCTCCAGAGGCGCTCGAATTGTGCGCGGATCAGCGGATTGCGTTCTGGATGCGTGATGATCGGGCACAAACCCTGAAGCTGGAGATCATGAAGAGCCTGATCCAGGACCTGTGGAATGGAAAAATCATCGAATTCCACCAGCAGATAGCTTTTTTGATTCAACGTGAACCGTGAAGGGACTTTGCGGAGAGCTTCGAGGTTCTCATAACTCAGGTGAAAGTCGCATCCTGTGGCAATTTGGAGACGCTCACCTAGCCTTTCCTGAATTTCATCTCGGCGCAATTGAACCAAATTGGGAATGAACTCGAATTGGCTGTTTGCGTGAGGGGTGGCAATCACATGGGTGATGCCCTCGGCAATGGCAGACTTCGCCATTTCAAGTGACGTTTCAAGGGATGGGCAGCCGTCGTCGAGGCCAGGAAGGAGGTGGCAGTGGATGTCAACCATGAAACAACGAAGATAACGCAAGAAGCTGCGACCGCAAAGGCAGCCGAGACGAAAAAGGAGATTTGTAACGTACTGAACAAAAGTTGGCCTAGTTCTTGCATGAATAGGCACACAGTGAATCGCATGCGTTTCAGATTGGGAAATGCACCTTATCGGGAGCGCTAAGCCGTTTGATAAGAAGTGAGCAGAATTTGACGGGTGGATGCGCAATAGCAGCCGCAGGCGATGTGTAAGGGCCTCTGCCTAGCAAGTCTTGCTCCATCGACGACTCCCGGGGTGGGAGAGGGGTGGTGTGACCAAAAACGATTTCATTCATTGAGTCTCCAGGGTCGAAGAAGTTCAGCGTTCTTCCTTTCCAACGGGAAAGTTCCAACGGGTGGATGCAGGGGACAAAGTGAAAACGACTCCTGCACGACGGGGTGTCTTCATCGAAACGGATTGAGTACGAGCGCGGAGTTAGAAGAAGGGGATTGGGAGCGAACTGTGAGCGTTTTGAGGAGATCATCGGGCAGGGCCAATTATTCGTTGTCGAGTCGAAGATTCGTTTTAACACTTGGCAGTTCCCTTTTGCTCTCGACTTTATGCCTGCGAGTCGCAGCACAAGAGCAATCGCAATCAAGGCCGCAGTCGATGCCAGCGCAATTTTCCCAGAAGTCCAGCGCGGCTGCGAGAGCCTCAGGGCTTGCCGAGGACAACCTCGACCGCGTGGCAGCAAGAGCTGCGGACATCCAAGCGATCCTGAGGAGCGAGCCCGGGCTCATGGTGGAAGTGAAGCATCTAGTTGCCAAACAGGCCACGGAGAACGGTCAGATTGTGAAGGATGCCGATTTGACGGATGACGCGATATTCAATCGTTTGGGAACCGACATTCCTTTTCGGGCGCGCGTTACAAGGTTGCTGCAGCAGTACGGCTATCTAGTTCCGAAGCCAAATCCGGGATCGACCGCAGCTATGGAACAGGCGCTGGTTGTACAGGAACACCTTTACGTGTTGCAGGCGAATCTGCGTGCACAGGAGCAGCAGGAACTGCCGCCGCAAATGGAGAAGTCCAGCGTCCCCAACATCCCACCCAACCCATCTCAACGACAGCAGAGTGAGCCGCTGTTGCAGACTGGAACCACGCCACCACCGACTGAGCTGCCGCTGCCAAGCAGCGTTCCGCTGAACACTTCGAATCCACTCTTGCTGCAGACTCCGACTCCGTCTGGAGGAGCGCTACGGCTTCCTACGCAAGACACGAGCGGAACTCTGACGCAAGCCAGCCTCGGAACTAACCCACAGCTTCCACCCGGTTTCAGTGGCGAATCTGCGGCCAATTGGCCGACTCCGGAAGCATCAGCTCAAAATGAGAAGGCAGTGATGAATTCCGAGCTTCTTGAAAGATCCGCGACTCCAGCCTCAGTGGCACCAGCAGTTTATGGGACGAGTGAAGGCGAGAACGAAAATCGGGAGGCGGCTGTCGGCCCCGAGATGCGCCACGAAGCAAATCCGTACGCCGGTATTCCGTCGCTGTATGACATGTATGACCAATACTCGCCGAATGGTCAAAAGCTCGCGCGGTTTGGCATCAACATCTTTGGCAACGGGGCGACGCGAATTAACCAACTGCCCACGGACTTGCCGGCAGGTCCAGACTACGTTGTCGGCCCCGGCGACGGCCTGACCATTGATACATGGGGAAGCGTGTCGCAGAGGCTTTACCGCGTGGTAGATCGTGAAGGGCGGCTGGCCCTGCCGGAGATCGGGCCAGTCCAGGTGAGCGGCCGCAACCTGGGGGAAGTGCAGCAAGAGATCCAGCAGGCATTGCGGACACAATATCGCAGCATTTCGGCGGATGTCTCAATTGCGCGGCTACGTTCGGTGCGCGTGTACGTTGTTGGAGACGTCGAACACCCGGGAGCCTACGACGTCAGCTCGCTTTCGACTCCACTCAATGCGCTGCTCCAAGCCGGTGGTCCCACGCATCAAGGTTCGCTGCGCATTCTCGATCATTATCGCGGAAACCAGCTTGTACAAGACGTGGACGTCTACGACCTGCTGCTTCGCGGCGTACGTTCTGGAATTGAACGGCTCGAAGACGGCGACACCGTGCTTGTGCCACCCATCGGCCCGGAGATAACGGTCGAGGGCATGGTTCGGCGGCCAGCACGCTACGAACTGAAGGGGGAGAAGACGTTGGCCGATGCGTTGGCGTTGGCGGGCGGCATCCTCCCCACTGCTGCGCTGGGGCACATCGAAGTGCAGCGCGTCGTTGCTCACGAGCAGCACACCATGCTGAGTCTCGAAATTTCGGATGCGAACAATCCTCAAGAAATAGAGAAGCAACTGGAGTCGTTCGCCATTCAAGACGGAGACGTTGTGAACATCTTCCCCATTGCGCCGTATAACCAAGCGGCGATTTACCTCGAGGGGCACGTGCTGCGGCCGGGGAAGTATTCATACCAGCCGGGCATGAAGTTGACCGACCTCGTGTCTTCGTACAAGGATTTGCTGCCCGAGCCAGCGGGGAAATACGCCGAAATCATCCGATTGAATCCGCCGGATTACCACCCCAGCGTCATAGCGTTCAATCTGGACGAGGCGATTGCCCATCCGAGCGCTGCTCCGACGCTCGATCCCATGGATACAGTCCGCATCTTCAGCGCTTTTGATTTCGCGAATGCGCCCTCCGTTTCCATCGGCGGGGCGGTTCGGAATCCAGGCAGCTTCACTACTCCCGGCCAAGTTCGATTGAGCGATGCCATCCACCTCGCAGGGGGTGTGACTCCGGACGCGCTAATGGGTGATGCGCAAGTCTATCGTTACCTGCCGAACAGCGAATTGAAAGTGATGGATGTGAATTTGGGGGGAGCGTTGGACGGAAACGCTGAAGACAATATCCTTCTCGAGCCGCGCGACCGCATTGTGGTTCATCAAAATCCGGCTAAGGTGGATCCGCCCTCAGTCTTCGTGCAAGGCGAAGTCGCCAAGCCGGGACGATTCCCGCTTTCGACAAACTTGCGAGTCGGCGACGCGATTCGTCTCGCCGGCGGTTTCAAGAGGAGCGCGGACACGGCGGATGCGGATCTTACGAGATATGTTGTCCAAAACCAAAAGCAGCTGATCGGAAAGCACCAGGAAATCAACTTGACTGCCGCCCTGAGTGGCGACCCTCAGCAAGACTTGGTAATGCGCGATGGAGATGTTCTGACAATCCGCCAAGTTCCTGGGTGGAACGACATCGGGGCATCCGTGAGCTTGCAAGGCGAAGTGGTGCATCCGGGGGTTTACGGCATCAAGCCGGGCGAGCGATTGAGCTCCGTGCTCGAGCGAGCGGGCGGCTTCTTGCCCACTGCATATCCTCAGGGAACCGTGCTGGAGAGCGTCAGCGTGCGCGACCTGCAGCAGAAGAGCCGGGACAAGCTGATTCAAGAAATCAAGCAGGACTCCGCAAACTTCAAGGCCGATAACAACGCCAGCGCTCAGGAGCGCGCGGACCTGCAGCAGGCTTCTCTGCAGCAGCACCAGCAAGAGATACAAGCCCTCGAACAGGCTCCGGTCAGCGGGCGTGTTGTCGTGCGAATTCCCGACGATCTAAAGCATTTTCACAATTCTCCCGACGATGTAGAGCTTCGCGACGACGATTCTATCTTCATACCGAAGCGTCCGGATTTTGTCCTGGTGACTGGGCAAGTCTACAACACGAACGCAATTACCTATGTTCCCGGGCGAGATGCTGGCTGGTACCTGAGTCAGGCAGGGGGGCCGACAAACCTGGCGAATAAGAAGTCCATCTTTATTATTCGAGCGAACGGCGGGGTCGTAACAGGCCACACCGAGGGCTGGTGGTCGGGCAACGTCCTGTCCACGCGAATTGCGCCCGGAGACACTATCGTCGTTCCCGAAAGGCCAGTGGGAGGGTCCACCACTTGGAAGAACTTGCTGAGCATCGCGCAAGTCGCGCAGGCAGGAGCGATGTCTGCGTTTGTATTCACGCGCTGAGGAATAGGCAGAGGGTGATTCGAGCAAAGATTATGACTGCAATGCTGGCAGCAGCGGTGGCCGCCGTTCCTGTGAAAGCGCAGGAAACGAGCAAGCCGCCTGTGTCCGATCGCAAGGGGGCGAATGTTCATCCCTCTGTCGCTGGAACAGATCCATCGCGAGCTTTGCCGCTTGCTCCGGCACAGTTTCAGCCCAGCGGCTCGACAAGTGGCAATGTGGCACAAGCAAATACGTTCAGCTTCGGCGATTCAGACGAAGCTGCGACTTCTGGTGACGACAGGTACGAGAACACGTTTCGCACCGCACCGAAACATTTCCTGATGGACCAGAAGGCCATGTGGACAAGTCCGGCGCGGGTCCGAATTCCGGAAGCGACGTGGCTGGTGCCGCTTGGAGGCTTCGCCGCGGGGTTATTGGCCACAGACACTGACTCCAGCCGGCACCTGAACAGCGCACCGAATACTTTGCATCACTACCAGCAGGTGTCGAATTACGGAGTAGGCGCGATGGCTGGAGCGGCCGGAGGCCTTTATTTTCTGGGGCTGGCGACGCACAACCGGCACGAGCGCGAGACAGGATTTCTGAGCGTCGAAGCGGCGGTTGACAGCCTTGTAGCCGTGGAAGCGCTCAAGTACATGACGCGGCGCGAACGGCCGCTGGTCGACAACGCCGACGGGAATTTCTGGAGCGGCGGGGATTCGTTTCCTTCCGAGCACGCTGCGGCAGCGTGGTCCATCGCCGGAGTGGTTGCGCACGAATATCGGGGGCCGCTGCCGAAGATCGCCGCCTACGGGCTTGCCACCGCAATTAGCTCGGCGCGCGTCACAGGCAAGAAGCATTTTCCTTCGGACGCGTTAGTCGGGAGCGCGATCGGCTGGCTCGTCGGTTACTACGTTTATAAGCAGCACCACGATCCGGAGCTTGTGGGAGCCTCCTGGGGTATCCCTGCCGTAAGGCCGAACGAGGATTCGCACTGGAATCCGGGATCGATGGGCTCGCCTTACGTTCCGATGGAGAGCTGGATATACCCCGCGCTGACACGTCTCGCGTCGATGAGCTACATCGACAGCGATTTCGAGGGCATGCGTCCTTGGACGCGAATGGAGTGTGCACGACTCGTGCAGGAAGCGGGCGATCACTTGAGCGAAGACGCTTCGCAATCGAAGGCGGCAGGAAGCCTCTACGATTCGCTGGCGCGCGAATTTTCAAGGGAGCTCAATCTACTCGGCGGCGGAAATAACGCCGAAGCACGCCTGGAATCAGTGTATGCGCGCATGACCGGAATTTCCGGTGCACCGCTTCGCGATGGCTACGACTTTGGCCAGACAATCACGAACGACCATGGCCGGCCGTACGCCGAGGGCTTCAACAACGTCAGCGGTGCTTCCGCCTGGGCGACGGACGGGCCATTTGTTGGCTACATTCGCGGCGAATATCAGCACGCGCCATCGTCGCCCGCGCTGCCAGCAGCGGCGCTCGCCGCCATCGCGCAAGACCAAGGCGTGCCTGCGGCGCCCGCGGCGACCTCAACTCCCAGCGTCAGCCAGTTTGACATGCAGGAAGGCTACGCCGGGATGCAGGTGGGCAACTGGCAAATCACCTTTGGCAAACAGGAGCAATGGTGGGGTCCCGACGCAGGCGGGCCGATGCTCTTCAGTACGAATGCCGAACCCATCGAGATGTTGCAGATTAATCGCACGAAACCGTTCACGTTGCCGGGCTTTCTCGCGCGGCTCGGCCCCATCCGCGCGCAGTACTTCCTGGGGCGAATCAGCGGGTATCACTGGCTGTTCAGCGCGACGACGGGCTTTACCGGCACTTGGGCGCAGGCGCTCTCCGATCAGCCGTTCATCAGCGGCGAAAAGGTAGCCGTGAAGCCGACGCCGAACATGGAACTAGGCTTTACCGTGACGGATCTGTTTGCCGGCGCGGGCGAGCCGATGACGCTGCACCGATGGCTGAACGCCATCGTTCCAGTGAACAACGGAGGCCCCGGAACATCTTCGGACGCGGGCGATGCCCGCGGCGGCTTTGATTTCAGCTACCGAATTCCGGGCCTTCGAAACTGGCTCACGTTCTACGGTGACGGGTTTACAGACGATGAGCCATCTCCTTTGTGGGGTGCATTCAGTAAGTCCGCGTTCGATTCGGGGCTGTACTTCTCGCATCTGCCGTCATTGCCGAAAATGGATCTTCGAGTTGAAGGGGTATTCACCGACAACCCCAATTCCAATCCTGTCTTGCAACATGGTTTTTTCTACTTCAATTCGCGCTACCTGAACGGCTACACCAATTCGGGAAATTTGCTTGGCAGCTGGATCGGGCGGCAGGGGCAAGGGACCGAGGCGTGGAGTACCTATTGGCTCACGCCGCAGGACAAGGTGCAATTCAATTTTCGTCATCAGAAAGTGAGCCAGCAGTTTGTTCCCTTCGGCGGAACGCTCACCGACGGCGGCGTCCGCGGGGACTTCTGGATTCGCAATCAGTTCAGCGTGACGGCATCGGTGCAGTACGAGAAGTGGAGCTTCCCGATTCTTTCGCCGTCGCCAGAGACCAATGTCAGCACTTCGGTTCAGTTTACTTACTGGCCGCACTGGAGAGCGCATTGAGCGCAGCAGGCCCAAAGCAGGTCCCGACGCCTCAACCGGAGGCGAGTGTGGCGGATCTCGCGATCCATCGACAAGAGACTGAAGTGGCGCCGCACCTCCCGGAGGAGTTGTTGATCGAGGCCGTGGACGAACAAACGCTGCGCGCGGCGCGGGAGCGCAATGCGGCACGCTTGCGAGCGCTTTGGAGCAGACGAACGCTCTTAATGCGGTTCTCGATCGGAGGACTGACAGTAGCCGCAGCTTTTGCGTATCTGGTTCCGGCGCGTTACACGGCTTCGGCAGGATTAATGCCACCGAGCAACGGCGCAGGGGCGAATTTAATGTCCGCCATGCTGGCGAGTCGAGTGGGCAATGGCTTGGCAAGTCTGGCCCAGGGCGCGCTTGGAATCCAGACAACTGGAGCGTTGTTTGTAGAGATTCTGAAAAGTGACACGGTGCGCGACGACGTGATTCAGAGATTTGATTTGCGAAAGATCTATGGCACTCGTTATCTGGCAGACGCACGAGGCGTTCTCGGAGACCGTACGGGAATTTCCGAGGACGAAAAGAGCGGCATCATCACCATCAGCGTTGTCGATCACGACCCCAAGCGCGCCGCTGCCATGGCGCAGGAATACTTGAATGAGCTCAACTGGGTGGTCAACAATCTGAGCACGTCTTCGGCGCACCGCGAACGCGACTTTCTCGATTCAAGGCTGACGCAGGTGAAGACCGATTTGGAGTCGGCCGAGCAGCAGTTCAGTCAGTTTGCCAGCAAGAAGGGTGCAATCGACATTCCAGAGCAGGGCAAGGCAATGGTGACAGCTGCTGCGACTCTTCAGGGCCAATTGATTGCCGCGGAAGCAGAACTGCAGGGACTACAACAAATCTACACGGACAGCAACGTGCGCGTACGGATGGCTGCGGCGCAGGTCACCAAGCTTCGGAGTTCGCTTGAAAAACTCGCTGGCCAGGGCGCGACGGAGGGCAGCTCCGCGCGAGAACTCTATCCCTCGCTTCGCGAATTGCCTTTGCTGGGGGTGAATTACGCGGACCTGCTCCGCCGAATGAAAGTGGAAGAGGCGGTGTTTGAGACCCTGACGCAGGAAGACGAACTCGCGAAAGTCGAAGAAGCAAAAGAGATACCCAGTGTCCGAGTGCTCGATCCGCCCGAAGTGCCGCAAAAGAAGTCGTTTCCGCCGCGGATAACCATCATGGCGCTAGGCACGTTTTTTGGACTAGTCCTCGGCGCCACTTGGATCTTGTCGAACTCAGCGTGGCAAGCCATTGATCCCAGTGATCCGCGCAAGGCTGTAGTGACAGAAGTCTGGGCCGATGTGCGCGCGGCGCTGCCATGGAGCCACCAGAACGGCAATTCTCGAAACGGATCGAATCGGCATTTGCAAGCAAGCTTGCACGAGAAGAATAAGACTGAATCCGATAGCTAGAGTGTAGTGTCTGACGCCAGTCAAGTTGTTGTAACGAAATGGGTTAGGTCACGCGGCCCCACGAAGTGACAGGGCGGAGCCATAGCTGGACGCGGACTGCCCTCGATACTCGAAGATGAACGCAATTCACAGTTCAGCATATCATTTTGTATGGGTCGCCGGCGAACCGATGCCGGCGAGCAGTTCTCATCCTCGCTGGTATGCGGTGCACACGCGCTCGCGGCACGAGAAGACGGCGACGGAGCAGTTGGTCTCCCGGGAAGTTGAGACTTTCTTGCCCCTTTATCGAGCGGTCCATCGCTGGCAAAACGGCGACCACGATGTACGCATGCCGCTCTTTCCTGGCTACACGTTTGTACGCATTGTGATGTGTGATCGCCTGAAGGTTTTAAAGGTTCCGGGCGTGGTTCGTCTCGTGAGCTTCGACGGCAACCCCGCGCCGCTCGAGGACCAGGAAGTCGAAGGACTTCGCCGCGCGCTCACTTCCGGAGTTAAGGCCGCGCCGCATCCTTACCTGACCGTGGGCCGCCGCGTCCGCATCACCGCCGGGCCACTTGCCGGTCACGAAGGCATCCTCGTCCGAAAAAAGAACTCATTGCGTGTGGTCCTCTCTATCGATCTGATTCAGCGCTCGCTACTGGTTGACCTCAATGCTCACGAGCTCGAGCCTGCTTGACGATTGAGGGCAAATCGGTGTGTGCTCGAGGGCAGAAGCAAGTGATTCGTCATCTCCTCTTGGGCAGTTGTTCCCCTCCGAAGTATTACCGGGCAATTGTGGGAGCCCGGACCAAAACTCATTGAATTCTAGGGGAGGAGAAAAGTGAAAATCTTCTTGGACTCGGCGGATTTTCAGGAAATCGACAAGTGGACGCGCCAGGGCATCGTGGACGGTGTCACAACCAATCCCAGCATCATGTTCAAAGATGGAGTGTACGACATTGAGGAAGGCGCGCGCCGCATTGGCTTTCTGCTGGGCGAACGTCCGCTAAGCGTTGAGGTGACGACAAACGATCCGGAGGAGATGATTCGCCAGGGTAGGACGTTTGCTTCCTGTGCGCCGAACATAGCCGTAAAGATCCCGATCGTGAATGAACAAGGGGAATCCTGCCTCGGAGTCATCAGCTCCCTGAGCAGCGAGGGAATACGCGTGAACACCACCGCGATTCTCTCGTTTAATCAGGCAATTCTCGCAGCGAAGGCCGGCGCAACTTACGTCAGCATCTTCGCTGGCCGTGTGGCGGATGAAGGCAATGACCCTGCCATCGTCATTCGCAATGTCCGGCATTGGCTGGACGACTGGGATGAACCGGCAGAGATTATTGTCGGCAGCATCCGCGCCGTGATGGACATCCAGAACGCCGCGCTGGCCGGAGCGCATATCATCACGATTCCTCCGCAGTTTCTGTCCAAGATGGTGGACCACAAATACACGCGCGACACTGTTCGTCAATTCAATCGCGACGCGCAAAAAGCCCTGGAGCAGATTGAGGAAGTCCGCGTGAGCCGGAAGTCCATCAGCGAAAGCAATCGATGCTAGTTACAGCGAGCCCAGATACCTAATGCGGGCGAAGCGAGCACGACTCCCTTTGGCTACGGTCTTTTCCGCGCGATTGCTGCATCCCTGCGATCGCACACTCGAAAGAAGGATTCGACTTGGGCCACGCAGCTTCGGACTAGCATACTCTAAAGATCCGCTTCGATTTTATTGTCTCGTAAGAAACTACACCTATATCTTGCTGAGGTATCAGGGCCCGTTCAGCAAACGCTTTATTAAGCAAATGGCATATCCACTTTGTTTTCCGTTCAGGCCAAAACTGACATTCGGCGGACTTTGGGACGGCATAGTTGGAAGATTTAAGTCGGCGGACCGCCTTAGGCGCTTGGCATATTAAGAGTCTGCGCCCTTTGGTAAAGCTTGGACATGGGGTAGAAGATTTAAGGTTCCACCCCATAAAGGGCAGTCTTGCAAGAGGTCACGTCGACAGGACAGCGGGCACGTTTTTTGCCGGATTCGACTGATTTGTCACCGAGGCCATCGTGCTTGGCCCGCGCCGTATTCGTAGCAAGCCATTCGTCAATTGCGAGCCCGCAGCTTCTTGACTATTTGCCGATGAAGCACGAACCGTGGTGAATTCGATTCGCTAATCATTTCAAAAGAATTTCACACCTCTCTCCTTTTCGAGCCTCGCAAACATGATGTCTCCCAAAGCCTTAATCACAGGGATCACCGGACAGGACGGGTCCTACTTGGCCGAGCTCTTGCTCTCCAAGGGTTATGAGGTCCATGGGATCAAGCGGCGCTCGAGCAGCTTCAATACGGAGCGGATCGACGACGTTCTTACGGATGCGCATGATCGAACTGCCAGGCTTTTCCTTCATTTTGGTGATTTGAGCGATACGTCGAACTTGATTCGGCTGCTGCTGACAATCAGGCCGGACGAAATCTATCACCTTGGCGCCCAAAGCCACGTGAGGGTGAGTTTCGACATCCCCGAGTACACGGGCGAGATTACCGGCGTGGGCACGGTGCGATTGCTCGAGGCAATCCGGCAATCAGGTATCCACGCCAAATTCTATAATGCCGCGAGCAGCGAGATGTTCGGCAACGCTCCGGAGACGCCGCAGCGCGAAACCACTCCGTTTCGTCCGCGCAGCCCTTATGCTTGCGCAAAAGTGTATTCCTATTGGTCTACTGTGAACTATCGCGAAGCATTCGGCTTGTTTGCCTGCAATGGGATCCTCTTTAACCATGAGTCGCCGCGCCGCGGCGAGACATTCGTCACACGAAAAATTACCCGCGCCGTCGCCCGCATTCTTGCTGGCCTGCAGAACAAGCTGTATCTCGGCAATCTCGAAGCCAAACGGGATTGGGGATTTGCTGGCGACTATATGGAAGCGATTTGGCTGATGATGCGGCAGCCAGTGGCCGATGACTTCGTGATAGCCACGGGTGAATCGCACTCCGTCCGTGAATTCCTGGAGATGGCCTTTAGCTATGCGGGTCTCGACTGGCGAAAATATGTCGAGATCGACCCCAGCTACTTCCGTCCCACCGAAGTGGATTTTCTGGAGGGAGATGCTTCCAAGGCCCGCGCAAGACTGGGCTGGAGCCCGAAAACGCGATTTGCGCACCTGGTGAAGCTCATGGTCGACGCGGATATACGCCTGCTACAGGACAAGCTGAGCGGCCAGTTCGAACGGCAGTATTCCCGGCAGGCGTCGGGATGACACGCTTTCCTGAATGGGAAGGGCTACCGGGACGCGCAATTCTGTCTCCGCACGTATGGCCTCGATTATAGTTGCGCTGCTAGTATTGAGCTTAACTACAAATGTGTTTCCCGCATTCAATGTTATCGCCATCCTGAGCCTCTTCCCGCTCTGGATGTTCTGGAGCAAGACAGCGACACCGGATCGGCGTCTCGGGCCTAGGACAGCCATTCGTTTTCTGCTCGCGGCATACGCATTTTGGATCTTCAGTTATGTTCTGACAACAGCTCCGTTATCATATCTAGTCTCGTACGATTTCTTGAGGTTCAATGGAGCTATCTTTGTAGCCTACCTCCCCCTTCTGTTGCTTGGAGACGTTGGACTTAGCTCCCGAGTTGTTTATCGCCTCGTGTGGATCTGCTTGGGTATTCTGGCAGGCATCGCAGTCTTGGGTGCGGCGCTCTTGTTGCTGGCAAGCGGTCACCTCCTATCCTTGAGGACCTCTATTCTGAGCGGACTGCTGTCGTTTGAAGCTGGCCATGAGATGCCGATCATGCTTCTTGGACTCTACAGAACTCATATGACAGCAGGAAACCAGTACGCCATGGCTGCGCTCGTTGCGATTTGTTTCATGCTGCGCACCAAGAATCCCAAAATAGCGTCCATGAATGGTTTGGTTTTGGTCAGTTTGCTGGCTGCCACGATTCTTTCCGGGGCCCGAACTGCGTACGTAGCATTCACGGCCGCTTTTCTGATTCAATTCGCATCTAAGAGGAAATATTTCAGGCCTCTACTCAAGATAGGGGCGCTAGTCATGGTCCCGTCATTTCTATTCTTTCTGTCTCAACCGAGCGTCTTCAATCGCGCCGCGACAATCGTAAATTTCGAGGGCAAGGACAATGTGGCGGGCAGGTTTAGGCTCTATCAGAAGGCGCTAGAGGATTTTTCCGACAGCCCGCTGATCGGAATTGGTTTCGCCCGATACAGCGACTCCGGGAAAACGTTCGTCGGGGTCAGACACCTGATCTACATTGCGACAAGCGGTGAATCGTCCACTGATATCAATCAAATAATGGAGGTTCATGATTCGTACCTGCAGTTTCTTGCGGAAGGGGGACTGGTCGGGCTTTTCCTGATGCTCGGCGTATGGGTGTCCACATACCGCTGGGCATGCCGCTTGCGACACAAGCTAAAAGACGGCACCAACGGCGCAGCTTTATGTGAAAGCGTGCAGGTGTCCATCCTGGTCACGATGTTTTCTAGCTTAACTGGAACCACCATGATGATGGCTACAACTCCGTTGTTTGTGTTCGCATTGGTGGGCCTGTTACGAAACGTGGTTGCTTTTGACTGTAGGTGTCAAGCTCGGGGGTCGATGAAGGCAATCGCATGCACAGGATTTCCGGTGCCAACCCCGGTTGCCCATCTAACTACAGGCTAGAGGTGTTGGATTATGGGGTGTCTATGCCTGAACTCTGCCACCAGGGAAGTTTCGTTACGGATTCAAACCTTGAATCCCTCGGCTAGTCTGGACCCCCCGCGGCGTCGAGCCCGCACGATTTGATTCTCCCTCTGAGATAAGCCCAACGCGTGCTGCATGAATTGCAACTTGCCACTCGACTAGAGCCAGAATTGACAATCGTGAGTGCCGGACTACACATAGAACAAGCAGACGATCGGAGCGCAGTTCAAGCTCATCCTCTGGCAGAACTCAAGCACGCTTCAATCACGCAGCGTCTCGCGCGTGGTGCCTTGGTATACGTTTTAGCGTTGGTCGTCGGTAAAGGCCTGACCGTCACATTGCAAATTGTACTGGGCCGCTGGCTCGGACCCTCCAGTTATGGGCTCTACTCTCTCGGCTACAGCATCGTATCGCTCCTTTCTTGGGTGGCGGTGCTGGGCTTGGATCAGGGCGTGTTGCGTTTTTGCGCTATACATCGCACCCGGGAAGAATCGGACAAGATGCGGGCCACATTGTGGCGAGCTCTGGTGCTGGCGGGAGTTGCCAGCGCATTGACTGCAACTTTGCTCGCAATCCGTTCCCGGCAGATCGCCGTTCGCTTCTTCACGCCCTCGTTTGCGATTGTGCTCGCGGCCTTCGCCTTAACGCTTCCGTTCTTAACACTCGTTCGAATCGCGGGGACGTTCCTGCAATCCTTGCACGATATCTATCGCATGAGCGTCCTGCAACTGCTTGCTAGGCCGGCCTTCAATATTGCATTGGTTGCGATCGCTATCACTATGGGCTTTGGCCTGGGCGGCGCAGTCGGAGCGTATGTGCTCTGTTGCGTTGGCACCGCAGTGCTGGCGGGTTACTACCTCGCGAAAAATCTGCCTGCGAAGGAGAATCGCAGATCCATTGCCGGAACCGGCCATTCAGCGCTCATGCGTTATTCCCTGACGCTGATGATCGCTGGGTTGACTTACCAAGTGATTCTGCGCGCCCCGCAAATTCTCCTCGGCCATCTGAGCAGCGCCTCGCAAGTCGGCGTTTTCAGCGCCGGCGCCAGCTTCGCGCTGGGTTTCGGTTTCATGACTTCCACGTTTCTTCAGCCGGCCATGCCCATGATGGTCGAGCTCCACGAGACAAGGCAAAGCGATGGCCTCCGCCGCTTGTACCAGAACTCAACGCGCTGGACGCTGGCCGTGGTAACGCCGATTTTTCTGCTCCTTGCCTTGTTCCACAAGGAAGTGATTCACATGTTTGGAAGGAACTTCGCTGCGGCGGGGCCTATCCTTGTGGCGATGAGTCTTGGATGGCTCGTCTATTACGGCAAGGGTCCGGGCAGCGCGCTGCTGCAAATGACCGGACGGCAAAACCTGGACATGGCAAACACGATGGGCGTGGCCGTGCTGACCGTCGTGACGAACTATCTTGCCATTCCGCGCTACGGTGCATTGGGTGCCGCACTGGCCACGGCGGGGAGTATTTCGGTTTGGGCGCTGGTTGAATACGTCGAAGTGCGAATCCTGTTTGGACTTTCGCCCTGGAGCCCTGGCGCGCAGCGCATCCTTCTGGGAGCTGTGATCACTTCCGCCATGACTCTCTCTTTGCGAACTGCCCTTCCTTGGCAGATCCTGCTGCTTGTAACAGTTTGTAGTTATGGAGCGTTTTATTTCGGATTTTGCCTGGAAGCCGATGATCGCCAGGTCGTCGCCGCGGGATTGGGTCGGATAAGAGGCTTGCTGCAACACTAGCCATCATGGCCGCCGCGTCAGCACAATCAATTTGCAAGGAAGCAGCCGGGTCAAGAGCTCAGTCTGCGGCCAACGACCGAATCCTCGACGTCGGCTGTGGCCCTTACAAGATTCGCGGCGCGATCGGAATTGATCATACGCCAGCGCCCGGCGTGGATGTCGTTTACGACCTGGACATTGTTCCTTGGCCCTTCGCCACCGACGCATTCAGCAGAGCGGTTTGCCGTCATTCCCTGGCTCATTTGAAAAACATCGTCGGGACGATGGAAGAGCTCCACAGAATTTTACGGCCGGGCGGGATCCTGGAGATCGTCACGCCGCATTTCAGCTCCGACAATGCGTTCACAGACATCACCAGCCGTTGGTTCTTCAGTTCTCGCAGCATGGATTTTTTCTGCGCGAATCGGAGGCTGTCGAATTACCGGTACAGTCGCCCGGAATTCGAGTTACTCGAAGTCCGGATCTCATTTCTGCAGGCGGCTGTGTTCGCGCCAGACAGGCGCAAGGCAAATCCTCTCAAGGTTCTTGGAATAGAAGCTGTTGTGAATCGTTTCCCCCGCATCTATGAGCATTTCATGGCATTTCTGCTAAGAGCAAATGAGGTGTATTACCGGCTCCGCGCGGTGAAGGAGAGCGTTTCACTTGAACAAGAATCACCCAACCGTGCATGACTTTGTCTTTCGGAATCTATGCTTGTGAATTGAGTCGATGACCTCTGTTGAAGACCAGACCGTGAATCCTAGGCGACCATTTCTTCCTGTCCATGCGCCCCTCCTCGGCGCCCAGGAGATTCGATATGTCACGGAAGCCCTCACGAACTCAGAAATTTCAGGGACTTACGGAAAATTCCTCGACCGTTTTGAACGCGAATTTGCTGACTACTGCAACTGCTCGCACGGAGTCGCTACGTCCAGTGGGACGACTGCGTTGCATCTCGCGCTCGCGTCTCTGGGCATTGGCCCTGGAGACGAGGTGCTGGTCTCGACGCTCACCAACATGGCGACCTTTTTCGCTGTGCTATATCAGGGCGCAACTCCTGTTCCCGTGGATGTGGAAGAAGACACCTGGAATCTCAATCCGGCTCTTCTGGAGAGCCTAGTCACTTCGCGAACAAAGGCGATCCTGGTTGTTCATCTTTACGGTCATCCGGCCGACATGGATCCGATCCTCGACTTCGCGCGTCGCCATCGTCTTAACGTCATCGAGGACGTCGCAGAAGCTCACGGAGCTCTCTACAAGGGGCGAAAAGTAGGGTCGTTCGGCAATATCGGCTGCTTCAGCTTCTATGCCAACAAAATCATTACAACAGGTGAAGGGGGAATGATCACCACAAATGACCTTGCGCTTGCCGAGAGAGCACGCTCGCTGCGCAGTCTTGCGTTTGGCCGTGAAAATAAATTTATGCACGCAGCTATTGGCTTCAATTATCGAATGACCAATCTCCAGGCAGCGCTGGGCTGCGCGCAACTCGAGCGAATCGACGCCGTGATTGAAAATAAGCGCCGCGTGGCTCGCCTCTACACCGAACAACTCTCTGACCTGCCCGAGGTTCAGCTTCCGGCTGAGAAACCCTATGCCAGAAATGTCTACTGGATGTACCACGTCGTTCTACGAAAGCTCAGTCGTGCTGACCGGGACGCTGTGATGCAACGGCTGTCGCAACGCGGAATTGAAATCCGACCCGCATTCATTCCGTACAACTTGCAGGAAGTCTTCATCCAAAAGGGAATGACCCGTCCCGAGCTTTGTCCCGTCGCAAATCGCATCGCGGATTCTGGGTTTTATCTTCCCAGCTCATCGAATTTGAATGAGGAAGAGATCATCTATGTTTCACGTCAACTGAGAGAAGTGCTTAATGAAGTCAAACACAGTTCCTTTCAGCTGCCGGCCCAGGCGAAGCGAAAGGTTTCGAGCGCAAACCGCTAGCGATTGGCTTCACCAGAACAATGAACAAATTCCGAACCTGCAAATGAAAATTGCCTATATTTACGATTCTGCCTATCCGTTCACCAAGGGTGGCGGCGAGCGCCGAATTTATGAAGTCGCGAAACGGCTTAGCCAGCGTGGCCATGAAGTCTCCCTCTTGAGCATGAAGTGCTGGGAGGGCCCCACACGGTTGCAAAGCAACGGCCTGTGCTACCGCGCCATCAGCCCGCGCATGAATTCCTATCATCGCAGCGGCCGCCGCTCGATTGCACAGGCCCTCGGATTCGGCGCCTCAGCGTGGCAGATGCTTGCTCATGGACGCTACGATGTCATTGATTGCGGTCAGTGGCCCTATTTCCATTTCGTCCCCGCAAAAGCATATTCCGTCTTGCGTCATACTCCCTTCATCGTTACCTGGTATGAAGTTTGGAAAGATCACTGGCTGGAATATTTGGGCAAATCGGGCGTCATCGGGAAGCTGGCGGAGAAAGCATTCAGCCGCTTCCCCGACCAGATCGTTGCCATTTCCGAAAAGACGCAAACTGACCTGCTGAGCCTAGGAGTCAGCCATGGACGTATGACCATCATCCCAAACGGGGTTGACTTCCGTCGCATTCAGTCTGTTCCCCCCGGTCTTACGAACACCGACCTGGCGTACTGTGGCCGTTTAAAGAACCACAAGAATGTTCATCTCTTGATTGAGGCCGTGGCCATCCTGAAGCGTTCCAATCCTTCGATCTCCGCGGTAATTATCGGCGACGGCCCGGAATCGGCTGGCTTGAGAGATTTGGCTGCGCGACTGCGTGTCATCGGCAATATCACTTTCACGGGCGCCCTCGATAATTTTGACGAGGTGATCGGCTGGATGAAAGCCTCGAAGGTTTTTGTGAACCCTTCGACGCAAGAGGGAGGGGGAAGTATTACGTTGTTTGAAGCCAACGCCTGTGGCCTTCCCGTCATCGCCGTTCGCTCTAAAGACGGAATAGATCCCCGCCTGATCTGTGAAAAAAGAAATGGCCACCTGGTGGAAATGGGCGCTGAACAAATTGCCCTAAAGGCTGAAGGCCTGTTGAGTTCCCCGGCTTCACTGAAAGCCAGGGCAGATGCCTCGCGCGATTTCGCCGCCAATTACGATTGGGATACTGCTGCCTTGAAGTACGAACAGCTTTACGTTGCGCTTTCTTCGCGCAAGAGTCCGAACCGGTCATGAAACGAGTTGCTCTGGCGACAGATCTCTACGCATTCATCTTTTTTCCCGACGATTTCCGACCTGGCGCGCAATTCTTCTCTGAATCAGAATGGTCCCTGCAGATCGGTCTCCTGATGTTTCCGCCGGGACACGCCATCGCAGCACACGCTCATCTGCCGCAAACCAATCCTCGGACCCAGCCAACTCAGGAGTTCCTCTTGGTCGCAAGCGGACAAATGGAGACGGATTTCTTTACCGAGGATGGCCGGTTCTTCCAAACCGAGACCTTGAGCCAGGGTTGCATCCTTTTTCAAATCCGCGGCGGCCATGCCTTCCGGTTTCTGGAGCCTACGCGGTTGATTGAAGTGAAATCGGGCCCCTATCTCGGGCGCGACAAGGACAAAATCCTGTTGGATGTGAATGACACATCCTTTTCCGCGGAAACAGCGTCACCTCGCGATCGCAATTCAATATGATATCGGCTCCGCGCATCACACTGTCCCGCCGAATTAACAGTTCCCAACCACCGGACGAGTTTATGCCAGCTCCGTCGCCTAATTTCCTCTTCATTGGTCCGGACAAATCCGGCTCCACGTGGTTGTACGAGGCGCTGAAGCAGCACCCCCAGGTATTTTTGCCTTCGGTTAAGGAACTCTTCTTTTTCGACCGCTTCTACGACAAGGGTTGGCCGTGGTACCGCAATTATTTCAGAGGTGCTGGGGACCAACATCGCATCGTCGCGGAAATTTGCCACGACTATCTTGCTTCTCCGCTCGCATGCCGGCGCATCGCACACGATCTGCCTACAGTGAAATTGATGATTTGTTTGCGCGAGCCAGTCGAGCGCGCCTTCTCCGCCTATCTCTACATGGTGAAAGTGGGCGAGGTCGCCTGCGACTTCGAGACCGCGCTAGGTGAAGTTGAAGAGCTGGTTGACCGCGGTCTCTATGCGAAGTACATGGGCTATTACCTGGAACATTTTCGGCGAGATCAAATCTATGTCGGGGTCTTTGACGATCTTGTAACAGATCCACAGCGTTTTTTCGGCCGCGTCTGCGAATTCTTGGGTATCCGACCCATGTCTCTGTCTAGCGAACTGAAACAAAGAGTTCTTCCAGCCGCCAAATCGCGGCTCCCGCGCGCCACGAAGTTCGCCAGAGACTTGAGTTGGAGGTTGCGGCAATGGGGCTTCCCGGGCGTAGTCGGGAAAATAAAGGAGTCTCCCCTGCTCGCCAAAATTCTCTATCACCCATACGCTCCGAATGAAAAACCGCAAGTGTCCCCTGCAATCCGAAGCTACCTCCGCCAGATTTTCATACCCGAGGTTCAGCGTCTCGACGCTCTCTTGAGTTCACACTTGTCTCTTCGCTGGGGTTATACGGAAGAGAAGCAAAGCCACTCTCGATCTCTCGCCTCAGTGTCCGGACGATAGTTCGGCAAAAATGGAACGCCGGAAGAATCTCTTCGAGCGCAGTTCAATCGATATTTTATGGGAAGGTTAACTGATGGCAACTAAGTTCGCAGAAATTCAAAGCTCGCAAGACACTCTCAAACAAATTACCGCCCAAGCGAAATATGCGGCACGAGCGGAGTGGCTTTCAAGGCTGTTGAAAAAAGGCGCCCTTATGCGTTCCATTTCGCTTTGTGCGGACGCATTGGCACTCTTGGCGGCGTACAAGGCAGCGATTTGGATAGTAGTGGTGTCTATTCAAATCCCCACTGCAAATTTGAGTCCGCGGTACTACGTGCTGTTTTACTTGCCTTTCTTGCTCTCGTTTCTCTTCCTATTCGACAGAGACCAACGTTCGGAGCTGCGCCGTCCGGAAAGAGAACTTGAGCTGACAGTCAAAGGAGTCTCTCTGGCGTTCCTGCTTCTAGTCTGTGCCAATTTTGTCCTCTTTAGGTCCGGCATCTCGCGCTATCTGATGGTGAGCTGGTACGTACTGGCCCTAGTGGCACTGCTGGCCGTGCGACATTGTCGGAGAATGGCGCATAGCTGGCTGTGGACGCGTGAGATTGCGCGGCGAAGGACGCTTCTGGTGGGCTCATCAGAGAAACTCTTCCAGCTGCAAACGCTCCTCTCGATTCAGCGCTATCGCGGCTATGAACTGCTTGGAATTGTGCCCGCTGAAAACAATTTCGCGCAGTTTGCGGAAAGCCGTGGCCTTCCGGTATTGGGATCTCTTGACCATTGGCAAGAGGTCGTACAGAGTTGCGGCGCCGAACAGGTGATCGTCGCGTTCGATGGTGCGGAAACGCGCGGATTGCGTTCGGATCTTCTGACTCGCTGCTTGGCGGACAGGATCGATGTGCAGGTTTACTCCGGCCTTTTTGCTTCGCGCGCCTTCAATTACGAACTCGACGAATTTTCCGGCTTCTTCCGGTTCTTCGCCGCCCCCCGCTGGTCGAAGCAGGTTCAGGTCGCTGCGAAACGAGTGCTGGACTTCGCCGCTGGAGTCGTGGGCAGCTTGTTAACCGCGCTTTTGTTGCCGATCGTCGCGTTGCTCATCAAGTGTGAAAGTCGTGGTCCCATCTTTTATCGTAGCGCATATGTTGGCCCGGATGGGGAGAATCGCCACTACCTGAAATTTCGCACCATGCGCGTCGACGCAGATGAAATCCTCGAGAGCGATTCCGACTTCCGCAAGCAATTTGCAGAGAGTTGCAAGGTGAAACAAGATCCCCGCGTGACGCGCATCGGCCGGTTTCTTCGCAAGTACAGCGTGGACGAGCTTCCTTCATTTTTCAGTATCCTCCGCGGCCGAATCAGCCTGGTTGGCCCGCGAACGATCATGCAAATGCAGAAGGAGAAGTATGGCCCGGCCCTTCCCAAGCTCCTATCCGTCCAGCCGGGCCTGACCGGATTCTGGCAGGTCATGGGGCGCCAGCTCACCACGCACGAAGAGAGGGTTCAGATGGATATGTTCTACATCGATCATTGGTCCATCTGGCTGGATCTCTGGATCATCGCAAAGACATTTTGGAAAGTGATTCGCGCCGACGGTGCCTATTAACCGCTTCGCAGGGCTACTTGCCGCTACGCTTCAAGGGATAATTCCATAGGAGACGAGGACTCAATATGCCGAAAAAAGTGATGGTCACCGGTGTCGCAGGATTCGTGGGAAGCAATCTTGCTAAACATCTTCTCGATCGCGGCTACAACGTAATCGGAATTGACGACCTCTCCGCCGGGACGCTGGAGAATGTGGACAAGCGTGTCGAATTTCACAAATTGGACATCCGTGACGCAAAAGTTCACGCGTGGGCCAAGGGCTTGGACGCCATATTTCATTTGGCCGCAAAGGCTTCCCTCACGGACTGCTTGCAGCATCCGATCGAAGCTGCGAGTGTGAATACCCTCGGCACGCTGCATATGCTCGAAGCGGCTCGCCAGGCAAGCGTGCCGAAATTCGTTTACGCCGACACCTCCGCGGAATACGAAGGCATCACGGAATTTCCCACGAAAGAAGATCGCGTACTACCGATTGGCGTCTACGCGGCGAGCAAGCATGGAGGCTGGGCTTTCTGCGAAAGCTATTCGCGCCTCTACGACATGAACATCACTGTGATGCGCTACTTCAACGTCTATGGACCGGCGCAGGACTGGCGCCGCGTGATTCCCCCGGTGATGAGCTCATTTATTCTGCGCATGCTCGGTGGCGAACGTCCGGTTATTTACGGCACAGGCGAAAAGCGCCGTGACTTCATCTATGTAGACGACGTCAACGATCTGCACATGGCAGTTCTGGAAAATCTCGCGTCAAAAGGCAAAGTCGTGAACGCAGGAACCGGAACGAACCTCTCCGTCAATGAAGTATTTCAACTGGTGGAAGAGCAGATGAAAACTCGCCTGAGGCCTGTATACAAGCCGGATCTTCCCGGCGAGGCCCAAATCACTCTTGCCGATATCCGCAGGGCGAAGAGCCTCGGATGGTCTCCGAAGATTGATGTACGAGAGGGCTTGCGAAGAACCATTTCGTACCTGAAAGAAAAAGCAGGGCATACGGAAACATTTGTGGCTGCACAACGATGAGGCGAGCTGTTCTTGCGTCTTCTTGGAAGTCGATCCGCTTAAGCTCTAAGTCCTGAAAGAAATGGAGATGCCATGATCATTACTCGAACGCCATTTCGCCTGACTCTCGGCGGCGGCGGCACGGATCTGCCTTCTTTCTATCACGAACATGGCGGATTCATTCTAGCTGTTGGGATTGACAAATATATGTTCATCAACGTGAACACGCCGGTGATCGACGACAAAATTCGCGTGCGCTATACGAATTCGGAATTGGTGGACCATGTGGAAGAGGTGGAACACACGCTGGCGCGCGAAGCGATGAAATCGTTTGGCCTGTCGAAAGGGGTGGAAATCGTTTCCGTGGCGGACATCCCCGCGGGAACGGGGCTAGGTTCCTCGAGCTGCTATCTGGTGGGCCTGCTGAACGCGCTGCGTGCGCTGATGCAGAAGCCCGTGCCGCCGCAGGAGCTGGCGGAAGAGGCCTGCGAAATTGAACTCAACCGGCTGAAAAAGCCGATCGGCAAGCAGGATCAATACATGGCCGCGTTTGGCGGACTGACTTCGTTGACCATAGACTACGACGGATCCGTATTTGTCGAGCGTTTGCCGGCGAGCAGCGAACTCGTCGAGGCACTCGAGAACAATCTGCTGCTTTTTTACACGCATGGAACGCGCGATGCCACGGAGATCCTCGCTCGTCAGGATGGAGCGGCCAAAAGGAAAGACGCCGCGGTCGTCGCCAATCTCACTGAAATCAAGGACATCGGGTTGGAGATTCGCGATGAGATTGTGAAGGGCAACTTGCGCCGCTTCGGCGAATTGATGGATGAACACTGGCAGGCCAAGAAGCGGCTTTCGCATGGCATCAGCAATCCGCAGATTGACGCCTGGTATGAACTGGCGCGGCGAAATGGAGCGATTGGAGGGAAGATTTCCGGCGCGGGCGGAGGTGGGTTCTTGATGCTTTATTGCGAGGAGGACAAATGCCGCTTGCGAAAAGCCATGCGTGGCGCTGGCCTGCGCGAGTTGAATTTCCGCTTCGAATTCGAAGGCAGCAAGGTGGTCTTCGACATTGTCTCGCACGATCAACGCCTGGCGCACAATCAGCGTATGCTTGAAGCGACTCTTCATGCCGCGCCGCAGCCCGCGCTGGCCCGCTCCGCCCGTTGATTCTTCCGAATTGCCATTGCGTTTTCACGAGTCCACGCGTTTGAGAATTTTCCTCTGAGCTAGCACAGCAGATCGTAGGAGAAATTGCATGGCGCGCCCGGCAGTGTTTCTTGACCGCGATGGTGTAATCAACGCGTACGTCCTCGACAGTGAATTCGGCACTATCGATTCGCCCGCGAATCCTGCGCAGTTCAGTTTGCTCCCCGACGTGCCCGAAGCAATTGCAAAATTGAATAAAACAGGCCTGACTGTCGTAGTGGTGACGAATCAGGCAGGCATCGCGAAGGGGCGATTCACTCCAGCAATGCTCGATGCCATTACGGATAAGATGAGAAAACTTATCGCGCAAGCCGGCGGCAAGCTCGATGCAGTGTATTGTTGCCCCCATCACCCCGGAGGCACCATCGAAGAATTTCGCCAGCATTGCCGGTGCCGCAAACCGAATGTTGGCCTTTTTGAAAAGGCCGCAACCGATTTGAATATCGACCTGGGGAGTTCGTACACAATCGGCGACGGAATTGTCGATATCCTTGCCGGCCAACGCGCAGGCACGAAGACCGTTTTCATCAGCCCGCGGAAATGCTATGTCTGCTCGCAACTCAGCCAGCAGGATGCGTGGCCCGACTGGGTCGCCGCGAATCTACCCGAAGCAGTCGACTTGATTCTGAAGTCGGAACAGAAGCAAACCGCGTGCCTTACGGCTCAGTCCTCTGAACGCGCTTGTGCATGGGACATCGAATCGGCAAGCTACGCGACTCGTCATCTTCGCGAATCCATCGAAATTCTCAAGACGATAGACGCGAAAGCTATCGAGCAGATCGCTGAGCTGCTCGCCAAAGTGAGAGAGCAGGGCGGACGCTTGTTCTTCATTGGTGTCGGCGGAGGCGCGGGGCACGCGTCACACGCCGTCTGCGACTTCCGCAAGATCGCGCAATTCGAGGCTTACGCGCCCTCGGACAACGTCAGCGAGCTCACCGCCCGCGTGAACGATGAAGGATGGGACACGGCCTACGCGAACTGGTTACGCGGCAGCAGGCTCTGCGGCAACGACTCCGTCTTCGTTTTCTCTGTGGGTGGCGGCGATGCCGCGCGAAACGTCAGTTCGAACCTCGTTCGGGCCCTGGAATTTGCACAAACAGTTGGGGCGAAGATCTGCGGCGTCGTGGGGCGCGACGGCGGCTATACCGCGCGCGTCGCGGACGCCTGCGTCGTCGTCCCGGTCGTGAACCCGGCCACCATCACGCCACATACGGAATCATTTCAGGCTCTCCTCTGGCATTTGCTCGTCTCGCATCCGCGCCTGAAAGCCTCGGAAACGAAATGGGAGTCCATGCAACCTTCGTCAGATAGTCACGACGCCGCTCGATCATCTGTTCGTCACTAGGGGGAACTCGTAGTCGCTTGTGTAGCCAGCTGGCATCTTCGCGTTCAATTAAGTTCGATGGCCAGGTCAAGAGGCTGCTCCGGAGGCCACCGTCAATCATTCATTTCTTTTTCGCAGAGGGAGGCTAAGAGTTCGCCTCAGCGCGCTAGGAAGCTCCGAACAATCAGCTCCATCTTCAACTAACCTGCTCGACTGAGCGGCCGCGTAGCATGTGCATCGCCCAGTGGCGATTTGGACAAGGAGTGATCAGGTTCATTAGACCGTTGTCACCGAGCCTGCTTCTCGATTGGATGTGATGCGCCTCAAAGTTGGTCGAGCCACCGAACCGCTGGCACCTTCACTCCTCTCTCCGCAAGACTTCTCTGTGTAGTTCCCTCTAAACCTCCCGGTCCAAACGAAGCCGCGGGCGTTTCTGGCGTGATTCATTCATGCTGACTTCCGTAGACTTACAGAGAAGACTTGTTTTAGCGGCTCCAGCAGGAGCTCGTCCCGCCGTTCCATAGAGGGCAGCAAGCCCTTGGCCGATTCAAGGGGTTAGGCAGGGCTATACGACAACACCGCAAACATGAATTGTTGGAGCCTCCCCGTCCCGATCAGCGAGTGTCTTTACGCCACCGGGCGCCAAACAGCGCCAAGCCTGTCGCAACCAACAGGAAGCTCGCCGGTTCGGGGGTCGCTACTGGCCCTTGCACGGTCCAGGTGCCCGGCGAGTTGTTCACAAAGCGAACGGTCTCGCCTTGGAAGTCGCAACAAAAAGTTGCCGAGGCATCCGATACTGTGACGGGATTACCAGGGGTAGCGCCGGTAGAATTAATGGTGAACATTTGCAAAACGTCGGCAATAGTAAATCCAATATTCCACGCAATGATATTGCCGGACGCATCCGTTTCCACAAAGAAATTGCTGAATGTGAGGCCGCTAGCTGCATTAAGTCCATCTGAAATTGAAAAACTCGTTGGCGTGGCACCAACGAGCGTCAGGTCGGCCATGATCCCATAGATCGGACCGGTCAAATTTGCTGGGAGAGGATTGGTTTCTGTGAAACTAAGAGTGATAGGCCCGGCCCCCACAGGGGTGAGTGAACATTGGACGCCAAACAAGCAATGACCGTCGTTGAAAGCGCTGCCAGTATACGAATAGACTGTATCCGCGGACGCCACGCCCGCAGCCACAAGCACCACAAGGACGGCCAGTGCCGCACGCTTCGCCCACGGCGGCGCAATGAATTTCGGCAGATCCGGTAAATTTCGCATCGCAAAGCCCTCCTCTGCGGAGCGGAACCGGTACCAAAACCCCTAGAACCTAGTTTCGAACATGACCTCAGTAAATGGTGTCCGCATGTGCTGGAGCCACCAAGGCGAAGAACAATGCAGCCATAATCAGCACTATTCCAGCGTTTTTCGTGGTTCGGCTCCCCGTTATGGAGCAAAACGTATGCCAAATCCGACTTGTTTGAAAACAAAAGGCTAGCCTTGTCAGCTAGCGTCGCAAGGATGCCCTTTTGGGAAAATGCATTCCGAAACTGTGCAATAAGTTGCCTGACGTGACAGGGGATTTTTGTACCAGGTGAAGTGAGAGAGAATTCACTTGGAGGAAAACCGGTCATGCCCATGATGAGGTACAAGCCGGAGCAGATCGTGACGCTGCTGCGGCAAATTGAAGTGGCTGTCGCCAACGGAAAGACCACCCCGCAAGCCTGCAAGGAAGCTCAGATCACCACCCAGACCTATTATCGCTGGCGCAAGGA